>USQQ01000011.1 GCA_900556875.1 uncultured Collinsella sp.
GGGCCCTTGCGGCGTAGTCGCTATTTATTCAGTCCAAGTTTCGGGGCGCAGTTCACAGGCACCTTTATGGTGGTTCTGGCGCCGCTGCCATTATGGCAGCGGCGCCTTTTTTGTCCGTGCGGCGCGGTAGAGTGTAGGCGGTTGAAATTTGCGTCCATCGAGGAGCTGCCATGAACGAGATCAAGTGCCCGCATTGCGGTGAAGTTTTTAAGGTCGATGCGTCCGGTTATGCGGATATCGTCAAGCAGGTGCGCGACGCCGAGTTCTCGCGCGACCTGGACGAGCACGTGAAGGCTGTTCAGCGCGAGGGCGAGCAGGCGCTGGAGCTTGAGCGCTCGCGCTCGACGGCTGCTTTGCAAAAGGCGGAGTCTCAGCGCGACGCTCAGCTTGTCGAGCAGAAGAACGCTGCAGCCCAGCAGCTGGCGCAAGAACTCGCCAAGCGCGATGCGGAGCTTGCCGAGCTGCACGCCAAACTCGAGGGCGCTGCCGCGGAGCGCGAGAGCGCAAGCCAGCGCGCGGCGGTTGAGGCCCGTGCCGACGCTCAAAAGGAGAACGCCGAGCTCCAGCGCGAAATCGACAACTTGCGTGCGCAGCTGGGGCGCAAGGATGACGAAGCCAAGCTTGCCGAGTCGGCGGCGCGCAATGCTGCTCAAAACGATGTAGCTGCACGAGATGCCCAGATTGCCGAGTTGCAGGCCAAGCTTGCCGCGGCGGACAAGGCCCAGGAGATGGCGCTTGCCGCTGCCGCGGCCGAGTCTCAGCGTGAGCTCGATGCCGCTCGCAGCGAGGCCGAACGCACACTCACAGACTACCGCGCGAAGGTGCAGGAGAAGCTTTCCGCCGCAAAGGCTCGGTCTGAGCAGGAGGCCGAGGGCCTGCGTGCCCAGCTGCGCGAGCAGGAACTGATGGCAAAAATGAACCTGTCAGAGGCGGTCGCCGCGGCGGAGCGAGAGCGCGATGAGGCGCGTGCCAAACTGACGAGCGAGCTGGCGGTGCGCGATTCTCGTGAGGAGCAAGCCAAGGCGGCACACGAGCTCGAGCTTGCGCAGGCCAAGCGCGCGAGCGATGACCTGATTCGCTACAAGGATGAAGAGATTGAGCGCCTTAAGGACATGAAGGTCCGCCTGTCCACCAAGATGGTGGGCGAGTCGCTCGAGCAGCACTGCGAGACTGAGTTCAACCGTCTGCGCATGACGGCGTTTCCCAACGCGTACTTCGAGAAAGATAATGATGCGTCCGAGGGTACCAAGGGCGACTTTATCTTCCGCGAGTGTGACGAGAGCGGCAACGAGATCATTTCGATCATGTTCGAGATGAAAAACGAGAACGACGAGACCGCGACCAAACACAAGAACGAGGATTTCTTTAAGAAACTCGATCACGATCGCCGCCAGAAAGGCTGCGAGTATGCGGTGCTCTGCACCCTGCTGGAGCCCGAGAGTGACCTCTATAACGCGGGTATCGTCGACGTGAGTTACCGCTATGAGAAGATGTACGTGATCCGCCCGCAGTTCTTCATCCCCATGATTACGCTCCTTCGCAACGCCGCTATGGGTTCGCTTCGCTATAAGCAGGAACTGGCGGAGTACAAACAGCAGAATATCGATGTCACGAACTTCGAAGCCAAGATGGAGAAGTTCAAGGATGGCTTCTCGCGCAACTACAACCTGGCGAGCAAGCAATTCGAGTCGGCAATCAAGGAGATCGATGCCGCCATTAAGCAGCTCGAGAAGACCAAGGACGACTTGCGCCGCAGCACCGAGAACCTACGCTTGGCCCACAACAAGGCCGATGAGCTTACCATTCGCAAGCTCACATGGGGCAACAAGACCATGAAGGCAGCGTTTGACGAGGCACGCGAGGCTGCGCCAGAGACAAACGAGGAGCCAGCCGAGGCGGATTCGTATGAGGTCGAGGATGCCGAGTAAGGCATAGCGGATAGTGAAAAAGCGGGGCTGCTGGCGATGTTGCCAACAGCCCCGCTTCGTTTCGTCCCAATATGCTTGGCTAATCCTCGAGCAAATCCTCGATAAAACCGACGCGGTAGTTCTTGAAGATGACCTCGCCACCGTCTTGCGTGGCGTCCAGATCGACATCGCCCATGATGCCAAAGTCGTGGTCGCCGTCCTCGTCGGCAAAAATCTGGTGCACGTGCCACACGTGGAGCGCCTTCTCGTCGGACTCGTCGATCGAGAACATAGCAGAGGAGCGCGCGTCGCCGTCGGTGAGAATCTCCTCGTGCTGCTCGTGGTAAGCGTCGAGTGCTTTTTGCCAGCGGATCTCGCTCATGCCCCAGTCGTCGTCGAGTTCGCCCAGGTCGCGCACATGCTCGCGGGCGGCAAGAGTCACGCGGCGGAAGAGCGCGTTGCGCACCAACAGCGTGCAGCCGCGACGATCCGCCACGACCTCGTCGATGCCCTGCGGCGGCGCGGCGTCGAGGGCTGCCGGGTTGCCGGCGTTCTCCCACTCGTCCACCAGGCTCGAGTCGACCGAGCGCACCACAAAGCCCAGCCACGAGATAATGTCGCGCAGGCGCTCGTCGCGCTTCTCGATGGGTACGGTGCGGTCGAGCGAACGGTAAGCCTCTGCCAGGTAGCGCAGCAAAATGCCCTCGGAGCGGGCGATGCCGAGCTTTTGAATGTAGCCCTTAAAATCGCTCGCGCTTTCCAGCATATCGCGCAGGACGCTCTTGGGAGAGAGCTGGTAGTCGTTTGCCCAGGGTACTTCCTGGCAGTACTTGTCAAAAGCGGCGTCGAGTAAATCCTCGAGCGGCTTTTCGTACGTGACGTCTTGAATGCGCTCCAGACGCTCCTCATACTCGATGCCGTCGGCCTTCATCTCGGCCATAGCTCGATCGCGTGCGGCACGCTCCTGCGCACGCAGCACTTGCTTGGGATCTTCGAGCGTCGCCTCGACCATTGAGATTAAATCCATGGTATAGGTCTCGCTCTCGGGATCGAGCAGCTCCAACGCGGCGAGCAAGAACGGCGAGAGCGGCTGATCGAGCGCGAAGTCCTCGGGCAGATCGACCGTCAGCGCATAGTCGATGTCTGATGCGGCGTCGGTCGGGGCGTCGGGCGCGGGCGGCACCTCGGTGCGCACGACGACGCCGGAATCGATGAGCGTGGCGAAAATCTCATCGGCGCGAACCTCGAGCTTGGACTTTTCCTCGGGGGTCTGCAGGCTTGTCTCGATGAGGTCGTGCACGCGGGCGCGGGCATCGCCGCCCTGTTCGACCACGCTAATCACCATGGAGTGTGTGATGCGAAGGCGCGGCTTGAGCGTTTCGGGCTGCGTCTCGATCAGGCGCTCAAAGGTCTGCTTGTTCCAGGTGACAAAGCCCTCGGGGGCCTTCTTCTTTTTAATCTTGCGGAGCTTCTTGGGGTCGTCGCCCGCCTTGGCCATGAGCTTGGCATTCTCGATCTCGTGCTCGGGTGCCTCGGCAATCACCATGCCCTCGGTATCGAAGCCCGAGCGGCCGGCGCGACCGGCAATCTGATGAAACTCGCGGGCGCGCAGACGACGCATCTTGTAGCCGTCGAACTTGGTGAGCGCGGTGAGCACCACGGTATGGATGGGCACGTTGATGCCGACGCCGAGCGTATCGGTGCCGCAGATGACGGGCAACAGGCCCTGTTGTGCCAAGCGCTCGACCAGCAGACGATAGCGCGGCAACATGCCAGCATGGTGCACGCCGACGCCGCATCCGAGCAAGCGCTTAAGAATCTTGCCAAAGGCCGTCGAGAAGCTCGTGTCCTTGGCCGCCTCCTTGATGGCCTCGCGCTGCTCCTTGCTGGCAATACCAAAGTTGGCGAGGGATTGCGCCGTCGCAAGTGCGGCGTCCTGGCTAAAGTGCACGATGTAGAGCGGGGCCTCGCCGCGGCGCATTGCGAGCTCGACCGTGCCCTCGAGGGAGGTCGTCACATAGTCATAACTCAGCGGAACCGGACGCGGGGCGTCGACAACCAAGTCGCAGGTTGCGCCGGTGTGCTCCTCAAGTGAGGCGGCGATGGCAGTGACATCGCCGAGTGTGGCGCTCATGAGCATGAATTGCGTGTGAGGCAGGGTGAGCAGCGGCACCTGCCAGGCCCAACCGCGATCAGGGTCGGCAAAGTAGTGGAACTCGTCCATGGCGACGCAGCCAACATCGGCATCTTCGCCCTCGCGCAGTGCGTCGTTGGCAAGGATCTCTGCCGTGCAGCAGATGACGGGCGCCTTGGTGTTGATATGCGTGTCGCCGGTGATCATACCGACGTTATCGCGGCCGAGCACCTGTACCAGATCGAAGAACTTTTCGCTGACCAGGGCCTTGATAGGGGCCGTGTAATAGCAACGTTTGCCCTGCGCCATGCCCATAAAGAGCATGCCCAGCGCGACAAGCGACTTGCCCGATCCGGTCGGTGTTCCCAAAATGACATGGTCACCGGCGGCTAGATCCATGAGGGCCTCTTCTTGGTGATCCCACAGCTCAATGCCGCGATTGCTCGTCCATTCAAAGAAGCGTTCGAAGGCCTGATCGGGCGTGAGCCACGGTTCGGGCTCACTGCCGTCTTCGGGCTCCCACCAGGTGGGGGAGAGCGCGCCGAGCGAGCCGAACTCGGCCTCGGTTCCCGTGCCGCCCGAGAATGAGCTGGCGGCGCCGGCGCCCGAGACGGTGCTGGCGGCGGTATCTGTCGTGGTCTGTGCCATGTGGTTGCTTTCTCTCGCGTTTGTCCGCCATCCATTATGGCGTAGCGGCGGCGCGGAGTGCTAGCGCGCGGGAAAATGCAGGAAATGGGCGTTCTGCCCAGCCGTTTGGTGCAGTCGCCAGCTAAGTGAGTAGACTTTTTGCGATATCGCGAGCACATGGTTTTTACGCAAGGTCTCTACCTGCGGTTTTAGTTTTTGCCATACGGGTTGTGCTCGGCTGTTGTCAAAAAGTCTACTCACTTAGGTTTGAGGGCCGTTCGTCGGCGCCTATTTGCGCTTGGTTGTCAACGCCGCGGCCATCAAAAGCCCTAGGACTCCTGCGGCAGGCGCTTTTTGCCTTTACGGGCGCGGTTTTTAAAGTTCTCGACGGCTTCTTCCATGCCCAGAGGCACATAGGTGAGCTCATCGAGGTTATCGGGCAGGTAGCAGGCAAGACTTTGCTCCTGCATGTGACCCGCCGTGAGCGCATCGTCACTGGGATGTGCGCCGGGTGTGGCGCAAATGCCATAGACGACGGCACCCATCTCGCGCGTGCGGCGCTCGTATTCGGTCTCGGGGTGCTCGGGATGGTCGCGGCGGACGTCGTCGCTTACCCAAAGCGTGTCATAGCCGGCCGCAGCAAACTGCCCCAAGGCGTAGTCGCGCAATGGCTTACTGTCGGTGCGCAGCGTGACGGTGGCGCCGGCTGCAAAGAGCGGACGGTACAGCATTAGGTGGTCGACATGGACGAGTCGCTTTTTGGCGTACTTGGCCTTGGGCTGCGGCGTGGGAAAGTTGATGGTGATGGCATCGAGCTCGCCTGCGGCAAATAGCTGCGGCAGCGATGCGGCACCTCGGGGCAGGACGAGTGCGTTGGACAGCCCCTGCTCGCAGATTTTCTGTGCGGCATAGGCGATGCAGATGGGCTCCTGGTCCATACCGATAAAGAGCGTGTCGGGCTCACGGCGAGCTTGCTCAACCAGATAGGTGCCTTTGCCGCAGCCCAGATCCAGATGAAGGCGGGTGAAGGGTGCGCCGCCGGCTGGCGCGCAGGCTTCGCGCCAATTCCCGGCATAAGGCTCGGGGTTCGTCTCAATCGCATTGGCGTTGCGCTCCAGGCGCTCCTCGAGCACAAAGTTCTTAGGGGTGCGAACGTGGACGGCTCCCATGAGGCTCCTTGGTCATACGTATGGAACACAATGCAGGCGCGTTCCGTCAATGGGTTGGAAAAAGATGGGCATAGTTTGCCCGAACGTTGCGGCGCGGCTCGGCGGCGAGTCGCCGATGCCTACAGACGCTTGAGGACCACATAGCGGTTGAGCTCGCCGCTGCGACCGTCGGCATGGAAACGCTCAAGCTCGCGCACGGGGACCTCGCCGCTCTTGTAGAACGTACGGACGCCGCGCACCAGGTCGGTGATCTGCTGATCGTCAAAGTGATGACAATAGCGGTAGGCGTGGCGGTCGTTTTGCCAGCCAATGAGGTGGTCGCCGGCTTCAAACTGCGCGGAATCGTAACCCTCAAACGGCGGGGTGAGCTCGGCGCGGGCTTCGGCGCGAACGGCCTTGCGCGCCATGCGCTCGTCGTTCATAAACTCCCAAAAGCTGATAGCGATGATGCCGCCCGGGCGCGTTTGGCGCACCAAGGCATCAAGTACGCGTACGCGGTACTCGCACGATGGTACGTGGTGCATAAAGCCAAAGCAGACCGAGATGTCGGCGAGCGGGGCGTCAAAGAGCGCATCGGGCGTCTCGGCGGGGTTGAGCCTCATGAGGGCGTCGAGCACATCGAGTTCCTGGAAGTGCAGGTTGGGAATGCGCAGGGCGTGGCCATGTGCATCGATGGCCAGGTCTTGGCACGAGTCGACGCCATAGAACTCGAAGGGGCAGCTGGCATCTGCCGAGGGGTTTGCGCCGTCGACGCCCTTGGCGGCAAGTGCGCCGCCGGCGGCAAAGTTCTCGAATCGCATATTGCCGCAGGCAAGATCGAAGACGCGGACGGGATGCTCGATCGTGGCCACATCGAGCTGTCCGAGCGCGATGTCCATGGTGCGCACCCAGCCGGGCCACGGGGCTTGGCGCGTATCGGAAAAGGAGGCGGAGTGCTCGCGATAGAACGTGTTGTTGAGCTGGATGAGCGATGAGGCGAAATCGCGGTTCACGGCGCGGAACTCCCTCCGATGGCGGTGCGGAATAAATAGTACGACCATACTACCGTTAACGCCGCAACGGGGACAACCGAGCTGTGGGTCATTGCTTTGTTTGGACACATTTCCGCAGCTCATCTGTGCCCGCAACCGCCGGTTGTCAAAAATCTCACTAGAATAGGTGGCATGCTTTTGGCGGTGGCGGATAGATTTTTAACTGTGCAAGGCGCCTTAAGAACAGCAACGGTCCGGCGGCACGGCTGGCAAAAGCATAGGAGGAACCATGAATGTAGAAACTGCGCAGCGGCTCGCCGACCTTCGCCGCAGCAAGGGCTTTAGCCAAGAAGGGTTGGCGCGAAAGCTGGGGCTGTCGCGCCAAGCGGTCAGTAAATGGGAGCGCGCGGAGAGCTCGCCCGATACCGAGAACCTGATCTCGCTCGCAAAACTCTATGGCGTGAGCTTGGACGAGCTCCTCAATCCGAGTGACGAGATCGAGGACGATATCGAGTTTGAGAACGAGGACCGCGCCCGTCAGCGCGAGGCCGAGGCGGCGGAGCGCGCCCGTACCCATGAGGCGGCGGCACGTGCTACCGAGGCGGCAACGCAGGCGAGTGATGCCGCCGCCAAGGCGGCGCAAGCGGCAAGCTGGAGTGCGCAGGCCGCCAATGCCGCTACGGCGCAGGTGACGAGTGGCGGCGCGGTTGGCTCGACTCCGGTGAAGGGCCCGTTCCAGTCGTTCCCGTATTGGGCTGTGTGTTGGCTGCTGTTCTTTTTGCTGATGTTCCCGTTTGGTGCCGGCCCCTTTGCCGCGCTGATCTTCTTTACGATTCCCATCTATCACTGGGTGGCGCGTGCACTCGATGGTGATTGGGCGCGCGGGGATATTCAGGTTGGTTCGGCACCGGTGACGGCTAGGACTCAGGTGCAGGATGCTTCCGCTGCGGTTGATGCTGGCGTGGCTACCGCGACTACCGCTGACCCGATCACCAAAGAGGGTGATGAATGATGAAGCTTTCGCATGAATCCAAGGTACGCTTGGGCGTTGGCATCGGAGCGTTCGTGCTCATCATCGGACTTGTCTTTGGTATTTCGCGGACTTTGATTCATTTTGATGGCCCGTGGGATCTCGACGATGTTGTACCCGGCTTGTCTGGTATGGACGATGTGGTCGGCGACGACGATTTTATGAACGATGGCGGTAAATATTCCGCTCAACCTCAGCAGCTTTCGAGTGCGACCTTTGATGCCGATGAGTTCCGCTACCTTGATTTCGATATCGCCGCGGCTACGGTGGACGTCAAGGTTGTTGATGGCAACAAGGCTCGCGTTATCGAGCGGGGACGCGTTGCCAAGGGTATGGATGCCTCCAAGGCCGCGACGCAAAACATCGCATCCGTCGAGGACTCGACGCTCAAGGTTTCCCAGTTTGGAAGTGATGACGGTAAGGCAATCGATCGCTCAGTTACGGTCGAGCTGCCGCGCCGTGTTGCCGAACATCTGAAGGGGATCAACGCGCACGTGGGCTCGGGTGATCTGCAGATTGCCGGTGTCATCTGTGATGGTTTTGACCTTTTCCTGGGTGCGGGAGATGTAGAGTTTACGGGCAGCGTGACTGATGCGCTCAGTGCTGAGGTCGGTTCGGGCGATGTGACGTTCGAGCTCTACCAGGCCCCCGCGAAGTCGATGGACGTAAGCGTGGACTCGGGCGATGTGGAGATATCGGTTCCGAACTCTACGGGCTTTAAGGCGAGCCTCACCGTGGGCAGCGGCGACTTCGAGAGCGATTTCCTTCCGCTTGGCTACGACGGCGAGACCATTTTGAATCTTGAATTCGACAACGGTGATAAATCTGCCACGTATCGTTTTAAGGTCGGTTCGGGCGACATGTCGTTTGATTCGGAGTGACATGCGGTTTTCGGAGACCCGCAAACGTAGCCGCGCTGTTTGATGAAGGCGCCGAAGCCGAGATTGGCTTCGGCACCTTTGCCTTTACAATGGGGACATGGAACAGATTGTCTTGAACATACTCGAGACCCTGCGTCGCGGTGAGACCGTGGACGACAAGGCGCTCGTCAAACTGATACATGCCGAGGCGCGCCGTGAGGGTGCCGACAAACGCGATTTGGCCAAGCGCCGTCTGCTGCCGTTCTACCAGCGGGTTAAACGTGAGGAGCCGGCTCGGTGGGCTGCGTGGAATGTCGATGCCGATCTGGAACGCCAACTGCTGCAGGTGCTGCGCATGAAGCCGCGCCGCACGGCTTCGGGCGTGGCGACCATTACCGTTATCACCAAGCCCTGGCCATGCTCGGGCGATTGCCTATTTTGTCCCAACGATCTGCGCATGCCCAAGAGCTATCTGCACGCTGAGCCGGCGTGTGCCCGTGCGGAGCAAAACTGCTTCGATCCGTATCTGCAGGTGAGCGCTCGTCTGACCGCGCTTTCGCAGATGGGGCATGCGACCGACAAGATAGAGCTCATCGTGCTCGGTGGTACCTGGAGCGACTATCCGCAAGGGTATCAGGCATGGTTTATGTCGGAGCTCTTCCGTGCGCTCAATGACGATGCCGTCGCCGGCGTGGCGGCAAACCCCATGTTGGCGCGTCCGGGCATCAGCCGTGCCGAGGCAGGGCGCCTGCTCGATGATGCTCCCGCCGATGCCCTGCCGCCGGTGGTAACAGAGCGCCGCGAGCGCTATCGGGCTGCCGGCATTGCGACAGACGAGGCCAAGCTCGCTGCCGGCGTTGCCGACGAGCAGGGGCGTGTGGATGCTGCCGTGGGCGGCTATAACCGCGCGGTGCGTTGTCTGTACGGCCCCGGCACGCCGTGGGGCGAGGTCGCCGAGTGGCAGACGGCGACGATGAAAGAGCTTGAGCGGCAGCAGCGCATCAACGAGACGGCGAAGCATCGCGTGGTGGGGCTCGTTATCGAGACGCGCCCCGATGCCGTGACACCGCAGGCGCTCACACTCATCCGCCGTCTGGGCTGCACCAAGATCCAGATGGGCATCCAGAGCCTCGACCAGCACCTGCTCGATATCAACGAGCGTCGCATTTCGGTGGCGCAGATCGAGCGGGCGTTTTCGCTTGCACGCCTGTTTGGCTTTAAGATCCATGCGCATTTTATGCTCAACTTGCTGGGCGCCACGCCCGAGGGGGACAAACGCGACTACGAGCGCTTTATGACCGAGGGTGCCTTTATGCCCGACGAGGTCAAGGTCTACCCGTGCGCGCTCATCGAGGGCTCGCGTCTGGTGGGCTGCTATGAGCATGGCGAGTGGCACCCCTATACCGAGGACGAGCTGCTCGATGTGCTGGCCGACGACATCGTGGTGACGCCGGCGTTCTGCCGCATCAGCCGCATGATTCGCGACTTTAGCTCTGACGACATCATGGTGGGCAACAAGAAGCCTAACCTGCGTCAACTCGTCGAAAACCGCTTGGCTGCTCGGGGTGACGGTGCGACGGTGCGCGAGATTCGCTATCGCGAGATCAGCACGGCGGGTGCCGACTTGGATGAGCTATCTCTTGATGAGGAAGTGGAGTACGAGACGCCGGTGACGCACGAGCGCTTTTTGCAGTGGGTGACGCCGCAGGGCAAGATCGCGGGCTTTTTGCGGTTGTCGCTGCCCGACCGTTCATTTGTTGCTGCACATGCGGACGAGTTGCCGACGATGCCGGACGAGGCGATGATTCGCGAGGTACACGTGTATGGCATGGCGGCGCGCGTGGGCGACCAGGGACAGGCGGCGCAGCATCACGGGTTGGGGCGTTTGCTCGTAGAGCGTGCATGCGAGATTGCTCGGGATGCGGGTTATGCGCGTATCAACGTGATTAGCGCGATTGGCACACGCGAGTACTATCGCCATCTTGGATTTTATGACCATGGCCTTTATCTGCAAAAGGAGCTCTAGATGAACAAGCCGAGTGTTTCTGCCGGCGTCGTTGCCGGCGTTGCTCTGGGAGCCGCGGCGCTTGGTGCGGCCGCTGTCGCTGTTCGTGCTGTCTGTCTGCAGGTTGCGCGAACCCGCAATGGGTTGGCGCGTGTGAAACGCGTGCACGATGAGGGCGGCGATGAGATTCGCGTGTTGGTGCAAGGCGGAGTCTACCAAAGCGCAAGCTACGTTGGCGAGCGTTGGGCAGAGCCCGTCTTTGCGTACTATCGTGCGTTTGACGACGTGTTTGAGGCCGAGCGCGCAATGCATGACGCCTATGGTCACGGTATCGACCGCATGCTCATGCTGGGCGGCGGCGGGTTTGCCTATCCCAAGTTTGCGCTGATGTCGCACGAGAGCTTGCGCATGGACGTCATTGAGTACGATGCCGAGATTACGCGCCTGGCGCGCCGTTGGTTCTACCTGGACGAGCTGGAGCGCACGGTGGGCGATCGCCTGCGAGTGATTACCGCTGAGGCTCGCTCGTATCTGGGCGTGACGAGCGTGGGTCATCGTCGCTACGATGTGGTCGTGAGCGATTGCTTTGGCGGTGCCGAGCCCGTACGCGAGCTGGCGACGGTTGAGGCATTGCGTTTAGTGCAGGGCAGCCTGAACCCCGGGGGTATCTACGTGGCCAATATCGTGAGCGCAAACGAGGGGAGCGATGTGACGTTCCTGCGCGATTGCGCTGCCACGGCACTCGAGGTATTCGCCCACGCCTGGGTGGTCCCATGTGGCGATGCGGAGTTCGGCGGCGAGGAAAACTACCTGCTCATCGCCAGCGACGGCGACTACGCCTTTGCCGAAGCCGTGCCTTTCAATGCCGACTTTCTCGGTACTGCCCTTCACGACAAGTAAGTCTCTCCGTTCCAAAATGACTGGTCTTATGCGTGGTCGCGCCAGCTGCGGATGCGCTGCTTCATGCCCTCGATATCGAGCACGCCTTCGGCGAAGCCTTTGCGCACAAGCTCCTCGGGAACGTACTCGTCGTAGCGATCAAAATAAGGCACCTCGCCGGGATAGACGAGCTCGATGGGGTCGAAGTCCTTCTCAGCCTCGGCGGCGAGCACCTCAAAGAACGTCTCCTCATCGGCCTTCATCTTAAACTGCATAAAGTATGGACGCGACGGATCGAGCCCGCGAAGGCCCAGCTCCGCGGCGCATTTAATCTTGAGCATGCGCTCGAGCGCCAAAAAGCCGTAGCTTCCCAACCAGGGGAAGAGCACCCAGGTGTCGCCGCCCAGGTTAATGAGCGGTTTAGTTCCCGCGCCCGAAATCTCGGCGGTATGACGAGCCTGTGCAAGGCGTGCCCGTGCGTTGCCCATGAGGTACGGATATGCCGCGTGCTCGTTGAGCGCCTTGCGCATGCGCTCGAGTACGCGTGTATTGATGTCGCCGGGGCAGTCGCCAAAGTAGGCCGGCACACGGCCCTTGACCTGCGTGGCAAAGACGGTATGACGCTTCCAGTCCACTTCCTCGACAATCCAGCAGTGTCCGGCGATGGCGATGCGCTCACCGGGCGGTGGGGGATTGACGATCGTGCCCAGCTCGGCCGATTCGCTGCGAACGGTAAACTCCTCGTTTTCCTGGAACACAGCGTAGAACTTAAAGTTGTTGATGATGCGCTCGCCCGCGAGACCCACGATGAGCCCACCGCCCTCGGTGGCCTGGATGTGGTCGATCTTGATGAGGTGGCGCAGCAGAATGCGATAGTCATCGGCTGAGACGCGGTGGAAATAGCTGAGCGTGAGCACACGCTGAGCAAGCTCGGCCGGTGTGAGCTCGCCGGTGCTGGCGAGCGTCGACATGGTCTGGTGATAGAGCAAACTGTAGGGGAGTCGATCGAGCTCGGGCGGCTCGACCCACTTTTCCTCGCGATAGAGTTGTACGAGCGCGATGCCCTGGAGGAGCTTCCACGGAATGGTCTCGGGCATCATCGTGCGCGGCTCGGGTTCCTCCTCGCGCATGACAAACCACATCTCGGGCGGAAGATCGCGGCGTCCCGTGCGTCCCATGCGCTGCAAAAAGGAGCTGACGGTAAACGGTGCATCGATCTGGAACGCGCGCTCCAGGCGACCGATATCAATGCCGAGCTCCAGCGTGGAGGTGGTGACGGTTGTCTGCGCCTGTTCCTCGTCGCGCATGATCTCCTCGGCGGTCTCGCGTAGCGATGCCGAGAGGTTGCCATGATGGATAAGGAAGCGGTCTGGCTCGTGCCGGTTATCACAGTAGCTGCGCAACATGGAGCACACGGCCTCTGCCTCCTCGCGCGAGTTGGCAAAGACCAGACACTTGCGGCCGCGGGTATGTTCAAAGATGTAGCCCATGCCGGGGTCGGCGTTGTCGGGTGCGGTGTCGGTGGGGTTGAGAAGTGCCTGTTCGGTTGCCCGTGGGATGTCGACTTCGCCCTCGGGGGCCGAGGAAGCGCGGCGATCCCTGGAAGTAGCCTTGTCCTGTGCCTGTTCGCGACGCTGGCGGCGCTCCTCCTGCGTGAGTTGTCCGCTGTGACGTCTGTCCTGGGTGCCGGTGGGTAGTGCCGTGGGCGTCGCCGCCTCGATGCGCTCGCACGCAAGCACCTCGGCCTCTTGGGGACCTGCGCTCTCGAATCCTCGCTGCTGCGCCTGGGGACCCGAGTTATAGAAGTGCTCCATGGAGATGCGCCACACGCGGCGCGGTTCCTCAAAACGGGGGATAACGCAGTTGCGCCCCGTTCCCTGTGAGAGAAAGGCACCCGTGCGCTCGGGGTCGCCGATGGTGGCCGAAAGGCCAATTCGGCGGGGCTGCACGCCGGCCATGCGCGAGAGTCGCTCGACAAGGCAGAGCGTCTGCCCGCCACGGTCGCCGCGCATGAGCGAGTGGACCTCGTCGATGACCACGTAGCGCAGGTCGCAAAACATGCGCGGGATCGCCATGTGCTTATGGATCAGGAGCGCCTCGAGTGATTCGGGCGTAATCTGCAAGATGCCGCTCGGTTTTTTGATGAGCTTGGCCTTGTGCGACTGCGAGACATCGCCGTGCCAGTGCCAGACAGGGATATCGGCCTCTTCGCAGAGGTCGTTGAGGCGAACGAACTGGTCGTTGATGAGTGCTTTGAGGGGGCCAATGTAGAGGGCGCCCACGCTCGCGGGCGGGTTCTCCCAAAACTCGGTCAGGATGGGAAAGAAGGCCGCCTCAGTTTTGCCAGATGCCGTGGATGCCGTCAGGAGCACATTGTCTTGCGTGTTGAAGATGGCATCTGCCGCCGCAACCTGGATGGAGCACAGACTCTCCCAATCGTGGGAGTAGATGAAGTCTTGGATAAACGGGGCATATCGGTCAAAGGCGTTCATGGGACCTCCTCTCAACAACGGGCTGATCAACGCAACGGGCAACGGCTCGATATCTTGCAACATCGGCGTTTGCCCAGATAAAACCTGCCAAAATAAACCTGTCCCTTTTTGGCAGGTTAGATGGTGAACTCGGCGAAGTTGCGGTCGCCGCCTGCGGTGCCGGTGTCGTCTGTTGCGGCTGCCGGCGCCAGCGCGTCGCCACCGACGCTTTGCAGTAACTCGGCCACGTTAGCATCGGGGTTTTGACACAGGATATCGAGCAGTTCGATAAAGTCGCGGATGACCTCGCGGGGCGTCAGATGCGTGTCGGCCCCCACGCGGCCAAACTCAATCTTGAGGAAGTCCACCAAGTCGTTCTCGGTAAGCGTGGGCGTCCAGCCAAAGTAGCCGGCGTGAATTTGCATGAGCTTTTCGATGAGCACCAGCAGCTCCTCGTAGGTGAGCGGCTGCAGACGGATGATGGGCGCGAGCATGTCTTTGAGATCATCGCGCGCAAAACGGCCCTGAGCGAGACGGCTCCGAAGGGCCTCGTAGGAAAAGACGCCGCGGCGGCGGTCCTCGATAGAGGTCGGCGTGCCGCCCATGATCACGCCCAGGTACTGCGCTTTGCCCTGGAGCGTGTCGTTGTACATGGTCAGGATCTTCTCGTAGTTATATTGGCGCGTGATCGCGTTGGGAATCTTGTATAGATTCACGAGCTCGTCGATGAGCACCAACATGCCCTTGTAGCCGCTGCAGACCAAAAAGCGCGCAATGAGCTTAACGTAGTCGTACCAGTCGTCGTCGCTGATGATGGTCGAGGAGCCTAGCTCGGCGCGCGCCTCGCTCTTGGTGCGGTACTCGCCGCGAATCCATTTGGTCACGCGGCTCATGGCGTCTTCGTCACCCTCCGAGACGGCCGTGCGATAACGGCGGAGCATGCGGACAAAGTCAAAGCCGTGGACCATCTCCTCGAGCGGGGCCAGTTGGGCATTAACGGCAGACTCATCGGCGTCGGCACACGAGGCGACCCAGCGATCCAGGATAAGGTTGAGCGCGCCACCCTCGGGGCGCGTCTTGGTCGATATGTTGCGGATGAGCTCGCGATAGGTGGCGAGGCCCTGGCCCTGGCCGCCCTGTAGACGGCGTTCGGGGGAAAGGTCGGCATCGGCGACCACAAAGCCTTCGCCCATGGCATGCGTTCGGATGGTCTGGAGCAAAAAGCTCTTGCCGGCGCCGTAGCGACCGACTAGAAAACGGAAGCTTGCGCCGCCATCGGCGATGAGGCTCAGGTCGGTGAGCAGAGCACGGATCTCGACCTCTCGCCCCACGGTGATATAGGGAAGGCCAATGCGCGGGACAACGCCGCCCTTGAGCGAGTTGAGAATGACGGCGGCGACGCGCTTGGGCACGCGGGGTGCTGCGGATGCGGTATCACTCATGGTCTAAGTATCCTCTCACGTCTGCTTCGTAGTCCTCGATAATTTGCGGTCCTGCTGGGCCAAATTCAATAATGGTGTCGCCCACCAGGCCAAAGAGCACTTCGTTGATGCTGTCGACGAGCATGTCCTCACTCTTGCCCGACTTTGCCACCGCCGATGCCGTCTGCGCTGCGTTTTGCTCGAGTAGTGCTCGAAGATAGGCGTCTGCGGCGGGGTCGAGTGCGGACGCGGTGTCGGCGGGCGTGGGCGCCGATGCGAGGAGCGGGGCTACGACGCCAAACTGCTCGGTGGAGATGGTCGGCTCGCTAGCCTCGTCCTGCTGCATGGTCGTCGCGACTGGTTCGGCGATCGTGTCGGCCACGGGCTCGGCTTCCCGTCGTTCGGCAACTGCCGCCTCGGCATCCGCAAGCGTGCCGTCCTCGCGCTCCTCGTCGATCAAAAGCGCCTCGCGCGTTTGTGCGGCGGCGCTCCGAATGTGCCCCAGCTGGCTTAGGTCGATATCGATCTTGACGGGCTGATGCGCGGCATCCCATGAAAGCCATGCCGTGATCTCGTCATCGATAATTTTAGCCAGATATTTGGGGATCTTTTCTTCCTTAAGGGGATGGCCGGGATCCAGCGCCAGGCGCAGGCGCTGGTCACAAGCGCGCATCATCTCACCGAGCTTGCTACTTTTTTGTCTGCTGCCGTGGATGCGCATGCATTCCCAAAAGCCATTTTGGCAACGGTAGATGTGAATGGGGTCCAGGCGATATTCGCAGTCCTCGTGGCGCTCGGGAGCAAAGAACACGGCCGAGGCAAACATGGTGTAGGGCATGGCCGTCTCCTCCCCAAACAAGCTCGCTACGATGCCGTTTTTTCGGTGCGTGTCATAGTAGCGCGCCATACGGACATACACGGCGCATGCCACGTGGCGCAGGTCGCGATGGTGGGAACGGTCGAGCCGTGAGCTATTCAGGTTGTATGTCGAGAGTGCGTCGATGGCAGCCATGAGCCGCTCCTCATGTGCCTCATCGGGCGGAAGGGGAAGCGTGGGCCCGGAGGTCTTGCGACGCGCAGGCGGCAGGTCTGACGGCGCCGGCGCGGGTACAAGGTCTCGCGCTGCGCGGCGCAGCTCGATGAGGGCGTTGTCGAATGCGACGGTTTTAGAGTCGCGAAGCAGCTTGGGGTCGAGCTCATGGAACACGGCGTAGTCCTGCAGCCACACGCGTGCGAACCGGTCGATGCCGGGTTCAAAGGCGCGATAGGCATCCCAAAATGCCTTGATCTTGCCATAGCCGTCACGCGGATTGTCGACGCCAATGCCGCAGATCAATTCGTAGAGATACAGAAAGGCAAACGAGGTCGATGTCTCCTCGATATTGCCGCGGCGCACTTGGGCACGCCAGGTAAAGTAGCCGCGCAACTGTCGATCGCTCATGGCATTGTAGGTGGGAAAGTACGACTTAAAGGTGCCGTTGTAGGGGCAATCGTCCTCGAAGTCGGCCATCAGCAGACCTTGGCGGTAGAAAAGTTCGGCTTCCGAAAGCCAACGGCCCGCGCCGCCCTTTGGGTCTTCTTGCCAACGCGATATCTCACGCATCTTGCGGTATTGGTCGGGGAGGAAGTTCTGCATCTGTCGGCCGGTCTTGAGAATCGGCTCGTCTGCGTAGATTTCGTTTGAGAAGCGGGCGGACTGATGGGTCCGAGCCTCGGCCATAATGCGCTCGATGAGCATCTTGATGTCCTGGTCGGCCACCGCTCCTCCTCTCGAACGCAGCTACGGTGACCTCATATCATAGCACAGCATCAAACAGATGTTCGAGATACCGCTACGTAGATAGATTTAGAACAGGAGGGCGTAGATGACGGCGATGATGACGGAGGGAAGCATATTGGCAGTGCGGAAGGTCTGAGGACGGATAAGGTTGACGCCGACGCAGAAGATGAGCATGGAGCCTACGAGCGAAAGGCTGTCGAGGGCTGCCGTGGTCATGATGGGGGAGAGTGCACCGGCAAACAGCGTGATCGTCCCCTGGAACACGGCGACGGGCAGGGCGGAAAAGATGCAGCCGCGGCCAAGTGAGGCCGTCATGGTGCAGACGATGATGCAGTCCAGTGCGCCCTTGAGGGCAAGCGTTGACCAGTCGCCGAGCAGGCCGTCCTGAATCGATCCCACAATGGCCATGGCGCCGATACACACGGTGAGCGAAGTCGAGACAAAAGCGTTGGTGAACTCGTTATCGCCCTCGCTGCCGGTTTTGCGCTTGAGCCATTCGCCAAGGTTCTCAATGGCGGCTTCCAAGTCGACGGCCTCGCCGATGAGCGAACCGAGCGCAAATGAGACGATGAGCATGGTGGTACCGGTGGTCGACAGCGCCTTTCCATCGATAAGGAGCATCTTTTGCATGGTGCCGCCAAGGCCGATAAACAGGACGCACAGCCCCGACGCTTTCATGAGCGTGTCTTGGATACGCGGTGTGATAAAGCGACCGCCCGCTAATCCCAAAAGACCGCCCGCAACTAAAAGGACAACGTTGATGATTGTTCCCAAGCCCGGCATGAGCCCTCCTGTATTGATGCCAACGTGGCAATCGTAGCAGAATGGAATGCGAGACACATCGCGACTCATCTAATACGTTATATAAGTGGTATTAGCAACGACGCGCAGTATTTAAGCCTCAGGTGGTTGTCGGGACATAGGGATAGTAGTCAAAGCGCAGTGTCATAAGCCGCTGTGGGGATTCAATAGCCGCGGCGATGATATTGGCATCGCGGGTACGATCAACCCCTTCGAGTTCGATCTGATACGAGACGTCTTGCATAATGTCCAGACGTCGCCAGGCTAGGAGTGTGTCGCCATCGAATTCCAAGGTCTTGCCTCCGTCTGGGGCAACGGCGTATAGGCGCAATTTAGCGGTGGTTGCAGGGTCGACAACCGTGACCTTTTTAATTTCGTTTCGAGTATTCTTGGCGCCCAACAAGGTGAGCAGTGTTGGGGCCACGACCTCGCCCGATGGCAAAAAGACGACTTCGATGGATTCAGGAAATGCGATGATGGCCGACTTGCGGACGGGCTGATTGGCGGCGGCAACTTCGATGCTTGCAGCGTCGATGACCTCCGTGTGGTCGAGCGCGGCAAACACGCAGCAGTTACCTTCATCGATTTCTTGAGGATCAGCAAGCCCCAGACTGTCCGCGAGCTCGGGATCGTTTTGATCGGTAGCGGGCTCATTCGGTGCTTCGAAAGAAGCTGGGACGCTGTTTGTCGGCGATGACGTGTCGCCCGCACCCGCTTCCTTGTCCGCACTCTCTTCTTGTATGGTTGCGTTGATGGGTTCGTCGTTTGAGGGGAGCGTCTTGGCGTCAAGCGCGGAGGGGAGAATTCCGATGGCTCCGGATCCGTTCCACTCCATTTCGAGAAGCGCCGGGTCGGCAAGAATGCGTTGCCTGCTTTGCGCGTGGGCATCGATTTCAATAGGGCCTGCCTCTATCCCTCGTGTAAGGCTGAGTGATCCGGCTGGCTTCTCGAAATGAGCGTCTGTATCTTTGGTGCTGGCGGCGTAGAACAGCAGGGACGTTTCTCCCGCCGCGATGGCATCGGTGCCGGCTTTGGCCAGCCGCAACGATGCCGTGAATGAGAGGGTGGGCTGCGTGTCGTCTGCATTCGCGGCGGCGCAGCCCAGACATATACCGCCTCCTTTCTCGAAAAACGCACCGTCAAAGGCGACCTTCGCTCCGTTCGCCGAGTCATCGACCGAAGCGATGTCGATGCGCAGCTCTAAATTGCATGGATCGCCATCTGCATCGAGCACAACCGAGCGCCACGTGCAGACGGCGCGCCCCGCCTGGGAGCCGTTTACCTTGTTCGAACGATTGATATCCACGACTATCGAGCCGTCCGTATTACGACGAAGGCATCCCGAGGTTGAGATTGCGGCCTGTGCAATCGAAAAACGCTTACACGCAATGGCGCTCGACGGATTTGGTGCGGAGCTTAGGGCTGCTGGTAAGGAGTCTGCCATGACGGGAGTCGCCCAAGCGGCGACAGGCGTTCCGGTTGCGAGCGCGCCGCAGAGTGCGACGACGGGCAAAAGGTTCTTCGATGCCATGGGGTCTCCTTAGCTAATTTAGTGCGGCCTATCCGTGTTTTGTTTCTGGCTGTGTTTGATGTGCAGACCGAGGCCGGCGGTCCCCGCGCCTGCTGTTGTGGCACCTACTGCCAAGAGCCATCGTCTGTCGCCTGTCTGCGCCAACGGTTCCTCGCGGTCGCCGCGGTCGAGTTCCGAGAGATCGACCGTCACTTGCGTGGCGGCCTGTGCCTGTTCTTGCTGGGCAAAGGCCATGGCTGGCCCAAACGCTAGGATGCTGACGGTGGCGGCCAGGGCGATAGCCTTATGCCGTGTGCGCACCGGGCTCGACCGTCCAGGTGATCGTTGCAACCTGATCGCCTTCGCCGGTTACGCGGAAGATGTCGCGCGTGACGCGGGCGACGTTTCCGCTTGTCTTGAGCTTAATTTTGTCCGTGCCGCCGGCAATGCCCTGGTAGCCCATGTCGAAGGCTGCATTCTTGGAAAGATCGAGGCCCGTCTCCTGCATTGCGGCGCTGGCGTTCTGGAGTGCGCCGTCGGGGCCGACCTTAAAGTCGATGGAATTCTGCGCGGTTCCGGCCTTGGCGTCGGCGGCAATGGTCCAGGTGTTCATGGCGTCGATCTTCATGTTGGTGACATGGATGCCGTAGGCCGAATGATTGTCGATGGTGGTCGCGTCTTCTGAGGGGCCCTGAAGCGTGCCGTCGGCCTTGGCGACGAAGGGAATAACCGTCGGAACTTTGAACTCTACGTTGTCGATCTCGGTCCTGACCATTACTTTCGTGGTTCCAACGCGCCCGGCTGCCAGAGCTGGCGTCGGGGCGGCGCCCATTGCGAGCGCGAGCGCGAGCCCTGCGCCCACGACGAGCGCTCTGGCTCCGTTCATGTTCCTGGTGATGTCCATGGTCGTTCCTTTCTATTCGCCGCGGGCCGTCCCCGCGATGATTGGACGAATGCTGGTGAATTGCGTGCGGTGCCGCGTCGGCCGAAAAAGCTAGTTCTCGGCTTGCTCAACCCGTACCCTGACACGTGTCGGATTGCCGTGGCTGTCGAGGGTCTTGGCATCGAGTGCCTGGATCTCGATGTATGCCTCGCCTTCTTTGATGTCGCCGGCGGGGCACGTCTCGATTGTCTTGCCGGTCTCGACCACACCGGATTCGTACATGGTCTCGTCGTTTTGGATGACGCGGAATCGCTGGGGAAATTTATTGTCTTGGACGTTTTGCACGTTGACGCGCAGCTTGCCGTCCTCCTGTAGCTGAGCGACCGGCGCGACCGAAATCGTCATCATGTTGTCGCGGACGATGGCATCGAGCTCATCTTGGATTTCTTGTCGCGATTTGCCCTCTGCCGTCGTGACTGAGGCGCCCGCTTCGGGCACGGGCTGCGACTGCCAGGCGTATAGCCCTACGGCGATGAGGGCGCAGACGATAGCCAGGCAGACAACGACGAGTTTCTTGCGACGCCCCAGTCCTGCGAGGCGGGGCGGCTTCTTCGCACTCATGCGGCGTCCTTGGTGGTGTAGACACGTGCGAACGTGGACGGGTCCGCTCCAAAGAGCATGTGAAGCATCAGGCGGCGCGAGTAGATGAGCTCGTCAAAGTCGTGAGGGAGCTCGATGTCGTGGATACGCGCGATGTGGTGGGCGAGCGCCGAGAACGACTCGGGGTCGCAGATAACATCGGTGGTGACGTGGTAGACCGCCGTATCGGGGAACGCCTCTTCGTCGAAAGGCAGGAGATAGGGATCGTCGTCGACCTCGATGGCGACGCCGTACTGGGGCCAGTAATATGCCATGGGAACCTCCCTGCTTCTGGGGCCAAAACTTCTATCGGTTTTGGTTGTCGACGCCGACCGTATCAGCCGCTACTTGACCAATTTCTGACCAAATGCTTGACGGATTGACATCTCCGCAGGTAAAAGGTGGAAAAAATTACTTCAACTTTTTTCGAGCGACAATCGAGCGGTCGGCGACGGCGGGGCGATATGTGTCAAAAGCATCGTCTGCCGAGGAAGCCTTGCCGTTCGCCGAATTGCACAAACGTAAAAATCGCCAATTATGGAGACGGTCTCGAACACGTCGACGAAACGATGCGGTAACATCTCCCTGCAAACACTGTAGTTAGCTAAAGGGGGAGTTCGCGTGTCTGCAACCATTAAACCCTTCACCGATGAGTTCGAAGAGTATGGCCGCGATGAATCTCGTGCATCGGGCGAAGCATCGAGCATCTCGTTTCCGACAACGGAAGACGAGGTCCGTGCCATTTTGGAAACGCTCCATGCCGAGCGTGTCCCGGTAACGGTTCAGGGCGCCCGAACCGGCCTTGCCGCCGGTGCCGTGCCCCACGGTGGGCATATCCTCAATACTTCCCGTATGAATCGCTACTTGGGCCTTCGCCGCGATGAACAAGGCCAATTTCTGCTGCGCGTGGAGCCGGGCGTTGTGCTCTCGGAGCTGCGTAAGCAGCTGAGCAAGAAGGTACTGCCGACCGCTGGTTGGGACCAGGCATCGCTTGAGGCCTACGAGGAGTTCCAAGAGTCCCCCGAGCAGTTCTTTCCCACCGATCCCACCGAGGCATCTGCCTGTCTGGGTGGCATGGCGGCATGCAACGCCTCCGGCGCCCGCAGCTACGCTTACGGCCCCATGCGCCCGCATATCACGGGACTCCACGTCGCGCTGGCTGATGGCGATTTGCTTGAGCTTCAGCGCGGCGAGGCTTTTGCCCAGGGCCGCCACCTGTCGCTCGTGACGGCAGAGGGCCGTACGCTCGAGCTCGATCTTCCCGGCTATACCATGCCCGAGACAAAAAATGCCTCAGGCTATTTCGTTGCGGACGATATGGACGCCATCGACCTCTTTATCGGCGCGTGCGGCACGCTCGGCGTTATCACCGAGCTCGAGATTGCCCTGCAGGCGGCGCCTGCGGTCGTTTGGGGTGTGAGTTGCTTTTTCGATAGCGAGGACAAGGCGGTGTCCTTTACCGATTCCGTGCGCCCTGTCCTGTCCCATGCGGCTGCCATCGAGTACTTCGATGCTGGCGCCCTGGATATTCTACGTCGCCAGCGCGAGCAGTCGACGGCGTTTGCCTCGCTGCCGGCGCTCGACAAAGAGGCCAAGGTATGTGTCTACGTGGAGCTCGATTGCGATGACGAGGCGCAGGCGACCGAGGAGCTGTACCACTTGGGATGGGTGCTGGAGCTTGCGGGCGGCCGCGACGATGCGACATGGGTCGCCCGCAACGAAGTCGATCGCGAGTGCCAGCGGTTCTTCCGCCACGCGGTGCCCGAGAGCGTCAACATGCTCATTGACGAGCGTCGCCGCACCGACCCCACCATTACCAAGCTGGGATCGGATATGTCGGTGCCCAATGCACGCCTTGCCGATGTCGTGGCCCTCTATCGCCGCACGCTGGCCGAAAGCGGGCTTGAGTCTGCTGCCTGGGGACACATCGGGAACAACCATCTGCATGTGAACATCCTGCCGCGCGATGCGCAAGACTACCGTCGTGGTGGAGAGCTCTTTGCCCAGTGGGCTTCCGAGGTCACGGCCATGGGCGGTGCCGTTTCTGCCGAACACGGCGTCGGCAAGATCAAGGCGGGCTTCTTGGAGACGATGTACGGCCACGAGGCCATGGTCGAGTCGGCGCGTCTCAAACTCCAGCTTGATCCTGCCGGCCAGCTGGGTCGCGGCAACCTGTTTACGGAGAAGCTCTTGGATGAACTCGTCCAGAAAGGGGGCGCGTGAAGATGAGTGATTTCCATATGGTGGTGTGCGTCAAGGCGGTGCCCGGAAGCACCGAGGTCAAGATGGACCCCAAGACCAATACTATCGTGCGTGATGGCAAGCAGGCGGTCATTAATCCCTTCGATGCAAGTGCTCTCGAATGTGCGCTAGCGCTGAAGGACGACTTTATCGGCTTTGGCATGGACGTGCGTGTGACGGTGGTGTCGATGGGCATCCCCGCGACCGAATCGCTGCTGCGCGACTGCATCGCCCGCGGTGCCGACGACGCGCTGCTGCTGACCGACCGAGCCTTTGCGGGCGCCGATACCCTAGCCACCACCTATGCCCTCAAATGCGGCATCGAGGCACTCGATGAGGACTTTGACCTGATCATCTGCGGCAAGATGGCAGTGGACGGCGATACGGCCCAGATCGGCTCCGAGCTGGCCGGCGCCTTTGGGGTCCCCTGCGTGACCGACGTGAGCTGTGTGCAGAGCGCGGGATTTACGACGTGTGGCTCGCTGGCGCTCGTTCACGGCTGCGATGCCGGCGAGGAGACGGTGTACCTGGAGATGCCGTGTGCGATGACGACTGCCAAGGAGATTGGCCAGCTGCGCATGCCGAGTATTGCCGGTATTCGCGCGGCCGAGGATGCAGACGTGCGTGTGGCCAGCGCTGCCGACGTAAACGCCGATCCCTCGCGTTGCGGCCTTGCCGGATCACCGACGCAGGTCGTGCGCTCGTTTGTGCCCGACCGTGACCAAACGTGCGAGGCCGTCGAGGGAACGGCGTCCGAGCAGGCGGTAAAACTTGCCAAGATTATTGAGGGGATGGCATAGATGAGCGGGCTGATTATCGATAGCGAAGCCTGTATCGGCTGCGGTCGCTGCGTTCGCGCCTGCGCCTCGGGCGGCATTGTGGTGGAGGGTGAGCGCCCCAATCGCTGTGCCCGCGTAACCGACGGCTGTATCCTGTGCGGTGGGTGCGTCGACGCCTGCCCCGTCAACGCCATCTCGATTGAGCGCGACGAGGCCGCCGGCGCGGCAGACCTTGACGCATATCGAGACATCTGGATCTTCGTGCAGACTGACGAGCACGATGCCGTTGCATCCGTGGCCTTCGAGCTCATGGGCAAGGGGCGCGAGCTTGCCGATGCCCGCGGCTGCCGTCTGGTGGCACTGGTCGGCATGAGCCCCGAGGGCTCACTCGGGGACCTGGAGCATCTGATTTGCGCCGGTGCGGACGAAGTTCTGGTCTGTCGTGACGAGCGCCTGCGTCAGAACGACGCGGAGGTCTACGCCCGCTTGATCTGCGATTTGGTAGCCGAGCGCAAGCCCGAGGCCATTCTGTACGGCGCGACCGCCTTTGGTCGCGAGCTGGCGCCCGGTGTGGCCGTGCGCTTGCAGACGGGCCTTACGGCCGATTGCACGGTGCTTTCGATGGATACGGAGACGGGTCTGCTGCAGCAGACGCGCCCGGCGTTTGGCGGCAACCTGATGGCCACCATTATCTGCCCCAACCACCGTCCTCAGATGGCAACGGTGCGCCCCGGCATCTTTAAGGCGCCCGAGTTTGACTATAGCCGCTCCGGCACGATTGCCCAGGTAGTGCTAGCGGATGACGTTAAGGCCCGTGTCGAGATCTCGATTCCCGCCGAGGAGTGGGGACAGCAGGCCTCAATTGCCGATGCCGAGCGTCTAGTCGTGGTGGGCCGCGGCATCGGCTCCAAGAAAAACCTACCGCTGATGCGAAAGCTTGCCGAGGCTCTGGGTGCCGAGCTTGGCTGCACGCGCCCCGTGGTGGAGGCCGGCTGGCTGGAGTATCGCCACCAAATTGGCCAGACGGGTGTATCGGTCTCGCCCAAGCTCCTCGTGAGCATCGGTGTCTCGGGCGCTATCCAGCATCTCGCCGGCATCGGTGGGGCGGAGTGCATTGTCGCCATCAATGAGGACCCGGATGCCCCCATCTTTGGTGCCGCCCAGTACAAGGTCGTCGGCGATGCCGTTGAGATCGTTGAGGAGCTGCTGGCTCAGCTTGAGCGCTAAGCGCGCGTCAGCCAGTCGCGCATCTCGTCCTTTAGGCGGCTCCAGGTTGCCTGCGTGGCGGGGTCGGTAAAGGGCCGCGTAATGCCAAAGGGCGCGTCGAGCAGGCGGTGGATATCGCCCTGTTCGCGCGCCAGCGCGCGGCTCGCTGGATAGACGAGCTCAAACATAAAGCAGATGAGTCCCACCAGGTAGTCTGCGGGCTCATCGCGCTCATCGCGTGCGACGCAGCGGTGCTCGTCAAAGGCGGTAAGCGCCGGTGCCGAGAAGTGGCTGGCGAGAAATGCGTCCTCATCCACCTTGAGGATGGTCTCGACGGTGCTGTCGGCGATGGTGCGCATAATGTCGATCTTGTCACCATCGCGCACGATCTCGCAGAAGCTCCGTGTACGGGTGTCGAGTTCCGTGGGCAGGCGAAAATTGCTGTGGTGGGCGATGCTCGCGCGGATCAGTTCGTCCTCTGCCGGGTCATCGATAAAGTCGCGGATGCTCGTTACGGCGGGTGCATCGGCGGGATTCTCGCCAAAGAGGACCTCGATGCCCAGCGCTGCATGGCTCATGCTCTCGGCGTCCTTAAAGGTGTCCCAGCGCCGCAACTGCTCAAAGCGGCCCATATCGTGTAGCAGGCCGCAAAGCCATGCCAGGTCAATGTCCTGCGCTGGCCAACCCTGTTCACGCGCCACGGCATCGCATACTTCGGCAACGTGGTACGTATGCTCGATTTTGAGTGCGATGCGTGGGTTGGTGGCGTCGTAGGCGTCGGTATAGGTCTTGAAGGCCGCAGCCGCCCGCGCACGATCGATAGCTGTCATAATGACTTCCTAAAAAGTTGTGTCTTTCGATCCGGTGGCAATTGTAGGCGAACTTTATTGCCACCGGTTGATATTTCTGCTGCGTTGCGAGACGCGCTGCAGACGACTTACCAGAATGGGGGTGGCATGGTCCTTAGGATCGTTAAAACCGTCTGGCCGGTGATGCTTGCCTATGTTGCGATAGGTGCGCCGTGCGGAATGATTATGGCGCAGACGGGGATGGAACCATGGATGGTTTTTGCCCTGAGCAGCACGTTTGTGACGGGCTGTGGACAGTTTATGGTCTGCAACCTGCGGCATCGATCGCACCGCATCTGGCGGGCGCCTCGAAGCGTCAGACGCTGGCCGTTGCCGCGACGCTCACCGAGGAGGCATATGGCATCTCGCTTGCCAAGTTGATTGAGGGGCAGGATTGGGGCCCGCGCGAGTCCTTTGTGCTCAACGTGATCCTTATCGCAACATGGGGCGTATCGTGTACGATGGGCGCCATCGTCGGCGCCGTTGTCGATGTTCCCACCGCCATTGCAGCCTTTGTCTGCACCTCGCTCTTTATCTGCCTGCTCTTTTCGCAGCGACTGTCGCACGGCAATGTCGTTGCCGCGGTGGCTTGTTCCACCATCGCCGGCACGGCTATGACCACGCCGGTCGCCCTCGCCGAGGTCGCTCCGCGCTATGCCGAGCTTGCGCCCACCGCGTATGCGCAGATCGCCACCGCCGTCATCATCACGGCAATCATGGCTCCGATTCTGACCGGCTGGGTCGACAAGAAGTTCTGCCAGGGCAAGGAGGACCTGTCGCCCGCCGGTGTCGAGGCCATCGAGGAGGCTGTCGCAACCGATATCAACGGTGAGTAACGGCCGTTACCGATAATTGATTCCGGCGTGCAATTCGCGCCGTTTGAGCGCCCGAACGAAAGCTGTCTTGCAGCAACGTTCGGGCGCTCTGCTATTATTCCCCTTACCCCTGCGGGTAGGGGTGTTTGTTGCCCAGACCCGAATCGGGCGATTCTGACCACTTGGATATTGAAGGGATGGCGTCTAGTGGTTAAGGCACTCAAGATTGAGATATTCCTGCTCTGCATGATTGTTCTTATCGGGCTTGCCGTGCGAAGTCGTCGCTCCCTGTTCTCGAGCACCCAGCAGCTCTTGTTTAGCATGCTGGGCTACACCTCTGCCGCGTACATATTATTCGATATGATCTGGACGCTTTCGGACGGTGCGGATGGCATGTTGGGCATTGCTGCCAACTGGATTTCCAACGCGGTTTCGTTTTCGCTCTTTGCCATCGCGTGCCTCATTTGGTTTATCTATTCCGAGACGGTGCAGGGCTCTCGCCTTTTGACCGCGCGCTCTAGAGTGGCTCTTGTAACGTTGCCTACGGCTCTGGTGGTCGTGCTGGCGTTTACCAGTTACTGGACGCACGCCTTGTTCTACATCGATGCTCAGGGTGTGTACCGCCGTGGCGTCGCCTATATGATTCAGCCTATCGTGAGCTACTGCTACGTCATATATACGTCCTTGCACGCTTTTGCGCATTCCCTACGGGTTGAAAGCCTGCAAAAGAAGGCCATTTATCGTACTCTGGCATTCTTCGCTATTCCCGCTCTGGTGGGTGGCACCTTTCAGGTCGCGTTCTCGGTGCCCGGCCTTTGCGTCGGCATTATGATTAGCATGTTGCTGCTCTACATCGTCTACCAGGAGCAGCTCATCTCGACCGACCCGTTGACCGGCCTCAACAATCGCAACCGTTTTGAGAGCTATATGCTGTCGCTCTTCTCAAATGTGGATCATACGGACGATGTGTATCTGCTTATGATGGACGCTGATGGCTTTAAGCAGATTAACGATCGCTATGGACATGTGGAGGGCGACCATGCCCTTCAGGTTATCTCCGCCGCACTCAAAGATGTCTGCTCGGCGTCTGGTGGCTTTATCGCACGCTATGGCGGCGATGAGTTCGTAGTGCTCCAAAAGGCGACAGCGGAGCAGGATATCATACATCTGTGCGAGGCGATCAACGACGAGCTCGCGCGTGCCGAGGTGCCGTATCTGTTGCGGATGTCTATCGGCTACGCACGGATGGGTGATGGTGTTGATACCTGGCAAGACTTGCTTCGCGCTGCCGATACGGAGCTGTACCGCGTAAAGCATGAGAAGAAGAAAGCTGGCGTCCAGATACGCTAGAAATAGGGGCGCACGCTTGCGTGCATGGTGGCCCTCGGCTCTCCGATGTACTCCATTAAACTAAAGTATGTGAATCCCCTCTGCTAAATAAGGGCAGTTCGCTAGGCCTTTTTAGGCCTGTTGACGATGATGATGCCGCCGCAGACCAACAGCAGGGCAACTATAACGGTAACGGGGCTCGTGCCGGCGCCCTCGCCGAGCAGCAGCGCACTCAGCAGCACACCAAAGACGGGGTTCATAAACCCAAAGACCGAGACGCGGCTGACGGGGTTGACGGCAAGCAGGCGCGACCATAGCGAGTACGCGACGGCGGAGATGAGTGCCATATAGATAATGAGCGCGATGGCGGGGATGATCGCGGTGGGGGAGAGCGCGCCGCCCATCAAAAAGCCGATGGCGGTGAGGACCAGGCCGCCGACCAAGAACTGCCACCCGGCAAGCAAGACACCGTCGTGCTCGCGCGAGAAGATGCCGATCAGGCAGGTCGACAGGGCACCCGCGACGGTGGAGGCCAGGATAAAGCCCTCGCCGTCGAGCGTAAAGCCAAAGGTGCCGTCCGCGCCCGAAAGGTTGACGAGCGCGACGCCGGCAAAGCCCAGTACACAGCCGAGCACCTTGGCCGCATCGAGCTTTTCGGTGCGAAACGCCAGGGCGGCAAAGAGGATTGCGAGGAAGTTGGCGCTGGCCTCGATGATGGAGCTCGACATGGCACTGGCGCGCGAGAGTCCCAGGTAGAAAAAGAAGTACTGCCCGATAGTCTGGAAGAGTGACAGGATGCAGATGGGCTTGATATCGCGTACCTGTGGGACGAGCGGGCGGCGCTGAGCTGTGCTCATACCGACGATAACCAGGATGCCGGCAAGCGTGAAGCGCAAACCTGCAAAGAGTAGCTGCGAGGCGCTATCGTGCGCCGGGATCCCAAAGAGTGCGTAGCCGATCTTGATGCAGGGAAAGGCCGATCCCCAGAGTGCACAGCAAACAAGACAGCCCAGGATGAGTCCGGGCAGGGTGGCGAGATACGGCTTGCGGCTTTCCATGATGTCCTTCCTACATGCGCGAAGCAAAAAAGAACCCGCCACCGGATGTGTCGGTGGCGGGTGTTGTTACCCGAGGGGATTGTACCCGATGGGAAAGCTTTAAGCGAAGTAGGCTACGCCGCTCTCAAAGATCGGCATGAACTTATCGCCGGGGACATGCTCGGGCACGTTGCGGTACAGGTTGTCGCCGCGACGCTCGGCATGGCCCATCTTGCCCAGGACGCGGCCGTCGGGGCTCGTGATGCCCTCGATGGCGAGTACGGAGCCGTTGGGGTTGACGGAAAGATCCATACTGGGCTTGCCGTCCTCGCCCACGTACTGCGTGGCGACCTGGCCATTGGCGATCAGCTGGGCGAGTACCTCGTCGTTGGCGACAAAGCGGCCCTCGCCGTGGCTGATGGCGACGGTGTAGGGGTCGTCCAGGCTGCACTGCGACAGCCACGGGGACAAGTTGGACGAGATGCGGGTGCGCACCAGGCGGCTCTGATGGCGACCGATGGTGTTAAAGGTCAGCGTGGGCGCATCCGGCGTGGCATCGACGATGTCGCCATAGGGCACCAGACCGAGCTTGACCAGGGCCTGGAAGCCGTTGCAGATGCCCAGCATCAGGCCGTCGCGGGCCTTGAGCAGGTCGCGGACTGCCTCGGTGACCTCGGGAGCGCGGAAGAACGCCGTGATGAACTTGGCGGAGCCGTCGGGCTCGTCACCGCCCGAGAAGCCGCCGGGGATCATGACGATCTGGCTTGCACGGATGCGGCGGGCAAGCTCGTGGGTGCTCTCGGCGACGGCCTCGGGCGTGAGGTTGTTGATCACGAAAGTGTCGGCCTCGGCACCGGCGGCGCGGAAGGCGCGAGCGCTGTCGTACTCGCAGTTGTTGCCGGGGAACACCGGGATAATCACGCGCGGGCGGGCAATCTTGGCGCCGCCGTACACGTGGATATCCTTGGTGCGATAGTCGATGGTCTCGACCTCGGCGGTCTCGCCGGCGCTGCGGTAGGCGAAGACGCTCTCGATGCCGCTCTCCCAGGCCTCCTGAAGCTCGGAGAGCTCGATGACCTCGGAGCCAGTATCGATGACATAGCCCTCGACGGTGGTGCCCAGGGGCTCGACGACAACGCCGTCGGCGACCTCGGGCAGCTCGGCATCCTCTGCGAGCTCGACGATAAAGCTGCCGTAGAGCGGGGTGAAGAGGCTCTCCACGTCCACGTCCTCGGCAAGCTCGATGCCGATCTGGTTGCCGACGCACATCTTAAAGAGGCTCTCGGCGCCGCAGCCGTAACCGGGCGTGGAGATGGCCAGGGCGTCGCCGGTGGCGGTGAGCGCCTCGACGGCGTCAAACGCGGCGAGCAGCTGCTGGGCATCGGGACGGTAATCCTCGCCATAGGTGGCGGGGGCGATGCGGACGACGCGGTGCGTCAGGCCCTTGAACTCGGGCGAGACGGCACGAGCGGCGCGGCCCACGGCCACGGCGAAGCTGATGAGGGTCGGCGGAACGTTGAGCTCGCCGGCCTCGTCCTCAAAGGAGCCGCTCATGGAGTCCTTGCCGCCGATGGCGCCGGCACCCAGGTCGACCTGGGCCATAAGGGCACCCAGAACGGCTGCCATGGGCTTGCCCCAACGCTCGGCCTCGGTGCGCAGGCGCTCGAAGTATTCCTGGAAGGAGAGGTAGGCGCGCTTGTGCTCAAAGCCGGCGGCGACGAGCTTGGCGATGGACTCGACTACGGACAGGTAGGCGCCCGCAAACTGGTCGGCCTCCATCAGGTAGGGGTTGAAGCCCCATGCCATGGCGCTCGCCGTGGTGGTCTCGCCGTCCACGGGGAACTTGGCGACCATGGCAGAGCTCGGGGTGAGCTGCGTCTTGCCGCCAAAGGGCATGAGCACGGTGGCGGCGCCGATGGTGGAGTCGAAGCGCTCGGAAAGGCCCTTGTTGGAGGCGACGTTAAGATCGGTGACGAGCGAGGTCATGCGCTCGGCGAGCGTGGTGCCGGCCCAGCTGGGCTGCCACACGCTGCGGGCGCAGACGTGAGCGACCTGGTGCTTGGGCGCGCCGTTGGAGTTGAGGAACTCGCGGGACAGGTCGACGATGGCGACGCCGTTCCAGGCCATGCGCATGCGCGGCTCGGCGGTAACCTCGGCGATAACGGTCGCCTCCAGGTTCTCCTCGGCGGCGTACCCCATGAACTCCTCGACGTCACCGTCAGCGACGGCGCAGGCCATACGCTCCTGGGACTCGGAAATGGCGAGCTCGGTGCCGTCTAGGCCGTCGTACTTCTTGGTCACGGTATCGAGGTCGACATACAGGCCGTCGGCAAGCTCGCCCACGGCAACCGAGACGCCGCCGGCGCCAAAGTCGTTGCAGCGCTTGATTAGACGGCAGGCGTCGCCGCGGCGGAACAGGCGCTGCAGCTTGCGCTCGACCGGGGCGTTGCCCTTCTGGACCTCGGCGCCCGAGGTCTCGATGGACTCGGTGTTCTGGGTCTTGGAGGAGCCGGTGGCGCCGCCGATGCCGTCACGGCCGGTGCGGCCGCCCAGCAGGATGATCTTGTCGGTGGGGGCGGGGCACTCGCGACGCACGTGGTTTGCCGGGGTAGCGCCCACGACGGCGCCGACCTCCATGCGCTTGGCCACGTAGCCGGGGTGATAGAGTTCGTTGACCTGACCGGTGGCAAGGCCGATCTGGTTGCCGTAGCTGGAGTAGCCGGCGGCGGCAGTGGTCACGAGCTTGCGCTGCGGCAGCTTGCCCTCGAGCGTCTCGGAAACCGGGACGGTGGGGTCGCCGGCGCCGGTGACACGCATGGCCTGATACACATAGCTGCGGCCCGAGAGTGGGTCGCGGATAGCGCCGCCCACGCAGGTGGCGGCACCGCCGAAGGGCTCGATCTCGGTGGGGTGGTTGTGGGTCTCGTTCTTAAAGAGGAACAGCCAGTCCTGGTCCTCGCCATCGACATCGACCTTCACCTTGACGGTGCAGGCGTTGATCTCCTCCGACTCATCGACATCGGTCATGACGCCGGTCTTCTTGAGGTACTTGGCGCCGATGGTGCCCATGTCCATGAGGCAGACGGGCTTGGTGTCGCGACCGAGTTCGTGGCGCATCTCCATGTAGCGGTCGAAGGCCTGCTGCACCACGGCGTCGTCGATCGTCACGTCGTCCAGGACGGTGCCGAAGGTGGTGTGGCGGCAGTGATCGGACCAGTAGGTGTCGATCACGCGGATCTCGGTGATGGTGGGGTCGCGATCCTCATCGCGGAAGTACTGCTGGCAGAAGGCGATGTCCGCCTCGTCCATGGCAAGGCCGCGCTCGGAAATAAAGGCGGCAAGGCCGGCTTCGTCGAGCTCGCGGAAACCGTCGAGCACCTCGACGGGCTGGGGCTCGGGGGTCTCCATGTACAGCGTCTCGGGCAGGTCGAGCGAGGCGATGCGCGCCTCGACGGGGTTCACCACGTAGTGCTTGATGGCATCGATGGCGGCCTCGTCCAGAGCGCCCGAGATCATATAGACCTTGGCGGAGCGCACGGCGGGGCGCTCGCCCTGGCTGATGAGCTGCACGCACTCGCTGGCGGAGTCGGCGCGCTGGTCAAACTGGCCAGGCAGGAATTCGACGGCAAAGACGGCGCCATCGCTTGCGGGGAGCTCGTCGTAGGTCACATCGACCTGGGGCTCGCTAAAGACGGTCGGCACGCAGGACCGGAAAAGCTCCTTGTCGATGCCCTCGACGTCGTAGCGGTTGATAATCCTCAGGGCCTCGATGCCCTTGATGCCGAGAATTTCGGTCAGCTCGCCCTTGAGCTGCTGAGCCTCGACGTCGAACCCGGGTTTCTTCTCCACGTAGATACGAGAGACCATTGGTTCCTGCCTTCCTGATCGGTTGGGCGTACGGTACGGTATGCGGCAGCGGTCGGTTTGCGGGGTCTGCCCTGCGGTCGCCTTGAGCCACATGTTTGTAAACCTCACTATGATACGACAGCTCGCGGCGCGTTGAGGACGGCGAGGGTGCTACAGTGAAGCGCAAACAAGAGAAAGGCATCACATGGCATTCGTTTCGCTCGCCATCATCGCACTCGTGGCCTTTGCGAGTCCTTTTATCGCCTCGGCGATTCCCGGAAAACCCGTTCCCGAGACGGTCTTTTTGCTCGTGCTCGGCGCGGTACTGGGACCCCATATGCTCGGCGTCATCCATGTAGATGCTGAGGTCTCGCTGGTGTCCGAGCTGGGCCTGGCCTTTTTGTTCCTGCTTGCCGGCTTTGAGATCGACCCCAAGAGCATCACGGGCGTCGAGGGGCGCTACGGCTTGGCGACGTGGGTCGTCACGTTTGGTATCGCCTGGCTTGCCGTGCGCTTTACCCCGTGGTTCTCAGTCAGTCATTTCGACGGTATCGCCGTGACGCTTGCCCTCACTTCGACGGCGCTCGGTACGCTTGTGCCCATCATGCGTGAGCGCTCGCTCACCGGCACGCGCGTGGGCGACTCGATTCTCGCGTATGGCACTTGGGGCGAGCTCGGTCCCGTGCTCGCCATGTCGGTGCTGTTGTCTGCCCGCACTGGCATCCAAACGCTCGTTATCCTTGGCTTGTTTGCGGTGGTTTGCGTGTTGCTGGCCGTGGTCCCGAGCCGCTCCAAGCGCGTCGGCAGCCGCTTCTTTGCATTTGTTGAGGAGCGCGCCGATACCACGTCGCAGACCTTCGTGCGCCTGACGGTGCTCATCCTGGTCACGCTCGTGGCATTCTCGGCTGTCTTTGATCTCGACATCGTGTTGGGTTCTTTTGCCGCTGGCTTTGTCCTGCGCTATATCATCCCCGAGGGCAACCATACGCTCGAGACCAAGCTCGACGGTCTGGCCTACGGTTTTTTGATTCCGGTGTTCTTTACCGTGTCGGGCGCAAAGATCGACCTGACGGCCGTGGCGTCGCGCCCGGGCTTGCTCGCGGGCTTTATCGTGGCGTTGTTGATTATTCGTGCCGTGCCCATTCTTATTTCCATGAGCATTTGTCCTGCGACGCGCGATGTGTCGGCGTATGGTCGCATTACCGTGGCCCTGTACTGCACCACGGCGCTGCCGATCATCGTTGCCGTTACGAGCGTTGCCGTCAACGCGGGCGCGCTGTCGCAAGATATTGCGTCGGTCATGGTTGCCGCCGGTGCCATCACGGTGTTCTTGATGCCATTGCTCGCGCAGCTCTTCTACCGCGTGGTGGATGCCGCACCGGTCGCCGCCGTGGCAGAGGTTGCCGAGCATCCATCCGATGCGCTCGACATCTTGCGCGCCCACCACGACCTAGCGAGCTTGCTCGCGCGCGAGCACGAGCTGCTGACCTCGCATGGCCATGGTCGCGTATTCGAGGGCCTGCCTACGCTCGATACGATTGCCGAGCGTCTTTCCGCCGAGGCAGCGAGCGGCCACATCGATGCCCGCATCGTGGACGCGGCGCACCTGCTTGCCGATAAGACCTATGGAGACGAGGTCGACCCGTCCGAGCTGACTCCGCGTGAGCGCCGCCGCCTGGAGCGCGCCAAGCTCGCTGTGCGCGAATACCGCCGCCGCATGCTGGAGCTCTATGCGCGCGAAGAAGCCGAAGACGACGACGGTAAGTAGTCGATACTTTCTCGGGGAAGCCGCGTCCCGCTTTGAAGGCTCGGAACGGGATGTGGTTTCCGAAACGGGGGCCGTTGGGAAGCTGTGTCCCGGAATGGGCGCTCAGAGTGGGATGCAGTTTCCGCAAGGAGGTCCTGGGGGAAACCGTGCCCCGTTCTGATCCGAAATACTGGGACATAGTTTCCCTTTCATAACAGGAGAAGGCGCGCTGTCTGCAGTTGATTCAGACGGCGCGCCTTTTTGGTTGAGCTATGTTGAAGCTTGAAGCCAAAGCTTGTGGCTCCTTAGGAGCGGGCGGCTCCGTCGACGGGGAGCACGGCGCCCGTGACATAGGAGGACATGTCGCTCGCCAGGAAAACAAAGGCGTTGGCGACATCCTCGGGCTCGCCCATGCGACCCAGCGGAATGGTGGCGATGATGGGCTTGATGACCTCTTCGGGCAGGTTGGCGACCATGTCGGTCTTAGTCACGCCGGGGGCGACGGCGTTGACGCGGATGCCCATGGGAGCGAGCTCGCGCGAGAGCGACTGGACCATACCGTTGACGGCAAACTTGGACGTGGGGTAACCGACGCCGGAGGGCTGGCCGTACTTGGCGACCATCGAGCTTGTGGTAGTGATGGTGCCGCCGTGGCCGGCCTCGGTCATGATCTTGGCGGCAGCCTGGTGGCCATTAAAGACGGCGACGACGTTGAGGTCCATAACTTTGGCGAACTCCTCGGCCGTGTAGTCCAAGAGGGGTGAACGCTGGGAGATACCGGCATTGTTGACGACCGTGTCCAAGCCGCCCATGTCGGCTGCAGTCTGCGTAAAGGCCTCAGTCACGGCCTCGAGCGAGGTGAGATCGCAGGAGCGACCCCAGACCTTGGCGTCGGGATAGGCGGCTGTCAGCTTCTCAACGGCCGTGTCGGCAGTCTCCTGGCGCGAGCCAAAGACGGTGACGGCAGCGCCTTCCTCGATAAAACGGCAGGCGATGGCATAGCCGATACCGCGTGTGCCTCCGGTGATGATTGCTTTCTTGCCCTCGAGCAACATGGTGCTTCCTCTCATCGCGGGCGGACATTCGCAGCACAGCGTAGCGGTAGTCGGAATCGGCCGCGTTTGCATATCGGTGAACGGTAGCCCGCGTTACCGATGAGCGGCTCGCGCAAATATGCTTTGCCGTTGTGCTTAGGGCAGGTGACAAAAGGGCTCCCGTCCCACATCGGACGGGAGCCCTCAAGGCGCGTATTGCTAGGCGAGCGTTGGGCTAGTTCGCCATGACGCCTTCGGTCCAAGCCTCAACGTCCTCGATGCGCAGGACGTTGGCGACCTCGGCCACGCAGCCGACGCTGGCAAGCTCGGCGGCGGCAGCCTGGACGTCCTTCTCGAGCGCGCGGTGCGTCAGGAAGATGACCGAGCAGGCATCGCTGACGCCCGATTTGCCGTCCTCGACCTGGTTGATGAGCGAGATCGAGATGTTGTGCTTGGCAAAGATGTCGACCGTCTCGGACAGGGCGCCCACGCGGTCGGCGACTTTCAGGCGCACATAGTACTTGGTCTGGAGCTCGTCCATGGGCTTAAAGGTGAGGTTGTGGCCATAGGGCTCAATCTCGGGCAGCGGAGCCACGCCGCGGCTGATCTGCTCGGAGAGCGACAGGATATCGCCCACGACGGCGCTCGCGGTGGGGAAGGAGCCTGCGCCCGCGCCGTAGAACATGGTCTCGCCCACGGCGTCGCCTACCACGTAGACGGCGTTCATGGCGCCGTTGACCTTGGCGAGCATATGGTCTGCGGGGATCAGCGTGGGATGCACGCGAACGTCGACGCCAGCGTCGGTGTTGCGGGCGATGCCGAGCAGTTTGATGGTGTAGCCGAGCTCGCGGGCCTGGGCGATGTCCTCGGCGCCGATGGTGCGGATACCCTGCTGGTACACATCATCGGTGGTAACGCGGGTGCCAAAGCCGATGGAGGCGAGGATGGCCGTCTTGCTGGCGGCATCGAAGCCGTCGACGTCGGCGGACGGGTCGGCCTCGGCATAGCCCTTAGCCTGTGCGTCGGCGAGCACGTCAGCGTAATCGGCGCCCTCGGCGTCCATGCGCGACAGGATGTAGTTGGTGGTGCCGTTGAGGATGCCGGCGATGGTCAGGATCTTGTTACCCACCAGGTCGTGCTCGAGTGTGCTGACAATGGGGATGCCGCCACCGCAGCTGGCCTCGCACTTAATCTGCACGCCGCACGCACGCGCCTTCTCGGCAAGCGTCTCGACATGGCGGCCCAGCAGGGCCTTGTTGGCGGAGACGACATGCTTGCCGTTCTCGAAGGCAGTGGTGAAGATCTCGGTTGCGGGATGCTCGCCACCAATCAGCTCGACGACGATGTCGACGGCGGGGTCGGTGACGACATCGTGCCAGTCGCTCGTAAAGGCCTCGCGCTCAATGCCTGCCGCCTCGGCTTGCTCCCAAGCAAGCGCGCAGGCGCGGGTCAGCTTAAGGTCGATGCCGTAGGCTGCCAGGTACTCATCGTGGTGGCTCTTGATCAGACGGGCCACGCCGCCGCCGACGGTTCCCAGACCGATCAGACCGACGTTCACGGTGCGCAGGGGTTCGCTCATAGATAACTCCTTCGTGCATCTTATGGATGGATAAACCGCTTAAAGGTTGAGTGCATTCTAGCGTGAACCGGGGGCGCGTGCTCGCCAGGCAACAGGAGCCGCACAAAACGGCACCCCCGAAACGCTGCGGAAACATTGGAAACACGCTCGCTACAAACGGACTTCCGTAACAAACTGTCAACGTTTGCGCCATAAGGTTTGCCCTGTACCGCAAGACGGCCGCACCGCGGCCAGCGAAAAAGGGGGACACCATGTTTATTCAGAGCGGGAACGCTTGTAACAGAATGGAAACATTACTTTTACACAATAAAGTGGCATTACTGCATAAAATAGTGGGGAAATGCAGAACTATGGATAAATGAACAAATCCAAAGAAAAGTTGAAATAATCGCCACTTTTCCTAACTAAAGCGTCTACTATTTTGCGAACGCCGAACACGGCGAAGGATGGCCTGTCGGGCAACCAAAACCCGACGAGATTTGAGAGGAGAGCCGCATGTCGAGCCTCACCGGTAAGTCATTGAACCCTGTTATGAATCGCAGGAGCGTTATCGCGAGCGCAGCAGGTCTGGGGGCGATGTCCATTCTAGCTGGCTGCTCCTCCAACGGCGGCGACAGCGGTTCCGCTTCGGGCGACGCTTCGTTTAAGATCGGCACCATCGGACCGCTGACCGGCGCCAACGCGTCCTACGGCAAGTCCGTTACCCAGGGTGTCGAGCTTGGCTGCAAGGATTTCTCGACCAAGGAGCTGCCGCTTGCCAGCAAGGCCGAGGATGACCAGGCCGACGGCGAGAAGGCCGTCAACGCCTTTAACACCCTGCTCGACTGGGGCATGCAGGCCCTCGTCGGCCCGACCACCACGGGTGCGTCGGTTGCCGTTGCCGCCGAGTGCGGTAACGACCCCGAGACGTTCATGATCACTCCGTCCGCGTCCTCCGAGGACGTCACCAAGGGCAAGGATTGCGTCTTCCAGGTTTGCTTTACCGATCCCAACCAGGGCGTCAACGCTGCCAAGTTCCTGGCGCAGAAGTATGCGGACGAGAAGTTCGTGCTGTTCTATAACTCCGGCGACGCCTATTCTTCGGGCATCGCAGATTCCTTTAAGGTTCAGGCCGCTAAATCCAAGCTCGAGATTGTCGACGAGGAGACCTTTAAGGACGACTCCGCCACGAGCTTTACCAACCAGCTGACCAAGGCCAAGCAGGCCGGCGCCACCATGATCTTTGCGCCGATCTACTACACGCCAGCGTCCGTCCTGCTCAAGAACGCCAAGGACATGGGCTACGACGTCAAGATGATGGGTTGCGACGGCATGGACGGCATCCTGGGCGTTGAGGGCTTCGACACCTCCCTTGCCGAGGGTCTGCTGCTCATGACCCCGTTCTCCGCCGACGACGAGAAGAACGCCGACTTCGTCAACGCTTACAAGGATAAGTATGGCGAGACTCCGGACCAGTTTGCCGCCGACGCTTACGACGGCGTGCACGCGGTGGCCGAGGCCCTCGAGGAGGCCGGTCTTGGTGTCGACGCCGACCCGACCGAGGTCGCCGAGAAGCTGCCTAAGGCTATGCTCAAGATTACCGTTGACGGTCTGACCGGCAAGCTCACCTGGAACGATAAGGGCCAGGTCCAGAAGGAGCCCACGGCGTACGTCATCACCGACGGCAAGTACGTACAGGCCTAATAAGCCGCCTTACATAGAGCGGTTTTGATCCCAAGCAGGGGAGGTTTGGCCTTCCCTGCTTGCTTGGTATCTAGGGACAGTGTAACGTCCCTGTTTCATACATTAACTGGAAACCTATTCGAAAGGGGGATGTGGAACATGACGGTCTTTATCCAATACCTGGTCAACGGCCTGTCCATGGGCAGCGTCTACGCCATCATCGCGTTGGGCTACACCATGGTCTACGGTATCGCCAAGATGCTGAACTTCGCTCACGGCGACGTTATCATGGTCGGTGCCTATGTCTCGTTCTGTGCCACGTCGTATCTCGGCCTCCCGGGCTGGGCATCTGTAATTCTCTCTTGTGTGGTCTGCACCGTTCTCGGTGTTCTCATCGAGGGTCTGGCATACAAGCCGCTGCGTCAGGCGGGCCCGCTGGCCGTTCTGATCACGGCCATCGGCGTGTCTTACTTCCTGCAGAACGCCGCGCAGCTTCTGTGGGGCGCCACGCCCAAGAACTTCACTTCGCTCGTCACCTTCCAGGTGCCGGAGTTCTTGGCCAAGTTCAATGTAAGCGCCGTTTCGCTCGTCACCATCGTCGCCTGCCTGGTTATCATGGCCGGTCTGATGTTCTTTACAGGTAAGACCAAGATGGGCAAAGCCATGCGCGCCGTGTCCGAGGACAAGGCCGCCGCTCAGCTCATGGGCATCAACGTCAACCGCACCATCTCGATGACGTTTGCTATCGGCTCCGCCCTTGCTGCCATCGCCGGTGTGCTCCTGTGCTCCTACTCGCCGGTTCTGCAGCCCACCACGGGCGCCATGCCTGGCATCAAGGCCTTCGACGCTGCCGTTTTCGGCGGCATCGGCTCCATCCCCGGTGCCTTTGTCGGTGGCATCCTCATCGGCATCATCGAAGCGATGGCGCAGGCATACATTTCCACGAGCCTTGCCAACTCCATCGTCTTTGGTGTTTTGATCATCGTCCTGCTCGTCAAGCCTGCCGGCCTCTTGGGCAAGTACGTCCCCGAGAAGGTGTAGGTGAGCGTTATGAAGTTTCTTAAAGACAAGCAGACGCGTCACGACTTTGTTACGTACGCCATGTGCCTTGTGGCGTTCGCCATCGTGTTCTTTATGCAGTCCAACCACATGATTCCGCGCATGATCACCGGTCAGCTGGTTCCCATCACGGCCTATATCGTCATGGCCATCTCCCTTAACCTCGTCGTCGGCATCGCGGGCGACTTGTCGCTGGGCCACGCAGGCTTTATGAGCGTCGGCGCCTATACGGGCATCGTTACCGCCGTCGCCCTCGAGAGCGTCGTGCCCTCCGACCCCATTCGCCTGGCCATCAGCATTGTGGTCGGCGCCATCGCCGCTGCCATCCTGGGCTTTTTGATCGGCATCCCGGTCCTTCGCCTGAGCGGTGACTATCTGGCCATCGTGACCTTGGCCTTTGGCGAGATTATCAAAGAGATCGTCACCTGCCTTATCGTGGGCGTCGACTCTCGCGGCCTGCACGTGATCTTTAACATCACGGGTAACTCCACAATCGACGATCTGCACCTGCTCGAGGACGGCACCGCCATCATCAAGGGCGCCCAGGGCGCCTCGGGCGTGTCGACGTACTCGACCTTCCTCGCCGGTGCCATCCTGGTCATGGTCGCACTCGTGATCGTGCTCAACCTGGTTCGCAGCCGTACTGGCCGTGCCATTATGGCCGTGCGCGACAACAAGATCGCTGCCGAGTCCGTGGGCATCTCTGTCACCGAGTACCGCATGATCGCCTTCGTGGTTTCCGCCGCTCTCGCCGGCGCTGCCGGAGCCCTCTTCGGCGGTAACTTCTCGCAGCTTTCCGCCACCAAGTTTGACTTCAACACGTCCATCCTCATCCTGGTGTTCGTGGTCCTGGGCGGTCTGGGCAATATGCGCGGCTCCGTCATCGCGGCGGCGTTGCTCACGGTGCTTCCCGAGCTGCTCCGTCAGTTCTCGGACTACCGCATGCTCATCTACGCCATCGTGCTGATCCTGGTCATGATCTTTACCAACAACCCGCAGCTCAAGGCGTTCTTCGGTCGCGTCAAGGATCGCTTTACTTCCAAGAAGGAGGTGGCAGCCGATGCCCAGTAAATTTGAGTTCAACAAGGGCAAGATGGTCCCGTATCCTTCTGGCGCCATCGTTCCCGATCGCGACCTGGGCCAGCGCCCGGCTCTCGAGTGCATCCACCTGGGTATTGAGTTCGGCGGCCTTAAGGCAGTCGACGACTTTAGCCTGACTATCGGCAAGACCGAGATCGCCGGCCTGATCGGTCCCAACGGTGCCGGTAAGACCACGGTCTTCAACCTGCTCACTAAGGTATACCAGCCCACGCACGGCACCATCCTGCTTGACGGCGAGGACACCTCGGGCAAGTCGGTCTATCAGGTCAACCGTATGGGCATCGCCCGTACCTTCCAGAACATCCGCCTGTTCAACACCATGACGGTGGAGGATAACGTTAAGGTCGGCCTGCACAACCAGGAGCGCTACTCCGGCTTTGAGGGCGTGCTGCGCCTGCCGACGTATTGGAAGCACGAGAAGGCCGCCCACGAGCGCGCCATGGAGCTGCTATCCATTTTTGACATGGAGCACCTGGCAAATGAACAGGCCGGCTCGCTGCCTTACGGCGCCCAACGTCGTCTGGAGATCGTCCGTGCGCTTGCCACCAACCCCAAGCTGCTGCTGCTCGACGAGCCTGCCGCCGGCATGAACCCGTCCGAGACCGCAGAGCTCATGGCGAACATCGTTAAGATTCGCGACACCTTTGGCATTGCCATCATGCTCATCGAGCACGACATGTCGCTCGTCATGAACATCTGCGAGGGCATCTGCGTGCTCAACTTTGGTAAGGTCATCGCCAAGGGTACGGCCGAGGAGATCCAGAACAACGATGCCGTTATCGAGGCATATCTGGGCAAGCAGGATAAGGGGGAGAACTAAATGGCAGAGCCGATGCTTTCCGTCTACAACATCAACGTCTGGTACGGCGCCATCCACGCCATCAAGGACATCTCCTTTAACGTCAACGAGGGCGAGATCGTGGCTCTGATCGGCGCGAACGGTGCTGGCAAGTCCACAACGCTCAAGACCGTCTCGGGCCTGCTGCGCTCCAAGACCGGCTCCATCAAGTTTATGGGCGAGGACATTACCCATGCGCCCGCTGATAAGCTGGTTGGTAAGGGACTGGCTCAGGTTCCCGAGGGACGTCGTGCCTTTTTGCAGATGACGGTTGAGGAGAACCTGGAGATGGGCGCCTATACGCAGCCCAAGTCCACGGTGGCTCCGGGCCTTGAGCGCGTCTACGAGCAGTTCCCGCGCCTGAAGGAGCGCCGTCGCCAGGTCGCCGGCACCCTTTCGGGCGGCGAGCAGCAGATGCTCGTTATGGGCCGCGCCCTTATGAGTAACCCCAAGCTGCTCATGCTCGACGAGCCTTCCATGGGCCTGGCGCCGATTCTGATTGAGCAGATCTTCCAGATTGTCGAGGATCTGCATAAGGCCGGCACCACGGTGCTTCTGGTCGAGCAGAACGCGCAGATGGCGCTCTCGATCGCCACGCGCGGCTACGTGCTCGAGACCGGCAAGATCACCATGACCGGCACCGGCCAAGAGCTCCTGCACGACGACAACGTCCGCAAGGCTTACCTGGGCGGCTAGGGACTTCCGCCGTTCTGCCGAACGGCGGACCGGCCGACGCTGCGCGGGCGCCCTGATCGACGTGCCGAAGCTCCTCACCCTTGGGGCTATGCCGCGGTACGAGGCCAGGTGGTCATGGTCCGGGAACCTCGCGATGTCGAATGACACCGCGAGGTTCGCCGCCGTCCTCGGCGACCTCGACCCCCGAGTGGGCGATCCCCACGCGCTAACGCCTGCAAACAAGGGGATCGCCAAGACGCCGCCGGGCACCTCCGTCATAGACGTGGAAGTGCGGCCGCGCTGAAGCTCTGCGCGGTGTCTGCTCGCTTATGTGCGCATCACGAAGGAAGACCAGATCGGTGAGCGGGATTGGCCCGAAGTCGAGAGATTCCCATCAGCCTCTCGTCGGTCGATGACCGGTTCACCACGCAGGAAGAGCGTGACGGAAGGTCTCGCAAAAAGGCTCCGAGCGCGGCGTGCTCATGCCCGTCGTGGTGCGCCCGAAGGGGGGGACGGCTGCTACGAGCTCGATCATTTGCGAGGAGAAGACGAACCAGTCGTTGCAGATCCAATATGGATCTCGCCGACCTCGGCAAGCTGCTCGATGAGTGGAAGCCCTGTCGGGTCGTCTATTTCAACACCACCCAGAATGATGGTGTCATCGCGCAGGTCGATCTGCGTGTTGAGCACAGCGAGGTTAAAGCCGGAGGCCACAAATCCGATAGCAGCCAGGACGAGCCCCGTGGCAACAAGCCCACCCGCTACGGCAAGGTAAATCCTTTTTACGCTGGACATGTTTGCACTCCTTCCTATGCCGTGAGCGGCGCCGCTTCGGCGCCCATGCGGCTCTTATTGCCTCGATCTTTCCAGAAGGGCGAAACGGCTTTCTTCGCCCAAAGGGCAGAGAGGCGCGCGATCTGCTTGGACGCCGTCCAGGCGCCGGCTCCCGTGAGGAGCGCCACACCGATGGAAGCGAATCCCATTCCCATCGAGGCCAAAACGTACGGAACATGCCCGATAATGATGCCGTCCACGGCGAACAGGAGCCCTACCAGGCCCGCGCCCCCGAATGCCGCGGCCACGATCCACACGCAGAGCGCAAGAACCCAAATACAGATGTAGACTGCAGCGGCAACGGCGACGAACGCGAGCAGCAGCGGAATCCATACCGGAGAGCCCACGATGGCGAGCGCCCATAGAAGTGCCGTGCTCTTGCGCTTGGTCCTCGCGATCGCGCGCGGCACGGCGGGCAGTTCGTCGAGCGTTGCCTCGGCGACCTCACCGGGCGTGCCCATGGCGGCCACAGCCTCGGCCTCCGTCATGCCGTCCTCCATACGGTCGGCGATGGCCTCCGCGTAGAACTCCTGCGTTTCCTTTACCTGATCTGCCGGCAGGCAGGCCAGAAGCTCGCCCAGCCGGTTCAAGAACTCATCGCGCGTCATGGTGCGCCCCCTCCACGTAACGGTAGATCTCCTGCACGGATGGCCATTCGGCGAGGAACTCGGCGATACGCTCGCGCCCGGCGTCCGTGATGCGGTAGTACCTCCGCAGCCGCCCGTTGTGCTCGGCGGAGCGCGCGGTGATGCAGCCCGCCTTCTCCAGGCGCTTGAGCAACGGATAGAGCGTGGATTCCGTGAGCCCCATACTCGCGGGCACGTCCTTCACGATCTGATAGCCGTAGGATTCCTCGCCCGAGACGGCCGCGAGCACGCAGGCCTCGAGGAAGCCGCGCTTCATCTGTGCCTCCATCCGCACACCTCCTTTCGTAGTATACTGTGTAACACCTACTATATGACACATAGTATATGATGTCAACAGTTGTCGTATAGGGAGTCCGGTCTGTCTGTCCCCTGCGGGTACTCATTGGGGACGTACTTAAATGAGTACCCATCGCTCAAGGTGGCACCTGGGGACGTTCCTTATGTGCCGGCACTTTGGGACACTCCTTGTCAAGGTTTTGTTCCATCGTGCGGGTTGCTATTTAACGTGCGACAATGCCGTGTGAAAATCGAAATGTCTCCTGGGGGCTATCTATGCTGTACGAGTTTTGTGCCGAGAACTTTGAGCGTGTGCCGGCGGCTATCGATGCCGGTGCTAAGCGCATCGAGTTGTGCGACAACCTTGCCGTCGGTGGTACCACGCCCTCGGCCGGCGTTATCAGCACTACGGTCAGCTATGCTCACGAGCATGACGCGCGAGTGATGTGCATGATTCGCCCGCGTGGCGGTGACTTTCACTACAACCAGGACGAGCTGCGCATGATGGAGATGGACTTGGGTCTTGCCGTGAGCGCCGGCGTTGACGGCCTGGTCTTTGGCTGCTGCAAGCCCTGTGCCGGCGGCTGGGCGCTCGACGAGCTCACCCTCGGCGCCCTCGTGATGGCTACGGGCTGCGCGACCGAGGAGTGCAAGCGCGGGGCCATCGATATCACCTTTCACATGGCCTTTGACCAGCTCTCGCTCGAGGCTCAGCTCGATGCCATTGACACACTCGCCGACTGCGGCATCACGCGCATCCTGACGCATGGTGGTGCTGCCGGAACGCCGATCGAGGACAACCTGGAGCACCTGTCGCGTCTTGTCGAGTATGCGGGCGACCGCCTGACCATTCTTCCCGGTGGCGGCATTTCCACGGCCAATCGCGATACCGTGGCGGCGGCACTGGGCGTCTCCGAACTCCATGGCACCAAGATCGTGCCGCTGGAGGTATAACCCGTGGCGCTGGTATTTGACGTTCAGCAGGCGAACGGTAAGCCCGACGACAACCGTCGTCCCGGCACCGCGTGCCCCTTTTGCGATACCGAGGAACTCGCCAATATCATCCGGCGCGACGGTGGCTGCATCTGGCTCGAGAATAAGTTTAAGACCTTGCGGGCCACTCGCCAGACCGTATTGATTGAGTCGTCCGACCACGACGCCGACCTGGTGACCTATGCGCCGGACGAGCTGCATCATGTTATGCGGTTTGCCCTGGATTGCTGGCAGCGGATGATTGACTCCCGACAGTATCGCAGCGTTCTCATGTACAAGAACAAGGGTCCACTTTCGGGCGGCAGTCTGGTCCATCCGCACATGCAGATTGTGGGTTTGGAGCAGGAAGACGGCTATGCTTCGCTGGCTTCCGCCAATTTCGAAGGCATCAATGTCTGGCAACAGGGGAGAATCTCGGTCAATATCTCAGCCGAACCGATCATGGGGTTCTTTGAGATCAACGTTTCAGCCCCGCAGGGAATCGCCGCCAGCGATGACGCACGAGACCAAGCCGAGGCGGATCTCTTTGCCGATGCGATCCAGGTAGCTCTGCGCTATATCCTAAACGAGCACCACGGTGGTCGCGCAGAGTCGTACAACTTGTTCTTCTATCACCTGGGCGGTCGGACCATTGCCAAGGCGCTGCCGCGTTGGGTGGTTTCGCCCTACTTTGTCGGCTATCGTTTGGCCCAAGTCAATGCCGAGACGACGCTCGATATCGATGCTGAGCGTCTGCGTGCGCATCTGGAAACGCTCGTATAGCAAGACTAACACCCGCGTAATGCGCACAGCCTAGCGCGCCATGGCGTCGCGGCCGGCTTCGACCCGCTTGCGCTGTTTGGTGCGCTCCTCGCAGGTTAGGCACTCAAAGAGATGCCCGATAATCGAGGCCAGCACCTGCTGAAACAGCGTGCCGCACATGACGGGGAACACGACCTCGCCCGGAAAGTACTGCGTGGCGATGACGGCACCCGAAGAGATGTTGCGCATGCCGCAGGTAAAGCACATGGTAGTCGTCTCGCTATATGGCAGATGCAGTGCACGTGCGACCAGAAAACCGACGACAAAGCCGCTGATGGCGAAGGTCAAAATAAAGAGGGCGACTTCCAGGCGCACCGCGTTTATGTGCAGCACGTACTCGCTCATAGCGGTGGAGTTGGACGCGATGACGCCCATCATCATGAACTTGCAGGCGGGCGAGAGCACGGGAGAGAGTTTCTCGTGGCCCCAGCCGCGCGTGAGTTCATTGATGGCAATACCGAGCACAGCGGGGATGGCGATCATAAAGGCCATGTTCTGCATCATGCTCGGCACGTCGATCGAGACGGTGGCGCCCAGCAGGAGCTTGAGCGTAAGCGGAATCGTCACAGGTGAGATGACCGAGGACGTCAGGATGATGGTGAGCGCGAGCGGGCCGTTGCCGCCGAACATGCTGATCCACATAAAAGCGGTGACGGCCACGGGCACGCTGTATTCGAGCACAATGCCGCAGACAAGGTTGGGGTTGGAGCCAAAGAAGAGTGACCCCATGGCATACGCCGCGATGGGAATAAGCACCGCCGAGACGAGCAGCGCCAAGACTAGGTGCAACGGACGGCGGAACACCTCGGTTACCTGGTGAAAGGTGTTGCTGAGCGCACCCTGAAACGTCATAAAGGCAAACAAGGTGGGAACGATGGGCTTGAGTACGCCAATCTGTTGGGGAAAGAGCACGCCGAGTGCCACGCAAATCGGAACGATGACCTGCATGTGCCCCGCGAGAAACTTGCCCAGTCCAACCCATTGCTTCATATGCGCTTGTGACTCCCTTTGCCCGTGAACCCGTTTTGAATGGATATGCTAGACGCTCGCATGCGTCCGTGCGTCAGAAACGCTCGAATATTTCGGGGCTATTACCGGCATCGTTTACCGAAACCGCGGCGTGCTGCGGCGATTTGCGTCTGCTCTGCACGGTATAATAAATCCGTTCAACAGATCTGCCTGCCGAAGCGGGCATACACAGAGGACTCATCGCTATGAACCGTGAGAGGTATCGCGGCGACCTGCCCCTATCGGGGGTGGGCGCCTATGTCATCGCTTAAGACGACGCATCGCTGGGCGGTCGCTCAGCAAAACCCCGAGCTCGAAAAGGAGCTTTCGGCTGGCCTGGGCATACCCGGGCTGGTGGCGCGCATTATGGTTGCGCACGGCATTACATCCATCGAGGAAGGCCAGCTGTTTTTGACGCCTTCGCTCGATCGCGACTGGGCGAATCCGCTCGTTATTCCGGGCATGGCGGTCGTCGCTGACCGTGTTGAGCGTGCTATTCGCAGCCACGAGCGCATCGCCGTCTTTGGCGATTTTGACGTCGACGGCATTACGTCGACTTGTCTGTTGACCGAGGCGCTACGTTCGTTTGGCGCCAACGTCACGCCGTTTATCCCGCATCGCTTTGACGAGGGCTACGGTCTTTCGCGTGCAGCGCTCGACCGCGTCAACGAGCTCGCCCAACCCAACCTGATCGTGACCGTCGATAACGGTATTGCTGCCAAGGAAGAAGTCTCCTATCTGGAGAGCCTGGGGATCGATTTGGTGGTCACGGACCATCACGAGCCTTCCGACCAGGTGCCGCAGGGCGTGCCCCTGACCGACCCCAAGCTCGAGGACGAGGGCCCCTCGCGCGAGCTTGCCGGTGCCGGCGTGGCACTCAAGCTGGTGCAGGTCCTGGGCGAGCGTTTGGGCAAGCCGTCGTATTGGCGTTCGCTGATAGAGGTCGCGGCGCTGGGCACCGTGTCCGACATGATGCCGCTCACGCCCGAGAATCGCGCACTGGTCGCCGAGGGCATCCAACAGATGCGCGTGACGGCCCGTCCCGGCTATATCGCGCTTGCCGCACTTGCCAAGGCCGACCTTTCTACCATTATGGCCGACGGCCTGTCGTTTTCGCTCATCCCTCGTCTGAATGCTGCCGGCCGCATGGCTGATCCCAAGCTGGCGCTCGACCTGCTGCTTGCCCGCGATCCTATCGAGGCAAGTGCACTGGCAGCCGAGCTCGAGGAAATCAACCGTCAGCGCCGCGAGATCGAGGCGGAGCTCACACGCGACGCCATGGCAAAGGTCGAGGAGACCTATGACGGCGGTCGCGCAATCGTCGTGGGTGGCGAGGGCTGGCACGAGGGCGTCAAGGGTATCGTAGCGAGCCGCCTGACCAACCGTTATCACGTGCCGGCGCTGCTCTTCTCGATTGAGGACGGCGTTGCGCGCGGATCGGGTCGCTCGGTGGGCAAGGTCAACCTGTTCGACGCCGTCGAGCGTTGTTCCGACCTGCTGATTCGTCGCGGCGGACATGCCGGTGCGGTGGGTGTGACCATCGAGGCATCCAAGCTCGATGAGTTCCGCCGCCGCCTTTCCGCCGTGCTATCGGAGCTTCCCGCCGAGGACTTTGAAGACACCGACGAGGTCGCCGCCACCGTCGACCTTTCCGAGCTGAATATCGAGACCATCGAGCAGATCTCCCGTCTTGAGCCGTTTGGCCAGGGCAACAAGGTGCCGCTGCTGGCTGCCGAGGGCGTGACGATGTGCGACCGCGCCGTGGTGGGCAAAACCGGCGAGCACATGCGCTTTGTGGCGACCGATGGCGCCGCGAGTGTGCCGGCCATTATGTTCCGCGTGCCGCAAATCGATAAGCTCATCAACTGCGATAGCGCTGTCGACTTGGTGTTCGAGGCCGTTGCCGAGCATTGGCAGGGGCGTGTGAAGCCCAAGCTCATGATCAAGGATGTTCTGGTCCGCGATACCGCGCTGCCCAGCGTCGACGATCCGGCATGCGAGCTTCGTCGTGGCGTGCAGCCGGCGGATTCCGGCCTGCGCCTGGAGTCGCGTAAGCGCGAGACGCTCGCCCAGCTTTCCTATACCGAGCTCACGCGCTCGCTTATCCATAGCTTTATCGGATCGAACCAGCCGCACCGCGCGCAGGTTGAGGCGCTCGATGCCTTGGCCGACCACCAGAGCGTCTTGGCCGTTATGGGAACGGGGCGCGGAAAGTCTCTTATCTTCCATGTGCACGCCGCGCGCGAGGCGGTCCTTCGCGGGCGTGCGAGTATCTTTGTCTATCCGCTGCGTGCGCTCGTTGCCGACCAGGCCTATCACCTCTCGTCGACGATGGCAGCGCTTGGCATTGGCGTTGGCGTGCTGACCGGCGAGACCGTGGAGGCCGCACGCGATGATGTGTTCGCCGGCCTAGCTTCGGGCCGCACCGGTATCGTGCTCACGACGCCCGAGTTCCTATCTATCCACCGTGACCGCTTCGCGCGTTCGGGCCGCATCGGCTTTGTCGTTATCGATGAGGCGCACCACGCCGGCCTTGCCAAGGGCGGCGACCGCAGCGCCTATCTCGACATGCCCGATATCCTCAAAGCCCTGGGCGACCCGGTTGTTATGGCTGCGACGGCCACCGCGACGGCTCCGGTCGTGGCCGAGCTTGCCCGCATGCTGCCGATTACTCGCACGGTGGTCGACGAGACGGTGCGCGAGAACCTGCAGCTCGAGGACGACCGCGACCTTGCGAGCCGCGAGAACCGTTTGGTGTCGATCGTGGCGACGGGGGAGAAGACCGTCATTTACGTCAATTCGCGCGACCAGTCCGTGGCGCTCGCCAAGACGTTGCGCAAGCGTGTGCCCGATTGCGCAACCCATATCGCGTTCTATAACGCGGGGCTTGCGCGCTCCGATCGCCGCCGCGTGGAGGAAGCATTCCGAGACGGAAGCCTCAGCTGCATCGTCTCGACCTCTGCCTTTGGCGAGGGCGTGAACCTGCCCGATATCCGCCATGTCGTGCTCTACCACATGCCGTTTGGCGGCATTGAGTTTAACCAGATGAGCGGCCGCGCCGGTCGCGATGGCCAGCCCGCCGTGATCCATCTGCTCTATTCGTCGCGCGATGCCCGCATTAACGAGCGCCTACTCGACTGCTATGCGCCCGAGCGCGACGAACTCGTCACGCTCTATCGCGCGTTGCAGACCATGTGGCGCTCCAACCGCGGCAAGACCGGGGACGATTCCTTTAGCGCGAGCGATATCGACATCGCTCAGATGTGTCTTGCCATCGATGCTCGCACGCCGGTTGACGAGCGCTCGGTGGAAAGCGGCCTGGGAATCTTCGAAGAGCTTGGTTTCTGTCGCGTTTCGGGGTTTGATGACACCCGTCGCATCGCGATGGCCGAAAACCCCGGCCGCGTGCAATTGAGCAGGTCGATTCGCTATTTGGAGGGCTTGCGCTCGCGCATGGAGTTCTCGGCTTTCCGGAGCTGGGCGCTCGATTCGTGCGCTTCTGATATGCTAGCCAAAGTTAACCGCCCGATCGTACCGCGGGCCTAGGGGAAGGGGACCTCGATGGATGCCGCAGCCCGTACCGCCCATGATTCCACCCTCCAGCCTTTTTCGGAGATGGAGCACTATAAGCATGCCGATGAGCTGCCACCCGAGATTATGGCGGACAGCTACGACAAGCTGGAGCGCCTGTGCCTCAAATATATGAATGAGGACGACTTCTCTAAGGTGGAACAGGCCTACTGCTTTGCCGCCGAGAAGCATTGCAACCAAAAGCGCCGCTCGGGCGAGATGTACATCAACCATCCCGTCGAGGTGGCCATCATTTTGGCCGACCTTAAGATGGACTGTGACGTGGTGTGCGCCGCGCTGCTGCACGATACCGTCGAGGATACCGAGACCTCGCTTGCCGATGTTTCCGGCCTGTTTGGCGAAACCGTGGCAGAGCTCGTCGACGGCGTGACCAAGCTCACCAACATCGAAGTCGACAGCATGGACGAGAAGCAGGCGCTTACGCTGCGCAAGATGTTCCTTGCCATGTCCAAGGACATTCGCGTTATCATCGTCAAACTCGCCGACCGCCTGCATAATATGCGCACGCTTGCCGCCCTGCGCGAGGACCGCCGCCTGTTTAAGGCGCGCGAGACCATGGACGTGTACGCGCCCCTGGCCGACCGCCTGGGCATGAGCTCTATCAAGTGGGAACTCGAGGACCTGTCCTTCTTCTATTTGGAGCCCGATGCCTACCAGCGCATCGCGCGCATGGTGGCTGAGTCGCGCGAGGTGCGCGAGCGCTATCTGGCCGAGACCATCAAGACACTCACCGATGAGCTCAATCGCATTGGCCTCGAGGGCTTCCAGATCAACGGTCGTTCCAAGCACTATTGGTCCATCTATCAAAAGATGAAGCGCAAGGGCAAGGAGTTCTCCGAGATTTACGACCTGGTGGCGTTGCGCGTCATCACCCATTCGGTGCGCGATTGCTACTCTACGCTCGGTGCGGTGCACACATTGTGGCATCCCATGCCCGGTCGTTTTAAAGACTATATCGCCATGCCCAAGGTCAATAACTACCAGTCGCTCCACACGACGGTTATCGGCCCCACGGCTCGTCCGCTCGAGATTCAGATTCGTACCTACGAGATGCACGAGCAGGCCGAGTACGGTATTGCTGCCCACTGGCTCTATAAGAAGTCGGGCGGATCGTCCGCGTCTAAGACCAATGATGCCCAGCGCTTGGACGACCAGATTAACTGGCTCAAACATTCGCTCGATTGGGCTGCGTCTGATGAGATCACCGACGCCAAGGAATACCTGCATTCGCTGAAGGTCGACCTCTTCGATCAGGAGATTTTCGTCTTTACGCCCAAGGGCGAGGTCATGGCGCTTCGTGCCGGCTCCACGCCGCTCGACTTTGCCTACGCCGTTCACACCGAGGTGGGAAACCACTGCGTCGGCGCTAAGATCAACGGTGCGGTGGCCCCGCTCACGCATGAGATCAAGACGGGCGACCGTGTCGAGATTCTGACCAACAAGAGTTCCAAGCCGTCGCGTGATTGGCTCAAGATCGTTAAGACACCTTCCGCCAAGTCAAAGATCCGCCGTTACTTCGCCGCCGCGACCAAGGACGACGACGCTGCCGCCGGCCGCGATATACTGGCTAAGGACCTGCGCAAGCGCGGATATGGCATCTCTACGCCACGATCCACGCGTGCGCTCAACGCCGTGGCGGAGCAGTTTAACTATAAGCAGCTCGAGGACCTGTTTGCCGCCGTTGGTGCGGGCAAAGTCGCCCCACGTGCCGTTGGCAATAAGGTCGAGCAAATCTTGGACCCCAAACCCGAGGAACAGCTCACCAAGGCCGAGGCTATCGCCGAGGTCGTCAAGCAGCCTGCCCGCGGCTCCAACCGCAAGCCGCAAAAGCGCGGCAAGAGCGCCAGCAACGGCATTATCGTCAAGGGCGAGAGCAGCAGCGGCCTGCTGGTCCGTCTGGCCCATTGCTGCAACCCCGTGACGGGCGACGACATCGTCGGCTTCATCACGCGCGGTCGTGGCGTTTCGGTGCATCGCGCCAACTGCCCCAACGTCAAGGGTCTTATGGAGCATCCCGAGCGCATGATCGATGTGGAATGGGACGGCGCTGCCGACACCCTCTTCCAGGTCGAGATCGTGGTCGAGTGCCTGGACCGCATGGGCCTGCTCAAGGATGTCACCATTGCCATTGGCGATGCGGGTGGCAATATCCTTTCTGCCGCCACGTCGACCAACCGCGAGGGTATTGCAACCCTGCGCTTTATGGTCGAGATCTCGGACGCGAGTGGTCTGGATCCGCTGCTGGCCTCTATCAGCAGCGTTGACTCGGTCTACGACGCGCGTCGCTTGATGCCCGGCGAGGGTGGAGCCCAGCTTAAGCGCCGCGTTTAGTCGCGACGAACGTGCCACATTATCGATATTCGCTACACTCGAGGCATCGTTTGATGCCTCGAGTTCTATAGAGAGGAGAGGGACATGAGTGCTGTGTCCTTGGATTTAACTCCCAAGGGATCGGTCGAGATCGAGACGCTCGTAAACGGTCCCATTCAGACCAATAGCTATGCTGTCATTTCGGACAATGAGTGCGTGATTATCGACCCCGCATGGGAAGGCGAGCGCTTAGTGGGGCATATTCGAGCCGAGCATCCCGGCGTACGCGTGCTTGGCGCCGTATGCACTCATGGCCATGCCGATCATGTTGGCGGTATCGCTGGAGTTCGGGCCGCCGCTGGCGTTGACGCCCTGTACGAGCTGTGTGGCAAGGACGCAGCGGTGCCGCATGCGAACATCGGGGAACAGCGAGCTATGTGGGGCATTGAGACGCCCGACCCCGGGGAGCCGACGCGCCTGCTCGCCGAGGGCGATGCTATCGAGGTGGGCGATATCTACCTGCAGGTGATCGAGACGCCAGGGCATACGCCGGGCGGGATCGTCTTGTTTGCTGCCACCGAGCAGGGGAACATTGCCTTTGTGGGCGACACGCTATTCCCGGGCAGCCACGGCCGCACCGATCTTGCCGGTGGCGACGAGGCGGCGATTCTGCGCTCGCTCTCCAAGCTCGCCCGGCTTCTCCCGCCCGATACCGTTTGCCTAACCGGCCATGGCGATTCGACCACCATGGCACGCGAGCTCATGCAGAACCCTTTCATGCAGATGTAGCTTAATAGTCGGCTTTTGAAGCACGAGAAGCGTCCAAACGTCAAGCTATTTTTCCCCAACGGGTCGATTCCGTAGGGCAAACGGTCAAAAAAAGTCTGTTTGGACGATATTCGTGAACAAACGAACGTTTATGCCCGGGTGCGCCGTGGTAAAATCTCAGGCGTTATCGGAGCAACCTTACAGGAGGTTTCTTTTATGCTCGTCAACGCAGCAGACATGCTCAAGAAGGCTGAGGCCGGCAAGTACGGTCTCGGTGCCTTCAACACCAACAACCTCGAGTGGACCCTGGCTATTCTCCAGGCCGCCGAGGAGGCCAAGTCTCCGCTGATCCTTCAGTGCACCGCTGGTGCCGCTAAGTGGATGGGCGGTTTCAAGGTCTGCGCCGACATGGTCAAGGCTGCCGTCGAGGCCACGGGCGTTACCGTTCCCGTCGCCCTTCACCTCGATCACGGTTCTTACGAGGACTGCTTCAAGTGCATCGAGGCCGGCTTCACGTCCATCATGTATGACGGCTCTCACGAGGAGACCTTCCAGCTTAACCTCGACCGCACCAAGGAGCTCGTTGAGCTTGCCCACTCCAAGGGCATGTCCATCGAGGCCGAGGTCGGCGGCATCGGCGGCACCGAGGACGGCGTGACCTCCAGCGGCGAGCTCGCTGATCCTGCTGAGTGCAAGCAGATCGCTGACCTGGGCGTCGACTTCCTCGCCTGCGGTATCGGCAACATCCACGGCGTGTACCCTGCCGACTGGGCTGGCCTTTCCTTCGAGCGTCTGGGCGAGATCAAGGCCCAGACCGGCGATCTGCCCCTCGTCCTGCACGGTGGCACCGGCATCCCCGAGGATCAGATCAAGAAGGCCATTTCCCTGGGCATCTCCAAGATCAACGTCAACACCGACCTGCAGCTCGTCTTCGCCAAGGGCGTCCGCGAGTACATCGAGGCTGGCAAGGATCAGCAGGGCAAGGGCTTTGACCCCCGCAAGCTCCTCAAGCCTGGTCGCGACAACATCGTTGCCCGCACCAAGGAGCTCATGGAGGAGTTTGGCTCCGTCAACAAGGCGTAAGTAGCGGTTTAACGTTCCCGCCGGAGGCCCCGTTTCCCCTACGCTGTTTCCCTCGCGCTCACCTGGCTTCGCCAGAAGTCGCGCGACGGAATCAGCTCCGGGGAAACGGGGCCTCCTTTGTTAACTCGCTACAGGGTTACTGGGCTGAATTAAAATGGCTACTGGCTTCGCCAGAAGTCGCGCCAAGGAAACAGTTCCGGGGGACGGGGCTTCCTTCGTTTACCGCCGCAGGGTTACTGGGTTGAATTCATTTTTATAGGTACCGTTTATCGGTGTTGAGGGCTCCTCTATTGGGGATTTCTTTTTTATCTCGCTACAATGGGCTTCGAGAGTTCTAATGACTTGGAGTTTGGTATGGCTGTTATTAATTTGCTGCCTTCGGATGGGAAGGTTATTGACGAGGGTCCTGTTGGTTGCTCTGTTGATGTTTGCTGTGATGACTTTCGTTATCTCGATATTGGACTGCCGCCTGAGATTCTTCGTCTTAAGGATGCCGGGTATTTGACGCAGGCTGTTGCTGCCTGCGATCGCCTTTTGGAGCAGAACCCTGAGCCTTCGCTGGCTGCCTGCGTTCGCGCCGAGCGGTATCGCATGATCGAGACGCCGCTTTATTTTTCGGTGCCGCGTGATCAGGCTATTGCGATGATTCGCGAGGAGTGGCCAGAGTTTACCGAGGAGCAGTTTGACGACCTGATCGATCGCAAGCGTATTGACTGGCGTTTTATCGATGGTGAACTGTTCGTTCTCGACAACTTCCTTGATTCTTTGCGTGTGTATCCCAAGGAGGTTCCGGGCCTGCATCCCGATTCTACGGATGGAATTGCGCTGCGCAACCAGATGCTCGAGGAGATGGAGTTGCAGGGCGGGCTGTCTCGCGCCATCACGCTTAAGGCATGCGTATCTGTCCCCGGTGCTTTGGAGGGAGAGACCGTTCGCGCGTGGCTTCCCGTTGCCGCCGCCTGCCGCCAGCAGTCTCAGGTCGAGATGCTTGATATGACGCCGGAGGGGGTCGTTGCTCCCGCGAACTCCTCGGTGCGCACTGCCTCATGGGTCTCCTCGACCGATCGCTCATTCTCGGTGACCTATCGCTATCAAATCGATGCCGCTTATCGCGATATCTATGGGGGTGCGCTTCCGGCGCATCCGTGTATGGACGCGCCGCTGCCCGAAGATATTTCCGAGGACCGTCCGCACATTGCATTCACGCCGTATCTGCAACAGCTGACCGAGCATGTCGTTGATGGCCTCGAGGATCCGCTCGATCGCGCTCGTGCTATCTATGATTACCTGACACAGCATGTCGACTATCGCTATCAGCCACCGTACCTGCTTTTGGGATCTATTGCCGATGACTGTGTGCACTCGCTCCGCGGCGATTGCGGCGTTATGGCGCTCACGTTTATCACCATGTGCCGCATTGCGGGCGTTCCTGCCCGTTGGCAGAGCGGCCTGTATGTTGCGCCCGATTCGGTGGGGCCTCATGACTGGGTGGAGTTCTATACACCACAGACTGGTTGGCTTAACACCGATGTCTCGTTTGGCTCCTCGGCGCGTAGGATGGGGGAGGAATGGCGCCGCCGCCACTATTTTGGCAATCTCGACCCGTGGCGCATGGTGGCAAACTGTCGGTTCCAGGCGGGGTTTGAACCTGTCTTTGACGGCATGCGCGAGGACCCCTACGATAACCAGATGGGTGAGGCTTCGGTCGACGGTCGCGGATGCCGTCAGCGCGAGATGCTCCGCACGGTCGAACTCATCGAAATGCTCGAAGTTCCATTTTCGGACTAATCGGTAGAAAGCTGTGATAAACTAACTCACGCATTACGTGCCCGAGTGGCGGAATTGGCAGACGCAGTGGACTCAAAATCCACCGTTGGCAACAACGTGCGAGTTCGAGTCTCGCCTCGGGCACCATACATGCAAGTGAGCGTTCAAGGGGGTTGCGGCCCCCTTTTTCGTGCCGAACTCGCGTGAGCGCGCGAAGCGTTAAGCAAACAGGCCTGTGGCCTGTTTGTAGCGGAGCGTGGCGAGGGCGCCACGCGCCCGAAGCCCGGGGCTTCGCGAAGCGAAGGCCCTTCGAGTCTCGCCTCGGGCACCATACATGCAAGTGAGCGTTCAAGGGGGTCAAGACCCCCTTTTTCGTGTACGTAATGTGATAACGCGCGGTACGTGTTATTATCGACAAGGCGTTGTTCCCGCAATGCCCTAAAGAGGAACCCGAGGGCTCCCACCTTTTGGCGCCAATGAGCAGCTGACTGGTCATACAACTTAGATTCCCTTCCTCAAATCGAGGATGTCTATGTGTACGACCTGGCTGCAAAGAAGCGCCGGGTTATTTTTTTATGAATGGAGGTAGGGAAAATAGCTAAGTCTGATGACACCCGCATCAACGACGAGATCACTGCATCTTCGTGCCGTTTGATTGGCGTCGATGGCTCACAGCTCGGCCTGTTCGCCATCCGCGATGCCCAGCGCGTCGCCGACGATCAGGGTCTCGACCTGGTCGAGATCGCTCCCAACGCGGAGCCGCCGGTCTGCAAGGTCATGGACTACGGTAAGTTCAAGTACCAGCAGGCCATGAAGGCCAAGGCCGCTCGTAAGAACCAGTCCAAGGTCGAGGTCAAGGAAATGAAGTTCCGACCCAAGATCGACGTTGGCGACTACGAGACCAAGAAGGGCCACGTTCTGCGTTTCCTCAAGAAGGGCGCACGCGTTAAGATCACCATCATGTTCCGCGGCCGTGAGATGGCTCATCCGGAGCAGGGTCTTAACGTTCTCGAGCGTCTCGCCGAGGACCTTAAGCCTTACGCTACGGTCGAGTCCAAGCCTAAGATGGAAGGCCGTAACATGCTTATGCTGCTCGCCCCGATTAAGGGCGCCTTCGATGAGGATAAAGCGGCAAGCGATACCAAGTAACTAGTGTTCTGTAACCGATTAAGGAGTATTTCATGCCTAAGATGAAGTCCCACAGCGGCACCAAGAAGCGTTTCCGCAAGACTGGTACCGGCAAGCTTATGCGCGCAAAGGCTTTCAAGAGCCACATCCTGAGCAAGAAGTCCACCAAGCGTAAGCGTGGCTTCCGTCAGGAGACCGAGATCGCCGCTGCCGACCGCAAGGTCATCAAGTCGCGTCTCGCCTAAGTTCGCGTTCCCGTTTTCGTTTTACCATCTAGGAGTTGATAGAACATGGCACGTATTAAGCGCGCTGTTGCCGCCAAGAAGAAGCGCCGTACCGTTATGCACCGTGCGAAGGGTTACTACGGTGCCGCTTCGCGTACTTACAAGCATGCTAAAGAGCAGGTCCAGCATTCCCTGCAGTATCAGTATCGTGATCGCCGCAACAAGAAGCGCGAGATCCGTTCTCTCTGGATCACTCGTATCAACGCTGCTGCTCGCCTGAACGACATCTCTTACTCTCAGTTCATGCACGGCCTGAAGGTTGCCGGCATCGAGCTCGACCGCAAGGTCCTGGCTCAGATGGCTTACGAGGACATCGAGTCCTTCAACGAGCTGGCCACCATCGCCAAGAAGGCTCTCGAGGCCTAATAGATTCTCTTGAATCGCTAGGGGAGTGTCGCGTTGTGCGCGGCGCTCCCTCTTTTTATCTGAAGCGCGGTTTACATTGCTAAAAGCGCGGGTAGATAAACACTTATAGGTGACCGATCTCTATATATTCCTGAACCAAAGGGTCATCATCTGATACGTGCGGAAGATCCGCACCAGTCTTTCTATTACCTATAGAAAGCAATATGTTGTGTAGGACTTGTGAAGAGTGGAATTGACGTCCCACAGGGCTTCGCGGTCTGGCAATATATCTCCTTGCCGCGCGGCCCGGTCGGACCGGATCAGCCGCC
>USQQ01000012.1 GCA_900556875.1 uncultured Collinsella sp.
AGAACGGGATATGCTTTCCCAAACAGGGCTCAACCGGAAACTGCGACCCAGTTTGAGGCCTCAAAACGGGACGCACTTTCCGCCTGATCAACCCTCGCTGCCATTCCGCCGCTCAGCGGGCCGCACCAGCGGTCTCGTTCACAGAAAATATATGAACAGGTGTTCGATACGCACTAATCTACCTGCGTGTTTTCTGCCGAAAAACTTTGCTACTCCAAAAACTCAATCGCGTCAAGGCTTTTCTTGCCCAACGGTCGGTACCTGATAAACTATTAGGTTGCGATAACTGGCGAAGCTATGCCTCGCCAACCCACCGAGCATTTCCGTGAAGGAGGAAAAACCTGGTGACCTACGCATACACTGCCACTGAGCGCAAGCGCGTCAGCTTCGGGAAAATCCCGGAGGCCATGGAGCTCCCCAACCTTATCTCTGTTCAAAGGGAATCCTTTGAGCGTTTTAAGGACGAGGGCCTTCGTGAGGCGTTCAAGGAATCCAGCCCCATCCAGAGCCAGAACCATGTTCTCGAGGTTACCTTCGGCGAGCATCAGTTCGGCGACCCCGCGCACACCGTCGAGGAGTGCCGCGAGAAGGATATGACCTATCAGGCTCCGCTTCTGACCGACGTCCGTCTCACCAACAAGGAGACCGGCGAGATCAAGGAGCAGCTCGTCTTCATGGGCGACTTCCCCATGATGACCGATCAGGGTACCTTCATCATCAACGGTACCGAGCGCATCGTCGTCTCCCAGCTCGTCCGCTCCCCGGGCGTGTACTACAGCTCCGAGATGGATTCGGGCAAGCAGATCTACAAGGCCCAGATTATCCCGTCTCGCGGTGCCTGGCTTGAGTTTGAGGTCGACAAGCGCGACCAGCTCATGGTCTCCATCGACCGTAAGCGTAAGCAGAGCGCCACGATGCTCCTGCGCGCCCTTGGCATCGCCGTCACCAACGACGACATCATCGAGCTGCTCGGCAACTCCGATGTGATCAAGCGCACCCTGGAGCGCGATACCGCCCTTACCCGCGAGGACGCTCTCATCGAGATCTACCGTCGCCTGCGCCCGGGCGAGCCTCCCACCGTGGATGCCTCCCGCAGCCTGCTCGAGGGTCTGCTCTTTAACCCGCAGCGCTACGACCTGGCCCGCGTCGGTCGTTACAAGGTCAACAAGAAGCTCAACCTCACCACCGAGGAAGAGGTCACGGTGCTCACCGACGAGGATATCGTCGCGACGCTGCGCTACCTGCTGTCCCTCGCTGCCGGCGAGCAGGGCTTCAAGGTCGACGACATCGACCACTTCGGCAACCGCCGCATCCGTACCGTCGGCGAGCTCGTCGCCAACCAGTTCCGTATCGGCATGAGCCGTATGGAGCGCGTCGTCCGTGAGCGCATGAGCTCCCAGGACATCGACGAGATCACCCCGCAGTCGCTCATCAACATCCGCCCGATCGTGGCCTCCATCAAGGAGTTCTTCGGTTCCTCGCAGCTCTCGCAGTTCATGGACCAGGCGAACCCCCTGACCGGTCTGACCCACAAGCGCCGTCTGTCCGCACTCGGCCCTGGTGGTCTTGCCGGCCACAAGTCCGGCTCCAGCCGCCGCACCAACGTGCCGACGGCCGTCCGCGACGTTCACAACTCGCACTACAGCCGCATGTGCCCGATCGAGACCCCCGAAGGCCCCAACATCGGCCTGATCGGCTCGCTCGCCCTCTACGCCCGCGTCAACGAGTATGGCTTCATCGAGGCCCCGTTCCGTCGCGTCGAGAACGGCGTTGCCACCGACCAGATCGACTGGATGACCGCTGACGAGGAAGAGAAGCACGTCATCGCGCCGGCCAACACGCCGCTCGATCCCAAGACCAACGAGTTCATCACGACCGATGCCGAGGGCAAGATCGTCCGTCCGCACACCGTGATCGCCCGTACCCGCGACTTCGACGGCTCCTTCGGCGCTCCCGCCGACGTGCCTGTCGAGGACGTCGACTACATGGATGTCTCGCCGCGTCAGATGCTGTCCGTCGCAGCCACGCTGATTCCGTTCCTTGAGCACGACGACGCCAAGCGTACGCTGATGGGCGCTAACATGCAGCGTCAGGCCGTGCCGCTGGTTCACCCCGCCGCTCCCTATGTCGGTACCGGCATGGAGCGTCGCGCCGCTCTGGACTCCGGCGAGGTCACCCTGGCCAAGAACGCCGGCGAGGTCATCTTTGCCGACGCCGCCAAGATCATCGTCAAGCATGCCGGCGGCATGGACGAGTATCACCTGGCCAAGTACCAGCGCTCCAACCAGTCCACCTGCATCAACCACCGTCCGCTCGTGCGCGTCGGTGACACCGTTGAGCAGGGCGAGCCCCTGGCCGACGGTCCTTCGACCGATCACGGCGAGCTCGCACTGGGCCAGAACCTCACCGTGGCCTACATGCCGTGGGAAGGCTTTAACTACGAGGACGGTATCGTCGTGTCCGAGCGCCTGGTGGCCGAGGACCTGCTGACGACCATCAACATCACCCGTCACGAGATCGACGCCCGCGACACCAAGCTCGGCCCCGAGGAGATCACCCGCGAGATCCCGAACCTCTCCGAGGACATGCTTGCCAACCTCGACGAGGACGGCATCATCCGCATCGGCGCCGAGGTCGGCCCTGGCGACATCCTGGTCGGTAAGGTCACGCCTAAGGGCGAGAGCGCTCTGACCGCCGAGGAGCGCCTGCTGCGCGCCATCTTCGGTGCCAAGGCCCACGATGTCCGTGACACCTCCCTTAAGATGCCTCACGGCGCTTACGGCCGCGTCATCGACGTCGTCCGCTTTAGCCGCGAGAACGGCGACGACCTGGCCCCCGGCGTCAACGAGCAGGTGCGCGTCTACGTCGCCCAGCGTCGTAAGATCCAGCAGGGCGATAAGATCGCCGGCCGCCACGGCAACAAGGGTGTTATCTGTAACGTTCTGCCGGTCGAGGACATGCCCTACATGGCTGACGGTACCCCGATCGACGTTATCCTCAACCCGCTGGGCGTTCCTTCGCGTATGAACGTCGGCCAGCTGCTCGAGTGCCACCTTGGCTGGGCTGCTGCCTGCGGTTGGGATACCGAGCAGGCCGACTCCGACAAGTACGTCCCCGGTCCGTTCTTCACCGCGACGCCCGTCTTCGACGGCGCCAAGGAGGACGAGATCGCCGAGGTCATCCGTCGTGCCAACAAGAACATGCTCAACAAGGCCACCGCTGCCTTTGGCGATCACATGCGCCCCGAGTTCGTCACCCAGCTTGACGAGCGCGGCAAGACCCGTCTGTTCGACGGCCGTACCGGCGAGGAGTTCCGCGAGCCCATTACCGTGGGTACGTCCTACATCCTCAAGCTCGGCCACATGGTCGACGACAAGATCCACGCCCGTTCGACTGGCCCTTACAGCCTGGTTACCCAGCAGCCTCTGGGCGGCAAGGCCCAGTTCGGCGGCCAGCGCTTCGGCGAGATGGAAGTTTGGGCACTGTACGCTTACGGCGCTTCCAACGTCCTGCAGGAGATCCTGACCGTCAAGTCCGACGATACCGTGGGCCGCGTCAAGACCTACGAGTCCATCGTCAAGGGCGAGAACGTTCCTGTCCCGGGTATCCCCGAGTCCTTCAAGGTTCTCGTCAAGGAGATCCGCTCCCTCGCGCTGGACATCGAGCCCATGCACGATGCCGACGAGGACGCCTCCGCCCCTGTGACCGCCGAGGAGACCTCTGCTCTCGACGACCTGGCTGCGCTCGCCGGCGTTGACACCGACGTCGAGGCCGAGGATGCCGAGACCGCCGAGGCACCCGAGGCTGTCGCCGCCACGACCACTGATAAGGAGTAGTTGACTGTGGCAGATTTCGAAGCTACTGATTTTGACTCGGTAAAGATCTCCCTTGCCTCCGCCGACCAGATCCGTTCCTGGTCGCACGGTGAGGTCAAGAAGCCGGAGACCATCAATTACCGTACCCTCAAGCCCGAGAAGGACGGCCTGTTCTGCGAGAAGATCTTCGGTCCCGCCAAGGACTGGGAGTGCTCCTGCGGCAAGTACAAGGGCATCCGCTTTAAGGGCATCGTCTGCGAGCGCTGCGGCGTCGAGGTCACCTCGGCCAAGGTGCGTCGCGACCGCATGGGCCACATCGAGCTCGCCGCTCCCGTGTCCCACATCTGGTACTTCAAGAGCCCCACGAGCTTCCCGATGAGCCGTATGCTCGACATCAAGTCCAAGGACCTCGAGAAGGTTCTGTACTTTGCCAGCTACATCATCACCGAGGTTGACTATGAGGCCCGCGAGGCCGACGCCGACGACCTGCGCGAGGAGCTCGCCGCCGATCTGGAAGAGATCGATGCCGAGTGCGCCCGCCAGATCGAGTCCCTCAAGGAGCAGGGCGACCCCGAGAACTTTGACGAGTTCTCCGACGAGGAGCCGCTGACCCCCGAGGAGATCGCCTCCGGCATCGTCGACATCGAGGAAGAGTGCAAGGACGAGAAGCAGCTCCGCACGGACGCCTTCAACGCCTTCATGAAGCTCACCGAGCGCGACCTCATCTCCGATGAGCCGCTGTTCCGCGAGATGACCCGTTACTACTCCATGTACTTCAAGGGTGGTATGGGTGCCGAGGCCGTCCGCGACCTGCTCGCTGCCATCGACCTCCCCTCCGAGGCCGAGAAGCTCAAGGCCATCATCGCTGACGAGGATTCTCAGAAGCAGAAGCGCGAGAAGGCCGTCAAGCGCCTCGAGGTCGTTGACGCCTTCCTGAAGGGCGGCAACAGCCCCGCGAACATGATCCTGGACGTCATCCCGGTCATTCCGCCCGATCTGCGCCCGATGGTCCAGCTCGACGGCGGTCGCTTTGCCGCGTCCGACCTCAACGACCTTTACCGTCGCGTGATCAACCGTAACAACCGACTCAAGCGCCTGCTCGACCTGGACGCCCCTGCGATCATCGTGAACAACGAGAAGCGCATGCTCCAGGAGTCCGTGGACGCCCTGTTCGACAACGGCCGTCGTGGTCGCCCGGTCTCTGGCCGTGGCGGTCGCCCGCTCAAGTCGCTCGCCGAGGCCCTCAAGGGCAAGCAGGGTCGTTTCCGCCAGAACCTGCTGGGTAAGCGTGTCGACTACTCCGGCCGTTCGGTTATCGTTACCGACCCCAAGCTGCTGCTGCACCAGTGCGGTCTGCCCAAGACCATGGCGCTGGAGCTCTTCAAGCCCTTCGTCATGAAGCGCCTGGTCGAGCTTGGCAAAGTCGAGAACATCAAGGGCGCCAAGCGCGCTATCGACCGCGGTGCCACCTTTGTGTGGGATATCCTCGAAGAGGTCATCGACGGCCGCGTCGTGCTGCTCAACCGCGCACCGACCCTGCACCGTCTGTCCATCCAGGCCTTTGAGCCGGTTCTGGTCGAGGGCAAGGCTATCCACCTGCACCCGCTGGTCTGCTCGCCCTTCAACGCCGACTTCGACGGCGACCAGATGTCTGTCCACGTGCCGCTGTCCAGCCAGGCTCAGGCCGAGGCTCGCGTGCTCATGCTCTCTGCGAACAACCTGCGCTCGCCGGCATCCGGCAAGCCGGTCAACATCCCCTCGCAGGACATGATTATTGGTGTGTACTACCTGACCCAGGTCCGCGACGGTCTGCCGGGCGAGAACCACGTGTTCGCCAGCTTCGACGACGCGCTGCACGCCTATGACTGCCGCTCCGAGGTCGACATGCAGGCCAAGATTCAGGTCCGCGTGTCCGCTGCCGACGCCAATGTCATCAACGAGGACGGCACCCGTATCTTCCGCGTCAAGAACGGCAAGAACGAGTTCGTCGACTACGACGTCACCGGCAACAAGACCGCGCGCTTCGAGACCTCCATCGGCCGCATCATCTTCAACCGCCAGTGCCTGCCCGAAGACTATGAGTTCATGAACTACAAGATGGTCAAGGGCGATGTGGCCAAGCTGGTTGCGGACTGCTGCGATCGTTACCCCGAGGCCAAGGTCGGTCCGATCCTCGACGCCATCAAGTACTCCGGCTTCCACTACGCTACCCGCGCCGGCCTCACCATCTCGGTGTGGGACGCTCTCATCCCTGCCGAGAAGCAGGAGCTGCTCGATCGCGCCCAGGCCAACGTCGACCAGATCAACGAGTACTTCGAGGAGGGCTTCATCAACGAGACGGAGCGCCACATCGAAGTCGTTAACGAGTGGACCGCTTGTACCGATAAGGTTGCAGCGCTCATGCTCGACTTGTTCGACGAGGAGAACCCGCTCTACATGATGGCCGACTCCGGCGCCCGTGGTTCTAAGACCCAGCTGCGTCAGCTCGGCGGCATGCGTGGCCTGATGGCAGACATGTCCGGCGAGACGATCGACCTTCCCATTAAGGCGAACTTCCGCGAGGGCCTGCTGCCGCTCGAGTACTTCATTTCGACCTACGGCGCCCGTAAGGGCCTGGTCGATACCGCATCCCACACCTCGGACTCTGGTTACCTGACCCGTCGTCTGGTCGACGTGGCCCAGGACGTCATCGTCCGCGAGGAGGACTGCGGTACGCACGAGGGCGTCACCTACAACCTCATCATCCCCGGCACCACCGACCTCAACACCGACCTCGTCGGCCGTTGCTTCATTGAGGACGTCGTGGCTCCCGATGGCACCGTGCTCTTTGAGCAGGACGGCTACATCGAGAAGGTCGCTGACATCCAGAAGATGGTCGATGCCGGCCTTAAGAAGGTCAAGCTTCGCGCGCTGCTCACCTGCCGCTCCAAGTACGGCGTGTGCCAGAAGTGCTACGGCTGGGATCTTTCCACCCGTCGTCCGGTCGCCATCGGTACCGCGGTCGGCATTATTGCCGCCCAGTCCATCGGCGAGCCCGGTACGCAGCTTACGATGCGTACCATTCACTCCGGCGGCGTCGCTGGCGTCGACGATATTACGCAGGGTCTGCCTACGGTCAGCCGTATGTTCGATATCGTCGGCAACGTCAACGAGAAGATCCTGGGTCGCGAGGCCGAGCTGGCTCCGTACTCTGGTCACCTCTCGATTAAGCCCGAGAAGTCCGAGTACGTGCTGACGCTCACCGACTCCGAGGATCACACCCGTGTCCTCGACGAGCGTCGCGTCCCCGCTTCGGTGCGCTTCATGCCCGAGATCGAGGACGGCTGCGAGGTTCGCGCTGGCGACCAGATCACCAAGGGCTTCGTCAACTTCCGCAACCTGCGCAAGCTGACCGACATCGAGTCGACGATGCACACCTTCGTCGAGAGCGTCAAGGACGTCTACACCAGCCAAGGCGTCGACCTGAACGACAAGCACATCGAGGTGCTCGCACGTCAGATGCTGCGTCGCGTTCAGATCACCAACCCCGGCGACTCCAAGTACCTGCTTGGTCAGTACGTCGACCGCTACGAGTTCGCTGACGAGGTCGAGCGCGTTGCCCGTCTGGGCGGTCAGGCTCCCGTGGCCGAGCCCGTCATCCTGGGTACGCTCAAGGTCGCGTCCAACATCGACTCCTGGCTGTCGAGCGCTTCGTTCATCCGTACCGCCGGCGTCCTTACCGAGGCTGCCATCGAGGGCAAGGTCGACCACCTGCTCGACCTTAAGTCCAACGTCATCGTCGGTAAGAAGATCCCGGCTGGTACCGGCCTCAAGCCGTACGCCAACGCCAAGCTGACGTATCGCACGGCCGACGGCTACGTGGACATCGACGGCCCGGCTTCGCCCAACGCCAAGTCGCTGCCCGAGTGGGCTCCTGTGGAGCTCAAGGACCTGGACGAGCAGCTCCCGCAGCAGCTCGACTGGGCCGGCTACGACGAGTTCGGTGGTGCTGACGGTTCGTTCACCCGCAACGGCCACACCATCTCCGCCGAGAAGGCTCGTCTGTACCTGTTCGACGACCTGGGCGTGTCGCAGCGCTGGACCAACAAGTTCAGCGAGGTTGGCATCGAGACGGTCGGCGACCTGGTTGGCAAGTCCGAGGAGGATCTGCTGCGCATCGATGGCATCGGCGCCAAGGCGATCGAGGAGCTCCGTGACGGCCTCGAGGCCCACGACCTGCTCTACATCCTCGAGAACAACGACGACGTTGCCGACGAGGAAGACCTCTCGCAGCTGCTGCAGATGGTCTTTAGCCCCGACGGTCCGGACGACATCCTGCTGGGTACCTCCGCTCCGACGCATCACGCCGACGCCGACGAGGAGCTCCTGGGCGCCCCGATCGACGACAAGAAGGCTCCCGCCAACGGCGCGATCAACGAGGACATGGCTTCCCTCGACGAGCTGCTCAACCAGCTCGTGGACACCGACGACGCCGAAGAGGCCAAGGACAACGACGAGGAGTAATTAGTTCCGCCGTTCTAACGAACGGCGGCGACCTCCGTCGCTGCGCGGCCCCCAGAGCTACAATCTGTCATTCAAAAGGCAGGGCATGACCAAAAGGTCAATGCCCTGCCTTTTTCATGCCACCTTGTACGCTCTGGCGGCCGCTCGCTTGCGTATGCTCAACCTGTTGCGTTCCGTTGATCCCTTGCCAAAAAGGGACAGGTTTATTTTGGTCGGTTTTTCATGCTTGAATTTGAAACATTTCGCCCGACAAGAGCGTATCTATGGTGAGGGCCTCATCGAGAACCATTAATGTCACCGGGAGGTGATTATGGAAGAACAAGCTTTTAGACAGGCGGTCGAAGACCACCGGGATGTCGTGTTTCGGATCGCATTGACGTATCTGCGTGATCGCGCTGACGCCGACGATGTCGCTCAAGACGTCTTTCTTAAGTTGCTCAAAAGCGACGCGCAATTTGAAAACTGGGAGCATCTTCGTCGATGGCTTATCCGGGTCACGATCAATGAATGTAAATCTCTCTTTCGAAAGCCGTGGAGGCGCGTGGAGGATATTGAGAATCTGGCCGATTCGCTTTCGACGGCGCAGGAGGAGACCAAGGCGGTCCTGTCAGACGTTATGCGACTTCCGGAGCGATTCCGTATTCCTATCGTGCTCTATTACTATCTGGGCTTCTCGACTTCAGAAATTGCCGAGTTACTGCATGTGCCAGCCGCGACCGTTCGAACGCGTTTAGCTCGCGGCAGATCGAAGCTCAAGTTCATCCTAGAGGAGGGCGACCGTGAAATCCAACCAGATCAAGCAGGCCTTCGAGTCCGTCCAAGCCGATAGCGATCTTGCTGACCGTGTTCTTTATGCCGCTGCTGGCGAGCCGCTTCGCCGAAAGGGTCACGCGAAGCCTCTGTATGTTGCCGTAATCGGATGTCTTGCCGGAGTGCTGGCGACCGGAGGGGTCGCCTACGCTGTTGTCAATTCCAGTTATTTTGCCTCTGCCTGGGGAAACCATGGCAACGGAGAGTCCGTTACCTGGACAAATGGCGGCTCGTCGGGGACGAAATATACCTACACCAGAGAGTTTGGTGATGGTATCGCGCCCCAAAGCCTGGAGGGTGCAGTCCAGAAGGTCAATCTGTCCGTCGAGGGCAACGGCTATACACTCGACATTCATGATATGGCTATCGACCAAAACGGCTGCGGTGCTGTGACGTTTACGCTGTCCAATCCAAATGGTGTTAACTACTACAAGCCGGCAGCAGAGACAGGCGAACTTGTTCTCTATGGTGAAGAAGAACAAGGCATCGGTACACCCAGCATGAACTTCGGCGAGGAATGGGCTGATACACGCTGCACCATTGATAAGGACACATCAAGCGATACTGTCATTAATGGCACGATGTACTTTGCTTCTATGGATCGCGAGCGAGGTTTTCAACATGCGGTCACCTGGAATATCTCGTGGACCGAGGGCGAAGGAGAGGATGCGAAGCCGTTCGAGGCATCGACGCCCGAGTTTAGCGTTGGAGCGTACGTCGATACTAAGGAACTCCGCTCCGATGACTCGCCTCTCGAGATCAGCCCGTTTTCCATCCAGACGCACATCGATGATCTGGGCATTGACGCAGTCACGAAGAAGTTGACGGTTACCTACAAGGATGGATCGGAGCAGATTATCGAAGATGACGACGCAGGGGCGTTCAACTTATATTTTTCTTATACGCGCAATAGCGGAGAGAACATCTGGGTGCCAACGAAGTTGATTGATGTCGACCAAGTGGTCTCAGTAACGCTTGAGGGCACACGCTGCACTTCAACAGGGGGCGCCGAAACGTCGGAACCCTTTACCATCGTCTATTCGTAAGATTTGGGGCCGCTTCCTATTAGGGAAGGCGGCCCATTTTGCATTAAATGGACGGTTAGACCGAGCGATATACTTCCGAAGACGCCGCCGATTTCCATGCGACAGATGAGAGCAGATCAACGCTGGAGTGCGACGTTTCCCCAGATAAAACCGACCATAATAAACCTGTCCCTATTTGGAAGGGAACGTTGCCCCAACGAGCACGTCGGATTCCCGGGCCGGGCGGCACAGGGGTTAAGTTTGTCGCGAGTTCCGCACGAGCCGGAGGCCACTTAATGTGGCCTCCGTGCGAGCCAGGACTGTAGAGCAGCAAACTTAAAACCTGGGCCGCCCGGTCCGGGGATCCTCCCAAGCGCACAGGAGGGGATTCCTTTTGTGTAGGCTTTGCGGAAATGTGCCAATTTTGGGATACGCCCGGCGGCGTGGTCTGTTGACGGCACAGCTAACGCCACGTATCCTATCGAACTGCGTGTTTCGTAGGGGGATGCTGACCCCTCGATTCAAGCCGTTGCACTTTACAGAAAGCTGGAATCATTCGAGAAGGAGTACGCTTTGCCTACTATTAACCAGCTGGTTCGCCAGGGCCGTCGTTCCGTGCCCAAGAAGTCCAAGAACGCTGCTCTGCAGCACAACTCCCAGAAGCGCGGCGTGTGCACCCGCGTCTTCACCACGAGCCCCAAGAAGCCGAACTCGGCTCTTCGTAAGGTTGCCCGTGTTCGCCTCGTCAACGGCATCGAAGTTACTGCTTACATCCCGGGTGAGGGCCACAACCTGCAGGAGCACTCCATCGTGCTCGTCCGCGGCGGTCGTGTCCGTGACCTCCCTGGTGTCCGTTATCACGTCATCCGTGGCGCCTACGACGCTGCTCCGGTCCAGAACCGTATGCAGGCCCGTTCCAAGTACGGTGCTAAGCGCCCCAAGGCTAAATAAGCCAGATAACGTTTTGATACTTTCGCCGTGTGCCGTCTTGAGCGCCGCACGGTAGACACTTAAGGAGATTTCACATGCCGCGTCGTGCAGCAGCTAATCGTCGTGAGGTTCAGCCTGACGCCGTTTACAACAACCGCCTGGTGACTCAGCTCATCAACAAGGTCCTTCTTGACGGCAAGAAGGCCACCGCTGAGCGCATCGTTTACACCGCTTTCGAGATCGTTGCCGAGAAGTCCGAGGGTGGCGACGCTCTCGCTACCTTCAAGAAGGCTATGGACAACGTCAAGCCCACGCTCGAGGTTAAGCCCAAGCGTGTCGGTGGCGCTACCTATCAGGTCCCGATGGAGGTCAACTCCCGTCGTTCCACCGCTCTGGGTATCCGCTGGATCGTCAACTTCTCCCGCGCTCGCAAGGAGAAGACCATGGCCGAGCGTCTCGCCAACGAGATCCTCGACGCCTCCAACGGCCTGGGCGCTTCCGTCAAGAAGCGTGAGGACGTCTTCAAGATGGCCGAGGCCAACCGCGCGTTCTCTCACTATCGTTGGTAAGTTAAGGTAAGGAACTAACATGGCTAAGCCTAAGTACAAGCTTTCCGATACCCGTAACATCGGCATCATGGCCCACATCGATGCCGGTAAGACCACCACGACCGAGCGTATTCTTTACTACACCGGTAAGACCCACAAGATCGGTGAGGTCCATGAGGGCGCTGCCACCATGGACTGGATGGTTCAGGAGCAGGAGCGCGGCGTAACCATTACCTCCGCTGCTACCACCTGCTTCTGGAACAAGGACGGCAAGGACTACCGCATCCAGATCATCGACACCCCGGGCCACGTTGACTTCACCGCCGAGGTCGAGCGCTGCCTGCGCGTCCTCGATGGCGCTGTCGCCGTCTTCGACGCCGTTGCCGGCGTCCAGCCCCAGTCTGAGACCGTTTGGCGTCAGGCTTCTACCTTCAACGTCCCCCGCATCGCCTTCATCAACAAGTATGACCGCGTGGGCGCTGACTTCTTCAACGCTATCGAGACCATGAAGGATCGTCTCGACGCTAACGCCGTGGCCGCTCAGGTCCCGATGGGCGCCGAGGACAACTTCTGGGGCGTCATCGACCTGGTCACCATGACCGCATGGGACTTCAAGGCCGACGAGAAGGGTATGACCTACCCCGAGCCGATGGACGAGATCCCGGCTGAGTTTGCCGACATCGCTGCCACCAAGCGCGAGGAGCTCCTTGACGCTGCTGCCAGCTTTGACGACGAGCTCATGGAGAAGATCCTCATGGAGGAGGACTTCACCGTCGAGGAGCTCAAGGCTGCTCTGCGCAAGGGCGTTCTGGCCAACGAGCTCAACCTCGTCTTCGTGGGTTCCGCCTACAAGAACAAGGGCGTTCAGGAGCTGCTCGACGCTGTCGTCGACTACCTGCCCAGCCCGCTCGACGTTGAGGCCGTCACCGGTACCGATCCGGACACCGGCGAGGAGATTCAGCGTCATCCTTCCTTCGACGAGCCCTTCTCCGGCCTGGTCTTCAAGATCATGACCGACCCGTTCGTCGGTAAGCTCACCTACGTCCGCGTTTACTCCGGCCGCGCCGAGTCCGGCTCCTACGTTGTCAACGCTTCCAACGGTCAGCGCGAGCGCCTCGGCCGCATCCTCGAGATGAATGCCGCCGAGCGTATCGACCGTGACGACGCTGCCGCCGGCGACATCGTCGCTTGCGTCGGCTTCAAGAACTCCACCACCGGTGACACCCTGTGCGCCGAGGGCAAGGAGATCGTCCTCGAGAAGATTGAGTTCGCTAAGCCCGTTATTGACGTTGCCATCGAGCCCAAGACCAAGGCCGAGCAGGACAAGATGTCCCTGGCTCTGACCAAGCTCGCCGAGGAGGACCCGACCTTCCAGGTGTCCACCAACCACGAGACCGGCCAGACCATCATCGCCGGCATGGGCGAGCTGCACCTCGAGATCATCGTCGACCGTCTGCTCCGCGAGTTCAAGGTTGACGCTAACGTCGGTAAGCCCCAGGTTGCCTACCGCGAGACCGCCGGTCACGACGTCGAGAAGGCTGAGGGCAAGTTCGTCCGTCAGTCCGGCGGTCGCGGTCAGTACGGCCACGCCGTCATCAAGCTCGAGAAGATGGAGGAGGGCTTCGGCTACGAGTTCGTCAACGCTATCGTCGGCGGCGTCGTGCCCAAGGAGTACATCCCGTCCATCGACAAGGGCATCCAGGAGGCCCTGAACACCGGTGTTATCGCCGGCTTCCCGGTCCTCGACGTTAAGGTCACCCTGTTCGACGGTTCTTACCACGAGGTCGACTCCTCCGAGGCCGCCTTCAAGATCGCCGGTTCCATGGCTATCAAGGACGCTCTCAAGAAGTCCGATCCGCAGCTGCTCGAGCCGATCATGGCTGTCGAGGTCGAGACCCCCGAGCAGTACATGGGCGACGTTATGGGCAACCTCTCCGGTCGCCGCGGCAAGATCGAGGGCATGGAGGATCGCAAGAACAGCAAGCTCATCCGTGCCAAGGTGCCGCTGGGCGAGATGTTCGGTTACGCTACCGACCTTCGCTCCCAGACCCAGGGCCGTGCATCCTACACGATGCAGTTCGACTCTTATGAGCCCGCGCCCAAGTCCATCGTGGACGAGGTCATGAGCAAGAACGCCTAAGTTCGAGCTCCCTGTTACGTAATCCGCGAGAACATCTCTCGCACTCTTTGGAGGTTTAAGTTGGCTACCCAGAAGATCCGCATTCGCCTCAAGGGCTATGATCACGAGGTCGTCGATCAGTCCGCGAAGCTCATCGTCGAGACCGCTCAGAAGACCGGTGCTCGCGTTTCCGGTCCTGTCCCCCTGCCCACCGAGCGCAACCTGTACACGGTTATCCGCTCGCCGCACGTGAACAAGGACTCCCGTGAGCAGTTCGAGATGCGCACCCACAAGCGCCTCATCGACATCCTCGACCCCACCTCGGGCACCGTTGATTCGCTTATGCGTCTCGACCTCCCCGCTGGCGTCGACATCGACATCAAGCTCTAAGCGATATTCCTTATAGCTTAAAGGGCCCCGCTGCCATTACGGTAGCGGGGCCCTTTTGTTTTGCATGATGGGTTTGGATCGCCGGGTAAGGCTGCCGAGCGGCTGGCTGTGACGACCTACTCACTCAAGGGGCGCAATGACGCTTCCTCAAAATGGAAGAATCGCAAGCCGTCTTCTGTTTCGATGCACGCACGACCAAAGCCATCAACCGTTTTAAAGATGCCTCGCGCCAGCTCGTCACCGGCAGGGGAGCGGGCGATAACATGCTTTCCAATCCAATTGAGGTGAGCGACATATTCGCCGTGGACGGGCGCGAGCGGTCCGGTGTTTTCTTCCATGGCGTTGAGGCGTTCTGCCCAGGCATCTACAGCGTCTATAACTGCGTGATAGACCTCATCGAGGAGCATGTCGACAGCAGGAACGTTCTCGTTAAGGTCCGAGAGACCGATTGCCGGCAGGCCGCCATCGGGCACCTCTTGGGGCGCATAGTTCACATTGACACCAATGCCACAGACGGCGAAAGGTTTGCCTTCGTTATCGCGTGCGGCCTCGACCAGAATGCCGCCGAGTTTGCGTCCACGCGCGACCAGGTCGTTGGGCCATTTGAGGCCAATCTCGTTTGCAAGACCCTGTTTTTCGAGCGCCTCGAGCACCGCTAGGCCGCTGACGGCAGCTAGACCAGAGTACTTCGCAGGATTAACGCATGGACGCAGGACAATCGAAAGCAATAGGTTGCCGGCGGTTGAATCCCACTTGTGGCCGCGCCGGCCGCGTCCTGCTGTCTGAGCCCGGGCGGCAAGTCCTGCGCCGTGCGTCGCTCCCTGTTTTCCTGCTTCGAGCAGGTCATCGTTGGTCGATCCGGTTACGTCGACTATCGTTAATTTGGCATCCATAACGGCTGCTACCTCCTAAGTTAATAAAGCAATCGTGCAATGGTGTCGAGAGATAGACACAATGTGAAGCCTTTGTCGCATTTGGACAATTTAATGTTAACACGTCAACAACGACTAAATTGCGCTATCCTCTCTTGGTCGATGTAAACACATCAACAACTCAAAGGAGGTTAGTGATGGGTTTCACGATTCTTGGAACAGGCTCGGCGCTTCCTAAGCGCAGTGTTTCCAATGACGAGCTGTCCGAGTTCCTCGATACCTCGGATGAGTGGATTTTTACCCGCACAGGTATCAAGAGCCGCCATGTATGCACCACCGAGTCACTTGATGACCTTGCCGTAGCGGCGAGCGAGCGGGCACTCCAGGTGTCCGGAATCGACGCGAGCCAGCTGGATCTGATCGTCTGCTCGACGACGACGGGTGACCACCTTGTTCCCGCTGAGGCGTGTGCCGTTGCTGAGCGACTGGGCGCGACGTGCCCTGCTTTCGATGTCTCGGCTGCCTGCGCCGGCTTCGTATTTGCGCTCGATGTCGCCGAGGGCTATATCGCCCGAGGACGAGCCAAGCATGTGCTTGTCGTTGCCGCCGAGCAGATGACGCGCGCGCTCGACTGGACCGACCGCGCCACCTGTGTGCTCTTTGGCGATGGGGCAGGCGCCGCGGTGATTGAGGCTGGGGGAGACAGCCCCCTTGCCGTTGAGCTTTCGACGGCGCCCGACGTCGAGACGTTGTGCGTTCCCGGTCTGGTCGGCACCTCGCCGTTTAAGGCCTCCGCAGATAGCGAGAGCGTGCTGTCCATGAATGGCCGCCGCGTGTTCAAGTTCGGCGTCAACGCGATTTACGACACGGTCCATAAGCTTGCGAGCGATGCGGGCATTTCGGTCGAGGACATCGACCATTTTGTATTCCATCAGGCTAACGAACGAATCCTGAGTCAGGCGGTCAAGCGCCTCGGTGTGCCAGACAAGCGCGTGGTTCGAACGCTGCGCGAGACCGGCAACATTTCGAGCGCATGCATTCCGCTTGCCCTCGACCGGCTGGCAAACGCCGGTGCACTTCACACGGGCGACACCATCGCCCTCGTTGGATTTGGCGCCGGTCTGGATATAGGTGGCTATCTACTTCGTTGGAAGTAGTCGCACATAGGAAATAAAAACGCCCCTAGGGCACAAACAAAGGAGAACTACCATGGCAGATCAGAAGACCTTCGAGCGCGTTTGCGATGTTATCCGCGAGACCGCCGGTCTTGACGACGTCGAGATGAAGCCCGAGTCCACGCTCGAGGAGATTGGTCTCGACAGTCTGGGCACCGTCGAGATCCTCGTCGCCGTTGAGGACGAGTTTGGCATCCAGCTCGATACCGAGGAGAACCCCAAGACGGTCGGCGAGTTCGCCGATACGGTCGAGGCGGCATTGGAGAAGTAGAGATGCTCAAGACTCCTCTCTGCGATCTGCTCGGCATCGAAAAGCCCGTGTTCCAGGGCGGTATGGCCTGGATCGCCGACGCCTCGCTGGCGTCCGCAGTGTCCGAGGCGGGCGGCTTAGGGATTATCGCGGCCATGAACGCAGACGCCAACTGGCTGCGCGACCAGATTCATGAGCTGCGCGCCAGGACGGATAAGCCCTTTGGCGTCAACGTCATGCTCATGAGCCCGTTTGCCGACGAGGTCGCGCGGGTCGTGATTGACGAGCGGGTGCCGGTCGTCGTGACGGGTGCCGGCAATCCCACCAAGTACATGAAGGCGTGGAACGAGGCGGGCATCAAGGTCATCCCGGTCGTTGCCTCGGTGGCGCTGGCGCGTCTCGTGGCGCGTCGTGGAGCCACTGCCGTGGTTGCCGAGGGTACCGAATCAGGCGGCCATATTGGCGAGACCTCGACGATGGCACTGGTGCCACAGGTTGTCGATGCGGTCGATATTCCCGTGGTTGCGGCTGGCGGTATCGCCGATGGCCGCGGCGTGGCGGCCGCCTTTATGCTGGGCGCCGCCGGCGTGCAGGTGGGTACGCGCTTTCTGATCGCAGATGAGTGCACCGTATCGGAGCAGTACAAGGAGATGGTCCTGAAGGCCAACGACACCTCGACGCGTGCGACCGGCCGCTCGACGGGACACCCGGTGCGTGCCCTCAAGAGCCCCTTCACTAACGCCTACGCCAAGAGCGAGGCGGCGGGCGTAAGCGTCGAGGAGCTCGGGGCCATGGGCACGGGCGCCCTTCGCAAGGCCGCCAAGGACGGCAATTACGAAGAGGGCTCGTTTTTGTGTGGACAGATTGCCGGCATGGTCAACGAGCGCCAAAGTGCACGTGAAATCGTTGACGACCTAGTCGATGGCGCCGAGCACGTCCTGAAGGGTGCGTGCGCATGGGTGGCGTAGCGTTTCTGTTTGCCGGCCAGGGCGCCCAGCACCCCGCGATGGGCGTCGACCTGATCGAGGCATCGCCGGCGGCCGCCGAGGTGTTCGCCATTGTCGACGAGGTGCGCCCGGGGACCAGTGAGCAGTGCCGAAGCGCCTCCAAGGAGGAACTCTCGCAGACCGAGAACACGCAGCCGTGCGTGTTCGTTCACGATCTGGCAGCGGCTGCCGCCCTGCGTGAGCGCGGCGTGGTACCTGCCGCCTGTGCGGGTTTTTCGCTTGGCGAGGTCGCCGCGCTCACCTTTGCGGGGGCGTTCGATACGCGAGCGGGCTTTGAGCTCGTGTGCGAGCGCGCGGCGCTGATGGCCGCGGCTGCCGAGCGCCATCCGGGCGGCATGCGCGCCGTCATCAAGCTCGATGCGGCGCAAGTCGAGAACCTGGCAAAACAGGCCGGCGAGGACTGCTGGCCGGTCAACTACAACAGTCCGCAGCAGACGGTTGTTGCCGGAGCGCCCGAGGCGCTGCAGGAGCTCGACGTCCTAGTAAAAGAGGCTGGCGGCCGCGCTATGAAAGTCGCGGTGTCGGGCGCATTTCATAGCCCCTATATGGCCGAGGCGACTGAGGGGCTGGCGACGTATATCCAAGCCGGCCACGCGCCGTCACCGCTGCTGATTCCGGTCATGGCAAACATGACGGCGGCGCCCTATCCGGCGGACCCGCGAGCGGCATCGGATGTCTTGGCCAATCAGGTGAGTCATGCCGTTCGTTGGGTCGACACGCTGCATACTCTGCAGAATCAGGGCATCGACACGTTTATTGAGGTCGGCCCTGGCAAAACGCTGTCGGGCCTGGTCAAGCGTACGCTGAGCGACGTTCGCGTGTATTCGTGCGAAACGGCCGAGCAGGTCGCAGCTATTGCCGACGAGCTCGCATAGTCCACAGGGCTGTAACCCGAAAGGAATGACATGGGCAACTTGAACAACGGCGCGCTCGAGCGCAACGACTCACGTCGCGTGGCACTGGTCACGGGCGGCTCGCGGGGTATCGGCCGCGCCTGCGCTGTCGGTCTGGCGGAGGACGGCTTTGATATCGCCGTCGTCTATGCCGGCAGCGTCGATGCGGCGCGCAAGACGTGCGAAGCCTGTGAGGCGGTTGGCGCCACGGCACGCGCATATCAATGCGACGTGGCCGATCCCGCTGCCGTCAACGCGTGCGTGGAAGCGGTCCTCAACGACTTTGGTTCCATTTGGGCGCTCGTCAACAACGCCGGCATCACCCGCGATGGCCTGCTCATGCGCATGGGCGATGACGCATTCGATCGCGTGCTCGATGTCAATCTCAAGGGAACATTCAATATGACGCGCGCGCTCACCAAGACCTTTATGCGCCAGCGCGGCGGTTGCGTCGTCAACATGAGCTCGGTCGTGGGCCTGATGGGCAATGCCGGGCAAGCCAACTACGCTGCTTCCAAGGCGGGCGTGATAGGGCTTACCAAGGCGGTGGCGCGCGAGCTTGCGCCTCGTGGCGTACGAGCGAACGCGGTCGCTCCCGGGTTTGTCGAGACAGATATGACGGCAAAGCTCTCGGAGAAGGTGCGTACGGCAACCGAGGAACAGATTCCCCTTAAGCGCATGGCACGTCCCGAGGAAGTGGCCGGCGTGGTGCGCTTTTTAGCGAGCGATGCGGCTGCTTACATTACGGGCGAGGTCGTGCGCGTCGACGGCGGAATGGCGATGTAGAAACCAGGGCCGAAGAACGGCTTGGATGAGGAGACCATGATGGAACAGAGAGTTGCAATCACCGGCATCGGTGCCGTATCGCCGCTCGGCAACACCGCGCTTGCCACCTGGGCGGCCATGTGCGCCGGGACCTGTGGCATCGGCCCGATCACGCACTTTGATACCGATGCGTTTACCGTCAAGGTGGCGGCCGAAGTCAAGGGCTTTGACGGCAACGAGTACTTTGGCAAGCGCGACGCCAAGCATCTGGACCCCTGCGTTCAGTTTGCGCTGGTGGCTTCGGACGAGGCAATGCACGATGCGGGCTTTGATGCCGAAGGCGCCATCGATCGCGAGCGCCTGGGCGTTTACGTGGGGTCGGGCGTGGGCGGCATGCAGACGCTCGTCGACAACGTCCATACGATTGCCGACCGTGGGCCCCGCCGCGCATCGCCTTACATGATCGCGATGATGATCCCCAACATGGCATCGGGCAATATCGCAATCCGTCACAAGGCAAAGGGACCGACCCTGCCAGTCGTGACTGCGTGCGCGACCTCGGCCCATGCGGTGGGCGAGGCGTTCCGTGCTATTAAGCACGGCTATGCCGACGCGATCCTCGCGGGCGGTGCCGAGGCGGCCATTATCCCCGATGCTGTTGCAGGCTTTACGTCCTGCCGCGCATTGACCACCAACCCCGATCCCGCGACGGCCTGCCGCCCGTTCGACGCAGACCGCGATGGCTTTGTGATGGGTGAGGGCGCCTGCGTGCTGGTACTCGAGAGCATGGAGCATGCGCAGGCGCGCGGTGCGCACATTTATGCCGAGGTCGTGGGCTACGGCAACACCGATGATGCCTATCACATTACGAGTCCCGACCCCGATGCCGCCGGCATTGCCCGTGCGATATCGCTGGCGGTAGCCGAGGGCGACGTCAAGCCTTCCGAGGGTCTCTACATCAACGCCCACGGCACCTCGACCAAGCTCAACGATTCGTCCGAGACGACAGGCATTAAGCGGGCGCTCGGCGAGGACGCGGCACGCGCCGCACACGTCTCGTCGACCAAGTCGATGACCGGGCACATGATCGGTGCCACGGGTGCCATCGAGGTCATGGCCTGTGCCATGGCGCTCGAGCAGGGCGTGGTGCCCCCGACCATTAACTACCACACGCCCGATTCCGCCTGCGATCTTGATTACACGCCTAATCGAGCGGTTCGCGCCGACCTTACCTGGGCGCTTTCGACCAACCTGGGCTTTGGCGGGCACAACGCCGCCATCGCGCTGCGTAGATATACGAGGAGCTAGAGCATGGATTCCAAAAGACTTGCCGAGATAGCCGATGTGATGGAGGACCGCGGCCTCACGCGCGTACGTGTTGAGGAGCCCGATGGCACCGCGGTCGAACTCGAGCGCGCGAGTGTGGCGCAGCCGGTTGCCGTGCCCATGCCTATGCCGAGCGCCATGGCCGCTCAAGTTGCAGCTCCCACAGTCGCGCCTGCCGCACCGGAACCCGCCACGCAGACACCTGCCGCCGCGCCGGAGCCCAAGGGCACCGAGGTGACTGCTCCCATGGTGGGCGTCTTCTATGCTGCCCCTGCGCCGGGCGACGAGCCATTTGTGCGCGTGGGCTCCAAGGTCAAGGCCGGCGAGACCCTCTGCATCATCGAGGCCATGAAGGTTCTCAACGAGGTGACGGCCGAGGCAGACGGTGAGGTGCTCGAGATCTGCGTGGCCGACGGCGACCTCGTGGAGTTTGGCAGCTGCCTCATGAGGATCGGATAGGTGATATCCATGAACAAAGAAGAGCTCAAGAAGCTGTTACCGCATCGCGAGCCGATGCTTTTGCTCGACGAAGCCGAGCTGGTGGGCGACGAGGCCCACGGCAAGATCACGATTACAGGCGACGAGTACTTTTTGCAGGGACATTTTCCGGGAAACCCGGTCGTTCCCGGCGTGATTCAGTGCGAGATGCTCGCCCAGAACTGCTGCGTACTGCTGATGGGCGATGAGGAGGCGCGCGGCGCGACGCCGTTCTACACGAGTCTGGACAAGGTGCGCTTTAAGCGTCCGGTGCGCCCGGGCGACACGGTGGATCTAGTGTGCTCCATCACGCGTGCGCGCGGGCCGTTCCGCTTTGCGACGGGTACTGCGAGCGTCAACGGTGAGGTTTGCTGCCGCGCCGATATGTCTTTTGCACTCATGCACGAAAGTTAAGGAAGGCTCCATGTTCGACAAAGTGCTCATCGCCAACCGCGGCGAAGTCGCGGTCCGTGTTATCCGCGCGTGCCGCGATATGGGCATCAAGACCGTCGCCGTTTATTCCACGGCCGATGCGGACGCGCTACACGTGCAGCTTGCCGACGAGGCGTATTGCATCGGCGGCCCGCGTCTTGCCGAGAGCTACCTCAACGACGATGCCGTGCTCACCTGTGCCGTAAAGTCGGGAGCTAAGGCAATTCATCCCGGCTATGGCTTCTTTTCCGAGAAGGCGAGCTTCGTGCGCGACTGCGACAAGTTCGGTCTGGCGTTTGTCGGTCCTTCGGCCGAGGTGATCGACAGCATGGGCGACAAGGACGCCGCACGCCGAACGGCCGCTGCTGCGGGCGTGCCCATCGTGCCGGGCTGCGATTTGCTCAAAAGCCCCGAGGAAGCAACGGCCGAGGCCGAGCGCATCGGCTGCCCCGTGCTTATTAAGGCGCGCGCGGGCGGCGGCGGTCGCGGTATTCGCAAGGTCGAGCGCGTGGAAGATGCGGCAAAGGCGTTCAGCGAGGCGCGTGCCGAGGGTGAGGCCGTTTTTGGCGACGGCGAGTGCTACATGGAGAAGTTCGTTGCGCCGGCGCATCACGTTGAGGTACAGATTATGGCCGATAAGCAGGGCCATGTGTTTTCGCTCGGCGAGCGCGAGTGCTCGGTGCAGCGCCGCAACCAAAAGCTGATCGAGGAGAGCCCCGCGCCGTGCCTCGACGGACGCGATGATATTCGCGCGCGCATGCACAAGGCCGCGCGCGACCTGGCTCGTGCCGTTGGCTATGAGGGCGCTGGCACCATCGAGTTTTTGTACTCAGATGACGGCAATTTCTACTTTATGGAAATGAACACGCGCTTGCAGGTGGAGCATCCGGTTACGGAGTTTGTGACCGATACCGACCTGGTTAAGTGGCAGCTGCGCGTGGCTGCCGGCCAGCCTCTGCCCTTTGAGCAGGAGGACGTACCGGTCCGCAACCACGCCATGGAGTGCCGCATCAATGCCGAAACGCCGGACTTTCTACCGTCATGTGGAACGGTCACCGCGTTGCGTGTGCCGGGTGGTCCGCGCGTGCGCTGGGATTCCGCCATGTTTACCGGAGCGAAAGTTCCGCCGTACTACGACTCCATGCTCGGCAAGCTCATCGTGTGCGCGCCCACGCGTGACGGTGCCATTCGCAAGATGCGCTCGGCCCTGGGCGAGCTCGTGATTGAGGGCGTGAGCGAAAATAGCGAGCTTCAGCTCGACGTGCTGGCAAACGACGAGTTTTTGTCGGGCATGTATCACACCGATCTGATGGGGCATCTCTATGCTGATGAATAGAAAAGCGAAGACGGTCAATGTCCTTGAGGGGCCGATAACCGAGTCGTGCGCCGAGTTCCCCGCGCGCCACGTGTTTGTCAAATGCCCGGAGTGCCGCCGTGTGATCGATGAGGCGCGCCTGCACGACAACCTCGAGGTCTGCCCTCGTTGCGGCAAACACTTTCGCGTGAGCGGTCGCGCGCGCATGCGCATGACGGTCGACGCGGGTACCTTTGAGGAATGGGATGCCAATCTGGCGTCGAAGGACTTCCTCTCGTTTCCCGGTTATGCCGACAAGCTTAAGAGCGTGAGCGAGCGTTCGGGCGAGCGCGATGCCGTTGTGTGCGGCAGGGGCAAAATCTGCGGCTGCGATACCGCGCTCTTCTTTATGGATGCCAACTTTATGATGGGCTCAATGGGCTCCGTGGTGGGCGAGAAGATCTGTCGTGTCTTTGAGCGCGCGGCCGAGTTGGGGCTGCCGGTCGTTGGCTTTACCGTATCGGGCGGCGCCCGCATGCAGGAGGGCGTGACCTCGCTCATGCAGATGGCCAAGATTTCTGCGGCGGTTAGGCGCCACAGCGAGGCGGGCGGCCTGTACATCACGGTGCTCACCGACCCCACGACCGGAGGCGTAACCGCGAGCTTTGCCATGGAGGGCGACATTATCCTGGCCGAGCCCGATGCCCTGACAGCATTTGCCGGCCCGCGCGTGATCGAGCAGAACATGCACAAGCGTCTGCCCAAGGGATTCCAGCGTTCCGAGTTTTTGCTGGAGCACGGCTTTTGCGATGCCGTTGTTCCGCGTGGTGAGATTGCGCTCACGGTAGGCGAGCTGCTGGCGCTGCACGAAGGGCACGCGCCCGGCCTGGGGGCACCGCATGAGATCGTGCATACGGGTCGTCGCGACAAAAAGCTGGGACACTTGTTTAAGCGCTCGGCCGCACCAAAAAGCGCGCTCGAAATCGTCAAACAGACTCGCTCGGCGAACCGCGCCACGGCAGGCGAGATGATCTCGTTGGGTCTCGACGGATTCGTAGAGCTGCACGGCGACCGCTACTTTGGCGACGATGCTGCCGTGGTGGGCGGCATCGGCTGGAAAGACGGGCGACCCGTGACGGTTATCGCCATCGAGCGCGGTACCACGACCAAAGAGCGCATGCGTCGCAACTTTGGTATGGCACATCCCGAGGGCTACCGCAAGGCACGTCGCCTGATGCACCAAGCCGAGAAATTTGGTCGGCCGGTTCTGTGCCTGGTTGATACTTCGGGCGCGTTTTGCGGCATCGGTGCCGAGGAGCGCGGCCAGGGCGAGGCGATTGCCCAGAATCTCATGGAGATGAGCGGCCTTAAGACGCCGATTGTCTCGGTGGTGACAGGCGAGGGCGGCTCTGGTGGCGCGCTGGCGCTGTCCGTGGCCGACCGCATCCTGATGCTCTCGAGCTCGGCCTATTCGGTCGTGAGCCCCGAGGCCTGTGCGTCGATCCTGTGGAAGGATACCGAGCGCGCGAATGAGGCCGCTGAGGCGCTTAAGCTCACGGCCCCCGATCTGTTGGCGCTCGGCATCATCGACGGCATTGTTGACGATAGGGGCCTGTCGCATGAGGAGATCGCCGGTGTCGTCATGTCCTCGGCATTTGATGCCTTCGATACGCTTGGGCAGCTCGACGACGCGACCCTCACAAACCTCCGCTACGAAAAGTACCGCGCAATCGGTCAGTACCGCACGATGTGACAAAGGGACAGTCCGCATGTCACATTGGGAAAGGCGTTCCATGTCACAAGTTTCTAACACCTCGTTTACAACGACGGTTTCATCAAACGCCATGGCCGTGGTGGACTATCTGTCCAAAAGCATGATGTCGGCGTTGCCGTTTATTGTCTGCGCGGCGCTGTTCCGCACCGTTGCCGTCATTATGGGCGAAGGCATGCTTGGTCTATGGCCTGCCGATTCCGAAATCTATCGCCTGTTTTACAGCTGGCTGTATAACGCCGGCTATTACTTTTTGCCCATCTATCTTGGTTGGGCCGCTGCCCGCCAGCTCGGTTGCTCGGAGCAGCTGGGCATGATGCTGGGCGGCGTATTGATTGTGCCCGATCTGCTTAAGCTCGTTGATGCCGCATCGACGACGGGGGCATCGATGACTTTCGTGTATGGTCTACTTCCCGCGCCGGTCAACGATTACACGACGACTGTTATTCCGGTTCTCATCTCGGTGCCCGTGCTATGGCAGGTGGAGCGTTTCTTTAAGCGCACTATCCCTCAGGCTGTGGCGTTTTCTTTTGTACCGTTTGCAACCATGCTTGTCATGGTTCCGGTGTCGCTGTGTGTTACGGCGCCGGCAGGCAGCTATCTGGGCATGCTGTTGGGACAGCTTATGTTTATGCTTGGCAATTCCGGTGGCATCGTGTCGCTGCTCACGCTCATGGGGCTTGCCGCGGGCTGGGAGTTTCTTAAGATCGCGGGTGTCAGCAACGTTGTCCTATCGCTCGCCTATGCGCAGTTTATGAGTGTGGGAACGGATTCGTGCATCCTGATCGCCGCGACGATGGCAACGTTCGCCGTTTGGGGTATGCCCTTTGGCGCGTCGCTCCGCGTTGCGGATAAGGACGAGAAGGCGCTCATGCTGGGCTATTCGATCTCGGGCGTGCTTGGCGGCGTAAGCGAGCCGGCGCTGTACGGCTGCGGCTTTAAATATGGCAGGTGTCTGACATGCATGGCCATTGGCGGCGCCGTCGGAGGCCTTGTTGCGGCCGTGGGCCACGTTACGGCCTATACCATCGGCATGACGAATGTCCTTATGGTCATTGGCTTTGCCACGGGCGGCATTTCGAACCTGCTGTGGTGCTGCGCTGCCGGTGGCACGGCATTTGCGGTGTCTGCGGCGCTGAGCTACTGCTTTGGCGTGGTGCCGGCGAAGGAGCAGGTGACGGGGGACGGAGCCGATTTGCCCGAAACCTCGAAGAGCGTGGCCGAGGCAAACGCATAAACCTGTGCGACAAAGGGACGGTCCCGCATGTCGCATTCCAAGGCCGTGGCCCGTGTGGGTTGCGGCCTTTTTGTGTCTGGGGGACAAAGTAGCTACACTACAATCCGTTTGAGCAATAGATATATAGGTAGTACCGTGGGGGCGGATGCAGATGGTCGAGTGGATTGTTCGTCGTGCGCAGGGCGACCGTGCACGCGTGGGAACGTTGACGGGCATGGTGTGTATTCTCGCCAATGTGGCACTATGCGCTGCGAAGGGTGCAATTGGCGTGCTGTCGGGATCGGTTTCAATCGTGGCGGACGCTATGAACAACCTGTCTGATGCCAGCTCGAACATCGTGAGCGTGCTTGGCTTTAAGCTGGCGGGCAAGCCGGCCGACCCCGAGCATCCTTACGGACATGGCCGCTACGAGTATCTCTCGGGTCTGGTCGTGGCGGCGCTCGTGCTGCTGATTGGCGTTGAGCTGGTGAAGTCCTCGGTTGAGCGCATCATCCACCCCGAACCTGTCGAGTTCTCGCTTGCCCTGGTGGCAGTCTTGGTGCTTTCGATGATTGTTAAGCTCTGGATGGCGGCCCTCAACCAAAAGCTCGGCGATCGCATTGAGTCCGAGACGCTGCATGCGACCGCTCAGGACTCAAAGAACGATGTCCTAGCTACGGGTGCCGTGCTGGCGTGCGCAATTGTTTCGCAGGTGACGCACATCAATCTTGACGCATGGGTCGGCCTTGCCGTTGGCGCCTATATCGGCTGGAGCGGCTTTGAGCTCATCCAGGATACGGTGAGCCCGCTTTTGGGTCAGGCACCCGATCCAAAGCTGGTCAAGCACATTCGAGACAAGATCATGAGCTACCCCGGCGTTTTGGGCGTTCACGATTTGATGGTTCACGACTACGGCCCGGGCAGGAAGTTCGCAAGCGCTCACGCCGAGATGGCAGCCGAGGCCAGCCCGCTGGAAAGTCACGACACGCTCGATAACATCGAGCAGTCGTTTAGGGTCGAAGACGGCATGATCGTCACGCTCCATTACGATCCCATCGTGACCGATGACCCCAAGGTGGCGAGCATGCGTCTGCGCATCAACGCTATGGCTCAAGAGATTGATAGCCGCCTCTCGATCCACGACCTACGCTGTGTTCCGGGCCCCACGCATACCAACGTGATCTTTGACTGCGTACGTCCCTCGGATTTGGCGATGAGCGCCGAGGACCTAAAGCGCGCGTTGGCGAAACATGTCGAATCCGAATATCCCAAGTCGATTGCCAAGATCACGATCGACGAAGACTATGTCGGCCATACCCACGAGTAGGGCCGAGCTGATAAAGCAACTGATGCAGAATGGGAGAGCATGAAGCGCCTATACCTACTCCGCCACGGTCAGACGGAGTTCAACGTCAAAAAGCTGGTCCAGGGCCGCTGCGATTCACCGTTGACCGACCTGGGCCGCAAACAAGCGGGAATGGCAGCCGCATGGCTCAAGGCCCACAACGTCGTTCCCGACAAAGTGGTCTCTTCGCCCTTAGGCCGAGCCATGGACACGGCAAGTCTCGTCGCAACCGAACTCCTCGGCCCGGATGCAGCAGTCGAGCCCTGCGAAGGCATCATCGAGCGCAGCTACGGCACCTTCGAAGAAGGCCCCCACGATGCCCTTCCCACCGACGTCTGGGACCCCGGCGAGGATCTTGTCCCCTTCGGAGGAGAAGGAAGCCACGCGTTGCAAGAACGCATGGTAGGCACCCTCACCAATCTCATGGGCGCCGATGGTATCGAAACCCTCCTAGCAGTAAGCCACGGCAGCGCCAGCCGCCAATTTATCAAGGCCGCAGCCCCAGAGGGCTTCGAGCTCCCAACAAAACTCCCCAACTGCGCCATCATGATTTTCGATTTTGATGAGGCGGAGCCACAAGTAGAGGGCGAGCCAATGCAATGCAAGTTCACCCTCCAGCAAATAGTGGACCCCCAACAAAGTCATTAGCCTGAGCGAGCAAGGTTTAGCAGACATCAACGTGGCGTTCCCAATGTGCGGCGGAGGGGGCGGGCCTGAGACATATTAAGGTTGTCGCGAGTTCCGCACGAACAGGAGAGCACTTAATGTGCTCTCCGTCGTGAGCAGGACTGTAGAGCAGCAACCTTAATATGTCTCAGGCCCGCCCCCTCCGCCGCACACTGGGAACGTGCCACGCACTTTACCTGCGTAAACAATGTGAGTGAAATATGAATCTCGATGGATACGCCCGCAGCCGTGTATACTAAACAGCTGTGTGTAACCAGGGGAGTATTCTGGCTGGACAAAATGCCTGCTTAATAGGGTTGTCAGGTAGTCCGGGCGAAATACAAGGCTGGGGAGCACGTCGTGTAAGTAGTGGTCCTCTAGGGGCGTACGCTCGGTGGTGTACGCATTGTCCCAAGACCACGCGAGAGTTGGGATCATATCTTGATCAGCATGATTCTCGGCCGCAAGATTGGCATGACCCAGGTTTGGGACGAGGACGATAACGTCGTTCCCGTCACGGTCATCCAGGCTGGCCCCTGCGCTGTCTCGCAGGTTAAAACTCAGGCAACCGACGGCTATGACGCCGTCCAGATCGGTTTCGGCGACATCAAGGCCAAGAACGTGAACAAGCCCATGGCTGGTCACTTCGCCAAGGCTGGCGTCGAGCCTGTCCGCTTCCTTCGTGAGGTCCGCGTCGAGAACGGCGAGGAGCACAAGGTCGGCGAGGTCGTCACCGTCGCTGATTTCGCTGATGTCGAGAAGGTCGACGTCATCGGTACCTCCAAGGGTAAGGGCTTCCAGGGTCGCATCAAGCGCTGGGGTCAGCGCCGCGGTCCTATGACGCATGGTTCTCACTTCCAGCGTCACCCCGGTTCTATCGGTCAGTGCGCCTATCCTGCGCGCGTCCTCAAGGGCGTCAAGATGGCCGGTCACATGGGTAACGAGCGCGTTACCGTCAAGAACCTTTCCGTTGTCCGCATCGATGCCGAGCAGAACCTCATCTTGGTCAAGGGCGCTGTCCCGGGTGCCAAGAATGGTCTCGTCGCCATCCGTATGGCCTAAGGGCCCAGCCCATTTAGCCCAGCGTCATACCAAGGAGAACACTTAAATGGCAAAGTTTGAAGTAAAGAACAGCGAGGGCAAGAAGGTCGCCGAGGCCGAGCTCGCCGCTGAGGTGTACGGCATCGAGCCGAACATCCACGTTATGCACCACATCGTCAAGTGCCAGATGGCCTCTTGGCGTCAGGGCACCCAGTCCGCTAAGGGCCGCTCTGAGGTTTCCGGTGGCGGCAAGAAGCCTTGGCGTCAGAAGGGCACCGGCCGTGCCCGCCAGGGTTCCATCCGTGCTGCCCAGTGGCGTCACGGTGGCGTTGTCTTCGCCCCCAAGCCCCGTTCCTACGCTAAGCGTATGAACAACAAGGAGGTCAAGCTGGCTATGCGCTCCGCGCTGTCCGCCAAGCTGGCCGATGGCGAGCTCGTGCTCGTCGACGACTACGGCTTCGAGAAGCCTTCCACCAAGGCTGCCGTTGCCATGCTCAAGGCTCTTGGCCTTGAGGGCAAGCGTCTGACCATCATCGTTCGCGATGAGGACGTCAACGCCTACCTGTCGTTCCGCAATATTCCCAAGACGTTCATCATCACCGCTGACGAGGCCAACACCTACGATCTCGTCAACAACAACGCTGTGCTGATGCCCGCCGACATCGCCGCTCACTTCGGGGAGGTGCTTGCATAAATGACCGCCCACGAGATCATCATCCGTCCGATCGTGTCCGAGCGTTCCTTCTCCGGCATGGAGCAGAACAAGTACACGTTCGAGGTCGCCAAGGATGCTAACAAGTATCAGATCAAGGACGCTGTCGAGGAGATCTTCGGCGTCAAGGTCGTTCGCGTGAACACCCTGACGGTCAAGCCCAAGACCAAGCGCGTGCGCTATGTCGCCGGCAAGACCCGTTCTTGGAAGAAGGCCATCGTCACGCTGGCCGAGGGCGACACCATCGAGGTCTTTGGCAACCAGGCCTAAGACTCGCTGCTGTTGAGTGAGCTCATGCCTCCCAAATAGGGGAGGCGAGAGCTCAAGGTTTCGGGCGTATAAAATGGACACGCCCGGAACCGTGTATACGTCCGGTGTCATCGCACCCGAGGCAGAACCTCGAATCCCTGTCTGCGATGGCTAACGGATTCCTATTGAAAGGGATTGTAATGGCTGTAAAGCACCTTAAGCCGACCTCCGCTGGTAGGCGTTGGCAGACGATCTCCGATTTCTCCGAGATCACCTGCACCAAGCCCGAGAAGTCTCTTCTCGAGCCCCTGCCCAAGAAGGCCGGTCGTAACAACAACGGCCGCATCACCACCCGCCACCAGGGCGGCGGCGTGAAGCGTCGTTACCGCGTGATCGACTTCAAGCGCAACAAGGACGGCGTGCCCGCCAAGGTTGCCACGATCGAGTACGATCCGAACCGTTCCGCTCGCATCGCTCTGCTGCACTACGCTGACGGTGAGAAGCGCTACATCCTGGCCCCCAAGGGCCTCGAGGTCGGCCAGACCATCATGTCCGGTTCTGACGCCGACATCAAGCCGGGCAACGCTCTGCCCCTCGCCGACATCCCCGTCGGTACGCTCATCCACGCCGTCGAGTTCCAGCCGGGCAAGGGCGCTGCTATCGCCCGTTCCGCCGGTAACTCCTGCCAGCTGATGGGTAAGGAGGGCAAGTACGCTATCGTCCGTATGCCTTCCTCCGAGATGCGCCGCATCCTCGTTACCTGCCGCGCCACCGTCGGTGAGGTCGGCAACGCCGATCACGCCAACATCGTCATCGGCAAGGCCGGCCGTAAGCGTCACATGAACGTGCGCCCGACCGTCCGCGGTACCGTCATGAACCCTGTCGACCACCCGCACGGCGGTGGCGAGGGCAAGAACCACACCTCTGGTCGTCCCTCTGTTACCCCCTGGGGTAAGCCGACGAAGGGCCTTCGTACGCGCAAGAAGAAGAAGGTCTCGAACCAGCACATCATTCGTCGCCGTAAGAAGTAATTTCGGATACCGAGTTTTAGGAGAAAGCACTTATGAGCAGAAGTCTCAAAAAGGGCCCGTTCGTGGAGACTCGCCTTCTCTCGCGTATCACCGCGATGAACGAGGCTGGCAAGAAGGACGTCGTGAAGACCTGGTCCCGCGCGTCCACCATCTTCCCCGAGATGGTTGGTCACACCATCGCCGTCCACGACGGCCGCAAGCATGTGCCCGTGTATGTTACCGAGTCCATGGTTGGTCACAAGCTCGGCGAGTTCGCGCCGACTCGTACGTTCCGTGGCCACAAGGCCAAATAGGGGGTTAACCGTAAATGGCAACTAAGTCTATTGAAACTGAGGCCACCGAGGTTCGCGCCGTCGCTAAGTACGTGCGTGTTTCCCCCAGCAAGGCCCGCCTGGTGGTCGATCTGATCCGCCGCAAGCCTGTCGCTCAGGCCTTCGACATCCTCCACTTCTGCGACCGAGCCGTCGCCGTGGATGTCGAGAAGGTTCTCCGTTCCGCCGTTGCGAACGCCGAGAACAACAACGGTCTGCGTGCCGACAACCTGGTTGTCGCCGCTGCCTATGTTGACGAGGGTCCGACGCTTAAGCGCATCCGTCCCCGCGCCAAGGGTTCCGCTTCTCGCATTCTGAAGCGTACTTCCCACATCACCGTCGTCGTTGCTCCTCGAAAGGAGGCGTAAAGCTGTATGGGTCAGAAAGTCTACCCCACCGGCTTCCGTCTTGGCATCACCGAGAACTGGCGCTCCCGCTGGTTCGCAGAGAAGGATTACGCTAAGACCCTCGGTAACGATCTCGAGATCCGCAAGTACCTCGAGAAGCGTCTTTCCCGCGCAGCTGTCTCCCGCGTCGAGATCGAGCGCGCTGGCGACAAGGTGAAGGTCATCATCCTCACCGCTCGCCCCGGCGTTGTCATCGGTAAGAAGGGTGCCGAGATCGATACCCTCCGCACCGAGCTCGAGAAGGTCGCTGGCGTCTCCAAGGGCCAGCTCTCCGTCGACGTTGTCGAGATCAAGCGCCCCGAGCTCGACGCCAACCTCGTTGCTCAGTCTATCGCCGAGCAGCTCGAGGGCCGCGTTGCCTTCCGTCGCGCTATGCGCAAGGCTGTCCAGTCTGCCCGCAAGGCCGGCGCTAAGGGCATCCGTATCCAGTGCTCCGGTCGTCTCGGCGGTGCCGAGATGGGCCGTCGTGAGTGGTACCGCGAGGGTCGCGTGCCTCTGCACACCCTCCGTGCCAAGATCGACTACGGCACGGCTGTCGCCAGCACCACCATGGGCGCTTGCGGCGTGAAGGTCTGGATCTACCTGGGCGAGAAGCTCCCGGGCCAGCCTGTTCCTAACCCTGCACTCGAGGGCTCTTCCCGTCCTCGTCGTCGTAACTCCGAGAGGAGGGGTCAGTAGTGCTTGCCCCTAAGCGTATTCTTCACCGCAAGGTGCAGCGTGGCTCCATGAAGGGCCAGGCCAAGGGTAATACCGAGCTGCATTTCGGCGAGTTTGGTATCCAGGCTCTCGAGGCCCATTGGATCACCAACCGTCAGATCGAGGCCGCTCGTATTGCCATGACCCGCTACATGAAGCGTGGCGGTCGTGTCTACATCACGATCTTCCCCGATAAGCCCATCACCAAGAAGCCTGCCGAGACTCGCATGGGTTCTGGTAAGGGTAATCCCGAGGAGTGGGTGGCCGTCGTCAAGCCCGGCCGCATCATGTTCGAGGTCAAGGGCGTGCCCGAGGAGGTCGCTCGCGAGGCTCTGCGTCTTGCACAGCACAAGCTTCCCATCAAGACCAAGATTGTTGCTGCCAAGAACGCTGAGCAGCGCATCGAGAAGGAGATGGCTGAGGAGGCCGCTCTCGAGGCCAAGTGGGCTGCTGAGGACGCCGCCGGCGCCAAGGAGGAGAACTAATGAAGCCCGCAGAGATTCGTGAGCTCTCGGACGCTCAGCTCGTTGAGAAGCTGAAGGAAATGCGCGCCGAGCTCTTTAACCTTCGTTTCCAGATGGCCACCAGCCAGCTGGACAACACCGCTCGCGTCAACACCGTGAAGAAGGACATCGCTCGCGTCCTCACGGAGCAGCGCGCCCGCGAGATCGCAGCGGAGAAGTCCGCTGTCGCCGAGTAGGACCTAAGGAGAGAACATGACTGATTCGCGTAACTCGCGTAAGGTCCGTACGGGTGTCGTTACCTCCGTCTCCGGTGCCAAGACCATTGTTGTCACCATCACCGAGCGCAAGCGTCACCCCAAGTACGGCAAGATGATGACCAGCTCCAAGAAGCTGCACGCTCACGACGAGGAGTGCACGGCTGGCGTGGGCGATACCGTCCGCGTTATGGAGACCCGTCCTATGTCCAAGATGAAGCGTTGGCGCCTCATCGAGGTCGTCGAGCGCGCTAAATAAGCAGTCGCTCTTACGACTTGTACGTTTCCGAAGATGTGCGTATGCCTGGCTTGCATACCACGGGCCGTATAAAGGCTGCGCACCTCTCTTCGGTTCTTAGTTCGGAGGAACATCTACCATGATTCAGATGCAAACCATGCTGAACGTCGCCGACAACTCCGGCGCTCGCAAGATTCGCTGCATCAAGGTGCTTGGCGGTTCCAAGCGTCGTTATGCAGGCATCGGCGATGTGTTCATCGGTGCTGTCCAGGAGGCTACCCCTGGCGCCAACGTCAAGAAGAAGGACGTTGTCCGTTGCGTCGTCGTTCGCACCGTTAAGGAGATCCGCCGCAAGGATGGCTCCTACATTCGCTTTGATGAGAACGCCTGCGTTGTCATCAACAACGATGGTTCGCCCGTCGGCACCCGTATCTTCGGGCCCGTCGCTCGCGAGCTTCGTGACAAGAAGTACATGAAGATCGTCTCGCTCGCTCCCGAGACCCTGTAGTTAGGGGAGATATATGTATATCAAGAAGGGCGATAAGGTCCAGGTTCTCTCTGGTAAGGATCGCGGCAAGCAGGGCGTTGTCCTGCGTGCTCTCCCCGCCGAGAACAAGGTCGTTGTCGAGGGCGTTTCGGTCGTCAAGAAGGCCGTCAAGCCCAACGCTGCCAACCAGCAGGGCGGCATCGTTTCGCAGGAGGCTCCCATCGACGCCTCCAACGTCAATCTCGTTTGCCCCGAGTGCGGTAAGGTTACCCGCGTCGGTCACGAGAAGGACGGCAAGAACAAGCTGCGCGTCTGCAAGAAGTGCGGCCACAAGTTCTAAGCTGCCCGCAACAGTTAAGTTGCTAGCAAAGGCCCGGATGCCACGGCACCCGGGCCTTTTTCTATCCCCACTCGATGGCTTCGGTTCTGCCGTCCCGTCATTCCGGTTGCATCCAGTTTTCGGTGCCGTCTCGAATCGAGTGCCGCCAGGTGACACCCTGTCGCGTTTCGTCGGCTTCGGGGACAAAAGTCGGGACAACTCCAAAAACTATTTTCGAACTCAGGGCTTTGAGTTTTTGTTTTTGTCCCAAAGGGCGCGGCGGGATGCCTTTGGAGGCTCGATAGCGCCGAAAACGCCCGTTTTGAAACTTAAATGCCTTTTCGCGTGCAAGCCGCCAGCTGCAATAGGAAGTGAATCAACGCAGGTGGCTTTCAAGCAGTTTGCAAAACTGCAGGTCGCAGGTCTTCATTGCCAGTAGGAGAAATGAGTAGTCTCAGGTGGCTTGCCCATGAGTTGACGAACGGGATTTGAGATTACGCTGACGTCCGGAAACGCTTCGAGCGCGGCGTTACGTTTTTGGGGTTTGGGCGTAGCCCCTGCACCCGCGAGCGCGGGCCTTAAGCCCGCCGAGAGGGTGACGCGTCGAAAACGAAAGGGAAAGAGAGAAGGGGCCGTCCCTATCATTCAGCTTGCGACCGAAGTAGACAAGGAGACCCCCTGAGCCTGATTGATGCCCCACAGACCGCGTCCGACTGAGCTCAAGCCGAGCTTTTCCTGACGTCCGCCTTCGTGGAGATGATGGCTGGATTGGCAACACTTATTTGGACGATTCCGGGAGGGACGGCCCCGCCTCCCCGAACTCGACCGGCGACATGTAGCCCAGCGTCGAGTGGATCCTGAAGTTGTTGTACCAGTGCACGTAATCCAAGAGCTTGGCTCGGAGCTCGCGCGTCCCTCCTCGGTCCTTCGGAGTGGCCGACGATTTCCCCGTTGCAGAGGTCGACGAGCAGGCAGACGTAGTTCCACGACGCCCCGACGCGTACGCAGGCCAAGTCGCTGCATATATGGGTGCATGGCGCCCTGCCGACGAAGCCGCGCGCGACGACGTTCGACACGTCGGCCTCGTTGACCGCCCCGGGGTGCACCTTGAACCCCTTCCTGCCGTATGCGCCGGCCAGGCCGTTCTCCCTCATGATGCAGCAGACGCGGCGCCGGCTGACGGTAACGTCCGACCTCCCGGGCGACGCCTCGATCTTGCGCGACCCGTTCCGGCCCTTGCTGGCGGCGTGCGCCGCCGCGGCCGCCGTCGCCCCCGACATTAAGGTCCTCGAGGGCCGCGTCGTCTCCGGCGACCAGTTCGTCTCGTCCACGGAACAGAAGGAGCGCATCCTCGCGACCTTCGGCGACCTGTGCTGCGAGATGGAGGGCTGCACCATCGCGCAGGCCGCCTATCTCAACGGCGTGCCCCTCGTCGTCGCGCGCGCCATCAGCGACAAACACTGCGCCGAGGGCCAGGTCGTCGACTACAACACCTTCGAGAAGAAGGCCGCCTGCGATTGCGCCCGCATCGTCGCGCGCATGGTTAAGCTATAGGCCCTACGCGCCGGGGCCCTTCTTTATGTTGGGGCCCCGGCGCGCAGGGCCCTTTCCAAAGCGAAGTGTCGAGCCGAAGTGTTGAGCGTCGGCCCTGAATGTTCAATGGCCGTTGTTTTCTGCCCCTCAAGTGGTGGACTTTTCCTCGGGGCTGTTGATTCCCCCACGCGCCCCCTTCCGTTCTCTGTTCTCCCCTTATACTCCTTGTACGAGGAGGTAAGAAGTCATGGACAAGACCGCGCAGGACAGCTTGGCAAAGTAGCCCGTCGACATGAGGGACAGGATTCTCGAGCATCTCGAGGCCCTCACCTCTGCCGTCTCGCTCGACGACCTTGCCCGTCTGTCCACCACCGACATCGCCGAGACGCTCATCATCTCCAGGAGCCTGGCGAGCCAGTACCTCAACGACCTTGTTCGCGCCGGTCTTGTGGTTAAGGTGGCGGGCAGGCCCGTCCGTTATTTTCATCGCCGCGCGTTCCAGAAGCATTTTCAGGTAAAGCTCTCTGCAAGCGAGTACGCCTCGCTCGCCGACCTCATCCAGGCGACGGGAATCGCCGATCACCGCGACTTCGCGCGTGCCGTGGGCTTCGACATGAGCCTCAGCTCCGTTGTCGAGCAGTGCAAGGCTGCGGTTCAGTACCCTCCGTTTGGCCTGCCCATCCTCTTGAGCGGCGGCGTGGGTGTCGGTAAGTCTTTCCTTTCTCGCCTTGTGTACGAGTACGGCAAGAACCAGGGCTTGCTGCCCCGCGACTCCTCCTATGTGCGCATCGACTGCGCCGGGGTCCCGGACGCCGCCTCGTTCAACGGGCTTCTTGACGAGTCGATCGCGAAAGCGCGCGGGGGTGTGGTCTTTGTCAACGGCATCGAGGCACTCTCTCCCTCTGCGATGGAGCACTGCCTTGCGACGGCCCTCGGGCTCGATGCCTCCCAGGATGCGCCGCGCGCTCGCCTCGTTCTTTCGACGACGCTTTCCGCCGATGACCTGAAGGTTTCCTCGGCCTACAGCAAAATGCCCATCTGTGCCCGCGTCCCCTCACTCAAGGAGCGGACCCCCGAGGAGCGCGAGGATCTCATCTTGAGCTTCCTGCGCAGCGAGGGGTGCCGAATCGGTTCTGATGTGAAGATCAGCCGCGGCGCATACCGTTGCCTCGTGAACGCGGACTTTTCCGATAACATCGCCGGCTTGCGCGCCTGCGTGACGAACTGCTGTGCCAAAGCGTTCCTCAATCGCGAGGGCGACTACGTCGTCGTTCGCCCGTATCTTCTTCCCAGCGGGCTCCTCTCCTCCGCGCAGATCGATCAACAGCCCGACGATGGCGTTCTGATCGACGCGTCTCTGGATGCCGCCGAGAGCACAGGGCCGGTCGAGCAGGCGCTCGATGCCCTGTGCTCCCTCGATGAGCGATTCTGCGCCGGGGAGCTCTCTGTCTCCGAGCTTGTCTCGCAAGCTGTCTCCGCTGTGCGCGGCGTTGAGGATCACTTGATCTTCGACCACGGCGTCGCCTCCTCGAGGTCGCGCGCCTTCGAGCGCGTCGTGGGCGCGGTCCTTGCCGACGCAGGCTCTTCTTATGGCATCGAGCTTTCGAGGAAGGTCGCTTTTCTACTGGCCCAGGAGATTTGCCTGCAGTTGTGGCCGGGTATCGGCCTGGCTAAGCGAAAGTCTGCCTGTGCGGAGCAAATCTCCCATCTCCTCGGTGCCGTGACCTCCGAATTGCCGTTTGCCTCGAGTGTCTCCGATCAGGTCGCCGCAGACGTGGAAGGGGCGCTGGGAATCTCGCTCGATCACTTCACGAAGACGCTTCTGACGCTGTGCGTCGCATCGGAGTCTCGCGATGCGAAGGCCCTTCGGACGCTCTGCGTCATCTTGTCCCACGGCTACTCAACGGCGACGAGCATCGCCGACGCGGCGAACCGTATGCTCGGCATGCATGTGTACGAGGCTGTCGACATGCCCTACGACCAGCAGCTGAAGGACATCGTCGGTCCGCTCCAGCGCCTCGTCGACCGCCATTCCTACTGCACCGGGGTCGTGTTCCTCGTCGACATGGGCTCCTTGGAGGAGGCCTATAAGGCCCTCGAGAACGTTACCGACTCCACTATCGGCGTGGTGAACAACGTCTCTACCGGTCTTGCGCTCGAGATCGGGGTCGGGCTGCTCGGCGGCAAGTCCATCGCCGAGGTTCTTGGCGATGCGACCGCCGCGTGCGTGACGCACTGCAAGGTGATCGAGCGCGTCAACCGTGAGGACGCCATCGTCTTCTGCTCCGAGTCCGGGGTCGACGCCGCGGAGAGGATACGCCAGCTCGTCTCGCAGAGCCTCCCGCGCACCATAGGCGCGCGCCTGCTCACGAGGCCCTTCAAGCAGCTCGTCGCGAACGGGTCGAACGACGCCGTTTTCTCCGAGCACCGCGTCTGCGCCGTCATCGGCACGGGAGACCCCGGGGTCGCCTCCGTCCCCTTTGTCGCCCTCGAGGATATCATGTCGACGGCGTCCGCCTCTAAGGTTGATGCCGTGTTCGGCAGGTGGCTTGACGCTTCCGAGCTCTCTTCTTTCCACGAGAAGCTGCTCTCGAACATGACGCTGCAGAACGTCATCCGCTCCATCACCATCCTCGACCCGGAGCGGCTATTCCATGAGATCGAGAGCGCCGTGCACGAGCTTCAGCGCAGGACAGGCGAGAAGATCGGCAGCAACGCCATCATTGGGCTCTACGTTCACCTTTGCTGTCTCGTCGAGCGCCTTGTTACCAGAAACCCCATTGAGACCTACGTTGGCCAGGACCGCTTCGAGGAGGAACGCGCCGATTTCATCGAGTCCTTCAGGCAGAGCTTCTCGAGCATCTCGACGCGCTATCGCGTAGAGGTTCCCGTAAGCGAGATCGCATATGTCTTCGACTACATAAGCGTGAGCGCCGCCCCGGCGCGAGAAGAGCGCCTCGGCTCCTCGGACCTCCTGCTCGACGAGTGACCTTCCCCGCGCCGCCGCAAGCTGACCGCGCGTCCTCAATAATCCGATAACCCCTTGCCCGGCGCGAATCCGGATAGCGCCGAGGCAGTACCGAACGCAAAACTTCATTTGATAGGAGCAAACATGAGTGTTGTTATGGCACGAATCGACAATCGCCTGCTTCACGGCATCATCGTGACGCAGTGGGCCCCGGTGTCGGGCGCGACCCGAGTCATGGTCATCGACGACAAGGTCGCCGGCGACGAGGTCCTGAAGTCCACCATGAGGATGGCGCGCCCCGCGGGCATGGCCGTTTCGATCATCTCCGAGCAGACCGCGCTCAAGAACTTCGCCGCGGGCAAGTACGACCGCGAGAAGGTCTTCGTCATCGCCAAGGAGCCCGAGACGATGCTTCGCCTGGTCGAGTCGGGCGTCGAGCTCCCGTCGCTGGTCGTCGGCGGCTCGCTCGTCAAGGAGGACGGCATCCAGCTCACCCAGCGCGCCTACGCCTCCGCCGAGAACGTCCAGAGCTACAAGGCGCTCATCGCCCGTGGCGTCAAGGTGACGGCCCAGTTCGTGCCCGCCGACAAGCCCGTCTCCGTCGCAGACCTCATCTAAGGGGGAAATATGGTCAACTTCACTATCCTGCAGGTCGTCCTTTTGACCCTGCTGGCCTTCATCAAGCACGTGGACTACTACGGCATCCCGATGATCTTCGTCAATTACGCCGTTTTCTGGGGCCTCATCACCGGAGTCGTCATGGGCGACTGGAAGACCGGCCTTGTCATCGGCGGCACCATTCAGCTCATGCAGCTCGGCGTCGCGGGCTTCGGCGGCTCCTCCATTCCCGACTACGGCACGATGGCCATCATCGCCACCGCCTACGGCGTGACCCTGGGCTCCGACACGGGCCTCGCCATCGGCCTGCCGGTCGGCATGCTCGGCATCCAGCTCGACGTCGTCGCCAAGATCCTCAACGGCTTTGTCGTCGAGAAGTCCCAGAAGTTCTGCAACGAGGGTAAGTTCAATCAGATGAACGCCATCCTGTGGGTCTGCCCCGCGCTCTTCGGCCTGTGCGCCGCCCTGCCCGTCTTTGTCTCCGTGACGCTCGGCCAGCCCGCCGTCAACTGGCTCCTCGAGGTCATGCCCCAGTGGTTCCTCTCCGGCCTCACCCTCGCCGGCAAGATGCTCCCGGCCGTCGGTATCGCCATGCTGCTCCGCTACATGCCAACCGCCAAGTACTTCCAGTACCTGCTCGCCGGCTTCTTCCTCTCGGCCTTCCTGAACGTGCCCATCATCGGCGCCGCCATCGTCGGCGTTGCCCTCGCGATTGCGTTCTACCAGCGTGCCGAGAGGGACACCGAGCTCGCCGCCCACGCTTCCGCAGACGCCTTCATCGGAGAGGATGAGTAACCATGGAAAACGAGAACATCACCGCCGTCGCCGAGGGCAAGCCCTCCGGCTACAAGGTCACCAAGAAGGACCTGCGCAACGCGAACTGGCGCTGGCTCATGAGCGTGTGCACCTTCAACTACCAGACCCAGCAGGGCGCCTCAGTCGCCTACGCCCTCTCGCCGGTCCTGAGGAAGATCTACACGAACGACGAGGACTATAAGCAAGCGCTCAACAACCACTTCCGCTACTACAACACCCAGCCTTGGCTCGCCGCCATCATCCTTGGCGCCTGCGTGGCCATGGAGGAGCGCGACGGCCTAGCGGCGGCGGACGCCGTCCAAGACCTGAAGATCGGCACCATGGGACCGCTCGCCGGCGTCGGCGACTCCCTGCTCATGACCATGATCCCGACCATCATGGGCTCCATCGCCGCCTACATGGCCATCGAGGGCAACCCCGTGGGAGCCGGCATCTGGTTCGCGCTCATCCTGGCCATCTTCTGGGTCCGCATGCACGCCCTCGAGTTCGGCTACAAGCAGGGCGTGAAGCTCGTCACCGACTTCAGCGAGAAGCTTCCCAACCTCACTGCCGCCGCCTCCGTGCTCGGCCTCACCGTGGTCGGCTGCCTCATCGCCTCGGTCATCGGCGTCACCTGCCCGATTAGCTTCAGCTTCGGCGACGTCGCGATGGAGATTCAGCCGCTGCTCGACAAGATCCTGCCTGCCATGATCCCCGCCGCCATCACGGGAAGCGCGTATTACCTTCTTACCAAGAAGAACGCGAGCATGACGGCCCTCATCCTCGTGGTGATCGTCCTCGCGATGGTCGCCTCCGCCGCCGGCATCCTCGCCTAGCTTCGACCCAAGAGATTGGTGAATCAATGAGAAAGATAGTTGTGGCGAGCCATTCCCTTCTCGCCCAGGGCTTCAAGGACACCCTCGAGTTCCTTACGGGTAAGGGCGACGCCGTCAACGCCGTGTGCGCCTACGTGAACGACAACGGCGAGGGGCTCGACGCGGCGGTCGAGGCGGCTCTTTCGGGCACTGACGAGGTCGTCGTCCTCACCGACGCGTACGGCGGCAGCGTGAACCAGCGCTTTTCCCGCTTCGCCTCCGACCGGATCCACGTGATCGCGGGTGTCAACCTCCCGCTCGCCATGACGGTCGCGCTCGCGCGCCCCGACGAGAAACTCGACTTCGACGCCCTCGTCAACGAGGCGCGCCAGCAGATCATCTACGTGAACGGTGCCAGTTCCGCCGAGTGCGACGACGACGAATAGAGGAGGTCGACGATGAGAGAGTTCCTTAAGGACGTGTGGATGCACGGCGGTGAGGAAAGCCGCGCCATCACCCCCGAGAACATCACGGGCGAGAAGGGCCGCGCCGCCATGTCGGCCAGCCACCTCGGCGTCGGCCGCAAGGGCTCGTGCTGCGTGCCCCTTGAGTCCGGCGAGACCATCACGCTCGCGGACATCGAGGGCCCCGGCATCATCCGTCACATCTGGATGACCGTCCCCGACAAGACCGCCGCCGGCAGCTTCGTCATGCGTGACCTCGTGCTGCGCTTCTACTGGGACGACGAGGAGACCCCCTCGGTCGAGTGCCCTGTCGGCGACTTCTTCTGCAACGGCTTCGGTGAGCGCGCCATCGTCAACTCGATGCCCATCTGCGTGAACCCGACGGGCGGCATGAACTGCTACTTCGAGATGCCCTTCAGGAAGCACGCCAAGGTCACGCTTACGAGCGAGCACCCCGGGTTCATTAAGTACATCTTCTACACGTTCAACTACGCGCTCACCGACGTGCCGGACGACGCCATGTACTTCCACGCCCGCTTTAACCGCGAGCGCAGCACCCGCAGGGGCGTCGACTACACCGTGCTCGACGGCGTGCGCGGCAAGGGCTACTACGTCGGCACCTACATGGCCCTGTGCGCCCTGGAGCGCTATTGGTGGGGCGAGGGCGAGATGAAGTTCTTCCTCGACGGCGACGAGGAGTTCCCCACGGTCACCTCGACGGGAGCCGAGGACTACTTCGGCGGTGCCTGGGCCTTCCTCGACAGGCCGCCCCACGCGTTGCCCGAGGCGCAGTGCTTCAACACGCTGTTCGCCGGCTACCCGTACCGCTCGACGCGCGACGCCACGCGCGACCGCTTCAGCGCGGGCAAGCCGAACCCGAATCCGATGCTCGCGACTAACGACGACGCGCTGCCCAGGCACGGCCTCTACAGGTGGCACCTTCCCGACCCGATCTCGTTCAAGGAGGACCTGCGCGTGACGTTCCAGGACCTCGGCAACGACGACATCAAGCTCTACGAGCGCGAGGACGACATCTCCACCGTCGCCTACTGGTACCAAAGCGAGCCGCACGCCGTGCTCGCCCCGTTTGCCGCAAGGCAGGACCGCGTGCCCAGGTAGGGTCGCCTCGAAACAAGCCAACGTTATGGGCGCCCGCGGTTGACCATGACTGCGGGCGTCCCTTTGTAAGGAGGATCACATGAGCGAAAAGCAAATGAGGCTCGGCGCCCTCGAGGCCGGCGGGACCAAGATGGTCTGTTCCGTGGTGTCCGGCGACGGCGAGGTCCTCGACCGTATAGAGACCCCGACGCTTACGCCCGCCGAGACCGTCCCGCAGATGATCGAGTGGTTCACTGCCCGCGATGTGGACGCGTTGGGCATCGGCGCCTTCGGCCCGACCTGCGTCGAACCCGACGACGAGCGCTACGGCTCCATCCTCCAGACGCCCAAGCTTGCGTGGCGAGGCTATGGTCTTCGCGCCGCGTTCGCCGACGCCCTCGGGATTCCGGTGGCCTACGACACGGACGTGAACGTTGCCTGCCTCGGCGAAGTGGTCTTCGGCTGCTGCAAGGGGCTCGAGGACGCCGTCTACGTGACCATCGGCACCGGCGTGGGCGCGGGCGTCATGTGCGCGGGCAGGCTCCTTCACGGCATGCTGCACCCCGAGGCCGGCCACATGCTGGTAAGGACCCGTCCCACCGAGGAGGGACGCTGCGTCTGCCCGAGTCACGCGAGCTGTCTCGAGGGCCTCGCCTCCGGCCCCGCCATCACCGCGCGCTGGGGAAAGCCCGCGGCCGAGCTCGCGGACAACGATGAGGTGTGGGCGCTCGAAGGGGATTATCTGGGGCAGATGTGCGCGAACCTCGTGCTCATGTACTCGCCTCGCCGCATCGTCCTCGGCGGCGGCGTGATGCACCAGGAGCAGCTCTACGGCATCGTCCGCAAGAAGACCCTCGAATATCTGGGTGGCTACATCCAGACCGCCGAGCTTAAGGACATGGAGAGCTACATCTGCGCCCCGGGCTGCGGCGGCGACCAAGGAATCCTCGGCGCGGCCGAGCTGGCAAGAAGGGCGCTCGCGTAACTTGCGCTCTCTCCGCCATACAACGCGTTAAGAAAAGACGAGCGCTTCTTGCCAATTGAGCGGCAAGAAGTGCTCGTCTTTTGCATTTGTTTTTGGGGCAGGACGCCCCGCCTCCGCTAGAGTCCCTGGACCGCCACACCCACGAGGTTTGGACCGGTGTGGACAAGAAGCGCGGGGCTGATGTCGGAGCGGACGACCTCCACCGCGTTGGCCACGCGCTCGCACAGGGCCTGCTCCATGCGGTCGTAGAGGTCGGCGTGGGCCGAGGTGCAGCTCACGGCAAAGCGCACCTTGGGGTGCTTCTCGACGATGGCGGCGATGAGCTTGACCTCGGTGCGATGCGGTACTTGCACGGCCATTTCGTGTGCGCGAGGCTGTTGGCTTTCTGGGCCACAGCAATCACCTTCCCCTTAGTATGATGGCCTGAACAATCCTCATGCTAGGGGGAAGGTTTTTGTCGCGTAGCGGAAATTGGCCTCCACCCGCTGAGCGGGTGGCTTTCTATGCCGCGCGTGCCGCACGGCACGGACTAAAGTCCATGAATAAAACGAGGAAGGCCACGTCCGGCCTCCCTCGCAAAGAGTCTCTGATTGCTCCCACTCATTGGGGACAGACTTACATGAGTGATTGCACTCATTGGGGACAGACTTAAATGAGTGCTCTTGAAATGCCGGCGCCTGGGGACGTTCTTTTTCTGTCTGCAGTTTGGGACGTTCCTTTTCTGTCGGCAGTTTGGGACGGTCCTTAGAGCTGCAGCGCGCCATGAGCGACGAGGCGAAGCGGATCATCCTGTCTTTCGAGTTCTAAGCAGAATTCCCCGTCTCTGAGTAATGATTAGTGCGCATTTGTGCGTATTTGTGTGCGTAGGATTGCGTGGCTATGCGTGTATAAGCGTCGTCTGCGGCTGTATTTTGACCATTTGGCGGTTATATACGCAAAAGTACGCACATACGCGCTAATTTGTGCGAATATAGAGACGGCAGAAATGTTAGACGCTCCATGACCCAGGAGGCACATATGGTAGATCCCAAGCAGGTTCCACTCGACGCCGCGGTAGCCGCCAAAGCAGCATTCGCTTCGGTCCAGGACAAGCCGTTCCCCGAGGACATCTTTACGGCTCCCGAGCTCCGTTGGGCTGTGATCGGTTGCGGCGTTATTGCCAACCAGATGGCCCAATCTCTCGCTCTTGCCGGCCGCAAGCTTGCGGGTGTCGCCAACCGCACGCTGTCCAAGGCTCAAGCTTTTGCTGAGCAGTATGGCATCGAGAAGGTCTATGAAACGGTCGAGGACCTCTACGCCGATCCGGACATCGACGCCGTCTATATCACCACGCCGCACAACACGCATATTACCTATCTGCGTGCCGCGCTGGCCGCCGGCAAGCACGTGCTCTGCGAGAAGGCCATTACCCTCAACTCCGCCGAGCTCGACGAGGCCCGCGCCATCGCCGACGATCACAACGTGGTCCTTATGGACGCCACCACAGTGCTTCACATGCCGCTGTATCAGGAGCTGCGCCGTCGCATGGATGTAGGCGACTTTGGCCGTATGAATCTCGCCCAGCTCAACTTTGGCAGCTATAAGGAGTACGGCGACTTGACCAATCGCTTCTACAACCGCAACCTCGCCGGCGGCGCCATGCTCGACATCGGCGTCTACGCCCTTTCTGTCATGCGCCTGTTTATGGCCAGCCAGCCAACCGAAGTTGTTTCGCTCGGCAACACCTGCGAGACTGGTGTCGATGTTGCGGGCGGCATTGTCTGCCGTAACGCCGAGCAGCAGCTGGGCGTCGTGAGCCTTACGCTCCACTCCAAGCAGCCCAAGCGCTCGGTCATCAGCTTCGATAAGTGCTATATCGAGGTCAACGAATATCCGCGTGCCGATCATGCGACGATCGTGTGGACTGCGGACGGTCATCGCGAGGAGGTCGCCGCGGGCACCGAGGCTTACGCCCTATGCTACGAGATGGCTGACCTCGAGAAGGCCGTCGCCGGCGATGATTCCAAGCGTGAGCTTCTGGATTATGCTTCTGATGTTATGGAGCTGATGACCAAGCTCCGTGCCGATTGGGGAGTCGTCTACCCCGAGGAGGAGTAAGCGATGCTCGCGGAAGATAGACTCAATGCGATCGTCTCGATGGTGCAACAGGCTGGCTCAGTAACGGTGCCAGAGCTTGCCGATGCCCTGGGTGTGACGGCTTCTACCATTCGACGCGACCTGCAGACACTTGACCGAGCGCACCGCATCGCCAAGGTGCACGGCGGCGCGACAAGCCTTGAGCGCGCGCACGTGACGCGCGACCTAACGCTTAATGAGCGCAGCGATCTCCATAACGACGACAAGGAACGTATCTGCGCCCGTGCGGCGGCGCTGGTAGAGCCCGAGAGCTTTGTGTACATCGATTCGGGTTCGACGACGCTCAGGCTCATCGAGCATCTTCCGCATCTCGAAGGGGTCACCTATGTGACTGATTCCGTGCTCCATGCTCAGCATCTCGCTTTGCGCGGCATGCGTACCGTGGTGCTGGGCGGCGAGCTCAAACCCGAGACCGAGGCGCTCGTTGGCCCCGATGCCTTGGCAACCTTAGATCGCTACAACTTCAACTGTGGCTTTTGGGGCTCTAATGGCATCGCCGCCGAGCAGGGCTTCACGGCGCCCGATATCGAGGAGGCCCAAGTAAAGCGCATCTCGATGCGTCATACGGCCAAACGCTTCGTAATCTCGGACGCCAGCAAATTTGGCATGGTGGCGCCCGTCAAGTTTGCGGACTTCCGCGACGCAACGATTATTACCGCAGGCGAGGTCCCCACCAAGTACCGGGCAATGGACAACGTCATCACGGTCTAACAGCAGGGGACGGGCTAAGGCCAAAACCACCACAAAGGTGCCTGTCCCCATTGTGGTGGTTAGTAACGAAAACCGAGTAGTTTTCTCAATAGAAAAGCGGCAACGTCCATCACGGGCGTCGCCGCTTTCGTTGTCTGCCGGTTTGTCTAAGTCTGTAACAACTGGACCGTAAAAAGTGGGCTAGGTGTTACAGATCGAGATACTTACGAACCGCGCCGTCCCTTTGTCTCAATCTGTAACATCTGGGACTGATTTTGCCGAGTTACTGTTACAGATTGAGATTATTCCCTTGAGGGGATTCGAATGTCTCGATCTGTAACAGATGGACCGCAAAATGGGCTTTAGCTGTTACAGATCGAGATGTTTGGGAATCCGGCAGAGCCATCGCGGCAAAACCACCACAAAGGTGCCTGTCCCCTTTGTGGTGGTTTAGGGCTCCCAGGGGCAGGGGGCTTCGATGTGGATGTGCTCGCCGGTTACGGGATGCGTAAAGGACACGCTGTGGGCATGGAGCATCAGGCCGTAGGGACGCGGCGTTCCGTACAGGTCATCGCCCACCAGGGGATGGCGCTCGCTGGCCAGATGTACGCGGATCTGGTGCTTGCGGCCGGTGAGCAACTCGACATCGATATACGAGCGCGTGGGCAGGCCACGACGGCTCTTAAGACGTTTGAGCACCTTCACGCGCGTTTGAGACGGCTTGCCGCTGGCGCCGACGCGCATCTTGCGGCTGTCGTGACGGTCGCGGGCGATGGGCTTGTCGATGAGCTTTTCGTTCCAGTCGATCTTGCCCTCGGCGAGCGCCGGGTAGTGCTTTTCGAACGCGTGGTCGATGATCATCTGGTCAAAGGCGGGCTGCGTCTGCTTGTCGAGTGAGAACAGCACCACGCCGGTGGTGTCACGGTCCAAGCGGTTGAGCGGCTGCATATCGGTCGCGGCAAAGCCGTCGCCCATCGCCAGCAGCAGGTCGCTGGCGTAGTCGGTGAGCGTGCGCTCGCCGGTGCCGTCGCCGTGGACGATCATGCCGGCGGGCTTGTCGATGGCCATGAGCCAGGCGTCGCAATAGAGGACTTGAGGTTCTTCGTTCACGTGTAAGCCTTTCGGTTAGCTAATTCCCACAAACATGCAGCCCGAGGTGGCGCCGCGCAGGCGGGCGGCCGGCTTGCGGCCGGCTTGAGCCGCCTCGACAGCGCGACGGACGCGAGCGACGGCACGGCCAATCTCATCGGCCTCGAGCAAGGTTCCGTCGACCATAAGACGGCGCACGTCGGCATCGAGCAGCTGCGGAACTTGCGGCGTGAGGTCGATGGGGTAGGCGTCGTACAAGCGTGAGCGGCCGTGGATGTCGGTACGCACCGGCATGACCTTTCCGTCGATATTCTTGAGCGAGAGCTTGCGGGCACGCAGGCGGCAGTTGGCGCAATCGTGGATGCAGCCGTTGGCAACCTGCAGAATGCAATGCTCGCTTGTCATGACGCGCGGGCGGCCAAAGACGGTGATGCCCAGAGCCGCGGGCGCGGCGGCGCCGAGCGAGACAATCTCGTCGAGCGTGATCTCGGGCGAGAGCCAAAACGCGCCGGCTCCGCGTTCGGCGAGTGCCTCCATGCAGGGCGTGTTGTGCACCGGCAGGCAAGAGCGAATCTCGGCCGTGGCGCCAACCTGGGCGGCCAGGGCAAGCTCAGAGATGTTGCCAATAGCGACCGTGGCGCCAGCAACAACCCATGGGTCAACGCGGACGTGGTCAACGGCGCGGCAGACCTCATCGAGCACGGGTACGATGCCCTGCTCAAACGTATCGGCGGGGGAGAGCTTGGCCGCATCGAGCGCGTCGGTGGTCATGTAGATGCGCGTTGCACCCTCCGCGCGAGCGGCCTCGGCGGCCTCGAGCGAGGTGACGGTAGCGCAGATCTGCGGCTCATCGCGGTAGTGCTCGGGCGCGGGGCGGGAATCATTGGTGACAGTCGCCGGTAGCTCGAGCGTGCGGGCGCGCTCCTCATACGGTGCCAGAATGGCCTCTTCCAGCGCCTTACAAGCGGCGGCGCGCACCTTGTGCACGGCGGAAAAGCCCATGCCGCAGCCCTCATCGAGCGCCACCTCAAAGCTCGCGGCCTCAAAGGGAGAGGAGCCCATGCGCCCGACGTGCTCAACCAGATCGGACGCCTCGACCGCACGGGTCTTGGCGGCCTCGACGGTGAAGCCCGTGGCGGTGGCGGTGAGCGCGGGGTCGTCACAGCAGGTGAGTGTGACAGTAAACGGCTTGCCCAGGCGCGCCACGACGGACACATCAACAGCGCGGCGGCGCAGCACATCGCGCTTGAGCGCGGCGCCGGCGGCGTCGATGGCACGCTGGCTGCGAATCACGCGGACGCGGCAGCCCTCGGGCATGCTACGGGGCACGCGACACTCGATAACATCGCCGGCAGCGGCATCATCGGCGGCAATGGTGGTCAGGAACTGGTCAAACTCGTTATCGTGGCGAAGCTCCAGCAGGTCGCCCTTGCCCACGGGCTCAAACAGCTCAATGCGGGCGATGGCGGCGCGGCGACGGCGGTCGTCGGGCTTGAGGCCGCGCACATCGCGGTTGGCCGGGCGGCTGCCCAGCACCGTGCCCACGATCTGTCCGCGGTTGTTGGAACGCTCATAGCTCATCATCTCGTCGCCCGAGGTGCCGTCCTGATAGGCGTGCGTAAAGTCGCGGTTAAAGCAGCGCTTGAGCTGGCGCTGACGGGCGGCTTCCTCGTCCTTAGAGGTCGAAACATCGGCCAGCATATCGTCAATCTGATGACGATACACGTCGACGATGGAATACACGTAATCGGGAGCCTTCATGCGGCCCTCGAGCTTGAGCGATGCGGCGCCGGCGTCATACAGACGGCGAACAAGCTGCGAAGTGTTGGTGTCGCGCGGGCACAGCGCGCGCTCGCGACCGGCAGGGGAGAGCGAGCGGCCGTTCTCGTCGATCAGCTCGTAAGGCAGGCGACAGGGTTGAGCGCACATGCCGCGGTTGGCCGAGCGGCCCGCCATGGCAAAGCTCGAAAGCAGACACAGGCCAGAGTAGCAAAAGCAGATGGCGCCATGGCTAAAGACCTCAAGGTCCACATCGGGCGCGGCATCGTGAATGGCGGCAATCTCGTCGATGGAAAGCTCGCGCGAGAGGGTCACGCGGTCGGCGCCCTGCTCGCGGCACCAAAGGGTTCCGCGGTCGTCGTGGATGTTCGCCTGGGTCGAGATATGCGTCTCGATGCCGGGCATGGTGCGCTTGACCTCAAAGAACAGGCCCCAGTCCTGGATGATGAAGGCGTCGGCGCCCAGCGTGGAGCAGCGATGGATGAGCTGCAGCGCATCGCTCATCTCGGACTGCTTGATGACGATGTTGACCGTGACGTAGACGCGCGAGCCGGCCAGGTGTGCAGCGCGGCAGGCCTGCTCAAAGGCCTTGTCGGTAAAGTTCGTTGCCTTGCGGCGGGCGTTGAAGCTGCCCATGCCACAGTAGATGGCGTCTGCCCCGGCAGCGAGTGCGGCGGCGAAGGGCTCCGGGCCTCCGGCGGGGGCCAAGAGCTCGGGTCTACGGTTGGTGGTTCGACTGGCGGTTGCGGTCATATCCTGCCTTTCAAAATGCTCAGATAATCAAAAGTATAGTGGTGCCATCGCGGCAGGCGATGCCCGTGCTCTAAGCGGGATAAAGTCTTCAGCAGCTTGGACTGGCTGCTTCATATGAGAACCGTTCAGCGGTCCGGGGAAACCGTTGGGCGATAAAATATTCTCGAAGGCTGATAATTATCTTGCATCGGGCAAACTCATCCCCTACTATCCCAATCAAGCGCGGTGTTCAGACCGAACTGTGCCTCCCGGTGTGAACGCCGCGCTCCCGTTCCCTTTTACTTGTAAGGAGAAAAACATGAGCAAGACCGTCGTGTCTTCTGATAACGCACCCGCAGCCATCGGCCCGTATTCCCCCGGTATCCAGACTGGCAACATGGTGTTCCTGTCCGGCCAGCTGGGCATCGATCCCGCGACCGGCAAGCTGCCCGAGGGTGTCGAGGCCCAGGCCAAGCAGTCCCTCGCCAACGTCGAGGCTCTGCTGACCGCTGCCGGCGCCACGTTTGCCGATGTCGTCAAGACCACGGTCTACCTGGCCGACATCGCCGACTTTGCCGCCGTGAACGAGATCTACGCCTCCAAGTTCGAGGCCCCGTTCCCCGCGCGCAGCGCTTTCCAGGTTGCCGCTCTTCCGGCTGGCGGTCTGGTCGAGATCGAGGTCGTCGCCGCTCTCTAAGGCGTTGGCCACAACTAAACATGACATGCAAAAAGACCCTGCAGCGCGTGTGAACTGCGTCCCAAATCTTGGACGCCCTAAATAGCGACTAGGCCGCGAGGGCC
>USQQ01000013.1 GCA_900556875.1 uncultured Collinsella sp.
AAGGGCGGAGGCGGGGCATGCCCCGCCTCTTACACCACATCTCTGCGCGCTACCCGCGATCGGGCTCCAAACAAGGCGATTTTGCTGCTCTGGACCGGAAAATCGATGCTACTAATTTGGTGACAGTACTCATATTTGGCCCTTTTTGACCACTGCCCCTTGGTCCAGGACAAAACGGGCTGCCCGAATCATGGGGCGGGTCCATTTTCGGCTGTCCTCAGCTTGCCAGTTCGAAAATGGACCTGCCGCATGATTGAATCTTTATTTCAACTTGACACCTAGGTTTACAGCTGTCTTGTCAGCTGTAAACCTAGGTGTCATACTAAAGCCCCAAGATTCGCCAAAAGAGAGGGGCCTTGATGGCACAGAGCGCGAACATGGATGCGTCGGAGCTTGCACGCGACATTGCGGCCGGCCTGGCATCGGCAACGACGGCAACGGAGCGCGCGGCATTGGTGCCCGCAGAGCTCGTCGAGGCCATTCAGCAACTTAAAACCCAGCGCGACGCGGTGATCCTGGCGCACTATTACGTGGCGCCCGAGGTCCAGGCTGTGGCCGATTACGTCGGCGACAGCTTCTACCTGGCTAAGCTCGCCAAGAGCCTGCCGCAGCAGACCATCGTGCTGTGCGGCGTGGAGTTTATGGGCGAGAGCGCCAAGCTGCTCAACCCCACCAAGACCGTGCTGCTGCCCGAGCCGGGCGCGGACTGCCCCATGGCTCATATGGTCAAGCGCGAGACGGTCGACGCGGCGCGCGCCGAGTACGGCGACGACCTGGCCGTGGTCTGCTACGTCAACTCCACGGTCGAGATCAAGAGCTGGAGCGACGTGTGCGTCACCAGCTCCAACGCCGTCAAGATCGTGTCCGAGCTGCCGCAGCAGCATATCCTGTTCATTCCCGACCAAAACCTCGGCCGCTTCGTAGCCGAGCAGGTGCCGCAAAAGCACGTCATTCTCAACAACGGCTACTGCCCGCGCCATCACATCATCACCGTCGAGCAGATCGTCGACGCGACGGAGGCCCACCCCGACGCGCTCGTGCTGGCGCACCCCGAGTGCAAGGCCGACGTCCTGGCCGAGGCCGACTACATCGGCTCCACCGCCGGCATCATCAAGTATGCCGAGGAGTCCGACGCGAGCGAGTTCATTATCGTGACGGTTCGCGGCGTGCTCTACGAGCTCGAGCGCCGCTGCCAGGGCACCGGCAAGAAGTTCTACTTCCCCGCGGTGCAGCCCACCTGCGTCAACATGGACCTCATCACGCTCGAAAAGCTCGTGCGCTGCCTGGAGACGGGCGAGGGCGAGGTGCAGATCGGCGTCTCGGACGAGGCGGCAGACCAGGCCAAGCTCACGCTCGACCGCATGCTCGAGTACGCAGCACGCTAGAACAATGTGGCATGAGGGACGGTTCCTTATGTCACATTCAAGGGAGAGGATTCCTGTGGAAACCAAGCAATACCCCGATATGGAGTGCGACGTCGTCATTGCCGGCTGCGGCGTGGCGGGCCTGTACGCGGCGCTCAACCTGCCGACGAGTACGCGCGTGATCATGCTCTCCAAGGGCGCGGTCGACGAGTGCGATTCGATGCTCGCGCAGGGCGGCATCTGCGTGCTGCCCGAGGGCTCGGACTACGATGCCTTCTTTGAGGACACCATGCACGCCGGCCATTACGAGAACCGCCGCGAGAGCGTCGACATCATGATCCGCTCGAGCCGCTCGGTCATCAACGACCTGCTAGCGATGGGCGTGGATTTTGAGCGCAAGGCCGATGGCGGCCTCGACTTTACCCGCGAGGGCGCGCACAGCCGTCCGCGCATTGCCTTCCATGCCGACATTACGGGCAAGGAGATTACGACCAAGCTGCTTCAGGCCGTCCGCAAGCTGGACAACGTGCAGATTCTCGAACACGTTGCCATGACCGACATCCTGACGGCCGAGCGCGATGGGGCCACGGTGTGCACTGGTGTCGTCGCTGTTGCCGTGGACGAGGACGATTCAGCTCGCCCCGCCGACGAGCTGGCAAATGCCGCTGAGGGCGTGCATGTCGGTAAGCCGTTTAAGATCCATGCCCGCCATACGCTGTGGGCGACGGGCGGCATCGGTGGCGTATACGACCATTCGACCAACTACCCGCAGCTCACGGGCGACGCCTGCTACATCGCGCAGGAGCACGGCATTAAGATGGAGCACCTGGACTACGTGCAGATCCATCCCACGGGCCTGTTCTCGCCGCAGCCAGGCCGTACGTTCCTGATCAGCGAGAGCTGCCGCGGTGAGGGCGCGATTCTGCTCAATGCCGCCGGCGAGCGTTTTACCGACGAGTTGCAGCCGCGCGACGTTGTCGCTGCCGCCATCCGCGAGCAGATGAAGCAGGACGGCACCGAGCACGAGTGGCTGAGCTTTGCCCCCGTCGAGCGCGACGTGGTGACTGGGCACTTTGCCAACATTCGCGCGCGCTGCCTTGAGGACGGCCGCGACATCTTGGATGAGCCCATCCCCGTTACGCCCACGCAGCACTACTTTATGGGCGGCGTATGGGTCGATAAGGACGGCCGCACTTCGATGCCCGAGCTCTACGCCGCGGGCGAGACGGCTTGCAACGGCGTTCACGGCAAGAATCGCCTTGCATCAAATAGTCTGCTCGAGGCGCTGGTCTGGGGTCGTCGCGCCGCGTGGTACATGCGCACCGGCGAGTCGCTGGCCGTGGAGCAGGCGGGCGAGCCCGCGCTCGATGGACGCCATCGCGCCCTGAGTTCCGATACCCTTGCAATCGATGATTTGGCCCGTGCCGCCGGCACGCAGGCCGCAGAGGAGTAGACCATGAATCCCATTACCATGAAGCTCGTCGTCGATGATCTGATTTTGCAGGCTCTGCGCGAGGACATTACGTTTGAGGACGTGAGCACGGCGAGCGTGTGCCCCACGGCGCGTCCCGCCACGGTGGAGCTTATCGCCAAGGCCGACGGCATCATCGCCGGCTTGGATGTGTTTGCCCGTACCTTTGAGCTGCTGGATTCGCAGAGCTCGGTGCTGCTCGACGTTGCCGATGGCGACGAGGTGCACGCCGGCGACCATGTGGGTCAGGTGCGCGGCGATGCGCGCGTGCTGCTTTCGGGTGAGCGCGTGGCGCTCAACTACCTGCAGCGCATGAGCGGCATCGCTACCTACACGCACAGCATGGCCGCGGCGCTCGAGGGAACCAAGACCGTGCTCGTCGACACGCGCAAGACCACGCCGGGCATGCGCGTGTTTGAGAAGGCGGCGGTTGAGATTGGCGGCGGCAGCAACCACCGCTACAACCTGTCGACGGCCGTCATGCTCAAGGACAACCATATCGATGCCGCCGGTGGCGTGACGCGCGCGATCGAGATGGCGCGCGCCCATGCGTCGTTTACCACGACAGTTGAGATTGAGTGCGAGAACCTGGACATGGTGCGCGAAGCCGTGGAGGCCGGTGCCGACATTATCATGCTCGACAACATGACCCATGACGACATGGCCGCCGCCATCGAGCTTATCGCCGGTCGCGCCAAGACCGAGTGCTCGGGCAACGTGGACGCCAGCAACATTCGCGCCCTGGCCGATCTGGGTGTCGACTATATTAGCTCGGGCGCCCTGACGCACTCTGCGCCGATCCTCGACCTCTCGCTTAAGCACCTGCGTCTGCTGGACGGTAAATAATGAACGCCCGCGAGCGTCGCCGTGCCATCATGGGCGTGCTCGAAGGAGCCAAGGAGCCCGTTTCGGGCAGCGCACTTGCCCGCGAGGTTGGCGTGAGCCGTCAGGTCGTGGTTCAGGATATTGCCCTGTTGCGTGCCGATGGGCACGATATCGTGGCGACCAACCGCGGCTACGTGCTGCAGGAGGCCCCCAGCAGCCCCGCCGTGCCCACGCGCTTGGTCAAGGTTCGCCACAGCGTGGAGCAGGCAGGCGATGAGCTCACGAGTATCGTCGACGCCGGTGGCGCCGTGCTCAACGTGATCGTCAATCACCGCGTGTACGGCAAGATCACGGCCGACCTGGACATCCGCAACCGCCGCGATGTCGAGCGCTACCTAGAGGGCATCGCCAGCGGCAAGAGCTTCCCGCTGCTGACGGTGACGAGCGGCTACCACTTCCATCGCATCGCGGCGGAAGACGAGCAGACCCTCGACGAGATCGAGGCCATGCTCAAGGAGAAAGGCTACCTTGCCGATTTAATGCCCTACGAGGATGATTTGTCCTAACCCGATACTGTCTTTATAAGTTGCGGTGAAATAGTTCCTACAATCGGCACCTAAGCAATGAGCCAGGAACTATTCCACCGCAACTGCCAAGGTAGCCCCGTCCCCAATTAGCTGCCTGTACAAACAAAAGGAGGCCTCCGCGGCGATGCGGAAGCCTCCTTTTTTGTGCACGGTGTACTTTTGAGTGTGCAAGTGGGGGAGTTGTTACTCCTCGACGATCTCGGTGATCGCGCCAGCGGGGCAAGCGTCCTGGCAAGCGCCACAGGCGACGCAGGAGTCCTCGTCGGCGACGGTAGCGACGTCCTGGAGCTCCAGAACGCCAGCGGGGCAGGAGTCGACGCAAACGCCACAAGCGATGCACTCGTCGGCATCAATTACGGGATGAGCCATGGTAGTTTCCTCTCTGTTGACCGACGCTACAGGCGATGCGCGTCGGTTTGATTCGGGCAAAAACATACCACGGGAGCGACCGTTTGCAATACCCTCTGGCCGGCATCTTCATACCGTTCGCCGAGTATGCCAAGGATTACTAAAAAACGCGCAGGTGGGGCCGTTGAGCTGCGCAAATGTTAGCTATAGGTGACTTGTAATATTGACCTATTGAGCGCGCCTGCGGAAAGGGCATCCCGTTATTTGGCCGAAAACCGGGTCGCAGTTTCCGGTTGGGCCCGCTAGCGGAAACTGCGACCCGGTATCAGCTCTCAAAACGGGATACGGTTTCCGGTTGAGCCTTCAGACGGAAACTGCGACCCGGAATCCACGCTCAAACCGGGATGCGCTTGCCGCAAGACGGCCCCCAGGCACCCCCGGACGCAAACCTCAGCCATCTCTACATAGATCTCAATAGATTTGCCGAGAACTCATTCAGCGCATCTACCTGCGCATTTAAGAACCTAAACTCTCAACAATAAGAAATCTTATATGAATTGACTTAGATTTTGTATATTCCGGCCCATAAGGGGATACACTACATCCTGAAAGACAAGCCGAAGCGCCGCGCGACAGATCGTCGAGGCGGCGCGAACGCAAAAGAGAGAGGGAATTTCTAATGGGCAAGATTCTTGGTATCGACCTTGGTACTACTAACTCCGCAATGGCCGTCCTCGAGGGCGGTTCTCCGACCATCATCGTGAACGCCGAGGGCGACCGCACCACCCCGTCCGTCGTGGGCTTCCGTGCCGACGGCGACCGCGTCGTGGGTAAGGCCGCTAAGAACCAGGCTGTCACCAACCCCAAGAACACCGTGTTCTCCATCAAGCGCTTCATGGGCCGCAAGTACTCCGAGTGCACCTCCGAGCTCAAGACCGTGCCGTATGAGGTCAAGGAGGGCCAGGGCGGCCGTGCCGTCGTCGACATCGAGGGCAAGGATTACACCGCCGAGCAGGTGAGCGCCATGGTGCTCGCAAAGATGAAGGCCGACGCTGAGAAGTACCTGGGCGAGACCGTCACCGACGCCGTCATCACCGTCCCGGCCTACTTCAACGACGCCCAGCGTCAGGCCACCAAGGACGCCGGTAAGATCGCCGGCCTCAACGTCAAGCGTATCGTCAACGAGCCGACCGCTGCTGCTCTGGCCTATGGCCTGGACAAGCAGGGCTCCGACCAGCGCATCCTGGTCTTCGACCTGGGCGGCGGCACCTTCGACGTCTCCATCCTCGACCTCGCCGACGGCGTGTTTGAGGTTCTGTCCACCTCGGGCGACAACCACCTGGGCGGCGACGACTGGGATCAGCGCGTCATCGACTGGATGGCTGACAAGTTCCAGCAGGAGAACGGTGTCGACCTGCGTCAGGACCCCATGGCCCTGCAGCGCCTGAAGGAGGCCGCCGAGAACGCCAAGAAGGAGCTTTCCGCCGCCCAGCAGTCCACCATCAACCTGCCGTTCATCACCATGAACCAGTCCGGCCCGCTGCACCTCAACTACACGCTGACCCGCGCCGAGTTCGAGAAGATCACCCGTGACCTGCTCGAGCGCTGCAAGCAGCCTGTCACCAACGCCCTGCGCGATGCTAAGCTCAAGCTCTCCGATCTGACCGAGGTCATCCTCGTCGGCGGCTCCACTCGTATGCCCGCCGTCCAGGAGCTCGTCAAGACCATGACCGGCAAGCAGCCCAACATGTCCGTGAACCCCGACGAGGTCGTTGCCGACGGCGCTGCCGTCCAGGGCGGCGTGCTCACCGGCGACGTCGAGGGCATCCTGCTGCTCGACGTTACCCCGCTGTCGCTGGGTGTCGAGACCATGGGCGGCATCATGACCAAGATGATCGACCGCAACACCACGATCCCGACCTCCAAGACCGAGGTTTACTCCACCGCTGCCGACAACCAGACCAGCGTCGAGATCAACGTGCTCCAGGGCGAGCGCGAGCTTGCCCGCGATAACAAGTCGCTCGGTAAGTTCCAGCTAACCGGTATCCCGGCTGCCCGCCGCGGCGTGCCGCAGATCGAGGTCACCTTCGACATCGACGCCAACGGCATCGTCAAGGTCTCCGCTAAGGACAAGGGCACCGGCAAGGAGCAGCAGATCACCATTTCCGGTTCCACCGCTCTGTCCGACGACGAAGTCGATCGTATGGTCAAGGACGCCGAGGCTCATGCCGAGGAGGACAAGAAGCAGAAGGAAGAGGTCGAGGTCCGCAACCAGACCGACAGCCTGTGCTACTCCACCGAGCAGACCCTCAACGAGCTGGGCGACAAGGTTTCCGCCGATGTGAAGTCCAAGGCCGAGGCCGCTATCGCCGACGCCAAGAAGGCGCTCGAGGGCTCTGACGTCGAGGCCATCAAGGCCGCCGGCGAGTCCCTGCAGTCCGTGGCCTACGAGCTGGCCCAGGTTGTCTACGCCGACGCACAGCAGCAGACCGACGGTGCCGCCGGTGCCCAATCTGCCGACGATGACGTTGTCGACGCCGACTACGAGGTTGTGGACGACGAGGACAAGTAATCATGTCCGCCCGTAAAGCTCGCACGGAGGCGGCCGCCGCTGGCGCCGCCCCCGTTGACTCTGAGGAGAAGGACGTGAAGATTCCCGTAGAGGCCGTCGACGATACCGAGGCCAACGAGGCCGAGGCCGCCGAGGCTGCCGAGAACCAGGTAGAGGATTCCAACAAGGAGGCGACGATGACCGAGGACGAGATGGTGGAAGCCGCTATCCGCGCCGGTGAGGAAGCCGCCGACAACGACTTTAAGCTCAAGTTCGAGCAGGCCCAAAAGGAGCTTGCCGACGTACGCAGCGAGCTCGATGCTGCGGCAGAGGCTCAGAAGGCCGCCGAGGACAAGGCAAAGGACGCCACCGAGCGTACCGCCCGTCTGCAGGCCGACTGGGAGAACTTCCGTCGCCGCACCGCCAGCGAGCGTATCGCCGAGCGCGAGCGCGCGACCGAGAAGCTTGTCACCGCGCTGTTGCCGGTGGTTGACGATATCGAGCGTGCAATCGACCATGCCCGTAGCCAGGAGCTTTCCGACGACTTTAAGCAGTTCGTCGATGGCGTTGATGCGGTGCATGCCAAGCTGCTCGATGTGTTTGCGCACGAGGGCGTTGAGCCCATCGACCCCAAGGGCGAGGCGTTCGATCCGCTCGAGCACCAGGCCGTGGGGCGTGTCGAGGACGCATCGCAGTACGACGAGACCGTCAACGACGTGTACCAGAAGGGCTACCGCATGGCGGATCGCATCCTGCGCTCCGCGATGGTGACGGTGACCTACGGTGGCGAGAAACGCCCCGCACCGGAGCCCGAAGCGGCGCCCGAGGATGCTACGGCCGATACGGCCGAGAGCACCGAGGAGTAATTGAGAAGGGCCCCGGGGCAACACCCGGGGCCCTTTCTGGCCTAGTGCCATATGACAGTATGAGCCGCCGCCCGTTGAGCGGTGGATGAAACAGGAGAGGAGCTACGATGGCTGCAGGCAAAACCTTCTATGACATCCTGGGCGTATCCAAGAGCGCCTCCGACAAAGAGATCAAGAGCGCGTTTCGCAAGCTCGCGCAAAAATACCACCCCGATGCCGGCGGCGACGAGGCCAAGTTCAAGGAGATTAGCGAGGCTTACGAGACGCTTTCGGACGAGAAGAAGCGCAAAGAGTACGACCAGATGCTCATGTTCGGCGGCATGCCGGGCGCGGGCGGCGCGTATGGCGGCGGCTACGGTGCCGGCGCCGGTGCGAGCGGCTGGGGCGATATCTTCGACAGCATCTTTAGCGGCAACGGCGCCTGGGGCAGCGATTGGGGCTCGGGCTTTGCCGGGGCTGCGGGTGCTGCCGGTGCCGGCGCGGGCCGCAGCCGTGCTCGCAAGGGCGGCGACCTGTCGCTGACTGTCGACGTGACGGCCGAGGACGCGTTCCGCGGCGTGACGCACAAGGTCACCTACCGCATTCCCTCGACAGGCGAGCAACAGACCATTACGGTCTCGGTGCCTGCAGGCGCGGTCGACGGCGGCAAGCTGCGTTACAAACGTCGCGGCGAGTATGGCGTTGCCGGCGGCGAGCGCGGCGACCTGGTCGTGACCACGCACGTGGAGGAGCATCCGCTGTTTAAGCGTAAAGGTGCCGACGTGACCATGGAGGTACCGGTCTCGGTCTATGAGGCGGCGCTCGGCTGCACGGTGGACGTGCCGACGCCCGGCGGTGCGACGGTTCGTCTGAAAGTGCCCGCGGGTACCCAGACGGGCAAGAAGTTCCGCTTTAAGGAGATGGGGGCGCCCGACGTTAAGCACCGTGGCCGCACAGGCGCGCTGCTTGTCGAGATTAAGGTGCAGGTCCCCACGAACCTGTCCGACGACGAGCGCGATGCCATGACCAAGCTGCGGGAGACCGACACGCGCGACTACCGCGAGAAGGTCAACCGTTACAAGGCGACGTACTAGGGCGGTCGTGGCGCACGCCCGCGCCCGCGGGCTTATGATGGACGATAACGAGACGGAAAGGGGTCAGGTAGTATGGCCGAGGACAATAGGAACAAACCGCTGTACATGATCAGCGTGGCGGCCGAGCTGACCGGCATGCATCCGCAGACTCTGCGCGTCTACGAGTCCAAGGGCCTGGTGAACCCCCAGCGCTCGGGCGGCAACACGCGTCTGTATTCGCGTGCCGATATCGAGCGCCTGGAGCTCATCAACCAGCTGACCGACGAGGGCATCAACCTTGCCGGTGTGGTGCGCATCCTCGATATGAAGGAGCGTGCCGAGGAGCGTGAGCACGAGAACGAAAAGCTTCGCGCTCGCGTGCGCCAGCTCGAGGACGAGCTGCACGAGTACAAGATGCAGAAGAAGATCACCGCCCTGGCCCCGCGCGACGGCTCGGTTAACCCCGAGCAAGTCATGCGCAAGCTGCTAGGTACGGGTAGCGACCTATAGCTCCGCCGACGCTGCCGGGCACTCATTGGGGACAGACTTAAATGAGTGCCCGCAGAATGAGAGTGGATAATCTCCCGTTTTTGGCCTGTTTGCAGGCTCAAAGTGGGAGATTATCCACTCTCGTCATTTCGGCGTCTAAGTCTGCCCCCGGCACCCAACTCGTTCTTTGCTTTACTGAGATAAAGTGAACGCGCAGATTCGTAACCCGCTCGCAACCGTTCTATGGCACGATATTGAACGAATGTATGCTATGCGCCCGAGCCTTTCGGGCAGAGTGGGAGACAGTATGGTTAAGCTGTACGAGGACGGCATCTACCTGCGCGGCGGCAGCGAGGTTGTGCCTGCAGCCGAGGCCGCTGAGCGCGGCATTACGCAGACGCCCGAGGATGCCAAGCGCGGCACCATCGCGTATTCGATCCTTCAGGCACACAATACGTCCGGCGACCCCGAGGCGCTCAAGATTCGCTTCGACGCCATGGCGAGCCACGACATCACCTTTGTCGGCATCATCCAGACGGCGCGTGCCTCGGGCATGGAGCAGTTCCCGCTGCCCTACGTGCTCACCAACTGCCATAACTCGCTGTGCGCCGTGGGCGGCACCATCAACGAGGACGACCACGTCTTTGGCCTCTCTGCGGCCAAGAAGTACGGCGGCATCTTCGTCCCGCCGCACATCGCCGTTATCCACTCCTTTATGCGTGAGAACTTTGCCGGTTGCGGCAAGATGATCCTGGGTTCCGACTCGCACACCCGCTACGGCGCCCTGGGCACCATGGCCGTGGGTGAGGGCGGCGGCGAGCTGGCCAAGCAGTTGCTGCGCGACACCTACGATGTCGCCTATCCCGGCGTCGTTGCCATCTACCTCACGGGTGCCCCGCGCCCCGGCGTCGGCCCGCACGACGTGGCGCTCGCCATCATCCGCGCCGTCTTTGCCAAGGGCTACGTTAAGAACAAGGTCATGGAGTTCGTGGGCCCCGGCATCTCGAGCATGACGACCGACTACCGCAACGGCGTCGACGTCATGACCACCGAGACCACCTGCCTGTCGAGCATCTGGGCCACCGACGAGGACACGCACGCATTCCTGACCATGCACGGCCGCGGCGACGACTACCGCGAGCTCAAGCCCGCCGATGTCGCCTACTACGACGGCTGCGTCGAGGTCGACTTGTCGAGCATCAAGCCCATGATCGCGCTGCCGTTCCATCCTTCCAACGGCTTTGAGATCGACGAGCTCAACGAGAACCTCGAGGACATCCTGCACGAGGTCGAGCTCGAGGCCGCCAAGATCGGCGAGGGCAAGACACACTTTAGCCTGCTCGACAAGATCGTCGACGGCAAACTGCGCGTGCAGCAGGGCGTTATCGCCGGCTGCTCGGGCGGCAACTACGACTCCGTGGTCCAGGCTGCCCGCGTGCTCAAGGGCGCCAACACCGGCTGCGGCGAGTTCTCGCTGTCGGTCTATCCCACGAGCCAGCCCGTGGCGCTCGAACTCACGCGCCGTGGCTACATTTACGACCTTATGGAGGCCGGCGCGATCGTGCGCACGGCGTTCTGCGGCCCGTGCTTTGGCGCCGGCGACACGCCTGCCAACAACGGCCTGTCCATCCGCCACACCACGCGCAATTTCCCCAACCGTGAGGGCTCCAAGCCGGGCAATGGCCAGTTGAGCGCCGTGGCTCTGATGGACGCTCGCTCCATTGCGGCGACGGCTGCCAACGGCGGCGTCCTGACGCCGGCGACCGACCTACCCGAGGAGACTTGGGACGAGGCCTGCGAGTACACCTTCGACGACGCTCCCTACAAGAAGCGCGTGTACTGGGGCTTTGGCAAGGCTGAGCCCGCCGACGAGCTGGTCGAGGGCCCCAACATCAAGCCGTGGCCCGCGATGGAGCCGCTCGGCGACGATATCCTGCTCAAGGTTTGCTCCAAGATCATGGACCCGGTCACCACGACCGACGAGCTCATTCCCTCGGGCGAGACGAGTTCCTTCCGCTCCAACCCGCTGGGTCTGGCCGAGTTTACGCTGAGCCGCCGCGATCCGGCCTACGTGGGTCGCTCCAAGGAGGTCGACGCCGTGGAGAAGCGCCGCGTGGCCGGCGAGGCCACGGGCGACCTGGCGGCGCTCAATGCCGAGCTTGCCGGTGTGTTTGAGGCGCTGACCGGCGCGGGCGTCGCGGCCGATGCCAAGGCGACCGAGTTTGGCTCCATGCTCTATGCCAAGAAGCCCGGTGACGGTTCCGCCCGCGAGCAGGCCGCGAGCTGCCAGCGCGTAATTGGCGGCCTGGCCAACATCGTTCACGAGTACGCCACCAAGCGCTATCGCTCCAACGTCATGAACTGGGGCATGGTGCCCTTCCAGATGGAGGCCGAGCCCAACTTTGAGGTGGGCGACTACGTCTTTGTGCCGGGCATCCGTGCCGCGCTCGATGGCGACCTCAAGAACATCGCCGCCTACGTGGTGCGCGCCGATGGTGCGGTCGAGCAGATTGAGCTCTACATTGCCGATATGACAGCCGAAGAACGTGCCATCGTCAAGGCCGGCTGCCTGATCAACTACAACAAGTTCAAGGCCGCTGCCGAGTAACGCACTTAATTGTCCGCCCGGGGCTTACCCTTTCCCGCCCGCTCACGCGCTTCGCGAGGGTCGCGTTCGGGAAAGGGTAAGCCCCGGGCTACATTTCTGCGTTCTCGTTGGGTCTTGAGGGGCGCTAATAAATAGACTGGGACCACCACAAAGGGGACAGGCACCTTTGTGGTGGTTCCGTTTATCTCGATCTGTAACAGCTAGGGGCCAAAGTACGCCGCTAGATGTTACAGGTCGAGATTTTCGTACGGGGCTCTACACTTCATCTCGACCTGTAACAGACAGGTCCCAATTTGCCGAATAATTGTTACAGATCGAGACAAACGGTCGTCGCAGCTCGTTTCATCTAAATCTGTAACACCAAGGACCCAAAAGGGCCGCTAGCTGTTACAGATTGAGACAGCGGAGCGCCGGAGCCGAAAACTACCACGAAGGTGTCTGTCCGGCGGGTTCTTATTTCGATGGGGTCCAGGTTATTTCATCGTCAAATAGCCAAGTGCGTGCTGAGCCACTGTCGCGCGCTGTCTGTGGATCGGGCTCGCAAGTTTGTTCGTAGGCATCCTCGGTACACCGATCCATAAAATCGACGACTGCCGTCTGGTCGCCTTCCATGACGTAGATCACGTTGCCATCCGAGATATAGACTCCCGGCCCTTCGTTGTCCACGTAGCCGGGGTCGTATGAAACGTTGCACAGTCTGCTCCCGTTTGCCGCATCGAGTTCAAGGGTCGAATGATACCCGCCATTCATTTGGCCTGTCTTGGCTCGATATATTGCGGCGCCGTACCATCGCTTAAACGTCTTGCCTTTGAGTAAACTGGTTGCCTTGCCGATAAGCTGCTCATCTTGGGTATAGCGCGTGGCTCCAAGTTCGATTCTGGGATAGTTACTGACCCCAAGCACTGCGGGCGTACCGTCGAAATCGACGGTGATTGAATCGGGTTTGACGATATCGGTGAGGATTTCGATGGGGTAGCTTACGGTTTCAACCGCCGCCTGCGTCGCCGAGGCAGGGAGAAATGCGAGATAGATAATGCCCACGCCGACTGCGGTAATTGCAAACGCTAAGACGAGCAGGCCGATATAGGTGGAGCGTTTCACGGCGGGTACCTCGCAAACAGTATGCAATCATTAAGATAAGCGATACCAGCTTACGACAATAGTCAAAAGAAAGCGACCGCCCGGAATGAGAGGGGCTAAAAGGCCCTATTAGGCTCCGATTTGACCTCTAATAGGAATATTTGCCTCCCTCTCATTCTGGGCGAGAGGTCAAAAATTGAGTTCACGAGTTTTGCGCAATACTATTCTCACTAAAGCCGCTATTTTCACTATAAGCACTATAAATACGATAGGAAGGACGACGAGAACATTGTGACGTGCGATAGCTAAGCCGTTTAAGCCGGACTCTGACCTTGAATCTCCGCCTCTATCTGTGCGAACGGGCTATTGTCGGTTCTCGATTCCATCGCTGCGTTCTCGCTGGGTCTTGGGATCGCCAAACGTAGACTGGGCTTGATGTCGCTTCTTTTAATCGGGGCTGATTCTTCTCTGGACCACCACAAAGGGGACGGGCATCTTTGTGGTGGTTCTTGGTTTGTCTCGATCTGTAACATCTTGGCCGCTAAAAGTGGGCCTGGTGTTACAGATTTAGATTTTCGATTCGGGTGTCTTCTGTTTGTCTCGATCTGTAACAGTTAGACCCTAATTTGCCGAGTAGATGTTACAGATTGAGACAAACGGTTGCCGCTGGTCATTTCATCTCGATCTGTAACATCTAGGATCAAAAATGGCTGCTAGATGTTATAGATCGAGATGGTAGTGCGCCTGGGCAGCGGCGGGCTGACATCTCAGTACCCTATCCATCAACCACTCATAAAATCTTATATATAGAGACTTAGATTTGTGTATAAGATCGTACAAAGCTGGCAACAATACTTCTCGAACAACGTGAAGCCGCCCCGTAGGGCGGCCACCCCAAGAGAGGTGATTCCATGAGAATCGATAAGCTAGCAATGACGTCGCGCGAGGCGTTGCAGACCGCCATGAGCACGGCTGCCGACGCGCAGGCCGGCGCGGTGGAGCCGATTCACCTGCTGTCTGCCCTGCTCGGCGCCGGCGAGCGCAATATCTCCGTGATCATCGAGCGCATCGGTGCCGACCCGGCCCAGCTCGCACGTTCCACGCAGGATGCCATCGACCACGCGCCTAAGGTTTCGGGCGAGGGTCAGCAGATGGGCCTGTCCAACGAGCTCGTCCGCGTCATCGAGAAGGCCGAAAAGAAGGCCACTAAGATGGGCGACAGCTTTGTGGTGACCGAGCATCTGCTGATGGCACTTGCCGAGGACAAGGGCGAGGCCGGCCGCGTTCTGCGTGACGCCGGCGTGACCAAGGAGCGCATCGAGCAAGTCTACGAGGAGCTGCGCGGCGATGACCGCGTGACGTCTGCCGAGGACAAGACGCAGTTTGAGGCCTTGGAGCAGTACGGTCGCAACATCTGCGACCTCGCCCGCGCCGGCAAGCTCGACCCGGTCATCGGCCGTACCGACGAGATTCGCCGTACCATCCAGGTACTGTCGCGCCGCACCAAGAACAACCCCGTGCTCATCGGCGAGCCGGGCGTCGGCAAGACGGCCATCGTCGAGGGCATCGCCCAGCGTATCGTGGCCGGCGACGTGCCGAGCACCCTGCGCGACCGCGACCTCATCGAGCTCGACATGAGCGCGCTGGTCGCCGGCGCCAAGTACCGCGGCGAGTTCGAGGACCGCTTGAAGGCCGTGCTCAAGGAAGTACAAAAATCCGAGGGTAAGGTCATCCTGTTCATCGATGAGCTCCACACCATCGTGGGCGCGGGTGCCACCGAGGGCTCCATGGATGCCGGCAACATCCTCAAGCCTGCGCTCGCCCGTGGCGACCTGCATGCGATCGGCGCGACCACGCTCGACGAGTACCGTAAGTACATCGAGAAGGACGCGGCACTCGCCCGACGTTTCCAGACCGTGATGGTCTCCGAGCCCACCGTCGAGGACACCATCTCGATTCTGCGTGGCCTCAAGGAGAAGTACGAGATCTTCCACGGCGTGCATATCACCGATAGCGCGCTCGTGGCCGCCGCCGACCTCTCCGATCGCTACATCGCTGACCGCTTCCTGCCCGACAAGGCCATCGACCTGGTCGATGAGGCCGCAAGCCGCCTGCGCATGGAGCTCGACAGCATGCCGGTCGAGATCGACGCCACCACGCGTCAGCTCACCCAGCTGCAGATCGAGGAGCAGGCGCTCATGAAGGAGACCGATGACGCCTCCAAGGAGCGTCTGGAAGCCCTGCGCCAGGAGATTGCCGAGGTCCAGGAAAAGCTCAACGTGCAAAAGGCCGGCTGGCTCAACCAAAAGAACGCCATCGACCACGTGCAGGAGCTTAAGGGCCAGCTTGACGAGGCCAAGAGCGAAGAGGAGCGCGCGACGCGCAACGGCGACCTGGGTCGTGCGTCCGAGCTGCGCTTCTCCGTGATTCCGGGTCTGCAGCAGCAGATTCAGGATTCCGAGGCCGCGCTCGAGGCACAAAAGCAGCAGGACGGCGAGGGTCTCAACGAGCAGGTGACCTCCGACGAGATTGCCGAGGTCGTGAGCGCCTGGACCGGTGTGCCCGTGTCCAAGATGATGCAGGGCGAGCTCGACAAGCTCAAGGGCCTGGAGGGCGAGCTGCATAAGCGCGTCATTGGCCAGGACGAGGCCGTCTCCGCCGTCGCCGCAGCTGTGCGCCGCAGCCGTGCGGGCCTTTCCGATCCGGACAAGCCCATCGGCAGCTTCTTCTTCCTGGGCCCCACCGGCGTAGGCAAGACCGAGCTCGCCAAGGCGCTGGCCGAGTGCCTGTTCGATGATGAGCGCGCGCTTGTGCGTATCGACATGTCCGAGTATATGGAGAAGTTCAGCGTCCAGCGTCTGATCGGTGCGCCTCCGGGATACGTGGGCTACGACGAGGGCGGCCAGCTCACCGAGGCCGTGCGCCGTCGTCCGTACTCCGTAATCTTGCTCGACGAGATGGAGAAGGCTCATCCGGATGTCTTCAACGTGCTGTTGCAGGTGCTTGATGACGGCCGTCTGACCGATGGCCAGGGTCGCCAGGTGTCCTTCAAGAACACGATTATCATCATGACGTCCAACGTGGGCTCCAAGGCCATCGCCGATCTGTCCGGTAAGGACGAGGAGGAGATGCGCCATCAGGTTGACGCCGCCATGGCTCAGACCTTCCGCCCCGAGTTCCTCAACCGTATCGACGATATCGTGGTGTTCCATCCGCTCGGCATGGCGCAGATCGAGAAGATCGTCGACATCCAGCTTGCCGACGTCCGCGCGCGTCTGGCCAAGGAGCGCATGACGCTTGCCATCACCCCGGCGGCCAAGCAGATGCTCGCCGTGGGTGGCCTGGACCCCGTGTTCGGTGCCCGTCCGCTCAAGCGCCTGGTCCAGCGCGAGGTCGTGGACGCCATCGCCGCCGCCATCATCGACGGCACGGTGCGCGAGGGCAATCAGGTGACGGTCGATGCCGACAAGGACGGCGGCTTTACCGTCGTGTGCGACAACACGCCGGCGGCCACCTACGAGGTCCCCGACGCCGAGTAGATTTATGGGACATGCCTTAAAATCTGCCAGCCGTCTCTAAACGCCAAGGGCGGCGGATCCAATGGGGTCCGCCGCCCTTTTTCGTGCGACAATCGATGATGTTGAACACGATTGCACGGCAAGGAGATATGCAGATGATAGACAAGAACAAGACGAACACGTCGACGACCGATGCCGCACCCAAGCCTGCGCCTAAGCCGGCACCCAAGCCGCGCGACCCCTACATCCGTGCCGAGAACGAGGATGACGACGGCTACGATCCTTATAGCGATCGTCGCCCCGAGCGCGAGCCCCTCTTCGAAGCCGACCCCTGGCGTTAAGTAGCTCATTTGGGACGGGGTTTTTAGCTACTTTGTTTTCGGCTAGAGGCGTTCATGCCTGCCCCCTCGGCCGCTCGATATCCTCCGGGAGGGGCCACTAATAGAAAACTTGCTTATCCATTAATCAAGATACGCATAATCTTGCTCTCCTGCTAATCAAGAATCGTTATAATCTTGATTAGCAGGAGAGCAAGATTGGAGAATTATGGCATTCAACGACTTGGTGGCTCAAAAAATAAAGGACTTTGAGCAACAGGGGATTCCGCAGGTCTTTGAGCGCGACCTTGATCTGGGCAACCCGCAGGAGCCAAAGCGCGACAACATCGTATATGTGATTGTGGGCGCCCGTCGTTGTGGAAAGACGTATCGCCTGTATCAGGAGATGCGGCGGCTTCAGGGCCAAGGCGTCGAGCTTGACCGGATGCTATATTTCAATTTTGAGGATGAGCGCTTGCGTCCGTATGAGCCATCGCTACTAGCGGACGTGCTCGATACATTCTATGCACTATATCCTGCTGCTCGAGGCGAGGGCGCCTACCTTTTCTTTGACGAGATCCAGGAAATACCCGAATGGGGTGCGTTTCTGCGACGCGTGGTCGATACGGAGAAGGCGACCGTTTACGTGACGGGATCTTCTTCTAAGATGCTGTCCTCAGAACTTAAGAGCGAGTTCAGGGGCCGTTCTCTTGTGCGAGAGCTTTTTCCGTTGAGTTTTTCGGAATACGTCCGATATAAGACGGGGAGCGTTCCTGAGTCGAACGCACCCTTCTCCTCGAGCGATGCGGCGTTGCTCCGACACCATCTGGTCGGATATCTCGAGCGAGGGGGATTCATCGCGACACTTGAGCAGACGCCCGCAGACACGATTCAGCTGCTACAGGAATATGCGTCGCGAACGGTCGCCATGGACGTCGTTGAACGTTACGACGTCAAGAACCCCCGTTTGGCCTCGCTGTTTCTGGCGCGGTGCATGGCATCTTCGGGACGAGAGCTGTCAGTGAACAAAGTGTACAACGAGTTCAAGAGCAGACAGATATCCGTCAGTCGAAATACGCTCAGCGACTTACTTGAGTATTACGAGGACGCCTACCTGCTGTTTTCGGTGCCGGAATTCACGCGTTCGCTTGCCAATAATACGCGGTCTGCGTCTAAGGTCTACGCCGTCGATCCTGCGATGTTCGGAGCGTTCTCCCCCGCATCGGCACTGGATCAGGGTCAGAGGCTCGAGACCGCGGTGTTCAATGCGCTCAGAAGAAGGACCCCCGCCGTGCGGCCCGGTTCGGTTTGCCGCCTGCTGATTAAAGATAAGAATAAAAGCCATGAGGTGGACTTTGTGGCTGGGGATGCACTGCTCATGCAGGCTTACGGCCTGATTCAGGTAAGTGTGGATATGACAAGCGAGAAAACGCGCGAGCGCGAAATTGCCGCGCTCGATGCCGCGATGGCCCAGTTTGATCTTGGCGAGTCGGCAATCGTTACCATGGATGAGCAGGCCGATATTCCATGCAAACACGGCGTGGTACATGCTGTGCCCGCATGGAAGTGGCTCCTTTCCTAATCGTCTATGGATTTGCGAGGCCAGGACTCAGGTGTCATGGTCCGCTAGTCCTGGGCCTTGATGCTCGGCAGGAGAATCTGGGCGAGGTAGTCGGTCTCGAGTTTGGTCGCGGCGTCGGCTTTGCCGTCTTTGCCGACCAGTACGTTCTTGATCTGGCTATAGGCGTAGCGGTTGCCGGTCGTAAGCTCGACAAGCTCAATGGCCGTGTCCATGGGGTAGGTCGACACGGGATTCTGCGTCCGTCCGTTGATGGTCTGGGGCACCACGTACGGATAGACGGGGCCGCTGGCGTAGACGGTATAACCGTTGCCTAGATTGGCCGCACCCAAAACCGTATCGCCCTCATCGGGCGTAAAGCTCTCGCCCTCGCGCACCGCGACGAGCGTCACAATCGGCGTATCGCTGTCGCCGGCAAGATAGATGCATAGCGTGCTGCCATTTTGCCAAGTCTCGACCTTGCCGTACCATTCGACGGGGATATCGAGCTGGTAGAGGTCGGTTGCCTTGTGACGGGCGTCGGCATCACGGGCCGCCTGTGCCTTTTGCGCGCTCACGGCATTGACGGCGGCGTCGCGCCGCGCGGTTGCCGCCTGCTGGAGCACCTTGGCGGTGGCGGCGGAGCTCGCGCCTCCCTCCTCGGCATATTTGGCGGCGGCATCGATCTGGTCGTCGGTTACCGTGTCGGCCGAAGGCACCTTAAGCTTAAAGGCGGCCTGGCTGCTTAGGTCCTGTCCGTCGCTCTTGATCGTGACCTGCGCCTTGGTGGTCGGCACGGTATAGACGGTGCCGTCGGACGCGATGGGGGAGGCGGCAATGGAGAGCGTGTAATCGCCAGGCAGCAGCTTAATGCCGTGACCGTGCTCGTCAACATAGAGTGTTTCGCTCACAGAGGAGCCGTCAGAATCCTGACCGCTCACCTGTACGGGAATCTTGGAGCCAGTGGAACAGTCGAGGCCCGCGGCATGCACGCCAATCTGCACCGACATCATCGTGTGGGCATTGGCGGCGGCGATGGCAGCCTGCTCTTGCCGGTATCCGTTCCAGGCTGCGTAGCCTGCGCCGCCGGCGACGAGCGCAACGACCACAGCGCCGGCGACCATCAGATTGCGGCGCTTGGGCGACATCTTGCGGTGACGGGCCTCGGCCTCATGTGCCGAGGGAACGGACGGCAGGGGAATATCGCCCATGGCGATGGTCTCGTCCACGGCAGGCGCGGAGCCTAAGCCAGGGAGCTCGCGGGTCAGCGAATCTTCGGCCGGCAAGCTGTCGAGCAAGATGGTTTCCTCGCTCGTGTCGGATTCGGGCTGGTCGTCGGCCTCGCATTCGGATTCCTCGTGCCCAGCCTCATCTTCGGTGGGCGCGGCGCCATCGTCTTTTGCATCCTGATCATCGGGCTGCGCCTCGATTTCCGGCTCATCCTGCACATCAACGCTCGAATCGTCAAACGCAATCTCGGCCAGCGCGATCTGGTCTAGGCTCTCCAGGGCCTCGGCACACGCTTCTGCATCTTGGGCCGCATCCTCTTGGCCCGTCGTCTCATCTTTCATATATCCCCCAAGCTCAATATCGGGACAACAATGTACCCAAAAACAAGGTCATATAGAGCTGTCAGGCGATCGGAAATCTGATTTTATCTGTGCGAGAGGTTTTGAATGTGTGTGCGAATGGAATATGTGCGTGAATGCGCGCAACAACAAAAAGCCCCGGAAAGCGGGCGAATCGCTTTCCGGGGCTGCGCATGACGCGCGATTGCGGTATCGGCTAAGTTTGCCTACATTCAAATGTGGACGGAATAAACATGTTACTCGGCGTGCGCGTAATCCACCTTGGCGCGGCGGGCGGTGGCCTTCTCCCAATCGCTGGTGCCCTCAAAGACATCCTGCTTGTAGGGATTGCGGCCGAGCTTCTTGGCGCGGTAGGCGATGTAGATGATCGCGGCGACGTTGGCGACCAGTGCGGCGATCGAGACCGCGGTAGCGGCGCCGGGGTCGAGCGTGGAGTGGGTCACAAAGATGGACTCCTCCTGGAAGTACGGGAACACCTGGGCAAACATGCACCAAATGGCCAGCGTAAAGGCGCGGTTCTGGATCCAGCCGCCCTTGTTCCAGATAAAGGCGGCGACGGTGGGCGCCAGCAGCAGCGCAAAGCCGCAGAACCAGGAGTGGGTGGGCAGGCAGTTGTAGGTGTAGCAGAAGTTCCAGATGTCGTAGGCGATGATGTAGACCCAGGTCATGTCGGGCCACAGCATGTCGGTCTGATCCTCGGAGGCGTAGACGCTCCACCAACCGGTCATGCAGAAGATGTTGATGATACCGGCGATGCCGTTGAACACGTTGTTCCAGCCGGCAAGCTGCGTGGCGCCCTCGGAGGTGACCCAGGTGGACTCGCCCAGGACAAAGAAGTGATAGGCGCTCTCAAAGTCGGATATGACGGCGATCATGATGTTGATGGCAACGATCACAAACGGCCACGCGCGGAACCAATGCGCCTTGCCGATCTTGCCCCACTGATACTTAATGGCAATGAAGCCCCAGCAACCGGCCAGCGCCGCGTATACCTTGGCGTAGTGGAACCAGCTGTTCTGGTACACATGGGTGGGGTTGGTGAGCGCCCACTCGGCGCCCTGTGAGACGCCGATGGCGATGGCGACGCAGTAGATGGTCATGGCAAGCGGAGCTACGCCAAAGATGATTGCCGCGCCCAGCTTGGTGCGGCGGCCGACCTCGTTGAGCACGATCAGGCCGATAAAGACCATCGCCCAGCCGACCCAGTGGATAAGGGTATCGCTACCCCAAACATCGAACAGCATGCTGCTCTCCTTTCATGCGCCCGCGTCCCCTCTTCCGTCGCGGGCAGTTTGGCAAAATGTCGTCAGTTCCTGGGCTTGCGCTCGGGATACTTGGCGGTGTAGCCCTCGATGTGGAGCGTCGAGGCGATAATCTCCTTGACCGTCTCGTCGGGCACATCGGGGTGCGTGCGGATATACATCAACAGTCCCATGATGAGGGTGTAGAACGTCTCGTAAACATGGTCGATGCGCAGGTCGTGATGGGCGACAAAGTCCACCACGGTGGTGTCGCAAATGTATTGCGCCACGCGCTGGACCACGTTGTGCAGAAAGCCGCCGTAGAGCGCGCCGCTGCTCGAGGTGAGCGTGCTCGGTAGCTCGTGGCCGCTCACGACCAGACGCTTAAAGAGCGGAGCGACGGTGTCGAGCGCGCCTTCGATGTCGCCAACCGTGCGGCTGGCGTTCCACTGCTCGAGCTCGGAGATAAAGCCGTCGATCGCCTCGTCCATAACAGCGGTGACGGCGGCGTCCATATCGGCAAAGTAGTGGTAGAACAGTGAGCGCGTGCAGCCGGCCCGTTTGGTCACGGCCGATACCGAAAGATGGGATACGCCCAGCTCGGAGCTCACGTCGCGCACGGCGGCGAGAATCTCGCGACGGCGCTCGTCGCCTGTCAGGCGCTTTGCCGCGCTGTCGGGTGCGGGGACGGTGTCGGCAACAGAGATATTCGCCGTGTTATCGCCCATGCGTTTGCCGCCTTTCATCCTCTTTTGCCTGACCGTTCGCCTAACAGTCTTGAATATTGTTGACGGTTCGTCAATACTATTTTTGACACAATGTCAACAATGGCGGGTGAACGGCATGGGGGCATGCCCGGCCTGCAAAAAAGAGGGGTGCCGCGGTCTCGCCGGGCTGCGGCAAGAGAAGGGACAACCATGATTCTCAACGGACCGGGGATTAGCTATACCGAGCCCGATATCGGCGCGGAGTTCGTGCCGCCGCTGCCGGAGCATCCGCGCGAGGCAATCGTCAAGCTGTGCGAGCACTGCACCAACCGTCTGCTGCATCGCGACGAGCTGCTGGGCTACGAGTACTGGTCGTTTGCCGAGGCCGCAACCGACGAGCAGGCCGAAGTGCTCTGCAAGATGAAGATGCGCCGTCCCTATACGCTGCCCGAGATGGTCAAGCTCACCGGCATGCCCGAGGCCGATATCGAGAAGATGCTCGACGATATGAGCTACACGGGTTTGCTCGAGTACAACTGGGAAAACTCCGAGCGCGCCAAGCAGTGGGTGCTGCCCATGCTGGTGCCGGGTTCTGCCGAGTTTCTCAACATGCGCATGGGCCAGCTCGAGGAGCATCCGGTCTACGCCAAGTTCTTTGAACAGGCGTCCAAGGGCCCGCTGTCCAAGGCTACGCCGATGGTGCCGCCCGGCGGTGCCGGCATCGGCATGCATGTCATTCCGGTCGAGAAGGCCATCGATGCCGCGAGCACCTCGGTGCCTATTGAGCATATCGAGCACTGGCTCGACAAATACGAGGGTAAGTATGCCGCCAGCACCTGCAGCTGTCGCGTGAGCCGTCGCGTGATGGGTGAGGGCTGCGCCGACGACCCAGCCGATTGGTGCATCGCCGTGGGCGATATGGCCGACTACGTGGTCGAGACCGATCGTGGCCATTACGTGACCCGCGACGAGGTTTACGACATCCTGCGCCAGGCCGAGGACAACGGCTTTGTGCACCAGATTACCAACATCGATGGCGAGAACAAGATCTTCGCCATCTGCAACTGCAACGTTAACGTGTGCTACGCCCTGCGCACCTCGCAGCTGTTCAACACACCCAACCTGTCGCGCTCGGCCTATGTCGCCAAGGTCGAGAAGGACAAGTGCGTGGCCTGCGGTCGCTGCGTTGAGGTGTGTCCGGCCGGCGCCGCCAAGCTGGGCCAGAAGCTCTGCAGCAAAAAGGCGGGCGGACAGGTGCCCGAGTATCCGCGCCAGGAGCTGCCCGATGCCACCAAGTGGGACCACACCAAGTGGTCGCCCAACTACCGCAACGACAACCGCATCGAGACGCATGAGTCCGGCACCGCGCCCTGCAAGACAGCTTGCCCCGCGCATGTTGCCGTTCAGGGCTATTTGAAGCTCGCGGCTCAGGGTCGCTATGACGAGGCCCTAGCACTCATTAAGCGCGAGAACCCGCTGCCCGCTATCTGCGGCCGCGTGTGCAATCGCCGTTGCGAGGATGCCTGCACCCGCGGCCGTGTGGACGCCGCCGTGGCGATCGACGAGGTCAAGAAGTTCATCGCCCAGCGCGATCTGGACGCCGCGACTCGCTATGTCCCACCTGTGGTGACGCCGACGCGCGCTGGCGGCTTCGACCAGAAGATTGCCATCATCGGTGCCGGTCCGGCCGGCCTGTCCTGCGCTTTCTACCTGGCCGAGAAGGGCTACAAGCCCGTCGTGTTCGAGAAGAACGAGCGCCCGGGCGGCATGCTCACTTACGGTATTCCCAGCTTTAAGCTGCAGAAGGACGTTATTGAGGCCGAGGTCGAGGTTATTCGCCTGATGGGTGCCGAGTTCCGTTATGGCGTGGAGGTCGGTCGCGACGTGACGCTCGACGAGCTGCGCGCGCAGGGCTTTAAGGCCTTCTACGTTGCCATTGGCTGCCAGGGCGGCCGCCTTGCCGGCATTCCGGGCGAGGATGCCGAGGACGTGACCGTGGCCGTCGACTTCCTTCGCGAGGTTAACAGCGGCAAGATCGACGCGCTGCCCGGCCGCACCATTGTGGTGGGCGGCGGCAACGTTGCTATCGATGTCGCGCGCAACGCCTGCCGTCTGGGCTCTGAGCACGTTGAGATGTTCTGCCTGGAGAGTGAGGCCCAGATGCCCGCCAGCGAGGAGGAGCGTCGCGAGGCCATCGAGGACGGCGTGCACATCAGCTGCGGTTGGGGCCCCAAGGAGGTTCACCTGGACGAGGCCGGTCATGTGCGCGGCATCACCTTCAAGCGCTGCACGCGTGTCTTTGACGACGAGGGCCGTTTTGCGCCCGAGTACGATGAGAACGATCTGCGTCGTGTCGATGCCGACCGTGTCGTCATGTCGATTGGCCAGTCCATTGTGTGGGGCGACCTGCTGGCTGGCTCCAAGGTGGAGCTTGGCCGCGGTCAGGGTGCCCTTGCCGATCCTCAGACCTACCAGACCGCCGAGCCAGACATCTTTGTGGGCGGCGACGTCTACACCGGTCCGAGTTTTGCCATCGATGCCATCGCCGCCGGCCACGAGGCCGCCGTGTCCATCCATCGCTTTGTGCAGCCGGGGTCCACGCTCACCATCGGCCGCAACCAGCGCCGCTACACCGCGCTTGACCGCGACGATGTTGTGATTGAGAGCTACGACAACGCGAGCCGCGAGGTTGCCCATGTGGACCGCGAGCGCGAGAAGGCCGCGCCGTTTAGCGAGTACGTCGAGACCTTTACCGAAGAGCAGGTGCGCGCCGAGACCGCCCGTTGCCTGGGCTGCGGCGCCTCGATCGTCGACCCCAACAAGTGTATCGGCTGCGGCCTGTGCACCACCAAGTGCGCGTTCGATGCCATCCATCTGGATCGCGACCGCCCCGAGTGCTCCACGATGGTCAAATACGAGCAAAAGCTCCCCAGCCTAGGTAAGTATGCTTTAAAGCGTGCAATCAAAATCAAGTTCGGTCGTAAATAGGTAACCATGGCGGGTAAGGGGACGGCGCAGACTAGATTTCGCCGTCCCCTTGCTTTGAGTTTGCATCGCATCAACCGTTGTTGAAAGGTTTCTACCTTGCATGAATTGGGAATCGTTTATCACATTATTCGCGATGTTGAGAACGTGGCGCGCGCCAATGGCGTGCGTCGCGTTTCGAGCGTCACGCTGCTGCTGGGCGAGGTCTCGGGCGTCGTTCCCGACTTGCTGCTCGACGCTTGGCGCTGGGCGGCAGATAAAAAGTCCGTCACGCAGGGTGCGGAGCTTATCGTGGAGCCCGTCGAGGCTGTGACGCATTGCGAGGCGTGCGGCCGCGACTACGCGACAGCCGAGCACGGCAAGACCTGCCCCCATTGCGGTAGCGGCGATACCTATCTGCTCCAGGGCCAGGAGGTCATGATCAAGCAGATCGAGACCCCCGACGAGGACCCGGCAGACGCTGCTCCTGGCGACCTCTCCGACGCCCCCGATGCCGTCGACGCCGCCAACCCCCTCCACATCGCCTAACTTAGTCATTGGGGACGTACTTAAACGACTGGTCGAAAAAAATCGTCCCCAACGACTGGTCATTTAAGAACGTCCCCAATGACTACTTTGCTAGAGCATATTGCTCGCTATTAGTCAAGGCACAGCTGTTTAAACGAAATTGCCTCAGTCTCAGCACGTTTGCATCTGTTTAAAAGCGGTAATAATGACAGCATGCGCATATCCGTCGTGTAAGTATTGGTTGGGTATCAGTTATCAGCGGCAGATCAGCCAATGATACTGGAATGTAATCAGCTTGTAACAAAACAAGACGTTTAAACAAATAATGCTACCTTTTGCAGTTTTTCAAACAATTCTGCTGTATTTGCAGCTATACTCCATAACTGTCGTGTAGGAAATACGTAGACAAAAAGGAGGTTATGTGATGGTAAGTATTGTTCTTGCTAGCCATGGTGACTTGGCGGCTGGAATCAAGCAGACGGGTTCGATGGTCTTTGGCGATCAGCCGTCTGTTGCCGTGGTCTCGCTCGAGCCGAGCATGGGCCCCGACGACTTCCGTGCCAAGGTCGAGGAAGCAATCGCTTCCTTCGAGGACCAGGAGCAGGTGCTCTTCCTCGTTGATCTGTGGGGCGGCACGCCGTTCAACCAGATCAGCGGGCTCATCGAGGGCCACGATTCCTGGGCTATCGTCACCGGTGTCAACCTGCCTATGCTCATCGAGGCATATTCGCAGCGCTTTGACGCAAAGAACACTGCACATGCGATCGCAAAACATCTCGTGACTGAGGCTAAGGCTGGCGTGCGCGTCAAGCCCGAGTCTCTGGAGCCCGAGGAGAAGAAGCCGGCTGCGGCCGCCGCTGCTCCTGCAGGCGCCATCCCTCCGGGAACGGTCATCGGCGACGGGCACATCAAGATCGCCCACGTCCGTATCGACACCCGTCTGCTTCATGGTCAGGTGGCCACCACGTGGACCAAGCAGATCAACCCCAACCGCATCATCGTGGTTTCCGACGGCGTTGCTCACGACGAGCTCCGCAAGACCATGATCGAGCAGGCTGCCCCTCCGGGAGTCCACGCCAACGTCGTGCCTATCAAGAAGATGGCCGAGGTCGTCAAGGACACGCGCTTTGGCGACACCAAGGCGATGCTGCTGTTCGAGAACCCGCAGGATCTGCTCAGGGCCATCGAGGCCGGCGTCGACATCAAGGAAGCCAACATCGGTTCCATGGCCCACTCCAAGGGCAAGGTCGTCGTCACCAACGCTGTCGCTATGGGCGATGACGATGTCAAGACCATCGAGGCTCTCAAGGCCAAGGGCGTCAAGTTCGAGGTCCGCAAGGTTCCTTCGGATTCCTCCGAAGATCTCGACGCCATGTTGAAGAAAGCTAAGGCCGAACTGGCCGCTCAAGCATAGTAAAGGAGGGTCCGATACATGTCTGCAATCACTATTCTGCTTGTTGCGATTGTCGCGTTGCTTGCCGGTATGGAAGGCATTCTGGATGAGTTCCAGTTCCATCAGCCGCTCGTGGCATGCACACTTATCGGTCTCGTAACCGGTCACCTTCAGGAGGGCATCCTCCTGGGCGGTTCGCTCCAGATGATGGCCCTTGGCTGGGCTAACGTCGGCGCCGCCGTCGCGCCTGACGCCGCTCTGGCCTCGGTCGCTTCTTCGATCATCATGGTGCTCGCCCTCAACGGTGGCGCCACCGATTCGGCCAAGGCCGTTACCGCCGCCATCGCCGTCGCCGTCCCGCTGTCGGTCGCTGGTCTGTTCCTGACCATGATCTGCCGTACCCTGGCTACCGCTATGGTTCACGGCATGGACGCCTGCGCCGAGAAGGGCGACTTCGCCGGCATCGAGCGTTGGCAGTACGCCGGCATCCTCATGCAGGGTGTTCGTATCGCCATCCCGGCAGTACTTCTGTGCATCATCCCGGCCGAGGCTGTTACCAACGCGCTTAACGCTATGCCCGACTGGCTGTCCGGCGGCATGGCTGTCGGCGGCGGCATGGTCGCTTCCGTCGGTTACGCCATGGTCATCAACATGATGGCCACCAAGGAGACCTGGCCGTTCTTTATCCTCGGCTTTGTCCTTGCTGCCATCCCTCAGCTCACGCTGATCGCCCTTGGCCTCATCGGCATCTCCCTTGCCCTCATCTACCTTGGCCTTAAGGATCTGGCCAAGCAGGGTGGCGGCATGGGCGGTGGCTCCGGTGACCCGCTCGGCGACATTCTGAACGATTACGAGTAGGAGGGGAGTGATACATATGGCAGAGAACAAGATTCAGCTCACCAAGGCTGACCGTAAGAAGGTTTGCTTCCGTCATCAGTTCCTTCAGGGCTCGTGGAACTACGAGCGTATGCAGAACGGCGGCTGGTGCTTCGCAATGATCCCTGCGATCAAGAAGCTCTACACCAGCAAGGATGACCAGATTGCCGCTCTTAAGCGCCACCTGGAGTTCTATAACACCCACCCTTATGTTTCCGCCCCCGTCATTGGCGTCACCCTCGCTCTCGAGGAGGAGCGCGCCAACGGTGCTCCGATTGACGACGTCGCCATTCAGGGCGTCAAGGTCGGTATGATGGGCCCGCTCGCCGGCGTCGGCGACCCCGCCTTCTGGTTCACCCTTCGCCCGATCCTGGGCGCTCTGGGCGCTTCCCTGGCCCTGTCCGGTAGCATTGCCGGTCCGCTGCTGTTCTTCTTCGCGTGGAACATCATCCGTTACGCCTTCCTGTGGTACACGCAGGAGTTTGGCTACAAGGTCGGCTCCTCCATCGCCAAGGACCTCTCCGGCGGTCTGATGGGCAAGGTCACCGAGGGTGCCTCCATCCTTGGTATGTTCATCATCGGCGCCCTGGTCGAGCGCTGGGTGTCCATCTCCTTTACCCCGGTCGTCTCCAAGGTCACGCAGTCTGCTGGCGCCTATATCGACTGGGCCAACCTGCCCGCCGGTTCTGAGGGCATCAAGCAGGCATTGACGATGTACAGCTCTGTCGGTGCCAACGCACTCGACCCGGTGAAGGTCACCACGCTTCAGGCCAACCTCGATCAGCTCATCCCCGGCCTTGCCGCCGTGTGCCTGACCCTGCTGGTCTGCAAGCTCCTCAAGAAGAAGGTCAGCCCGATCGTCATCATCCTGGCTCTCTTCGCCGTCGGCATCATCGGTCGCGTCTGCGGCTTCATGTAAGCACGCTTCGGCTTAAGACCGAGAGTTGCTAAGCAAGGGCTTTTGAGCCATTGAAACGGACCGCACCCGGTGGGTACACTGGATGCGGTCCGATTGTTTTTATTGGAGGGCGAGGCGCGTATGGCGCAATCTCAGAACAGCACGGTCGATCTGGCAACGCCGGCAACCTGCCTGATGGGGCTTACCAGTCACGGTAACGTGATGGTGGGCAATAAGGCGTTTGAGTACTATAACGAGCGCAATCCCGAGGATTATATTCAGATTCCGTGGGACGAGGTCGACTATATTGCCGCCGAGGTTTTGCGCGGCACCAAGAAGATCACGCGTTTTGCCATCTTCACCAAGGATAACGGTCACTTTACGTTTTCGACGCGCGACGACAAAGAGACGCTGCGCGCGGTTCGCAAGTACGTCGACGAGGATAAGCTCGTGCGTTCGCCTGACTTTATCGATGTGACGGCCAAGGGCGCCAAGAGCATCCCCTCCGTTATCAAAAACCTTTTCCACAAAGGCAAGTAGTCATTAAAGAGCGCTCCCTCAAAGTGGGGCGCAGTCTCCCATGTGGCTCGATCGGGAAAGTGCATCCCAGTTCGAGCGTCGATTCCGGGATGTAGTTTCCGGAACGGGGTCGTTTGGGAAACCGTGTCCCGTTTCGAGCCGAAATTCTGGGTCACAGTTTCCTAGCAAGGTCTCATGGGGAAAGTCTGACCCAGAATTTGCCTGGATAGTGGGACGCACTTTCCGGAGGGCTGTTCCACCGCAACTTCGAAGAGTGGGTATACGCTGCATTACAGCGGCGTAAATCTGCTACACTAATACAACATGCCTCCGTAGCTCAGGGGATAGAGCACCGCTCTCCTAAAGCGGGTGTCGACGGTTCGAATCCGCCCGGGGGCACCAGAAAAATCGCAGGTCAGGAGTTAATTTTGCTTCTGACCTGTTCTGGTTTTAGGGTTAAGAACTGCTTTTGTTTGTAAATCTGGTAAGTAAATAATTTAACTTACCGAGTTTTCCACTGAAAACAGGAAATCACCATTTTGGGGATAAAAAGTTTTCAACAGCCGTTAGTCGGTTCCATTTTGGTGAAGCGCTTCCTCAATTTGGGTAAAAAATTTCACCATTTTGATGATTCGGCTGCTTTGAGTTTTTGATAAAAACGCCTGTTCAGAAGCTTGCGCAATACCCATTTTGGTGAAACCAATTAATAGAGAAATATACTATAAAGATATAGGGACGGCGATGCCGTCCTCTTCGCTCGCGAAGCTCGCTGCGCGGCCACGTACCGTGTCCTTGCCGCCGACTAAGCCGTCGATAAAGATAGGGACAGCGATGCTGTCCCCCTTCGCTCGCGAAGCTCGCTGCGCGGCCACGTACCGTGTCCTTGCCGCCGGCTACGCCGCCGATTTATTCGCTCACTTCGTTCGCTGATTGATGGACTAATCCGATTTATCGCTGACACCAGTCATAAGTGCAGCAATTGATATGTTGAATCCATTGGCAATTTTAGAGAGGTTAGAAAGACTGACATTTCTTCGTCCGACCTCAATGCTCGCGTAGTAGGAACGATCCATCTCAATCAAATTGGCGAACTGCTCCTGGCTGTACCCGAGTCCAGCGCGGAGCTCTTTGCATCTCATGCCGAATGATTTCTGAAGCGTCTTCGTATCCATGACAAAAAGAGTCATGGATTGTTGTATTTATGCCAACGGACTATATACAACAATCCCTGTTAAGGCGCATAATTACCTTTATTGGAAAGAGTTCTGATGCCTAGTCGGACATGGCATGGAAAAGGAATGGAATAGCAATGACTCAGGGAAAGCACTTTGCTGCCGGTGGCGATCACTTCGCCGCACTGCCAAGCAAAAAGATTCACGCCCCGAAGGGGATCGCACGTCTGACCGTCACCGCGGCGACCATGGCCGCCATGACCGGATCGAGCCTCATCTCACCGTTCGCGGCATTCGCCCAGACAGGTGACGGGACCATGCAGCACCCCGCCGTGATGTCGCCGATCGCCGCCCACGCCGGCGCGGCATCCGGTACCGGCGCGAAATCCGCCGCAAAGACCATCGCGGACCTGCAGAAGGCGGTCGACGAGGCAAAGGCGAAGGAGGACGCCGCCAAGGCATCCTACGATGAGGCCGCCGGTCCCTACAACGAGGCGGCTTCCGCCCGCGACCAGGCCAAGGCATCCTACGATTCGGCAGTCAGCGCCGGCACGGCAGCCGACCGAGCGGCAATGGACGAGTACGCCCGTCAGGTCGCAGAGGGCAAGGACGCCGCCGATGCCGCCGGCAAGGACCTTGAGCAGGCGAAGGCGGGTCTCGCAGACGCCAAGGCAGATGCGTCCGAGAAGGACGAAGCGTACCAGTCCGCCCTCAAGGTGGCCCAGGATGCCAAGGACGCCCTCGATAAAGCCAAGGCAGATGCCGTAGGCGCCACCCCGGAGGCAATCAGTGCCGCCGAGCAGGCCTTGCGCGACGCCCAGGATGCCGTGAGCAGGGCACAGGCCGAACTCGCCAACGCCAACGCGACGCTTGCCGATGCCCAGTCCAAGCTGGTTGCGGCCCAGTCTGCAAAGGATTCCGCCGATGCCGTCCTCGCCGCAGCCAAGCAGAACAAGGACGCGGCGGATGCGAAGGCCGCAGCCGCCAGCGCCGCCTACGAGAAGGCGAAAGCAGACCTCGCCGCAGCGGAGGCAGGCGCCAGCGGTCCGGAGTACGATGCCGCGAAACAGAAGGTCGCGGACGCGGAGGCAGCCCTCGCTGCCGCACAGGCGACACAGTCCCAGTGCGAGTCCGAGCTCGAGCAGGTACAGTCCGCTGCGGCAACGGCACAGACCGAGCTGAATGATGCCCAGGCGTCCCTCTCCGCGAAGCAGCAGGCCGCGGCCGATGCCGAATCCGGTGTGAACGCCGCCCAGTCCGCTCTCGATGCCGCGAACGCCGACCTCGATGCGGCCAAGCAGGCGAATGCCGACGCCGTCGCCAAGCTGGATGCCGCGAAGCAGGCTGTCAAGGACGCCGAGTCCGCCAAGGCAGCCGCCGACGTAGAGCTCGCGAACGCCAAGGCAGCAAAGGATACCGCAGAAGCCGCCGTGACCGCCGCGCAGCAGAAGGTCGACGAGGCCCAGGCGAAACTCGATTCCGCCGACGCGCAGCTCAAGCAGGGAGCCATCGGCTTCTTCCGTGCCATGGGTGCCGATGACGCAGTCAACATCATCCTGAACGCCAAATATGCCGGAAAGACCGAAGTCGGCAACTCCAAGGACGCCACGTCTCTTGACAATATGCTCAATGCGATCAAGTGGATGAAGTCCGTCAACGACTACCGCAAGTCGGTCGGCCTGTCCGAGCTCCATGTCACCTACAAGCTCATCGCCGGTGCCATTGCGGATGCCAACTACAGCGACACCGTGCTCGATCATGCCCGTCAATATGATTTTGCCGAAAACCTGGCATGGAATTACGGAATCGATCCGAGTGGGCAGTGGATCGAGCAGGAGAAGGGCTTTTTCGACAAGGCAACGGAGGCCCTTTATGGAGTCACCGGTCTTGTCGGCAAGGATGCCTATGATTTCTATGCAAAGAACGGTGTCGCAATCAACCATTGGATTGCAGACAACTGCCACTGGGAGAACGGCAGTAGCGGCACCGTCGGCCATTACATGAACATCATCAATCCCGAACTCGCCGTTATGGGAATGGCAACCTGCACCAAGGGCACCATGTCCGGGCTTCAGACGCAGTGCTACACCGCAGAGATCTCCGGCTGGTCCGGCTCCGGTTGGAACATGAACCCCATGTCCGTCGACGAGTACGAGCAGAAGCTGACCTCCTATATCAACGGCCTCAAGAACGCCAAGAGCGCGCTCGACGCAGCCAAGGCCGATCTCGCCGCCAAGCAGCAGGCAGCCACCGACGCCGTTGAAACCGTCCAGCAGAAGCAGGTCGCAGCGGATTCCGCACAGGCAGGTATCGATGCCGCGAAGCAGGACGTCACCGATGCCCAGCGTGCCGTCGATGCCGCAAAGGCTGATCTCGCCGCCAAGCAGCAGGGCGTCACGGATGCCCGAGCTGGGTTGGATGCGGCGAAATCGAACCTCGATGCCGCCAACGCGGCAGCCGTTACGGCAAAGTCGACCGTCCAGCAGAAGCAGGTCGCCTTTGATGCCGCCAACGCAGCCGTAACGACTGCACAGTCCAAGCTGGACTCCGCCAAGGCGGACACCGAGGCCAAGCAGCAGGACGTCATGGATGCGAACGCCGACCTCGCGAAGTTCTTCCAGGACGTCGCCGACGCCAAGAAGGCGGTCGATACCGCAAAGAGCGCCCACGACGCGGCGGTAGCCGACCAGGCCGAGAAGGCGACCGTCTTCGCCACCGCCAGGCAAAAGGCGGACGACACCGCACGCGCCCTCGCGGATGCCCAGCGTGCCGTCGATGCCGCAAAGGCCGACGCCGGCGTTGCCGCCGACAAGCTTACCGGCTCCCAGACCGATCTCGAGGACGCACAGTCGAACCTCGACATCCTCACCGGTCTTGCCGCGAAGCTCGCAGAGGCACAGCAGCGCGAGCAGGATGCAGTAAAGGCCGTCAATGACACCAAGGCCGCGCTCGATGCCGCGAAGGCGGATACCATCGCCGCCGAGTCCCTGGTCTCCGCCGCCGAACAGGCAAAGGCGCATGCAGACGCCAAGCTGTCGAAGCTGGACTCCATCGATGCCGGCGCGGCGATCGCTTCCGGCCATGACGCGAACGCGGATGACGCCCTCAACGCGCTTTTCGCCGCAGCAGTCGAGGCACGTGCCAAGGTCGCGCCCGCCAAGGCCATCCTGGACGAGAAGCAGGCCGCGGTGGACGAGCTCCAGCCCGGCTACGATGCGACACTCGCCGCCTACGAGTTGGCGAAGTCCGACCGCATCGCAGCGGAGCAGAAGCTTTCCGATGAGATCGCACGACAGGAGGCAGAGGAGGTCGCAAAGCAGCAGGCCGCAAAGCAGCAGGCCGCAAAGCAGCAGGCGGCATACACCCCGAAGCACCTCGCCGGCACGGATACCGCTCAGCCCGGCAGCCTCGCCCAGACCGGTGACCGTGCGGGACTCATCGGCGAGACGTTCGTCATCGGCGGTACCGTCCTCGTGGCGGCCGGCGTCTTCCTCGACCGGAAGAAGCGCCGCGAGCAGATGTAAAAGCGAGTCGGGCGTTGGATATCGGCTGGTGTCCAACGCCCGGTTTCATGGGCAGGGAGATCGGTGTGAGAACAAGGGCTATTATCGTTGCGCTTCTGGTGTGCCTTTCGGCACCTCAACTTGGATGTGCCAGCGTTGCAAAGCAAGGAAGCGGCTCTACGGAAAGGGCCGCCACAGCGGTAAAGAATAAAGACAAAAAGAAGCCAAGCGAAGAAAAGGCGACGCAAACCTCTGGAACCAAGACCGAGGAGAAGAAAGAATCCGACGGCAAGGACCAGAAGTCCGATGACTCCAAGAAGGAGGATAACAAGTCTTCCGATTCCTCGAAGTCGGACAACAAGGACGATTCCTCACAGTCCAAGCAGAATTCCAGCAATTCGCAGAGTTCCGGCAGCAACAATTCCTCTTCCAACGGCGGCAGCCAGAAGAAGTGGGTTGCCGAGCAGGGCCACTGGGAGACCGATTACAGCCAGGTCTGGGTGCCGAATGTGGTATACACGCGCCATGAACGTTACATTTGTAGTGCATGCGGTGCATCTTTCGATTCTATAGCCGCTTGGTCAGCTCATAGTGACGCAATGTGGGAACAAGGTCAAGACCATGGAGCATATATCAATGATTCGTATACTACCTCTGAGGACCAGGGACATTATGAACAGAAGGCTACGGGGCAGCATTGGGTCGTCGATGTAGCCGGTCATTGGGAGTAATGGGCATCGTTCCTCTTCTCTTCCATTCGGTAAATAATTATTTATTTGCGGGCGACCGGTTTCGGCCGCCTTTTTTAGACGCCCAGTCTGGGAGCAAACGATAGGAAAGCAATCAAACGAGAGGCCGTTCCAAAAGAATCCGGCGGTGCCGGATGCTTCGGGCAAAACCTTCCGCAAATCGGTAAGGTCTTCCATCAACTTGCTCCAGCCCTCGCCCGGAGTCCGCTGCGCGGTAATGCAAAAGCTCGGCATCCCTCGCATTCGCATTACCGCTCCGCTCTCGCTACAGCGAATTTCTAACACTCAGCATTCTTCGCGTTAAAAATTCGCTTCCGCTCACGGTCTCCGCTGACACTACGACACCGCGAAGCCTTTCGCTCGAAACGAGGCCTCTCATTTCGTGTCTACGCTACGCTCCGCCCAATCGCCGTCCCGGTGATTGCAAGATGACTGTGGGTGGTGTTTTTGTGGGTCCATTCGGACCCCAAAAACACCACGCCACAGACCTTGCTTATCGCCTGCTGCGGCGATAAGGTTATTGTGAAGTTGAAACTTCGCGATGAAGAATCGCGGCGACGATTCTTCATTTTTGGAACGACGCCAGCCGTTCCTCATCAAGGAAAGCGAATCGCATAGCAGGTTTTGATCGGAGGCCTCTCCGATCGCTGATTCGTTTTCCGAGGAGGAATCATGAGCAGGCTCCGCCCACACACCGTCAAGGCGTCTCTTTCAAATGACGAGAAGAAAACCATCGCTGCAATCGCAAAGCGACATGAGATGAGCGAGGCGGAACTCATCCGCTTCGTTTTGTGCAATGCCGACGATCTCGATATCGATTTTGGTTTTTCGGAAATCGCTGGGCAGAAATTCCGAACCGATGACATTCACGTCCGGGTCTCGCCGGAAGAAAAAAAGAAAATCGAAAGCAATGCTGATTCCCTTGGCGTGACCGTGAGCTCGTATGCGCGGCGCGTACTGCTCAAAGGGAATGTCGAGAAAATCGATGTCGATCGGGCGTCGATCGACAAGATTTATCACGAACTTCTGAAGGAAGGAACGAATCTCAATCAGCTGATGTATTTTGTGAACGCCCAGGGGCTTCCCGCGTACAACGAGAAAGCTGTTTTCCGCACACTCGAAAAGGTTTACCAAGTTGGGCGTAAGCTAGACCGTTTCATCGACGAGCTTGAGAAGCGCTATTTCGTCGGTGGTGATGTGAAATGACGGTTATCAAACAGAAAAGCGTTTCGAGCGACCGCTACGCAAAGAACGTCCGTAAATACATCAACGGAAAAGATGCGCTTGCGCGTGGCGGCTGGAACATCGAATACAGCGATCGCTGGTTTTCGAAAATGGATAGAACCAGAAAGGTTTTCCATCACGACAAACCATCGAGAGCCGGAGCCAAAAACGTAATCCTGCTTCATCAGATCCTCGCGTTCCTTCCGGAAGAATGCTCATGCAACGGGGGCAAGATGACCCCCGATGCATGTTTGGCCTACGCGGAGCAATGGCTTGCGAAGCACTATCCGCATCAACAAGTGATTCTCGCGCTGCACGAAGAAAGCGATAAGGCGGGAAAACGCTACGCAGTGCACATGGCGATCAACCGTACCGATTTGTTAACCGGCAAGCGTTGCGAGACGGGCGGGCGGCATGGAAAGTACGAACGCGCCTCATGGGTCCGCGAACTCGATAAGGACTGGAATCTCGCCCAGCTCGAAAAGGGAAAGAAGAATTCGAAGATTCGCGATCGCCAGCCGCGCGACACAGAAAAGGAGATTATCGGTCGCGGTGAGTACAGTTATAAAAACAATCTGCGCGAGTTGATCCATCTTGCAATCAACGAAGGTCATCCGAAGAATATGGAGCAGTTTAAAAAGTTACTTGCCTCATGGGGCGTAGACATTTTCATTAAGAACAATCGAGTCTATGCGACAGATCTCGATATCAAGGAGGCCGGCAACCCGAAGTGCACTTTCAACCTGACTCGTCTTGACGGGAGGTTTGCGGTCAAGCAACTTGAGGCGGCCTTCAAAAATAACGTGCTGGAGGCCGAGCGAGCCCTTCCTTATGAGAGGCGTTGCGAGATTTACATTCAACGGCTTAAGAAGGCGTATTCGGCGTGGGTCGAGCAGGCAAAGGCGAGCAAGGGCGTCGCCTACAATCTCTTTCCTAAGTTCATCGCACCGAAGTGCGATGAAGATCTGCTCGAGGATCCGGCGGTTCGTGATGAGCTTCTTGCCCGGCGCGGTTACGCAAGGGAGATTCGCAACCGTTACGCCGGCGCCGTTCCCGATGCTGGCGATGACCGCGTTCGCGCCGCAGGACGAGCCCATGGTGGCAACGGCGACATCTCGCCGCAGGTCGATCGTGCGGTCGACCGAGGCGATTACGATCGCGGAGACACGCCTCGCTAGTTTTGGAAAGCCTATCGTCGGTGCCCTAGCGCGCTGCCATCCAGTGCCGATTCTTTCATACTCGCAATTCGGCGAGGATGAGGAGTATGAATTGATCGGCGGGAGTCAGCCGCTCTGATAGAATCGTCCTTGCTGTCGGCAGCCCTCGTGCCGGGCAGAGCCCTCCATTTGATGGGAGGTGATGCCCATGACCGATTTCACCGAGCTCGTGAAGCTCCTGACCGCTATGGTCTGGCTCCTCACGGCCCTTGTCGGCCTTTCCAAGGCACTCAAGCAGGGTTCGAAGCCCAAAAAGAAAGGCCACCGTCGCTAAGACGATGACCCAACTTCATTAAGCAACGGCTCTGCCCAGCTCTCTACAACTTGGGCTGCCGTCGGCACCATTTTACCCTCCTGACGAGGAATTCGTCCATATTTCAAAAATCGAATCCTGTTCGCGCGTGGGCGTAAACTTTTAGTTGGGCAAATCCGGCAGATTGGAGCTTGAAACATGAGGGATATGCACCTCATGTCGCTCATAAAACGTCTCCTGACCTCGAAGGAGAACATTTTTTAGCGACAGAAGGAGACATAAATATGATCTGGTTTACCAGCGACACCCACTTCGGGCATGAGAACGTGCTGAAGTTCACCGACCGCCCGTGGGAGACGATTTGGCAGATGAACGACGCCATCGTCGACAACATCAACGGCAGGGTTGCCGTGGACGACGAGCTCTACATCCTGGGGGATTTCTCATTCAAGATGACCGCCCAGGACGCCTACGGGCTGCGCAAGCGGATCGCCTGCAGGCGCATCCACCTCGTCCCGGGAAACCACGACAAGGACTGGACCCAGCCGGCGGTCGCTGGCGCCTTCACCGTGGAGCCGCCGATCTGCGTGCTCAAGATCGACGGGCAGAAGATCGTCCTGAGCCATTACCCCATGGCCGACTGGCAGGGCATGAGCCATGGATCGTGGCACCTCCACGGGCACATCCACAGCAGCGGCGGCGCGTACAACGAGTTCAACCGCAAGCAGGGCCTTCTGCGCTACGACGTCGGTTGCGATGCCAACGGGCACTCCCCGGTGAGCCTCGACGAGCTGAGGGAATGGTTCGCCGGAGTCGGCGAGCCGTGCGGCCGGGTGAAATGGCCCTGGTGGGTCAACGAGACCGGCGACAGGCAGGTCGAGCGCGAGCTGGCGGCGTACAAGAGGGAAGAGGCGATCCGATGACGGTCTATGTGACGGGCGACATCCACAGTGGACTCGACATGCAAAAGCTCCGCGACTGGGAGCTTGGCGACAGTCTTACCAGCGACGACTATCTCATCGTCGCCGGCGACTTTGGCTTTCCGTGGGATTTCTCTGCCGAGGAATGCGCCGATATCGCCTGGCTGGAGTCGCGCCCCTACACGGTGCTGTTCGTCGACGGCAACCACGAGCGCTTCGATCACTGGGCGGAGCGACCCATGGAACTGTGGCACGGTGGGCTGACGCAACGCCTGTCGGATACTTCGTCTATCCGCCGCCTCATGCGCGGGGAGGTCTTCGAGCTCGACGGCTCGACGGTCTTCACCATGGGCGGTGCCACGAGCGTGGACAGGGAATACCGCGTGCCGTATTCCAGCTGGTGGCCTCAGGAGCTTCCGGACGAGCGCGAATTCGATGCCGCGCGGGCCAAGCTCGACGAGGTCGGCTGGAAGGTCGACTGCGTCATCACCCATACCTGCGCCACGCGCATGCTCTCGCCGACGCTCTACCCGGACCCGGGCTGGGAACGCCCTGATGTGGACCGGCTGACCGGATTCCTCGACGAGATCGAGGATCGCCTGGGCTATAAGCACTGGTATTACGGCCATTTTCACCGAGACGGCAACCCGGACGAACGGCACACGGTGCTGTATGACCGGATCGTGAGGCTCGGGGACAAACTCCTGCCGTGGGGTGCGTACTGATGACGGTCTATGTGACAGGCGACGTGCACGGCAGGGCCGAGTACGGGTCCAGCCGGTTCGCCTTCAGGTCTTGGCCACTGGGCCGGACCCTGACGCGCGATGACGCAGTGATCGTGGCCGGCGACTTCGGCTTTGTCTGGGATGGATCCAACGCCGAGAAATACTGGCTCGACTGGTTCGAATCGAAGCCCTGGACCACGTGTTTCGTAGACGGCAACCATGAGAACCACCACGCCCTGGCCGGGCTGCCGGTGCGGGAGTGGAACGGCGGGCTCGTCCATGAGGCGCGACCGCACGTGCTGCACCTGATGCGCGGGGAGGTGTTCGATATCGACGGGCTCACGGTCCTTGCCATGGGCGGTGCCACGAGCAACGACAGGCAGTATCGCAGGGAGGGGAGGAGCTGGTGGCCCGAGGAGATGCCGAGCGAGGAAGAGATGGAGCACTGCCGCGCCTCGCTCGACCGCGTGGGCTGGAAAGTTGACCACGTTGTGACTCACGAGGCGCCGGCTGCCCTTGCTGAGGGGCTGTGTCGCGAGCTCGGGCGCGAGTATCGGGACGACCGGCTTCAGCGATTCCTGGGTGAGCTCGACGGACGGCTCGGCTACCGCGTCTGGTTCTTCGGTCACTACCATCGCGATAAATGGTGCGACACCAGGCATCGCCTTATCTACCGAGACATCGTGCCGATCGAAGATGCTGCGCCCGGTTCTAGAAACCTTCTAAAAGCGCTCTAGAAGGTTTCTAGAAATCAGTTACCTGACAGGAAGGGCGCGGGACTACTCGCCCCTCATCTTGGTCATGACCTCGACCTTGGCCTCGGCCACGGTCGCCCGCCGCTCGGAGGCGGCGAGGCGGTCCTTGAGGGCGGCGACTTCGGCCATCAGGTCGCGCTGGGCCAGTAGCGCATCGCTCAGCTCGGCTTGGGCTTTCAACGCGGCGTCACGCTCGACGCGCAGACGCTCGATCTCATCGGACATGGCCTCAGCCTCGGCGCGGAGCTGGACGACCTGCCTGCTGAGCTCCCTGGCATCGGCGAGGTATCTGACGCTCGCGGCATGGAGCTCATTGTTTTCGAGCTCGATGCTCGCGGTGTCGAGCTCGAACTTCTCCTCGATAAAGGCGACCCGCTCATTGCAGTCGGCCTCAAGTCTTTCGTTCCGGTCTCTCGCCTCGACGAGCTTGCGGTTGAATTCGTCGAGCTGGGCCCTGAGTAACGCGTTCTCGGTCTTGAGATCGGCGGTCTCGCGCAGCAGCTTCTCTCGCCAAGCCTTTTCAATCTGCTCGGCGGCCTCATCGAGGACGTCCTTCGCGCCGGGCGTCTCGCTGATTTTTCTGTCGTTCGGGTTGTCTGTCATCGTGCGGCACTCCAATCAACAATGGGCATGGCTCCGCCATGCCGTACGGCTGGGAACAAATACGCGGCCGCTGTTGAGTTGTGTTTGTCCTGCGCTTGGTGAGTTCTAAAAGCGTCTCAAGTCATACGTTCACGCAGGTTTTCGATTGGAGAAATACCGCACGTTTTCATGGTATCACGTGCCTTAAAGAACATGAATGGGCGGTCATATCGATTCGTTGAAAATAGCACCTACGACGTGCTGGTGGCGGGAGAGTGATGGCGTTAAAGATGTCGAGAATGATTATGGGAGTATTTTAGATGCAGGTATGAGAAAGGGTCGAATCGAAGTGTCTGGCCGGACGCCAATTGTCCGGGAACTGTTTCGGTTCGACCCTGCTTCATTTTACATCCGCGGCATGTTTTTGTAGACGCCTGGCGATTACCGACCTTCACGACCTCGATGACGGTTTCCCCGTCCTCGATTCTTGCCAGATTGCGGTAGACATGCTGCGTGAATGGTCGGATATCATTTGAGCCAGAATCCTCTTCTATTGAAGCGGATTCTGGCTCAGTGGTTTTTAACTCGGTTGTTTGACAGAAGCCCACGTCGATAGTCGGGCTGTGGACTTAAGATTTCGGGGGCTCCCAAGCGTTTTCGATCGCGGCGCGGTAGATTGCAGCGTAATTAAGCATCCAGCTGCCATCACCAGTTTTTTGAATATACCCCTTATCCTTTAGAGAAGTATAGGCTCGGGATATCGTGTTCTTGCTCAAGTGGTAGTGATCCTCAATCCATTTGCTTCTAGCGCAAAAGCCCATGGGCCGTTTGTTTTTGGAAGGTTTTCCAAACTTCCATACGAGGCCGAGGATGAGACGCTCGGCGGCAACGGTGGTGACGCAGCACGCCCACTCGGGCACTGAAATAAAAATAGCTTTATCCATTTTCTCTATAATCTTTCGTTGCTCGGTAACATCATCGTTGAATATGTCGGAAATTGACGGTAGCTCGCTCATGTTTACCGCCTAGTCAAGGCAGGCGGTACGACCTTCAAGCTGCTTGAAAAGCTCATAGAATGAGCTTTCAAACATGTAATTCGAGCGATGGATTTGGATGAGCTTGCCGGACTCGCGCATAAACTTGCGCGCGGTGTTTTCGCTCCAGCCAGTGAGTTCGCGGATATCGTTAACGCGGAGCAACCGATCGCACTGAGCGGCACCAGTGGGGAAAGTCGGTGTGGACGCCTGAGTGCTAATCTGTGGAGTAGCCATGATGAGCTATCCTTTCAATGAGGGCCCTCCCTGTGCTTGTAAGACTTACCAGGTTCATAAGCACTTGGGGGGCCGGTTTTTATGACTACATGCGTAGCCATCTGACAGCTTTAGAATCTATTAAAACTCATTAGATGTCAATCAAATAAAGCGTCTACCTGCGGAAATAGTAGTATAGTACCGTAATATTATTGATGAAACGATGAATGAATGACATGCTATTTCTCGCTTTTCTGTATATAGGCGTTGATGAAGTCTTCGTAGCCTTTAACTGCTTTTATTTCTGATTGTTGAACGAGGCTTGTATACGTTTTGAGCGTGATATTGGGGTCCGCGTGGCCAAGAATACCTTGCACGCTTCTAACGTCCGATCCGTTCGCCAGCATAAAAGTGCTTACACAATGTCTGAGCTGATGCGGGCAGATGCCCTTATATAGTTTTCCGCCAGTCGAATTGTTCGGCTCATAGATTCCAAGATTGCAGCTAACTGCGAAATCGCGAAACCAATGGTTGAAGATGTAGTTTTTCATGTGACAGACAGTAGGGACCCCCTGCTTGACAGCAATATCGCTAATGATGGGAGTACTGCCAGTCTGGGACAGCCCCAGAGAGGCCAGGAGCTCTTTTTGTATGGCTGACCATGATTGAAGGCGTTCGGCCAAGGTTTCTCCAACGGGGATTTTGCGTTGGCTTTCTTGTGACCTGGGTGCCCTCAGTTCATGGTCGTTGGTGTACTGCCTGTCAATTTTCAAGGTTTTATTGGCAGGGTCCCAATCGCGCCATTCGAGGCCCAGCATCTCGCCTTTCCGCATACCCGTATACACTAGTACTAGCGTACCAACAGCTTCGGCGGTGAGCTCAATGTGTTGAAGATGTGTGCATAGGGTAGCTACTTGGTCGATTGTCAGTGATTCTCTTTTGTTGCGTGGTCTGCGAACATGAACGGTAGCGCAGGGGTTTCGGTCAATTATTCTCTTTGCGACTGCATTCGACAGAATCTGACGCAGTTTTGAATTGATTCGTACAAGCTCTGATGGTTTGTATTTTCCCGTACGACGAGCTTCGGCATATGCTTCTTCGATTAGATCGGGAGTTAGCCCCTCAATTGTCTGAAACGCACCGAATAGGTCTTCGATATGCCTGCAATCGTACGCTTCTCTTTCATAGCTCGTTGGCACAAGCTCGGTGTCCCTATTTTCATGAAAGGCCCAGCAGTAGGACGCTGAACTGCCTCCCATTTCTTGGACATGAGAAATGGGAGGCTTTCTTTATGCGC
>USQQ01000014.1 GCA_900556875.1 uncultured Collinsella sp.
GATTCGGTCGCACGGAGAGCATTTCCCAGTTGACAAAACTATAGGAACACCCCCCCTGCATCGGTAACACAGAGCCCGTGCTGGACTTAGTTTTCAGAACATTCCGCAGACCAGGAAACCCCCTTATCCACAGCTCCGAAGGAGCAGGATAAGGGGGTTTCCATGGTCGAGGACGTTCTGAAAACTAAGTCCAGCACGGGCCCGGACAAACAGCCGACTACAGGTCGATGTGAGATTCCTTGATCGGGAACGGCTCCGCGAAGTGGCAGGCGCAGCAGTGGCCCGGTGCGACTTCCTTAAACTCAGGTAGCTTCTCGGAGCAGATGCCCTGAGCGATCGGGCAGCGGGTGTGGAAACGGCAACCGGTCGGCGGATCCAGCGGTGACGGCGGATCGCCGGCAAGGATGATGCGCTTACGGGTCTTCTGGATATCAGGATCGGGAACCGGCACGGCAGACAGCAGCGACTGCGTGTACGGGTGGTGAGGCTCGCTATAGAGCGTCTTCCAGTCCGAAACCTCGACCATCTTACCCAGATACATAACGGCAACGCGATCGGAGATGTGCTGCACGACGGACAGGTCGTGGGCGATAAACAGATACGCCGTACCAAACTTGTCCTGAAGTTCCTTGAGCAGGTTCAGAACCTGGGCCTGAATGGAAACATCCAGAGCGGAAACGGGCTCGTCGCAGATGATCAGCTTGGGCTTGAGCGCAAAAGCGCGGGCGATGCCGACACGCTGACGCTGACCGCCCGAGAACTCGTGCGGATAGCGGTTGATGTGCTCGGGGTTCAGTCCGACGACGTCGAGAAGCTCGCGGACACGCTCGATACGCTCTTCCTTGGTACCCACGCCGTGAATGGTCATGGGCTCGGAGACGATCTCGCCGATGGTCATACGAGGGTTCAGCGATGCATAAGGATCCTGGAAGATAAACTGCATCTCACGACGCATGTCCTTGATCTCATGCTTGCTCATCTCGGCAACATCTTTGCCCTGGAAGAACACCTTGCCGGCAGTCGGCTGGGTCAGGCGCATAATCGTGCGGCCCGTGGTGGACTTACCGCAACCAGACTCGCCAACCAGACCAAAGGTCTCGCCCGGATAAATCTCGAACGAAATGTCATTCACAGCAGAGACGACACGCTTGGAAAAACGCTTGGCGAACATGCCGGACTCTGCAGGGAACTCCTTAGAGAGGTGCTCAACCTTCAGCAGCGGAGTACGCTCATTATTGTCTGCCATTTACGCCTCGCCTCCCTTCTTGGAATCCTTGCGTGTACGGGACGTCGAAGGAGCGTTCTTGAGGAACTCGGGGTCGCCGGAATAGTGGCACGCAGAATAGTGGCCAGACTCCGTGACAACACGCTCGGGACGCTGCTTGCGGCACTTGTCCGTCGCATAGGGGCAACGAGGCGAGAACACGCAGCCCTCGGGCAGGTTCATGAGCGAGGGCGGATTGCCGTGAATCGGCGTAAGCGGCTTCTTCTCATCGATGGCCTGCTCCGGGATGGAGCGGATAAGGCCCCAGGTGTAGGGATGACGGCTCTCATAGAAGATCTCATCAGCAGTACCGAACTCGACGGGACGGCCGGCATACATAACCATGATCTTGTCGGCCATGTCGGCGACAACGCCCAGGTCGTGAGTAATCATGATGATGGCGTTGCCGTTCTTCTCCTGCATTTCCTGCATGAGCTCAATAATCTGAGCCTGGATGGTAACGTCCAGAGCAGTCGTGGGCTCGTCGGCAATCAGGATATCGGGATCGCAGGCAAGAGCCATGGCGATCATGACGCGCTGACGCATACCGCCGGAGAACTGGTGCGGATACTCGTTGACGCGCTTCTCGGGCTCGGGAATACCCACGAGGTCCAAAAGCTCGGTGGCGCGCTTGAGCGCCTCCTGCTTGGAGTAACCACGGTGCAGACGAAGACCCTCGCCCACCTGCTTGCCGATCTTGTAGACCGGGTTCAGGGAGGTCATAGGATCCTGGAAGATCATCGCGATATCGTTACCGCGAATGTGCTGCATCTCTTCCTCGGTCATCTCAAGGATAGAACGACCGCGATAGCGAACGTCGCCGCCCTCAATCTTTCCCGGAGGCATCGAGATGAGGCCCATGATGGTCATGGCGGTCACGGACTTACCGGAGCCGGACTCGCCGACGACGCCCAGGGTCTCGCCGCGATCGAGCGTGTAGGACACACCGTCGACAGCGCGAACGACACCATCCTCGGTGTGGAAATACATCTTAAGGTCATCGACCTCGAGCAGATGCTGGCCCTCGGGAACCGGCTGGTCCTTCAGGTCCACATAGTTCTTGTTCTTCTTCATCCTTATGCGTCCTTCATCTTGACGTCGAGGGCGTCGCGCAGACCGTCACCCAGCAGGGTGAAGGCGAGCACCGTCGAGAGAATTGCCAGACCGGGCATGATCATCATCCAGGGAGCAGTCAGAAGATACTGCTGACCGTCCTGAATCATGGAGCCCCACGAAGGCGTAGGCGGAATAACGCCCATGCCGAGGAAGGACAGAGCGGACTCGGTCAGAATGGCGCCACCAATGTTCATAGTCGCGTAGACCACGATGGAGGCAACGGAGTTCGGGAAGATGTGACGCACGACGATACGAGCATCGGATGCACCCATCGCGCGCGCAGCGTCAACATAGTCGTTTTCCTTGACCGTCAGGATTGCAGATCGGAAGACGCGCGCAATCGAAGGCCAGCCGAGAACACCGATGGCGATAAAGACGTTCTGAAGACCACGGCCGATAACGGCGATCATGGCGACGACGAACAGCACGTACGGGAACGCTAGGAAGATATCCGCACAGCGCATGATGATCGTATCCCAGATTCCGCCGTAGAAACCGGCCAGAGCACCCATGACCAAACCGATCACCGTGGAGATGGCGGTGGCCATAATGCCGACGGACAGCGAAACGCGTGCACCGTAGATAACGCGGACGAGAATGTCGCGGCCAAGGGCGTCGGTGCCAAACGGGTGCTCGGCACACGGAGCCAGCAGCGACGTCTCGGCCATGGTGGTCGAGTCGGAAGCCGTCGGCGAACCGAGCCAGGGCTTAGCCCACAGATCGGCGGTCAGGGCAACCAAAACGACGATGATAATCCAGCAGACACCGATAACGGCGAGCTTGTTCTTACGAAGACGCTTAAAAGCGTCGCCCCACAGCGTGCGGGACTTGGCGGGAGCAGATGCGGCCTTGGTGGCGGTAGCTTGCTCCTGAGACTGAGAATCAGTTTCCTGCATGAGACGTACCTCCCTTAGGCCTTATCCGACGGACCGCCAAGGCGGATACGCGGGTCGAGGAATGCATAGCTAATGTCGACGAGCAGGTTGATCACCATGACGACGACAACGATGAGCGTAACGCCGCCCATAACGATGGGCCAGTCACGCATGCTGATGGCGCGATAGACCTCATAGCCGATACCGGGCCAGTTAAAGACCGTCTCGGTCAGGATGGCACCCGAAAGCATGCCACCGAAGTCGACACCGATATAGGTAACGACGGGGATGAGTGCATTCTTAAGCGCATGCTTGATGATGATCGCGCGACTGGAGAGACCCTTGGCCTTTGCCGTACGGATGTAATCCTGGTTCATGACGTCAAGCAGCTGCGAACGCATAATGCGGGCAGCATAAGCGGTCGAAACCGAAGCCAGCGTAATGGTCGGGAGCACATAGTGCATCCAATCCTGATACTGAGAGCTGGAACCGCCGGCACCCGAAATCGGCATGGAGAATGCGCCGCCGGTGGCATCCTTGAGGATGACGCCAAAGAACAGCTGCAGCAGCATACCGAGCCAGAAGGCAGGAACGGCAACGAGAATCGACGTGGTGAGCGTAACCAAAATATCCCAGAAGGAATAACGCTTTACCGCCGAAATGATACCCGCACCGATACCCATGATTGCCTCGAGCACGATGGCGCACGCGGCAAGTTTGACCGTATACGGATACTTTTGGGCAAAGATTTCCGTAACCGGCAGCTTGCGCTGGTACGAATTACCCAGATCGCCATGAAGCAGACCGTTCATGTAATACAGATAACGGTCTACAAGCGACGTCTGAACGGGATCGCCGTTCTCGTCAAGGATCGCGTTGCCGTCCTCGTCCGTCTGGACCAGGTGATAGCGTACGCGAAGCTGAAGCTCTACCTCGGGGGACAGAGCCTTGTCTCCACCGATCAGCTTGATCGGATCTCCCGGCACGATATTCTGGAGGGCGAACAGAATCAGCGTAACGCCCAAAAACACCGGGATGAACTGAAGCACACGTTTAACGATGTACTTACCCATACCACTCCCCTATCTAGGGATTAACCTAAATGGGATGCCGATCGCCAGACCGGCATCCCAAAATTACCATCAGCCAGTTTACCCCAGGTTAGGGAGAACTGTATGTTTCCCATGAGGTCTACGTAAATACTTGACCCTCACGGAAGCTGCAAACTCTTAGGCGAGCTCGGCGGTACCCAGCTCGGCGTGCTTCTGCGGATCGACATAGAGGTGCTTGATGCGATCGGAGCCAGCGATGGTGTGCGTGTAGAACATCACCGGGATGACCGGGCAGTCGGCAGCGACCATTGCGTCGGCCTCCTGCATCTTAGCGACGCGCTCTTCGTCGTCAACCGTGGTACGGGCCTCGTCGACCTTGGCGTCGAACTCGGGGTTGTTGTAACCAGAGCGGTTGTCGCCACCGAGGGAGTCGGAGTGGAACAGCGGATACAGGAAGTTGTCCATGATCGGGTAGTCGGCAATCCAGCCCAGACGACCGAACTGATAGTTGAAGTTCTGGTACTGCTCGAGCAGCGCAGACCACTCAGGGGTATCGGAGACGGCGGTAACGCCGACCTTGGCGAGGTCGCCGATGATGGACTCCATGATCTCCTTGTGGCCACCGTCCTGGTTGTAGGAAAGGGTCACGCTAATGCCACGGTCGCCGTTGGCACCGGCAGGAGCAACCTTGTCGAGGTACTCGTTAGCCTTGTCGACGTCGTAGGCGCAGAACTCCCATGCGCCCTCCTTGTAGCCATCGATGCCCGGAGGAACAATGCCGTCGGCGGGGGTACGGGTGCCCTTGAAGATGGTCTTGCAGATGGCCTCGCGGTTAATGGCCAGGGAGATACCCCTGCGCAGGTCGGCGTTGTTGAACGGCTCGGCCGTGGTGTTGCAGGTCAGGTAGTAGGTGGAAGGCTCGGCGCCGAGCAGCATGCGCTCGCCGTCGCCCATGGTGTAGCCGTCCTTGGACACGCCGCGATCCTTCTTGGCAGCGTCGATCTGAGCAACGGGAACATCGCAGATATCGAGGTTACCGGCCTGGAACTCCTTGTAGGCGGTCTCCACGTCCTTGATGACCTGGAAGTGGATGCCATCGATCTTGGCCTTGTCGCCATAGTAATCGTCGAACTTCTTGAGGTTGATCTCCTGACCATCCTCCCACTTGCCGTCCATCATGAACGGGCCGTTACCGATCGGGGCAAGGTAGAAGCTCTTAACATCGGACTCGGCGCACTCGGGAACCGGGGACAGAGCCGGGTGAGAGGCGACGAAGGGGAAGTCGGCGTAAGCGGAAGACAGCTTAACGACGAGGGTCTCATCGTCGGGGCAAGTAACACCGCTGAGCTCGGTAGCGTTACCGGCAAGCAGATCGTCATAGCCCTCGACCATGGAAAGGTGATAGGAGACCTCGGAAGGACCGTACTCGGTAGCGATGGCCGACTTGGTGTTGACCAGACGCTCCCAAGCGAGCTTGAAGGACTTGGAGGTAACGTCGTCACCGTTGTGGAACTTGGCCTTCTTGATCTTGAAGGTGAACTCGGTGGCGTCGTCGTTGGCCTCGAAGGACTCGCAAGCCAGCGGGACGATCTTGCCCTTCTCGGCGTCGTAAGAGGTCAGAGCATCGAACAGCTGGTACTCGACCTGAGTGCCCTGATCCTCCTGGACGTTGTAGGGGTCGATGCAGACCGGGTTGTTGATGTAGAAGTTCAGCGTCGAACCGGACTCAGAACCGGAAGCGTCGCCGCCCTTCTTGCCGCATGCGGCAAGAAAAGCCATGGAGCTCGCAGCAAGGGTACCGCCGACAAAGGCGCGACGACCCATAACGGGCTGGTGGAACATAGAATCAGCCATGCCATCCTCCTTATGAGATAGGACAAAGAAATGTTCAGTCGGACATATGTCGAGACAATCCGATCCGAACCATCAAAACGCCGCCCGCTGCTATGGCTGGTTATGCACAACAGACCAACGTTTTGCAATACAGTAGCGCATTTTATGCACGATTTGGGGCTAATTCCGGTTAACGGTCGAGAATTTCTTTAGTTGGGCGAAGTATGTGGGGATATTTTGACTCTGTTACAAGTCTGTAAACAAAAAGGGCCCCGCACATGCGGGACCCTTTACAAACGTATATACGCCGATGCTTAGTAGCCGACGATACCCTGCGGGAAGAAGAACATGCACAGAACGACACACACGGCAAAAACGACGGCCATAATTACCGTCAGGCGATCGAGGTTCTGCTCCATGACGCCCGTGGCAGAGCTGGAGTTATACAGCGAGCTAGCGATCATATCCGAAACGCCGGTGCCCTTACCGGAATGCATCAGAACGAGAATCGTCAGCGCCACGGCAGAAACAGCCCAAACGACAAACAGAAGAATCTGGAACGGACCCATAGATAAGCTCCTTAATAGAACAATTCAAACTCCAGTACTGTACCACAACCTTCAACACTCCCCCACCTGCCATTTAGGGACGGGGTAGAAATGGCAGAAATACCAAAAAGGGGGTCGTCCGGTTGTGGACAACCCCCTTACTAGAAAACGGTATTTGTTTTCTATTAGGCCTCGGTGGCGAGCACGCGACCCGTCATCTCGGCGGAAGGCTCAATACCAGCCATGGTGAGCATGGTCGGAGCGATATCGGAAAGACGGCCGTCCTCGATACCGGTGAGCTTGGCCTTATCATCAACGATGATGAACGGCACGCGGTTGGTGGTGTGAGCCGTAAACGGATGCTTGGAACCGTCGGAAGCAACGTCAAACATGTGATCGGCGTTGCCATGGTCGGCGGTAATCAGCGCAAAGCCACCCTTGGCGAGAATCGCCGGGACAACCTTGGACAAAGCATCGTCAACAGCCTCGACGGCCTTAACGGCGGCGTCGAAGACACCGGTGTGACCAACCATGTCGCAGTTCGCGAAGTTCACGATGTAGAAATCAGCGCGATCCTCGTTGATTGCGGCGACGAGCTTCTCGGTAACCTCGGGAGCGCTCATCTCGGGCTGCAGATCGTAGGTAGCGACCTTGGGAGAAGCGACGAGCACGCGCTCCTCGCCCTCCTTGGGCTCCTCGATGCCGCCGTTGAGGAAGAACGTCACGTGGGCGTACTTCTCGGTCTCGGCGGTGTGCAGCTGCTTCAGGCCATTGGCGGCGATAACGTCGGCGAGGACGTTCTCGGGGAACGTCTTGGGGAAGGCGACCTCGACGTCAAACGTCGGATCGTACTCGGTCATCGTCACAAAGTGCGAAAGCTTGATCTGCTCGCGCTCGAAGCCGTCGAACTCCTTGTCCGTGAACACGCGGGTCATCTGACGAGCGCGGTCGGGACGGAAGTTGAAGAAGATGGCCGCGTCGCCCTCGTGGATGCCCTCGTTGTGGGCAGCGAAGGGCTCGACGAACTCATCGCCGCGCGGATCCTTCTCGTAGTAGGCCTTGATACCGGCCACGGGGTCAGTATCGGCATCGGACGCGTTGACCATGACATCGTAGGCACGCTGGATGCGCTCCCAACGGTTATCGCGGTCCATGGCCCAATAACGGCCCGAAACGGTGGCAACGCGAGCGTCGCAACCGGTCTCCTCGGAGATCTTAGCCAGGAAGGCGCAGAACTCGCTCATGTAGCCGGCACCGGACTGCGGGTCAACGTCGCGGCCATCCATGAAGGCGTGGACGCGAACGGTCTTGACGCCATGCTGGGCAGCCATCTTGACCAGGGCCTCGACATGGTTCATGTGAGAATGAACGCCGCCGGGGCTCATAAGGCCCATGAGGTGCAGGGTCTTGCCTTCGGCCTTGACATCGTCCATAGCCTTAACGAAGACCTCGTTCTTGGCGATGGAGCCGTCCTTGATAGCGTTATTGATGCGCGAAAGCTCCTGGAACACGATGCGGCCGGCACCGATGTTGAGGTGGCCTACCTCGGAGTTTCCCATCTGACCGTCGGGAAGGCCCACGTCCTCGCCCGAAGCGCCGAGTGTGGTGTGGGGATACTTCTCGTACAGGCTATCAAGGAAGGGCGTCTTGGCAGCGGCGACGGCGTTCTCGCCATCGGCCGGAGCCAAACCACACCCGTCCATGATGATCAGGAGTGCAGGAAGATGACGCTGTGCCATATGTCCTACTCGCCTGCCTTAACGACCATAGAGGCGAAGTCGGCAGCCTTGAGCGAAGCGCCGCCCACGAGTGCGCCGTCAACGTCGGGCTTGGCGACGAGCTCGGCGATGTTGCCGGGCTTGGCAGAGCCACCATAGAGAACGCGGATGCCGTTTGCGAGCTCCTCGCCGAACATCTCCATGAGGGTCTCACGGATAGCGCCGCAGACCTCCTGAGCGTCCTCGGCGGTAGCGGTCTTGCCGGTGCCGATAGCCCAGATGGGCTCGTAGGCGACGACGACCTGCTTGGGGCAGGTGATCTCGAGACCCTCGAGACCAGCCTTGACCTGGTTCACGACGTGCTCGACATAGGTACCGGCCTCGCGGACCTCGAGGGACTCGCCGCAGCAGAAGACGGGGACAAGACCGGCGGCAACGAGGGCCTTGGCCTTCTTATTCTGGTCCTCGTCGGTCTCGTGGAAGTAGTCGCGACGCTCGGAGTGACCGATGATGCAGTAGGTGCAGCCAGCGGACTTGAGCATGTCGCAAGAGGACTCACCGGTGAAGGCACCCTTGGCCTCCCAGTACACGTTCTGTGCACCGAGGGCGATGGGGGCAGCCTGAATGCGGTCATGAACCGTGGTGATGTCAATGGTCGGGGGGCAGACGAGCACCTCGACGCCAGCCGGAACCTCGGGCAGAGCCTGAGCCAGCTCGTCGGCGAGCCTGGCGGCCTCGGCGACGTCGTTGTTCATCTTCCAGTTACCAGCGATAAGAAGGGTGCGATTAGGCATCGAGAAGCGCCTCCACTCCGGGCAGGGCCTTACCCTCGACGAGCTCCATGGAAGCGCCACCACCGGTGGAGATCCAGCTCATCTTGTCGGCCAGGTTGAACTTGTTGACGGCTGCGACAGAGTCGCCACCGCCGATGATCGAGGTGCAGTCGGCCTCGGCGACAGCCTCGGCGATAGCCTGGGTGCCGTGAGCGAAGTTGTCGAACTCGAAGACGCCCATGGGGCCGTTCCAGAACACGGTCTTGGCGCCCTTGACGGCCTCGGCGTAAAGCTCCTCGGTCTTGGGGCCGATGTCCATGCCCTCACGATCGTCGGGGATAGCGTCGGAAGCGACAACCTCGGGGACAGCGTCCTCGCCAAAGTGATCGGCAACACGGTTGTCGATGGGGAGCAGGATCTTGACGCCCTTCTCCTCGGCCTTCTTGAGCATCTCGCCGGCGCGCTCGACCCAGTCCTCTTCCTTGAGGGACTGACCGACGGTCAGGCCCTGAGCCAGGAAGAAGGTGTAGGCCATACCGCCACCGATAATCAGGGTGTCAGCGGAGTCGATGAGGTGATCGAGAACGCCGATCTTGGAGGAAACCTTGGAACCGCCGACGATAGCGACGAAGGGGCGCTCGGGCTCGGCGAAGATGCCGGTCAGCGTGTCGACCTCCTTCTCAAGCAGGAAGCCGGCGACGGCAGGCAGGTAAGCGGCGGGGCCCACAACGGAACCCTGGGCGCGGTGAGCGGTGCCAAAGGCATCGAGAACGAAGACGTCACCATAGGAAGCGAGCTTCTTGGCGATCTCGGGGTCGTTCTTCTTCTCACGCTTATCGAAGCGGACGTTCTCGAGAACGAGGACCTTGCCCGGCTCGACGGCAGCGACAGCCTCGGCAGCCTTCTCGCCGTAGGTGTCGGCGACAAAGGCAACGTCGAGACCGGAGAGCTCGGCGAGCTTCTTGGCGACGGGCTCGAGGGACAACTCGGGCTGGAAGCCGGTGCCATCGGGACGGCCGAGGTGGCTCATGAGGATGACGCGAGCGTTGTGCTCAACGAGATAGTTGATGGTGGGCAGGGCAGCCTTGATACGGGTGGTGTCGCCAACGACGCCATCCTTGATAGGCACGTTGAAGTCAACGCGGACGAGAACGCGCTTGCCGTCGACATCGATGTCGCGGACGGTCTTCTTGGTAAAGGCCATGTTTGCTTCTACCTTTCGTACGTGTCTGCCTCCCATTACGGCAGACGATTTCCTATAAAAAGGGCGCGACCCTAGGGTGTAAGCCCTATAAGGCCGCGCCCTTCTTTAGACGCTCAACGAGCTATTCGCTAAAAGCTAAATTAAGCAACGAACTTCTCGAAGTACTTGATGGTACGGACCATCTGAGAGGTGTAAGAGTTCTCGTTGTCGTACCAAGAGGTGACCTGAACGAGGGTCTGGCCGTTGCCGAGGTCAGAGCACATGGTCTGAGTGGCGTCGAAGATGGAGCCATGGGTCTCGCCGATGATGTCGGTGGAGACGATGTCGTCCTCGTTGTAACCGAAGGTCTCGGAGATGGTGGCAGCGTAGGCCTTCATAGCGGCGTTAACCTCGTCGACGGTGACCTTCTTGTCAACGACAGCGTAGAGGTTGGTGATGGAGCCGGTCGGCGTCGGGACGCGCTGGGCGGCACCGATGAGCTTACCGTTGAGCTCGGGGAGAACCAGGCCGATAGCCTTGGCAGCACCGGTGGTGTTGGGGACGATGTTGACGGCGCAGGCGCGGCTACGACGCTTGTTGCCCTTGCGCTGCGGGCCGTCGAGCGGCATCTGGTCGCCGGTCCAGGCGTGAATGGTGGTCATGATGCCGGACACGATGGGAGCGAAGTCGTTCAGACCCTTGGCCATCGGGGCGAGGCAGTTGGTGGTGCAGGAAGCAGCGGAGATGATGTTGTCCTCAGCGGTCAGCGTCTCGTGGTTGACGTTGTACACGATGGTGGGCAGATCGCTGCCGGCCGGAGCGGAGATGACGACCTTCTTGGCGCCAGCGTTGATGTGGGCCTGAGCCTTAGCCTTGCTGGTGTAGAAGCCGGTGCACTCGAGAACGACGTCGACGTCGAGGTCGCCCCAAGGCAGGTTGTTGGCGTCGGCCTCCTTGTAGATCTTGATCTCCTTGCCGTCAACGGTGATGGAATCCTCGCCAGCAACGACCTCGTGATCGCGAGCGTAGTTGCCCTGCGTGGAGTCGTACTTCAGCAGGTAAGCGAGCATATCGGGAGAGGTGAGGTCGTTGATAGCGACGATCTCGGAGCCCTCATGACCGAACATCTGACGGAAAGCCAGACGACCGATGCGACCGAAGCCGTTAATAGCAACCTTTACTGCCATTGTGTCTCCTTTCGTAAGGCCCCCGCGAGCTACAGCGCCCGCCGTTGAGGCCCACAAACTAACCACTCGCCTAATATACCTTTTTTTTGACTTGAATTTCACGAGAATGCTCGAAATTGAAAATCAAATTTACGTTAAAACGTTTTAAAGAATAAAATAGCAGCTAAATCCGTATATAAGTCGATACTTCAAACTACCTGTTTGCTTCAATGAGCTTTTCAAGCCTCAAAACTCGATGGTAGAGGGCCGACTTCGACAAGGGAGGGTCGGCCATCTCCCCCAAGTCGCGCAGCGACAGGTCGGGATAGCGCTCGCGCAGGTCGCAAAAGACCGCCAAGGCGTCCGGAAGCGTGTCGCGCAAACCCCGCTGTTCGAGCTCATCGATCAGCGCAAGCTGATGCTGGGCGGCACCTGCACTTCTGGTCTGATTGGCCAGCTCGGCATTCACGCGACGGTTTACGTCGTTCTTAACCAATTTGACCGCGCGCGCTTCCTCGATCTCGGCAACGCTGCGCTTAGCACCGACCAGCTTTAGGAGCTGCTCGATCTCTTCGGCGCTCTTAATGTAGACGGCAAAGGATCCGCGCCGCGCGTTGACGCGCGCATGGACTCCAATCTGCTCCAACAGATCGCAGAGCCCCTTGGCATACTGCTCGCCCTGCACCGCGATCTCCAAATGAAAGTCGCCGCGGGGATCGGCCACGAAACCGCCGGCGATGAGCGCGCCGCGGATGTAGGCAAGCCTGCAGCAGGGACGGGCAACGATGTGCCGGGGAACACCGGCGACGAGCCCTCCCCTGCGGTCGAGAATGCCCAGCAGCACCAGAGCCTTGTCCAGGTCGGGTTGATCGGGCAGGGTAATGAGATAGTTACGGACTTTATGCAAGACCGATTTTCGAACGGTGAATTCCGTTTTGAGCTTAAGGATGCGATGCGTCAGTGTGATCATCGTGCGTGCGACGGCGCCCGTCTCGGTCGCGACCGTCAAACGATACCGCCCGGAGCCGGCCAGCGAAAGTGTACCGCTCACACGCGTCAGGGCGGCAAGCGTCGACAAATCGCAGTATTCACATTCGGGTTCGCAGCGCGCGAGCTCGTCACGCACCTCGGCGGTAAACGACATGCAGACCTATGCTTTCGTGTTGGCGCGCGACAGGTCGCGATGGGAAATGCTCACGTGATACTGGGCGCCTTCCAAATAACGTGCCGTGGCCTCGGCGATGGCAACGCTGCGGTGTTGACCGCCCGTGCAACCGATGGCAATAGAAAGCTGCGGCTTGCCCTCCGCGATATAGCCGGGCATGACCGTATCGAGCAGCTGCGTCCAGGCCTTCCAGAACTCCTGGGTCTTGGGATGGTCCAGAACAAAGTCGGAGACTTTCTTATCGAGACCGGTCATGGTGCGCATCTCGGGATCGTAGAACGGATTGGGCAGGAAGCGAACGTCGATCATAATGTCCGCCTCGACGGGCATACCGTGCTTAAAGCCAAACGAGAACACGTGAACGTCCATGAGCTGCTGGTCGGACAACTCGGAGAACGCCATGCGCAATTTGTTGCGCAGGGCAGAGGTACGCAGGCGGCTCGTGTCGATGATCATATCGGCTCGATCGCGCACACCCTGCAGCTGCAGGCGCTCCCGCTGAATCGCATCGGCCGTAGTCTCCCCCGGCTTGGCAATGGGATGGCGGCGGCGGTTTTCGCTATAACGACGGATCAGTACCTCGTCAGAGGCCTCGAGAAAAACGATGTCGCAGCTCATCTCGCGCTCCTCGAGTGCGGCAACGGCATCGAGCAGCTCATCGAACAAGCCCTGGCTGCGCAAGTCGCAGGTGACGGCAAGATGCCTGCCCACGCCCGTATTGATGCCGACGAGCTCAGCAAGCTGGGCAATCAGACGCGGGGGCAGGTTATCGATACAAAAATAGCCCATGTCCTCGAACACATGCATGGCCTGCGTTCGGCCCGATCCGGACATTCCGGTGATGATGACGATATCGGGGATGCGCTCCGAGCGCTCCGCCGCATCCATGGCATCTCCCTTTTGCATGTGCTGCCTCCTAAAAACAAGCGCGGGACCCAGCAACCCGGATCCCGCGCGGTCAATTGCCTTTAATGAGTATACCGCCCTGAGCGGATACAAGGTCCGTCTTACGCCTCAAGCGCGGCTTTGAACCAACTCGTAATACTCGTGGGGTGCGTGATGGCAGTGCCCACGACAACTGCCCAAGCGCCCGCATCAATTGCGGCGCGGGCCTCCTCGGGCGTGTGCACGCGGCCCTCGCAGATGATGGGAAGGCCGGGAAACTCCTCGGTCGCCTGGCGCAGGAGAGGCAGATCGGGACCGTCGGCCATGGTGCAATCGATAGCGGCAACACCATGGGAAAGCGTGGTGGACACCAGGTCGAAGCCCATGTCGACAGCACGACGAATATCCTCGATGGTGGCACAGTCGGCCATCAGGAGCACGCCCTCCTCGTGCAGCGGACGGAAGGTGTCCTCGACGGTCTTGTCATCGGGACGCGGGCGATCAGTGGCGTCAATTGCCACGATGTCGGCACCGGCGGCAACGCAGGCGCGAGCATGACGAAGCGTCGGCGTGATGTAGACGCCCTCGTGTCCATCCTTCCACAAGCCGATGACGGGAACCTCGCAGCGGCCCTTAATGGCGGCGATGTCGGCAAGACCCTGGCAGCGAATAGCGGCGGCGCCGCCAAGCTCGCAGGCGCGAGACATCTGAGCCATGGTTTCGGGCGTACGAAGCGGCTCGCCCATATAGGCCTGAACGCTCACGACGAGCTTGCCCTTCAGGGATTGAATCAAAGGATCAACGGTCATGTTCGACTCAACCTTTCTCAAAATAGCCTTCTGAGACACCGCACCTTGACGTTCAAACCGTCGCTCGCGTACCGAAGTACGCTTCGCTCCTCTTTCACGTCAATCTGCGGCACCTCAGAAGGCGCACTTGGTAGTTATGTTTACTTCAACGACGCAAGAAGATGCTCAGCGGCACCGATGAGCGGCGCGTCGCCCTCCAGAGAACCGATGAGGATCGGCGTGTCCTGAAGCGGGTCGAGCGCCTGGCTGGCATAGCCCTCGTGCACCGAGTCCTTCCACGTCTGCGAGCGCCAATCGGGACCCTGGTGAATCACACCGCCCGAAAGCACGATGACCTCCGGGTCAAGGATATTGGCGAGCGAGCCCAAGCTGGCGCCCAGCGCAAAGCCGGCGTCATGGATGACCTCGGTCGCCTTTGCGTCGCCCGCACGGCACAGGTCGTTCACATCGCGACCGACCGAAGGACGGCTGGGGTCAACTCGACCGAAGCGCTCGTCGTACATACGGCCAATCGAGGTGCCCGAGGCTACCGACTCAAGATGGCCGGAACGACCACAGGCGCAGGGAATTCCGGCAGCAGCCGAGCACTCGATATGGCCCATATGGCCGGCAGCACCATGGAAGCCCTGCATCACGCGGCCGTTCTCGACATATGCGCCGCCGATGCCCGTGCCGATGCCCAGACACAAGACGGAGAACTTGCCCTTGCCGACGCCCCAGTGGGCCTCGCCCAGAGCATGAGCCTGCACGTCGCCTACAACGGCAACGGGAAGACCGAGATCCTCGCGCAGACGCGGCCCCAACTGAACGCCGGACCAGCCGGGCATGATCTCATTGGCATACGCGATGGCGCCCGTCTTGGGATCGACGACGCCGGCGGCACCGATACCGACGCCAAGGACCTCGACATCGGGATTCGCCTCGAGAGCAGCCTTGATGGATGCCTCGATACGCTGGAAGACGGCCTCGCCGCCCTCTTGGGCCTCTGTAGGAACCTCGGCCTCAAAAACGGGATGGGGCACACTACCGTCAGCCGGATACTCCATAATGGCAGTCGCAATCTTAGTTCCGCCGATATCGACAGAGCAGACGTACTTGTTCTCCATGTCGCTCTCCTTCGGAGATAAAAACAACTACAGGAAATGCGCCGTCAGGCTAGCCGTCACAGCGCAGTAAAGGTTATCCAGGTGCCCGAGATCGCCGAGAAACCGTGTGGCCATTGACCTAACGGGTCATGGCCACACGGTTGAACGGCGAGGTCGGGTGCCTGGGAAAGCTTTACAGGAGACCGTTGTCCTGGAGGACCTTCTTAATAGCCTCGACGTTCTCGCCGGTCATGGCCTTCACCGGGCGCGGCATGGTCGGGCTGTCGAAGATGCCCATGAGGTTCATAGCGGTCTTGAAGGCGCCGACGCCACCGGCATAGCCCTGGACGCCCGAGGTGACATCCCAGATGTGGGAGATCTCGTTGAGGCGATCCTGCTCGGCCTTGACGGTAGCCCAGTCACCGGCCTGAGCGGCCTTCCACTGGCGCACGTAGCCCTCGGGCTCAACGTTGGCAAGGCCCGGGACAGAACCGTCGGCGCCACCGAGGTAAGCGCCGTCGACAACAACCTCGTGACCGGTGAGGATGCTCATCGGATGGCCGTTCTTCTCGTTCTCCTGAACGAGATAGCGGAACGAGATGTCATCACCCGAGGAATCCTTGACGCCAGCAAGGACGCCCTCGGCGCCGAGCTTGGCAAGGAGCTTCCAGGGGAGCTTGGTGTGAACGCAGACGGGAATGTCATAGGCAAAGATGGGCAGGTCGAGCTCCTCGTGCAGGATGCGGAAGTGCTCCTCGACCTCGGTCATGCCCTGCAGGGCATAGAACGGGCAGGTGGCGACAAGCGCATCGGCGCCCAGCTCCTGAGCGACCTTGCCGTGCTCGATCATGCGCTCGGTCTCGGTATCGATGATGCCGACCAGGACGGGCACGCGGTGGTCGACGATACGAACGGCCTCGGCGATGATCTGGCGACGACGCTCATCGGTGGAGAAAACGACCTCGCCCGAAGAGCCCAGGAAGAACAGGCCATCGACGCCGGCATCGATCATGCGGTTGATGCTGCGCTCAAAGGAGGCAACGTCGAGCTGGTGGTCTTCGGTATCGGGAACAACGACGGGAGGGATAACGCCGGTGAATTTCTGAGTTGCCACAAGAATCTCCTTAGTTGTCTGGCGGGCGGCCCTATGCCACCCACTCTTGTTGGCAGTGTCCAGGCCGTCTAGGCCAAAGAACACGGGTAGAACGTTTGGTTAAAGAAGTCGACGACTTCGTTTTCGAACGCATTGATACGCTCATGAGCGTATTTGGCATAGATGATATGCCTCCGGTCACACTCAAGACCGTTGAATACGGCAAACTGATCCTTGGGATCGCTCACGGTATCCATAAGCGATGTGCCCATGAGCACCGATCCGCGCACCCGAGACGACAGCGCCTCGAGGCCGCCAGGAAGCGGATTGGCAACCGCCGTGCAGGCGAGGCCCCGCTCGTCCAGAGCAGAAACCGCCAGCGCGACTCCGCCGCCAAGACCCTCGCCCCATGCAAAGATGCGGTCGGGGTCCATGCCATCAAGATTGCGCGCCACCTTCGCCATCGCGCAACCCCAACGGACGCGCTTGACAAAAGCGGGCGAAGCAATCCCCCGCTGCAGGTCGTCCGCACCAGCGACATCGTCATCCAGCGCGAGGACGGCATACCCCATGGCGGCAAATCTCGTCATGTGATGCCAGCCGCGCACAGGCCGATCGATGTCGTGGAACATCAGGCACAGCGGCACGCGCTCAGATACTCGGGCACGACCAACAGGCTCAATCAAGCGAGCGTGGACCGCATCGTCACCGAGCTCAAAGGAGACCTCCGAGTAACGGGCGCAGGGGTTAACAAAGTCAATCGCCGTAATGGCCTGGCCTTGAATCTCAAGATTCGAAGCGCATGTCTCTAAATCAGAAACATCTGCTCGGACATCGCCGTGCCAGTCCCGATATTCTGCGAGCCTTGATGAAACCGTTCCGGGAATTCCCACGAGCCCGGGGACTATCAGCTCGTCAACATTGCTCTCGCACTTAGACATGAGCCTCCCCTCCCTCACAGAAAAACGGAATGATCAGATCGTCAAAATCCTGAATCTCCTCGTGGCCAAAGCCCTCAAAGAACTCGTAACGCTTTTCACAGGTCAGGTTGTTGTAGACCGCAAACTGTGTCGCCGGCGGACAGACGGTATCGGCCGTGCCCGTGCCAAACAGCACGGGGCACTTGACCATGGGGGCAAAATTCTTGGAATCGAAGTACGCCAGCTTGGCATAGGCTTCCTCGATACGAGTCGAGTCCTCGTCAAACCAACGCGACCAATAGCGCAGACCCTCGTAGGCAATATCGTCGGCGTCCAAATCCCAGACCAGGCGGAAATCCGACAGGAAGGGATAGAGGATGGCGGCGCGGTCAACCAAATCACTATTGAGCGCACAGGTCGCAATGCCCAAACCGCCGCCCTGCGACGCACCGTTCACAAATACGTGGGCAAGATCGATGCCCTCAAGCTCGCGAACGATGCGGCACAGGATGCGAATATCTTGGTGCAAGCGGACATAGTAGAGGTTGGCCGGGTCGCCGTCGATACCGGCGACGATATGGCCCGCGACCGTTGTGCCCTCAAATCCACCAATGTCCTCGGAGGGACCTCCTTGACCGGGGCAGTCGAGGGCGATGAGTGCCATGCCCATGCCCGCAAACGACGCCTGCTCAAACCAGCTGCGGCTTGCACCCGGATATCCATGGAACTGAAGTACCAATGGCACGGGCTCGTCCGAGACGGGTTTAAGGTACTTGGCATGCAGGCGAGCGCCACACATGCCGGTATACCAGAGGTCGAAAAGCTGGCAGGTCACGGCATCGGTGACCGATGCCGTCTCGATCGCATAGTCAAGCCCGACGGCGTCGGCCTCGGCCATGCGGTCCTTCCAAAAGAGATCGAAATCTGATGGACGGGGCATGGCGCCTCGATATTCACCAAATTGATGTTGTAGCTCCTGAGCACTTGGCATGGCTCGTGAACCCAACCTTTCGAAATCGCAACGGAGGTGCGCCCGGCAAGGGAACCGGGCGCACGGGAGGGAAAGCGAGACTACTCGCCGAGCTTGGGATGCAGCAGCGACGGCGCAGCGCCGAGCAGCATCTTGGTGTAGGGGTCCTGGGGATGCTGGAAGACCTGCTTGGCCTCGCCCTGCTCGACGATCTTGCCGCCATTCATAACGATGATGTCGTCAGAGATATAGCGGACCGTCTGGATGTCATGGCTGATGAACACCATGGCCAGGCCGAGCTCCTTCTTAAGGTCGGTCAGCAGGTTCAGAATCTGCGCGCGGACCGAAACGTCCAGAGCCGAGGTGGGCTCGTCGGCGATGATGGCATCGGGGTTCAGCGACAGGGCACGGGCAATTGCGACGCGCTGGCGCTGGCCGCCCGAAAGCTGGCCGGGAAGAACCTCGGCGGCGGAGCTGGGCAGACCGGTGAGCTCCAGGAGTTCCTTGACGCGCTTCTCCTGCTCGGCTTCGGTGCCCAGATTGTGGACGCGCATGGGGTCGAGCAGCTGTTCGCGAACGACCATGCGGGGGTTGAGCGCCGTGGCCGGGTTCTGGAACACGACCGAGATGACGCGACCCATGTGGCGACGGTCCTCGGCGGTACGCTTGGTAACGTCCTTGCCCTTAAAGTAGACCTTGCCGCTCGTGGGGGCCTGCAGGCCGCACATGACGTTGGCGGTGGTGGACTTACCGCAACCGGACTCGCCGACGATGCCGATCGTCTGACCGGGCATGAGCTTAATCGTTACACCCTGGACGGCGTGAACCAGGTTGGGGTGCAGAATCGAGCCGGTACGGGTCCTAAAGGTGACGTGGACGTCATCAAGGAAGATGATCGGCTCGACGCCGTTGACTGCGGTCTCGCTCATCTACATCACCTCCGCGTGAGGGGTCAAACCATTTGCCTTGAGCACCTCGTCGGGGAGCTCGGAATAGAAGTGCTCGGTGCCGGGCACGCGCTTGAAGACCGGACGGGTGTCCAGGCCAATACGCGGATGGCTCGAGCGGGGCGCGAAGCGATCGCCCTTGGGGAAATCGCGCGGGCTCGGAACGGCGCCGGGCACCTGGTGAAGGCGGCCCGAACCGCTCTCGATGGACAGAACGGAACCCAGAAGACCGCGGGTGTACTCGTGAATCGGGTTGGTGAGCAGCTCCTTGGTGGGCGCCTGCTCGATGACCTGACCGGCATACATAACCGTGATGTTATGGGCGACCTCGGCGACCAGCGCCAGGTCATGCGAGACGAAGATCATGGCAAAGCCGAGCTTGGCCTGAAGGTCGTTGAGCAGCTTGATGACCTGCTTCTGGACGGTAACGTCCAGAGCGGTCGTGGGCTCGTCGCAGATGACCAGCTTGGGGTCGCGGGTAAGGGCCATAGCAATCAGAACACGCTGACGCTGGCCACCGGAAAGCTCATGCGGGTAGCTCTCGAGCGTACGCTTGGGGTCGAGGCCCACGAGCTCCAAGAGTTCCTCGGCGCTGCGGGTGCCGCCGCGCTTGGTGAGCTGCTTCATCTGGGCAGAGATGAGCATGGAGGGGTTGAGCGAGGACAGGGCGTCCTGATAGACCATAGCGATATCGGTACCGCGCAGGCCGAACCACTCCTTCTTGCTCATCTTGAGCAGATCGCGGCCCTCCCAGAGGACCTCGCCGGAAAGGTGCTCGTCATCGTCGGTCAGGCCCATGATGGCCAGCGTGGTGATGGACTTGCCGCAACCGGACTCGCCCACCAGGCCCATGGTCTGACCAGGACGGACGTCAAAGTTGACATGGTCGACGACGTTGATATCGCCGTGGTGCTCAAACTGAATGCAGAAGTCACGGACCGAGAGAATCGGTTCGACAGACTCGTCAGGCACATGGCGATCGTCACGCTTGAGCTCGACATCGCGCAGGGCGCCAAGGCGAGCGGAGAGGGACTGGGCCTGCTCCTTGTAGGCGCGAACGGGGTCGGAGACCAGCAGGTCGGCCTCGCGACGCTTGGAGGAGTCGGTCGGATCCAGGGCGGCGGAGGGAGCAGCGGCCATGGCGTCGGTAATGCCCTCGGAGAGGATGTTGAGCGCCAGGCAGGTGATCATGATGGCCAGGCCCGGGAACAGTGCCTGCCACCAACGGCCGGCGAGCACGCCGCCGCGGGCGTCGGCGAGGATGTTGCCCCAGGTAGCGGTGGGCTCCTGGATACCAGCGCCGATGAAGGTCAGCGAGGCCTCGAAGATGATGGCGTCGGCGACCAGGGTAACGGTGAAGACCATGATCGGGGCGATGCAGTTACGCAGAACATGCTTGATCAAAATCCACGGAGCCTTGGCGCCGGAAACGATGACCGCGCGGACATAGTCCTCTCCGTACTCGGACACGATGTTGGCGCGCACGATACGGGCAATCTGCGGAGTGTACATAAAGCCGATGGCGAAGATGATCGACGGCACGGAGTTGCCCAGGATGGAGACGAAGACGGCCGCGAGGGCGATGCCCGGGATAGACATGATGATGTCCAGGATACGCATGATCGTCTCGGAAACGGCCTTGCGCGAAACCGCCGCAAGGGCGCCCACGACCGAGCCGCAGACCAGAGCCATGGCAGTGGCGCCAAAGCCGATAATCAGCGAGTAACGACCACCGTAGAGCATGCGCGACAGAATGTCGCGACCCTTATCGTCGGTACCGAAGATAAATCCGTTGCCGGGAGCCTGGCGAGCCGTAAAAATCTCGACCGGGCTATAGGGGGCAAGAAGGGGCGCCAGAATCGCAGTCAGGGCGACCAGCACCAACACGACGGCGGCAATCTTAGAAGACAGCGTCATCTTCTTCCAGCCACCGAGCTTGAGCCCCTTGGAGGCAGCCTTCTCGAGCTGCTCGGTTTGCTTCTCTCGAATCTTTACCATAATCTACACCGTCCTGATGCGCGGGTTGATGAGCAGGTAGAGCATGTCAACCACGATGTTGATGATGATGAAGGCAAGAGCAACGACGATAACGACGCCCTGAACCAGGTTCGCCTCGTTGCCCTGAACGCCCTGCAGAATCGCGGTGCCCATGCCGGGGAGGTTGAAGATAACCTCGATGACGACGGCGCCGCCCATGAGGTAACCGATCTTAAGACCGAGGGTGGTGACCGGGGTGATCAGCGCATTGCGAAGAACGTTGATACCGACGACGACCTTCTCGGGAACGCCGGCACCGCGAGCCATACGGACATAGTCCTTGTCGAGCTCCTCGACCATGGCGGTACGCACGATACGAGTCATCTGGCCCGTCAGCGGAAATGCCAAGGCGATGGCGGGCATAATCATGCGGCCCAGATAACCAGCCGGATTCGTGGTGAAGTGAGGCAGAGCACCCGATGCCGGGAGCACCTTAAGGTAGGAAGAGAACAGCAGGATCAACAGAACGGCAAGCCAGAACGACGGGGTTGCCAAGCCGGCGATGGAAAAGACGCGGATCACTTGGTCCGGCCATTTGTCGCGATACAGTGCCGCGATGACGCCGAGCAAAAACGAAACGACCGCACCGATGGCAAGGCCGATGAAGGTCAGCTGCATCGTGACGGGCAGGGCCGTGGAGATGCGCTTGGCAACGGAGTTGCGAGCAGCACCATAGGTGCCCATGTCGCCATGGATCAAATCGCCCATATAGCGCACGTAGCGCACGGGCCAGGGGTCGTCCAGACCATACTTCTCATGGTACTCGGCAACCGCCTCGGGCGAGGCACCGTCACCCAACGCCGTGTAGGCGGGGTCGGTCTTGGAGAACGACATAAGGAAGAACACCAGGACGGTGACGCCCAATGCCATGATCGGCAGCGCCACAAGACGCCTTCCAATCAAACGTAGCAAGTTGTTCACGTTCTCTCCCCTTTCTTTTGTCGGTAGGACCAACTGGTATATGAGTACGGATACTCATTACAAGACCCGAGCGACATCGTTGCCGCCCGGGTCTTTGTTTCAACTATGAGGATACGGTCCCAACGACCGACATCCTGCATACAGACTCAAGCGAGTCTTACGCCTTGACGGTCGCAACGCCCCTGAAGGACATGCTCGTCGTACCGATGCCCTTGAAGCCATCGAGGGCCTCTCCGTTGGGCGCAGTGGACGGATCGTCCCAGGAAGCGGAGACGGTCTTGACGTGGACAACGGGGTACAGAACGGCATTGTCGGCAATGATGTCGAAGCACTTGTTCCACTTCTTCTGCTGCTCGTCGCCCTCGGCGGCAAGAGCCTCGTCCATGAGACCGTGGAGCTTCTGCCACTCAGCGGACTCCTTCCACGGGCAACGGGTCTGCATCCAGACGTTGTCGCCGTACCACCAGTTGAGCAGCAGGTCGGGGTCGGCACCGAAGCAGGAAGGATCGCCAGGGGCAAGGAGGATATCGTAGGCCTCCCCGCCGTCGATGGCAGCGTAGGTGGCCGGCGAGGTATCGGTCTGGATGGTCACATCGAAGCCGAGGGCGTCGAGGTCGTTCTTGACCTGGGCGGCCATGCCCTTAATCTGCTCGTTGTCGGTGGTGCGCAGGGTGATGGCACCCGGGGTGATGCCAGACTCCTCGATGAGCTTCTTAGCCTTCTTGGCGTCGGTCTTGTACACCGTGGAAGCCTCATGATAGTTGGTGAAGCTCTTGGGCAGGTAGCAGCTGGCAGCGGTGGCAAGGCCGGCGAAGGTGTTGCTGACCATCTTCTCGGTGTCGAGCGCATACATGACAGCCTGACGGACCTTGACGTTGTTCCAAGGCTCCTTGGCGACGTTGAACATGATGAAGCGGGTGCCGAAACCCTGAACGTTATCGATCTTGCAGCCGGCGCTCTCGAGCTGGTCGACGGCGTCAGCGGTAACGAGCTCCATAACGAGCGTGGAGCCCTCCTGCTGAGCGGTAACGCGAGCGGTGGGGTCGGTCAGGATGCTGTACTGGATCTTCTTATCCTCGGCAGCATACTCACCGTTGTACTCGGGGTTGGGAACCAGGGTGATCTCGGTATCGGAGATAGAGTCGTACATCCAGGGGCCGGAGCCGATCGGCTGCTTGGCGCGATCCTCCTCGGTCTGGGTGGCCGGGGTAACGCGGACGATGGCCAGACGATCCTTGAGCAGGGAGAAGTTGGGGACCTTGGTCTTGACCGTCACGGTGCTGGCGTCCTTGGCCTCGATGGACTCGAAGGGCTGGAAGAACGGAGCATAGGTAGCGGAAGCGGCGCAAGCGGTGTAGGAGGCAACGACATCGTCAGCGGTGACCTCGGTGCCATCGGAAAACTTGGCGCCCTTGCGGATGGTGACCTCGAAAGTGGTGTCATCCACAGACTTGGGATCGTCGGTGGCGAGCTCGTTGAAGGTGCTGTAGTCGTGGTAATCGATGCCGTAGAGGCCCTCGACGACGTGCCAGTTAGCACCCAGGCCCACTGCGGAGCCGGTGCTGGCGGGATCGAAGCTGGACGGAGCGTAAGCGGAACCAGCGGTGATCACGCCGCCGCCACGATTGGCGGAATCGGTGGAACCGGAAGCGGAACCCTCGTCGCTGGAGCTGCCACCGCAGCCGGTGAGACCAAGCCCTGCGACAGCAGCGACGCTGCCGGTGAGGCCGAGGAACGAACGCCTGGACATACCCTTGTTGATGATGGCCATGTCTTCTCCTATCAATAGAGAATCTTACCCGGAAGCACCTAGACGTGCCCCCGCGCAACTTGCGGACGATATATACCTTACCTACCGACGAACCCAACTGAGGTGCCGCGCTCGGCGACCGATACATACATACGCTTGAACGGTATTTGCTACCGTTCACCGAATTCATTGACAAACGATTCGCCAGACAGTATGTATCGACGAGGTGAGATATCAGTCTTCGTCAACCCGCAGGATAGCAGGGTTGTTCACCATGGCTAGTCAAACGTTTTAGCGTTAATTAAACCCGAAATCGGCTGGTAATCGCCGTGAAATAAATGATTGAAAATCACGCAATCATGTATATCAGTTGTTTAGAGGCGTGTTTAGTTTTCGGATTGCTTTGCCGCCGCCTCGGCGCGCTCGGCATTCCATGCAACGAGCGCCTCGTGAACCGCTTTGGCGACATCGGCAGGAACGCCTCGAACTTCCGCGATCTCTTGCTCGCTCGCCGCGCGCAAACGCTTCATCGAGCCAAAATGGCGCATAAGGGCACGTTTTCTGGTGGGTCCCACGCCTGGAACGTCATCGAGTACCGAAACCGTCATGGCTTTATCGCGCAATTCGCGATGGAACGTGATGGCAAAACGGTGCGATTCATCGCGCACCTGTTTAATTAGATAGAGCGACGCGGACCCGGTCGGCAGCACGACGGGAGTCTCGTCCCAAGGCACGAAAACCTCCTCATCGGCCTTTGCCAAGCCACAAACTGGTATATCGAGCCCAAGAGCCTCAAGTTGCTTGATCGCAGCGGTCAATTGCGGCTTACCGCCATCGACAACGAGCAAATCGGGGCGCGAGCCAAAGCGCTCGTCGGCCATGCGCTCGGGAGCATAACGTCGTCCCAAAACCTCGGACATCGACACGAAGTCGTTTGCCTCGTCCAATTCGGCCTGAATTTTAAAACGACGATACTGACTCTTGTCGGCGCGCCCGTTGGTAAACACCACCATCGAGGCGACCGTAAAGGTGCCATGCAGTGTAGAGATATCGAAGCACTCGATACGCAACGGCGGCGATGGCAGCGCCAACGCACTTTCGAGCTCCAGGAGCGCTTGATTGGTGCGGTCGTCAGCGTACCCCGTTCGCATCATGTAGCGCATGAGGGCATGGCGCGCATTTTTGGATGCCATATCGAGCAGACGGTGCTTTTCGCCACGCTGCGGCCTATGGAGATGGCAGGAACGCTCACGCTTGCCCGCAAGCCACTCCCCCAGCGCCTCCGCATCCTCAAGCTCGACGGAAAGGTTGACCTCAGCTGGAATATCAGCCGTCTCGTCGTAATAGCGCTTAAGAAAGCCCGACTGGAGCTCTTCCTCGTCAACATCAAGACCCTTGTCGAGAATGAACTCGCAGGTGCGAACTGTTCGGCCCTCGCGAACGACGAAGACGCAAGCGGCGGAGATGGTCTCCTCGCGATAGAAACCGATGACATCTATATCGACACTGGAGGGAAAAACGACTTGCTGACGATCGTCCAGACCCCTGATGACCTCCAAACGACGTTTGACGCGTGCCGCGCGCTCAAAGTCGAGCGCCTCAGCGGCATCCGTCATCTCGGAGGTCAGCTCATCGACGACATCCTTGCGATGGCCCGACAAAAAGCGCTCGACACGCTTGACGTTCTTGGCATAGTCTGCCGGGGAAATCGCGCCGACACACGCACCCGGGCCGCGCCCGACATGGTAGTCAAAGCAGGGGCGCCCGTTTTGCGCGCAAATCATATTGACGATGTCTTCCTCGCCCTTGTGGGACTCGACGATACGGCGACAACGACGCCACTCCGCACAGGATGCGGAGCAGATGGGGATAACCTTGCGCAGCGTATCTATCGTCTCACGTGCCGCGCGGCTATCGGTATAAGGTCCAAAATAGCGCGTTCCCGGCTTATGACGCTCACGCGTGTATTTGATAGCGGGATACAGGTCGCCCTTTGTAATGGCGATAAAGGGGTAGCTCTTGTCATCCTTGAGGTCGACGTTAAAGTACGGATGGTACTGACCAATCAAATTGCGCTCGAGCACCAACGCCTCGTGCTCGGTCTCCACCACGATATAGTCAAAGCTCGCCACCAGCTGCATCATCAGCGGGATCTTCTGGCGCTCGTCCTGCAGCGTCACGTACTGACGCATACGGGCGCGCAGGTTTTTCGCCTTGCCCACGTAGATGACATCGCCCTTGGCGTCTTTCCAAAGGTAGCAGCCGGGCTGCGTGGGAACGCGCGAAACCTGCTCGGCAAGCGTTGGAATGTTGTCGTGACCGGCCACGCGCACCTACTTGCGACGAATCAGCGCCGAGACCTCGGGCATCTTAAGGACGACGGCAAGGCCAAAGGTAACAGCAAGCGAGACGACACCCGCAACGCAAACGTAGCCAAGAGTAATCAGAATCGAGCCGCCAAGTGCCCCGACAAAGTGCTCAAGCGCCCACATGACGCCGGCGCCTGCGGCAGCACCCAGGCCACCGAGCAAAAGGCCAAAGAAACCGCCATGCAGGATAGATTTAACCTGAAGACCACGCAGACGACGACGCAGCCACCACAGCGAGCAACCGACCAAGATCACGTAGTCGACGACATACGAAAGCGCGATTGCCGGCATACCGAAGCCCAGCACAACGCCAAACAGCAGAACCGAGCCGGCCTGGCCGATGGCGGAATACAGACAATAGCGGCTATAGGGCTTCATGTCGAGCAAGGCAGAGAAGCTCTTCTGCATCAGCACGACCACGCCGTAGAGCGGCAGGGAAAGTGCCAGGTAGATAAGGAACTCCGACACCAGCGCCACACCGGACTCATCGAACTTGCCAGCGCAGTAGATCATGTTGAGCGGACGCGCGAAGACAATCAGGTACAGCGCGAATGGAATCAGGAAGAACAGCATCTGGGCGACGCCACGCGAAATGCCCGTGCGGACGCTGTCGTAATCCTTCTCCTGTGCGTCGTGAGAGAGCTCGGTATAGAGCGCCGTCGAAAGCGAGGCGGCAATCAGCGCGTAGGGCAGCGTGTACCACAGGCGCGCATAGGCGATGACGGAAGGACCAGTCTCGGGCTGGACCACCAGCGCAGCAGCGTTGGTGATAGAAGTCGAGACAAACATGCACACCGTGGCGAGCAGCGTCGGGATACCGAGCGCAATCGTCTGGCGCAGTGCGGGGTCCTTAAAGTCGATATGGATATGGGGATGCACGCCGTGCTTGCCAAGCGCGGGGATCTGACATGCCATCTGAACAAAGACACCGAGGGTCGTACCGGCCGCAATCAAGATGATGCCGGCACGTTCGCCAAACTGTGCGGACACGGGCGCAAAGCCCATAAAGCTCGCAATGACGATCACATTGTTGAGGACCGGGGCAAACGTCGACCAGAAGTAGTCGCGGTGTGCGTTGAGGACGCCCGAAAACACCGAGCCCAAACCATAAAACAGAATCTGGATGGCAAAGAAACGGAACATGAACGCAGCGGTATCCATGCTGCCGCCGTCACCCGAAAGGAACGATTGCGTCCAGATAAAGCCCGGGGCGAACACGGTCCCCAGCAACGAAATGCCACCCAGCACCAATAGCAGAATACCGAGCAGGTTGCCCACGTACTCGTTAGAGGCCTCGCGACCCTGCTCACGCCTCACGCCCATGTACACGGGCAAAAACGCCGTCACGAGCATGCCGCCCATCACGAGTTCGTAGAGCATATTGGGCAGGTTGTTGGCGACCTGATAGGAAGACGAGAGCAGCGACATGCCGATAGCGGCCGCCATTGCCCACGTGCGGATAAAACCGGTGACGCGAGACACGATGGTCAGGATGGTCATAAGCCCGGCGGAACGACCAACCGTGGAGTAGTCCGACGAGCCCATGTCGTCAGTGTCGTCTCGCGACGAAGAAGCTTCGGATGAGGGTGTCTGAGGCGCAGATTCTTTTGCAAAATGAGCTCCGCACTTCAATTCTTCCTGCGGCATCGCTCAGTCCTCTCTCGTAATCGGGGCGACCGTCGCCCCGCAAAATGCAATTAAATCATCGGGTGCAAGCTCAAGCTGATAACCACGCTTGCCTCCCGAAATAAAAATGGTATCCCAAAGGACACATGTCTCATCAATGAGCGTCCGGTAGCGTTTTTTCATACCGACCGGACTGCAGCCGCCGCGAACGTAGCCAGTCGCCGCAAGCAAATCCTTCACATGCATCATGGCCAAGGACTTCTCCCCCGCGGCACGCGCGGCGGACTTTAGATCGAGCTCGTCGGCAACAGGGATGCAGCACACGACGTGGTCGTTGGACGGCGTCACGCAGACCAAGGTCTTAAATCCTTGTCCGGGCTCCTCGCCAAGCTGCTCCGAAATCGCGACCCCCAGGCCCGCCGACTCATCACCATCGTCTTCGTACGTATGTAGAACATAGGAAATGCCGGCGCTTTCCAGCTCGCGCATCGCATTGGTTTTTGGCGTCTTTACAGCCTTTGCCATGGCATATCCTTTCCCTCGCATTCGGACGCAAGGATTAAGTATATGTCCAATTCGGCTGCATACGTCACTTCGACACAGCAAGCGCCATCGAATCACAAGGAGTCGATGGCGCCCATAAACTGAATCGCCTATTTATTGAGCATCAAGTTGAGCCTGACGCTCCCGGTCACGCCTGAGCAACGGCGCCAAAAACTTGCCCGTATAACTCTGCGGACAGTCCGCAACCTGCTCCGGTGTGCCCGAAACCACGACGGTTCCGCCGCCGTTACCGCCCTCGGGGCCCATATCGATCAGGCGGTCGGCAACCTTGATGACATCAAGGTTGTGTTCAATCACCAGCACCGTGTTGCCCGCATCGACCAAGCGCTGCAGCACATCGAGCAGCTGGCGGACGTCCTCAAAATGAAGGCCGGTCGTCGGCTCATCCAAAATATAGAACGTCTTGCCCGTCTGGCGTCGATGAAGCTCCTTGGCGAGCTTCACACGCTGCGCCTCGCCGCCCGAGAGCGTCGTAGCGGGCTGGCCCAGGCTCACGTAGCCCAAGCCTACATCGTACAGCGTCTGGAGCTTGCGCTTAATCTGCGGGATATTCCCAAAGAAGGCCAGTGCCTCGGTGACGCTCATGTCGAGCACGTCCGAGATGGTCTTACCACGGTAGGTGACCTCAAGCGTCTCGCGGTTATAGCGTTTGCCGCCGCAGACCTCACAGGGGACATAGATATCGGGAAGGAAGTGCATCTCGATCTTAATTTGTCCGTCGCCCTTGCACGCCTCACAGCGCCCGCCACTCACGTTGAAGGAGAAACGTCCCGGCGAGTAGCCGCGTGCCTTCGACTCCGGTGTGCTCGCAAACAGCGCGCGCAGATCATCCCACAGGCCAATGTACGTAGCGGGATTGGAACGCGGTGTACGGCCGATCGGCGACTGGTCAATGTCGATCACCTTATCGATGCACTCGATACCCTCGAGCTTTTTGTACGGACCCACAGGGCGCGTCGAACGGTGAATGGCATTCGTAAGGGCAGGTGCGATGGTGTCGGTAACCAGGGAGCTCTTACCCGATCCCGACACGCCGGTAACGACCGTAAGCGTACCAAACTCGATCTTGGCGGTAACGTTTTTGAGGTTGTTGGCGCGGGCGCCCGTGATCTTAAGGCAGCCGCGACCGGGCTTGCGGCGTTCATCGGGAACCCGAATCATTCGCTTGCCGGTCAGGTAGGCACCCGTCATCGAATCGGGGCACGCCATGATATCGGCAGGCGTTCCCGCGGCGACCACGTGTCCGCCGTTCACGCCCGCACCGGGGCCCATGTCGATCACATAGTCGGCAGCACGAATCGTATCCTCATCATGCTCGACGACGATGACGGTATTGCCGATATCGCGTAGGCGCTCAAGCGTCTTGATCAGGCGCTCGTTATCACGCTGATGGAGGCCAATCGATGGCTCGTCCAAAATGTACAGGACACCCATGAGGCCGGCGCCGATCTGCGTTGCCAGGCGAATGCGCTGGGCCTCGCCTCCGGAAAGCGTCGCCGAGGCACGATCGAGGGTCAGATAGTCGAGTCCGACATCGACCAGAAAACGCAAGCGCTCCAGGATTTCCTTGACGATGCGCCCGCCGATAAACTGTTGGCGCTCGGTGAGTTCCAAGCCCTCAAAAAACTCGAGCGACTCGCGGCACGATAGGCAACAGACCTCGTAAATGGACTTACCGCCTACGGTAACAGCGAGCATCTCGGGGCGCAAACGAGCGCCGTGGCAGCTCGAGCACGGCTCCTCGCGGATGTACTTCTCCAAGCGCGCCTTGGTGTTCTCATTCGTCGTCTCGGTATAGCGCTCGTACAGGATATTGCGCACGCCCGAGAACTTGGTGTCCCACTGGCTGCGGCGCCCATCGAGCTTTTGATAGTCGACCGAAATCTTCTGGTCGCCCATGCCGTCTAAAAACGCGCGACGCACCCGCGGAGGCAGATCCTCCCACGGCGTATCGACGCTCACCTTAAAGTGTTTGCAGACCGCAGCGAAAATCTGCGGATAGTAGTTAGAGTTGCCAAACAGGCTGCCAAAGACCCCGTCGGCGATCGACTTCGAGGGGTCTTCGATTAGGGCCTCGGCATCGACCGTCTTCTTAAAGCCCAGGCCATCGCACTCTGGGCACGCGCCATAGGGCGCGTTGAACGAGAAATCACGCGGCTGCAGGTCATCGATGGAGTGCCCATGCTCCGGGCACGCTAACGCCAGCGAATACTCCAGCAACTCGCCTTCGGTCCCCTCGGGAGCGTCGCGGTCGGGCAGCAAGTATACGTTCACATTGCCGTGCGCCAGCGCGGTCGCCTGCTCAACAGACTCGGCGATACGGCCCAGAGAGTTCTCACGGATCACGATGCGGTCGACCACGACCTCGATATCGTGCTTGAACTTCTTGTCCAGATCGATCTGATCGTCGAGCGAGCGCACTTCACCGTCGACACGCACGCGGCTAAAGCCCTCGGCGCGAAGATCCTCAAACAGTTTGGTGTACTCGCCTTTTCGCCCGCGCACCACCGGTGCCAGCACAAACGCGCGGCGGCCCTCCCCCGCCGTCAAGACCTTGTCGGCAACCTGGTCGGTCGTCTGGCGCTCAATGACACGGCCGCATTCGGGACAGTGCGGGGTGCCCACACGGGCGAACAGCAGGCGCAGATAGTCATAAATCTCGGTTACGGTGCCAACCGTCGAGCGAGGGTTTTTAGACGTCGTCTTTTGGTCGATCGACACCGCCGGCGAAAGGCCGTCGATTGAATCCAAGTCGGGTTTGTCCATCTGTCCCAAGAACTGGCGCGCATAGCTCGAAAGACTCTCGACGTATCGACGCTGGCCCTCGGCATAGATAGTGTCAAATGCCAGCGAACTCTTGCCCGAGCCAGAAAGACCGGTAATGACCACGAGTTGGTCACGCGGAATGGAAACATCGATATCACGGAGGTTGTGCTCACGGGCGCCGCGAATAACGATAGAAGAATCAGACATGGAAGCTCCTTGCCTCCTATTGCATCGAATCATACTGCCGATGAGTTTAGCGCACTCGACGCGCACAGATGTTCGTAATACAAGATTCGCAGACCTTTAGCTTTGCGTATCGGGCGCTTTGTTTCTCGAAATGCCGTGGAAAGGTTACAGTAATCTAATACTGAACTTAATTTGTTGTACCAGAGGAACGTCCATGACCGAAGATATCCCCCTTGAAATCACTTCGAGCGACATGGCCAATCTGCCCATATTCATCGCCGTCCTTATCGTGGCCGCCGTCGTCGTGCGCGTGTATTTTTCAATCAAACGCAACGAAAAGCCACCCATTGCCCGCGTCTTTTGGTGCGCGACGCTCCTCATCCCGCTCGGCGTGGTAGCTGCATGGGTTACGAATCAATTGCTCGTAAATGAGGGCAGCTCCCTATGGGTCCTTTCTTATTCGGCGCTCGGTGCTGCCGCCGTCATGCTTCTTGTCGAGCCCTTGGTTTCGGGACTTATCGACCAAACCGACCTTGCGACGGGAACGGTTGCCTGTATTTGCCGTGACATCCTTGTCATCGCCGCTGTTTCAGCGCTCTCGTTCGTTTCACTCGAAATTGCCTGCAACGAAACGTTCTATCGCATTCCCGCCAACTCATTCGGGTTTTCCGTCGGGCTGCTCGCGACGGTTCTGCTCTCCCTTTATTTGCTGGGACAGCGTCATGGAGGCGTCATGGCTCTCGTGCCCGTCGTCTGCTGCATCCTTGGCATTGCCGAGCACTTCGTCATAACGTTTAAAGGCGAAGCCATCCTGCCAAGCGATATCTTGGCCCTTGGCACCGCAATGGAAGTGAGCGAGGGATACGAGTTTACCTTTACCGCCGGAATCGTAACCTCTCTCGCCCTGCTGGAGATTTCCCTGGGGCTTCTTTCGCTCATCCGACCGCGAAAGCTCCGTACGCCCACCCATGTCTTCCCCGCTATCGCCACTAACCTCTGTGCTTTTCTGCTAGTGACCGTTGTGGGGCTCTCAGGCTTTTCCAACATCGACTTGGAGCAGGCGCTGGATTTTGGATTTGACCGTTGGCAGCCCATCACCACGTATGCGTCTCAGGGTTTTATCACTTCGTTCACCGAAATGGTCAACGAGTTGCCCATTGAGAAGCCCGAAGACTATACGCCCGATGAGGCGCAGAGCATCGAGCAGGAGCTCGCCGCCGCCTACGACAGCACATATGGCTCGAGCGAGCAGCGCGCGGCGGCCGTTGCCCAGTTCAATGAAATCAAGCCGACGATTGTTGCCGTCATGAATGAGAGTTTTAGCGACCTTTCGTGCTTTGAGCAGCTCCAGGCGGCCGGGTACACCGGCCCCGCATTCTACAACTCGCTTCCCGACACACTTGTTCGCGGCACCATGCTCGCTTCGGTCGCCGGTGGCGGAACGGCGAACTCCGAATTCGAATTTTTGACCGGAGCGACAACGGCCTTTGTCGGATTAGGCAAGATCCCCTATCAGCTGTATCAGATGAATGGCGTAAACAGCCTGGCAAAGGACCTTAAAGAGCTTGGGTATACCACTACCGCTATGCACCCGCAAAACCCCGTCAACTACCATCGAGATAAAATCTATCAGCAGCTGGGCTTTGGAGACTTTCTTTCAATCGGCGATTTCGAAGGTGCGCCCTATTACCATGCCGGCGTATGCGACTACGCCACCTACGACAAGATACTCGACCTGCTTAGAACCGACGAAGCGCCGCAGTTCATCTTTGACGTCACGATGCAAAATCACGGCGGCTACGACTATGGCACCGTTCCCGCCGAAGAGCTGACAAACTATTGGGTCGAGGGAGCCAGCGAAGGCGCCAACAGCGCGCTCAACACCTATCTCACCTGCATCAACGCATCCGACCGGGACCTCGAGTACTTTATCAACGAGCTCCGCAACATCGGCAGACCGGTTGTTCTTGTCTTTTTTGGCGACCATCAGCCGAGCGCCGCAACGACTCTCAACGACGAGCTGTACCCTCAGGAAGATACGGCAAGCCACGCTTTCCGTATCTATCAGTCGACATATCTCGTCTGGGCTAACTATGAGATCGCCGGCAATACCGAGCTCAACGTCTACGACACCGTCGGGGCAAACGAGATTGCAGCCATTACCCTTAATAAGATCGGCGCCCCGCTCACCAATTACCAAAAGGCCCTGCTTGCGACAAGGTCAGATGTGCCCACCATCAATGTCGCCGGCTATCTCGGTGCCGACGGGCTGCGCTACGACTTGGAATCGGAAGACAGCCCCTACGCCTCGACGATCGACAAGCTGCAGCGCATGCAATACCTCGAGTTCGCCAGCATAGTTCAGTAAGCCCGCCCATTCGCTTGGGCCCATCGTATTGCAAGCACGCTCGGCCCAAACGCATCGCAAATGACTCCCGCTCGCAAACGAGGGTACAATGACGCTCGTGTCACATCGCGGGGCCCCGGCCCCAGCATATACAAAGGAGTCATACATGGGTTGCGAACACGCACAGGCCGCCGGCGGACAAACGTCGCCGTCGCAATTTGAGGAGAACACGCTGTCCGAGGTCAAGCGCGTCATCGCCGTGCTTTCCGGCAAGGGCGGTGTCGGCAAGTCATTTGTCACCGGTGCCATCGCCACCGAGCTTGCCCGTCACGGCCACAAGGTCGGCGTCCTCGATGCCGACATCACCGGTCCCTCTATCCCCAAGATGTTCGGTATGAGTGGACGCCACGTCCATGCCCTTGGCAACCTTATGCTGCCCGAAATCTCCGAGCACGGCGTCAAGGTCATGAGCTCCAACCTGCTGCTCCAAAACGAGACCGACCCCGTCCTTTGGCGCGGTCCGGTCATCGCAGGCGCCATTAGGCAGTTCTGGAGCGAGACCTCGTGGGGCCCCATCGACTACCTACTGGTCGACATGCCTCCGGGAACAGGCGACGTCGCGCTCACCGTCTTCCAGTCGCTGCCGGTCGACGGCATCGTCATTGTCACGAGCCCGCAGGATCTGGTCTCGATGATCGTCGCCAAGGCGGTCAACATGGCCGAGAAGATGAACGTCCCCATTCTGGGCATTGTCGAGAACATGAGCTATATTGAGTGCCCTGACTGCGGCAAGAAGATCGAGGTCTTTGGCAAGAGCAAGCTCCCCGAGGTCGCAGAGCGCTATAACCTCGACATCTTGGGCCAGCTTCCCATTAATCCGGCACTCGCCGAGGCCTGCGATAAGGGCGAGGTCGAGACCGCGCTGCCCGATGGCATGTTGCCCAAGGCAGTCTCTGCCGTCGAGGCTATTACCCCGCACGAGACCGACGAGGCCTAAGTGAACGCGAGCGCCCTCTATGACGTCTTGGTAATCGGCGGCGGGGCTTCAGGCCTCGCCGCCGCCATTACGGCCGCACGCGCTGGCAAAAGCGTCTGCATCGTTGAGCGCGATGTCGCCTGCGGCCTCAAGCTCCTTGCGACCGGTAACGGCCGTTGCAACCTCTCCAACGAATCGATTGATCCTCAGCGGTATAACCACCCCGCATTCGTCGAATCCGTCATGGGCCCCCAGCCCGAACAAGAGCTTATGGGTTTCTTCTCCTCGCTGGGCATCATGACAACCTCCGAGGAAGGCCGGCTGTACCCGCGCTCCCTTCGCGCCGAATCGGTGCGCGACGCGCTTCTCAACGTTTGCGACCGCCTAGGTATCACCTTAATCTGCGGAGCCAACGTTGCCACGGCGCACAAAGCTTCCGAAGGCTGGGCACTCCAAATAGACCGTCCAGCGCGGGCGCTCAAGGCAAAAAAGCACGACGACCGAAAATCGGAGCTCCGCTCGCTTCGGAAGGCGCTCGCCGATGTCCCTCGCAAGAACGAGGCCCTGCAGGCACATGCCGTAATTATCGCTACGGGCGGCAACCCCACCGGTATCGCCGATACGTTTCGCCTTCCCCTCACTTCGCTGCGCCCCATCCTCTGCCCCGTATCGGCAACGGTCGTTGGCGATCGAGCGGCACTCAAGACGTTGGATGGCCTGCGCGTCCGCGCCTGCTTGACGCTCGCCCGCAATCATAATGAGCTCTGGCACGAAGACGGTGAAGTGCTGTTTCGAACCTTCGGTATCTCGGGTGTCGCTGTCTTCAACCTCTCTCGTCGTATCCAGCACGGCGATACGATCCTGCTCGACGTTTTCCCCGACCTCTCCAAAGACGAGTTGCTCGATATGCTCAACCGGCGCGTTGAGCTGTTCGGTGACTTTTCACCCCGCGATCCCCGTTGGCTCGACGGCATGCTCGCCCCGCAACTCTCCCGCGTCGTCTGCACAGCGTTCGAGCAGTGCCATCCAGGCTCCAACGATGTCATCCATCTGGTCTCGATCCTCAAGCACTTTAAGCTGTTTGCCGAGGGGACGACCGATGAGCGCTCGGCGCAGGTCACGCGTGGTGGCGTATCTGTCGAGAGCATCTCAACACCCAGTCTACGCGCGCGCAGCGTTGTCGACGCCCCGCTTTACGTCTGCGGCGAAGCGCTCGACATCGACGCCGATTGCGGAGGCTTTAACCTTGCGTGGGCTTGGCTCTCGGGCATTCGCGCTGCAAGCAGCCTGTAGCCGCGCAGTCTATAATCAAAAACACATTCGGGCCGTCTGGGATACCGGACGGCCTCTTTCTTGCCTCTAAGGAGACCTCGATGATCGAAATCACCCAAGTCAACGCGTCGCTCGATGAAGCCGGCGATGAAAATGCCTGTCTCATTGTTGGCAAGCGAGTCGCCAAGCGCGTCCTACGTTGCAAGGACTCCGAGATCAAGTCCATCGAGCTCCACCGCAAGTCAATCGACGCTCGCAAAAAACGAGACGTCCATTTTATCCTGAGCTTTCGTGTTGAGCTGACTAGTCCCCACCTCGAGCGAGAAGCGGTCGACAGCGTTGCCGAGCGTGACCGCTCGCGCGTACGCGCGATAGAAGACGATGAGCCTTCATTCCCCTCCCCCGCCTCCGACGCGCCTCAAGAACGCCCTGTCGTTGTCGGCGCCGGATGCGCCGGCCTTTTCGCTGCGCTTACGCTCGCCGAAGCAGGTCTTAAGCCCTTGCTCATCGAGCGCGGCGACCCGGCATTTCGCCGCTCGCAGGCGATCGACCTCTTTCTAAAGGAGCGCATCCTCGACCCCGAGAGCAATATCCAGTTTGGCCTGGGCGGCGCGGGAACCTTCTCGGACGGCAAACTCAATACGGGAACCAAAAATCCCGCCCATCGCCTTATCCTCGAAACCTTCGTCGAAGCGGGTGCGCCCCGCGATATTCTGTGGGATGCCAAGCCGCACATTGGCTCCGACATCCTTCCCACGGTCGTCACCGCTATATCCCAGCGCATCGAGCAGCTCGGAGGTGTCGTCCGCTATCGAACGAAGCTCGTCGACATTCGCATCGACGCGTCTGGCGCCATCACCGGTATTGATGTCCAATCGTCCCAAGACGCCGCTTGCGAGCCAATCGAGACAAAGCACCTCATCCTCGCCTGCGGGCATTCTGCTCGCGATATTTTTGAGCTCCTTAAGGGCCACAACGTGGCCCTCGCACAAAAGACCTTTGCCATGGGCGTTCGCATCGAGCATCCGCAGCGCGACATCGACCGAGTCCAATACGGAGCCTCGGCGGGACATCCTGCCCTCGGAGCAGCCCCTTACAAGCTCGTCGCCCATCTTCCCAACGGCCGCAGCGTGTTCTCGTTTTGCATGTGTCCCGGCGGGCAGGTTGTCGCCGCCTCTTCCGAGCAGGGCCACTTGTGCGTCAACGGCGCCAGTCTCAATGCCCGCGACGGACGCAACGCAAATGCCGCCCTGCTCGTTAACGTCACGCCTGAGGACCTTCCCAACGATGACCCACTCGCCGGCATCGAGCTCCAGCGCGCCTGCGAGGCGGCCGCCTACCGCCTGGGCGGTTCCAACTGGAACGCACCGGCACAGCTCGTCGGAGATTTCCTCGCAGGACGCGCCAGCAAGGCGCCCGGAAAGGTAAAGCCCACCTATCCGCTCGGTGTGACCTGGACGGCAATTGACGAAGCCCTGCCGCAGCATATCGTCGAGTCGCTCCGCCTGGGACTTCCCCTACTTGGAAAAAAGCTACGAGGCTACGACCGCTCCGATGCTGTCCTTACCGGCGTGGAGACTCGCTCGAGCTCACCGGTCACCGTCACCCGAGACCGAACATGCCATGCCGTGTCGACCCCGGGCCTCTACCCTTGCGGTGAGGGAGCTGGATATGCCGGCGGCATCATGAGCGCAGCCACCGACGGCATCCGTTGTGCCGAAGCCCTGATCGCAGACCTCTAACGCACGAATTCCAGCGCGCAAAAGACACAGGCCCCAAGCTCCACAGGGAACTCGGGGCCTGTTCGCTATTTCTTAAACCGTGCACCCTGGCGTTTTCTGCCCGATGCGAACGTGGAACCCTTGCGAGCCTGCGAACGTAAGCGCTCGATCGTCTCGTCCTCAGACGCACCCTCGAGCATCGCCCGAATCTGAACGACGGCATCGCGCAGGCGCGCCGCCTCCTCAAAGTCCATGGCGGCAGAAGCGTTACGCATATCCTCTTCCATGGTTTCGACGATCCGCACGAGCTCGTCATGCGGCAGTTCTTCCAACTGCTCCGCAAGTGTCTGCTCGGGCGCCACCGTTTCCGGCACGCCACCCTCGCCCAACTCATCGGGCGTATAGAATGCGCCATGGCCAAGAGAGTCGCCCTTCGAGCGTCCCTTGGAACCCACGGTTTTTTCGGCCTCGGCAATAAAACTTGAGATGTCGTTGATGGCCTTGCGCACCGTCTTGGGCACAATGCCATGCTCTTCGTTATATGCCATCTGAATCTCGCGACGGCGCTGCGTCTCCTCGATGGCCTCTTTCATCGAATCGGTCACAACGTCTGCATACATGATGACTTCGCCATCGGCGTTACGGGCCGCGCGGCCAATCGTCTGAATCAGCGAACGGCGGTTGCGCAAGAAGCCTTCCTTATCGGCATCGAGAATTGCCACCAGTGAGACCTCGGGGAGATCCAAGCCCTCGCGAAGCAGGTTGATGCCAACGAGAACATCAATCTTTCCCTCGCGCAGCGTTCGCAGGATCTCGACACGGTCCATCGTCGCTGTATCGGAGTGCATGTAATTGACCTTAATGCCGGCATCAAGCAGATGGTCGGTCAGATCCTCGGCCATGCGCTTGGTGAGCGTGGTCACCAGTACGCGCTCCTTGCGGGCAACGCGCTCGCGAATCTCGTCCTCAAGATCGTCAATCTGCCCACGAACCGGACGCACATCGATCTTGGGGTCGAGCAGACCGGTCGGACGAATAATCTGCTCCACGTCGTTTTGGCTCACCCGCAGCTCGTAGTCGCCCGGTGTGGCCGAAACATAGATAAACTGGGGTATCCTTGCCTCAAACTCATCGAAGCGAAGCGGACGGTTGTCGAGCGCCGAGGGCAGGCGAAAACCATGCTCCACCAGGGTCACTTTACGCGATCGGTCGCCTTCGTGCATACCGCGAATCTGCGGCACCGTCACATGGCTCTCGTCGATGATGCAGAGCATGTCCTTGGGAAAGTAGTCAATCAAGGTAAACGGCGGCTCACCCGGCTTACGCCCGTCCAGATGACGCGAGTAGTTCTCGATGCCGTTGCAAAAGCCCATCGTTTCGAGCATCTCGAGATCATAGTCGGTACGCTGCTGCAGACGCTGTGCCTCGAGCAACTTATCAGTCGCCTTGAGCTCGGCCACACGCTTCTCGCACTCTTCACTGATTGATTTCAGAGCGGCCTTGACCTTTGGCTTCTCGGTCACGTAATGCGAGGCCGGCCACACGGGAATTGCTTCGTACTCACGCAGCATCTCACCGGTGACCTCATCGATCTCGGCTATCAGTTCAACCTCGTCACCAAAGAACTCAAACCGCAACGGATGCTCGGCATAAGGCGGATACACGTCGACGACATCACCGCGCACGCGGAACGTGCCGCGCGCCAGGTCATAGTCATTGCGATCATATTGAATGTCGATAAGCGCATGGATAAAGTCATCGCGCTCGAGCGGCACCTTCTTGTCGACGTTTGGAGCCAGACCCGCATAGTCCTCAGGAGAGCCAATGCCATAGATACACGAGACCGATGCGACAACGATCACATCGCGTCGAGATAGCAGCGATGCGGTCGCCTGATGGCGCAGCATCTCGACCTCTTCGTTAATCGAGGAGTCTTTCTCGATATATGTATCGCTTTGCGGCACATACGCCTCGGGCTGATAGTAGTCGTAGTACGAGACAAAGTAGACCACAGCGTTGTTGGGAAAGAACTCTTTGAGCTCGCTCGCAAGCTGAGCGGCGAGCGTTTTATTGGGAGCCATGACCAGCGTCGGCTTCCCCAGGGCCTCAATAGTCTTAGCCATCGTGAAGGTCTTGCCCGAACCAGTCACGCCCAGCAAAACCTGATAGCGATCTCCGTCCCTCACACCCTGCACAAGCGACTCAATGGCCTTAGGCTGAGAACCTGCAGGCTCATAGGGAGAAACGACTTCAAACGGCACCTCAGCGCCCTCAACGCCAAAGCGCTTAAGTTCACCGCCAACGCGTTCTACTTCAAATTCCGCCATGGATACTCCTAACTCATATATCTGCAGTATACGCAGGCGGCAGGCATAGTCCTATACGAACCGATCGGGATAGAGGGTCTTATAGCGAACCCAGGCATTATTGACGCGAATCAGATACGCCTGCGTCTCGGGAAAGGTGATTGCATTGTGCAGCGACGTACTTTGCTGCGCCCATCCGTCGACATTGCCCATGCCGGCGTTATAGGCGGCAATAGCGCTATCCGTCGACCCGTTGAAATACGTTAAGAGATACGAGAGGTACGCACAGCCAAACTCGATATTCGTAGCCGGATCGTTAAGGTTGTCGGCCGAATACTCCCCACCGTCGACAAGACCCTTGGCGATCATATCCTGAGCAGTCACAGGCATCAGCTGCATCAATCCCTGAGCACCCTGATTCGATTCGGCCTCGGGATCCCAATTCGATTCCGACTTAATGACAGCGCACACCAGATACGGATCCAGATTATGCGAAATACTGGATTGCTTTACATATGCCTCGTAGTCAATCGGATACAGCGGCTTAAAGAAGGCGGCAGGAGCACACGAGTAAACGAATGAGATAAGGCCGAAGGCAAAAACGGCAGCCAGCGGAATAAGGCGATACCACGCAAAGAAACGTGTCTTAGGCATCGGAGTCCTCCTTATTCGCAGTGTCTATAAACCCATGGCATGCAAGCCATGAGTCAAGCTGCTCAAAGAGCGAATTATCGCCTGCGGCATTATCAATCACCGTTGTAGCGAGATTGCACAGCGCAGACTCATCGGGCTGGCAAGCAGAACGGGCATCGAAATCAGATGGCTCCATGCCACGCTGAATAGCACGCTCGCGACGAACTGACAAAGGGGCGCTGATGACCAGAATTTCATCAGCCAAGCCAAATGCATCCTCAAAACCAGTCGGAGCAGAAACCTCGACCACCGCAAAGGGATAACGGGGGGAAGAAACCGTGCAGCAAACCGGATCAAGAATCCTCAGTGACAGCTGCTCAATGAGAACGGGGTGCACAATGCTATTGAGCCTCGCGACCGCATCAGGAGAAACAAAAGCTCGAGAAGCGAGGATGTTACGGCGAACGCCGCCCTCCTCGTCCAAAATATCCCAGCCAAATTCTTCCGCGAGGGCATTGACGATATCGGAGCCTGGCACATACAGCGATTTGGCAAGCTCGTCCAGATCGATAAGCATGGCGCCATGAGATTCGAGATAGCGGCAGGCAGTCGACTTACCCGAAGCAATATTGCCCAAGACAAAAACGGTAAACATCAAGTCCTCCCTAACGCCAATGGGAGTTATTATCGCGCAAATACAAAAGAAGGACTCAAAATACAGCCAAACAGTAAGACAAGCTAAAAGAAGGCGAGTTCTTGTATTACAGCTCTCTATAAAACGCAAAAAAAGGGGGAGGCCGCGAGGCCTCTCCCTTCTTCAAGTCATCAGACGGCTCGGTGCCGTCCACCGGTCAGCGGCGCCCTGGCCTCCCACGGGCTGGCC
>USQQ01000015.1 GCA_900556875.1 uncultured Collinsella sp.
TCCGCACATGTACGGATGAATGTGGGAGGTGTTCGGATAAAGTTGATAATCAAGGCCTGCCTTGTACCCAGCGCGAACAAAACGGAACGCGGCGATATGCTCGCAGAATGTGTTATCCTATAGCCCAATGCGTTGACGGAGAGGGTTTTGCCCGCCGCGTCGCCGGCAAGAGAGGGAAGGTCATGGGCTGCAAGCCTTCCTGCGGTGACAAGGGCCAAGCGTTCACTCCCGAGCAGCGACCTCAACGGGCGCGCGGCTAGCGGCGGCGAAGCCCCAGTAGGGAAGCCGTGAGCCTCGCGATAAGGGGCGCAGAGTGGGCACGGCGGGCTAGACATCCGCCGGGTCAAACAAGGTGGTACCGCGGAATTCAACCGTCCTTGGGCAATGTACATGCCCGAGGACGGTTTTTTGTTACCGAACCGGGCCGCACATCCGTAAGCGTCGGGCGGTGCCAGCCGCCCCGGCAGGCGGATGCGCGAGAGACGAAAGGGAAGACATGAGTCTGATTGATGATCTGGTCAAACTCGAGGAAGAGGCCAAGGAGCTCGTCGCAGGCGCCGACGACGCCGCCAAGCTCGAGGCTGCGCGCGTTGAGCTGCTCGGCCGCAAGGGTCGCATTACCGGCCTGATGCGCATGATGGGCAAGCTCGCCCCCGAGGATCGTCCCGTGATGGGTAAGCGCGCCAACGAGATGCGCCAGCTGATCGAGGGCATGCTCGACGAGCGCACCACCGAGATGAAGGCCGCCGCCCTCAAGCACGCACTGGAGCACGAGGCCGTCGACATCACGCTGCCGGGTATCCGTCCGCAGATCGGTCACCAGCACCTGATCAAGCAGATCATCGAGGAGGCCGAGGACATCTTCTGCGGCATCGGCTACACCGTCGAGTCCGGCCCCATGGTCGACACCTCCTACTACAACTTCACCGCGCTCAACGCGCCCATGGATCACCCGAGCCGCTCGGCTCGCGACACGTTCTATGTGGTCGACAACAACCCCGGCGGCGTCGCGCATCCCGAGGCTCACGCCCACGGCGAGTCCGATGTGCTGCTGCGCACCCAGACCTCGGGCGTGCAGATCCACACCATGGAGTCACAGAAGCCGCCCATCTACATGATCTGCCCGGGCACCGTCTACCGTCCCGATACGGCCGACGCTTGCCACCTGCCGCAGTTCAACCAGATCGAGGGCCTGGTCGTCGACGAGGGTATCACCTTTGGCGACCTGAAGGGCACGCTCGACTACTTTGTTAAGTGCATGTTTGGCGAGGACCGTAAGACGCGCTACCGCCCGCACTTCTTCCCCTTCACCGAGCCCAGCTGCGAGGTGGACGTGAGCTGCCACGTCTGCGGCGGCAAGGGTTGCAACTTCTGCAAGCACAGCGGCTGGATCGAGATCCTGGGCTGCGGCATGGTCGACCCCAACGTTCTTATCAACTGTGGCATCGACCCCGAGAAGTATACCGGCTTCGCCTTTGGCATTGGCGCCGAACGCGTCGCGGCCCTGCGCTACGACCTGCCCGACCTCAGAACGCTCATGACGGGCGATATGCGCTTCTTAAATCAGTTCTAGGCCCGGCGGCTTTCCCAAGCACCGCACCTTGCCTTTCAATCGTCGGTTGCGTACCTAAGTACGCGGCCCTCCTCTTTCAAGGCAATCTGCGGCACTTGGAAAACCCGTCTCCGTTGCAGTTTTTTGGCTCAAAGCCGCATTTATGAAAGGAGACCAGTTAGATGCGCGTTTCTTACGACTGGCTCAAGACCATGATCGATATTCCGGAGGATCCCAAGACTCTTTCGGACGAATATATCCGTACCGGCACCGAGGTCGAGGCGATCGACACCGTGGGCGAGTCCTTCGACCATGTGGTGACTGCCAAGGTGCTCACCAAGACCCCGCACCCCGATAGCGACCATATGTATGTGTGCTCGGTCGACGTGGGTGACAAGAACCTCGACGCTGACGGCAATCCCGCTCCGCTGCAGATCGTCTGCGGTGCGCAGAACTTCGAGGCCGGCGACCACATCGTCACGGCCATGATCGGCGCAGTTCTGCCCGGCGACGTCAAGATCAAGAAGAGCAAGCTTCGCGGCGTCGTGTCCATGGGCATGAACTGCTCCGCACGCGAGCTCGGCCTGGGCGGCGACCACTCTGGCATTATGATCCTGCCCGAGGATACGCCCTGCGGCATGCCGTTTGCCGAGTATGTGGGCTCGAGTGATACTGTGCTCGACTGCGAGATCACGCCCAACCGCCCCGACTGCCTGTCCATGATCGGCATGGCCCGCGAGACCGGCGCCATTTTCGATCGCGATTTCCACGTTGAGCTGCCCGCCATCAAGGCGGAGACTGGCCGCGCGACCGACGACGAGCTTTCCGTCGAGATTGCCGACGAGGGCCTGTGCGACCGCTATGTCGCCCGCATCGTGCGCAACGTGAAGGTCGGCCCGTCGCCCGACTGGATGGTCAAGCGCCTTAACGCCCTGGGCGTGCGTCCGCACAACAACATCGTCGACATCACCAACTACGTGATGATGCTCACCGGTCAGCCGCTGCACGCCTTTGACCTGGACACCTTTGCCGAGCGCGATGGCCACCGTCGCGTGGTGGTTCGCGCCGCCCAGCAGGATGAGAAATTCACGACGCTCGATGGCGAAGAGCGCGTGCTCGACGCCGGCATGGGCCTTATCACCGACGGCGAGCGCCCCGTGGCGTTGGCCGGCGTTATGGGCGGCATGGATTCCGAGATCGAGGACGACACCGTCGACGTGATGGTCGAGAGCGCTTGCTTCAACGCCGGTCGCACCTCGCACACCAGCCGCGATCTGTCGCTGATCTCCGACGCCTCCATTCGCTTTGAGCGCCAGGTTGACGAGACTGGCTGCGTGGATGTCGCCAACGTTACCTGCGCGCTCATCGAGGAGATCGCCGGCGGCGAGGTTGCTCCCGGCTATGTCGATGTTTTCCCCGCGCCCAAGACCATCGACAGCATTAAGCTGCGCCTGGCCCGCGTGCATGCCATCTGCGGTGCCGACATCGAGCCCGACTTTATCGAGCGTTCGCTTACCCGTCTGGGCTGCACCGTCGAGCGCGACGGCGAGGACTTTATGGTTACCCCGCCGAGCTTCCGTCCCGACCTGCCGCGCGAGATTGACCTGATCGAGGAGGTCCTGCGCCTATGGGGCATGGGCCGTGTGACGGCGACCATCCCGGCTGCCAAGAACCACATCGGCGGCCTGACCCGCGAGCAGAAGCTCACCCGCAAGGTCGGCGAGATCCTGCGCGCCTGCGGCCTCAACGAGACCACGACCTTTGGCTTTGCCGCCCCGGGCGACCTGGAGAAGATCGGCATGTCCACCGAAGGCCGCGGTTGCCCCGTGGTGCTCATGAACCCGCTGGTAGCCGAGCAGACCGAGATGCGCCGCTCGCTGTTGCCAGGCCTGCTGCAGTCCGTTGCCTATAACGAGGCCCACGGCACGCCCAACGTGCACCTGTACGAGGTCGGCAGCCTGTTCCACGGTCGCGAGAACGCCAGCCTGCCCAAGGAGACCAAGTCCGTGGCGGGTGTGCTCTCGGGCCAGTGGAGCGAGCAGTCCTGGAACATGAAGTACCGTAAGCTGCGCTTCTTCTTTGGCAAGGGCATTGTCGAGGAGCTGCTCGCCCAGCTGCGCATCGAGAAGGTTCGCTTCCGTCCCGTCGAGGGCGAGGGCTACGCTTTCTTGCAGCCGGGTCGTGCGGCCGAGGTTCTGTCCGGCGGAACCGTGCTGGGCTGGGTCGGCGAGATTCACCCCGAGGCGCGCGAGGCGATGGGCATCGATGAGGTCGTCGTTGCCTTTGAGCTCGACTTGGACAAGCTGATCAAGGGCGCCCGCAACCAGGAGAACTACCGTGAGTTCTCGCAGTACCCGGCCGTTGAGCACGACCTTGCCATTGTGGTTGACAACTCCGTGACCTGTGAGGATCTTGAGCGCCGCATTACGAGCGCCGGCGGTAAGTTGCTCGAGGGCGTGCGCCTGTTCGACGTCTACCGCGATCCCATCCGCATCGGAGCGGGCAAAAAGTCCATGGCCTTTGCGCTTACGTATCGCTCCGACGACCACACGCTTACCAGCGAAGAGGTCGAGAAAGCGCACCAGAAGATTGTCACCAAGGTATGCAAAGGCGTAAACGGCGAGGTCCGCGGCTAGGGCTTGCGATGGGGGGCGTAGGGCCTGATGGCGGTTACTGCGGAGCTCTGCGCGACCGCGGTGTTCGGAATAAGGCATCGCTGACCCTGCATATATGACACGCGCATTACAAAACGGCGTGCTGCTTTTGTGGCGGCGCGCCGTTTTGCTATCATAGCCTGCGGCGTGTTACGAATCATCTAGCTCGTAACACTGATGAAATGGTTCAAGCGGCGCTGCAATCCCATGTGCCGGCAACCGGGAGGCGTATATGCACATTCCAGATAACTACCTGTCCCCGCAGACCGATGCCGTCATGGCGGTGGCGATGGTGCCCGTATGGGTCCATTGCATCAAGAAGGTGCGTGCTACGCTCGATCGCGAGCATATGGCGTTCCTGGGCATCTGCGCCGCATTCTCCTTCTTGCTCATGATGTTCAACGTGCCGCTGCCCGGCGGTACCACGGGACACGCCGTTGGCGGCGCGCTCATCGCGCTGCTGCTTGGCCCGGAGGCCGCGGCCATCGCGGTTTCGGTCGCGCTGGCGCTGCAGGCGCTGCTGTTTGGCGACGGCGGTATCCTGTCCTTTGGAGCCAACTGCTTTAACATGGCCTTTGTGTTGCCGTTTACCGCTGCTATCGTGTTCCGTGCGCTCAACAGCCGTCTGCACGACAAAAGGTGGGGCACCTCGGCTTCTGCCATCGTGAGCGGTTGGGTCGGGTTGTGCCTAGCGGCCCTGTGCGCGGCAATCGAGTTTGGTATTCAGCCGATGCTCTTTACCAACGCTTCGGGCGCTCCGCTGTACTGCCCCTTCCCGCTGTCCGTGGCTATTCCGGCCATGTTGGTCCCGCATATGCTGGTTGCCGGCGTGATCGAGGGCGTGGCGACGGCCGCCATCTATGGTTTCATTAAGAAGACGGCGCCGAGCATTATCGTCGGGCCCGAGGCCGTCGATGGCCAGCTTGCCGCCGATGGTACCGCCAAGAAGACTTCCCTAATCCCTACGCTCATTCTGGTCGCCGTGCTTGTCTTGGCCACGCCGCTGGGCCTTTTGGCCACGGGTGACGCCTGGGGCGAGTGGGACGCTGAGGGCGCCGCGACCGCCGTTCAGGAGGCTGGTGACGACAGTCTGCAGGCTTCGGTCGGCCTCGATGCTCCGACCTTTGCCGATGCGCTGCCCACGGGCGACTACCTGCAGGTTTATTCCGAGGAGCAGGGCCTTGGCTTTGCCGGCCAGGCCGCGATGTATATTCTTTCGGGCGTGATTGGCGTGGCGGTGCTTACCATCGCATTCCGCCTGGTCTCGCTGACGGTCAAGGAAAGCGGTGCTCATGGCAATAGCCGAGCTGCCTAGCTGGCTTGCGGCCGAGGAGCGATATGAGCCCGTGGGGGCTCGGCATCGTGTGATGCAAAAGAATGTCCTGCACCTGGCGAGCCTGCTTGAGCGGGTTCGCCTGGGTGGAGGCGCGCACGAGGGCGGGTCGATGGTCGACCGCGCCCTTTCTTGCGTTTCGGCTCCGGTGCGCCTGGTGGGGATGTTCGTTTGCGTTCTGTGCGTGTGCCTGACGCAAAGCCCGCTGTACCTGATGTTGATGGCGGCGATCGCGTTGGTGCTGGTCGCGGTGCGCCCAGCACGCGGGTTGCGCGCGACTTTTGTGCCGGCGCTCGGCGCCGCGGGGCTTGCGGTGGTTCTGGCACTGCCTGCCCTGCTGCTGGGCGCTTCTGCCGCGGGCGCCATGCTCAAGATCGCGCTCAAGACGTTCATTAACGTGTCGTTCGTGCTGGGCGTTTCGTGGACGCTCACCTGGAGCCGCATGTCGGCGGCGCTCAAGACGCTACAGCTGCCCGACGAGGTCATCTTTACGTTTGATATGGCGCTCAAGCACATCGAGGTGCTGGGACGCACGGCGCACGATCTGACCGAATCGGTCATGCTGCGCAGTGTGGGTCGTGCGCCTGCGGGTTTTTCGCGTACCGATTCGATCGCGGGTATCATGGGCATGACCTTTATCAAGGCGATGGAATGCAGCCGCGCGATGGACGAGGCTATGCTTTGCCGTGGCTTTGCCGGTGCGTATCCGACTCCCGCGCGGAGCGGCTTTGGCTGGCGCGATGCGGTCTATGCGGTCGTCGTGGTGCTGCTCGCCGTGTTGTGCGCGGTGCTGTAGCGCGGGCGGCCGAGCCGTCGATGTGGATAGGGAAGGGCGACGTTTTGGCAAACGATACGAATGGCGTGATGGGCGCGAGCGGTGCTACTGGCGCCAAGAGCGTGCCGCTCATCGAGTTTCGCGACGTGCTGTTCTCCTATGCGGGGCATACGGTTGTCGATGGTGTGTCGCTGCAGGTCGATCGTGGTGAACTCGTTGCCCTACTCGGTCCCAACGGCTGCGGTAAGACGACGATTATGCGCCTTATCAACGGTCTTGAACTAGCGGACGCGGGTGCGTACCTGTTTGACGGGCACGTGATCGATGCGGCATATCTCAAGGATTCCGCAGCCGCTCAGCGTTTTCATCAGCGCGTGGGCTTTGTGTTCCAGAATGCCGACGCCCAGCTGTTCTGCGCTACGGTGGGCGAGGAAGTTGCTTTTGGCCCCGCGCAGATGGGGCTACCGACAGACGAGCTCGAGCGCCGCGTCCGCGATGCCATGGAGCTGTTCCAGGTTGCCGATCTGGTCGATGCCTCGCCCTATCAGCTTTCGGGCGGGCAAAAGAAGCGCGTTGCGCTGGCTGCGGTGGTGTCGATGAACCCCGATATCCTAGTGCTCGATGAGCCCACCAACGGGCTCGATGAGGACTCGTGCGACATCGTAGTCAACTTTTTGCTGGCCTACGTTGCTGCCGGTAAGACGGTTTTGATGAGTACGCACCATCAAGATTTGGTGCGCCGCCTGGAGGCCCGTGCCATCTATATCGATCGATATCACCATGTGGTCGAGGCGCCCGTGCCGTCGTATGGAACCGAAAGCGGTGCTGCGGAATAGTTGCTGCGTAGGGTATGTATGGCCGCCTGTGCGACTCTGCCGTGATGGTATAGTTAACCAGGTTTTATGGGGGTGGCTATGCCAAGTTGGAACATTCATATCGCTCAAACGGAGCGCTTGCTGGCACGTGCTAGCGTGCTTGCCGATAGCGTGCGCGACCGCAATGCCTTTTTGTTTGGCTGCGTGGTTCCGGATATCTTCGTGGGCTATATGGTCCCTGGTATCGCCGATCCCATTCCGTATCGCATTACGCACTTTGCAAAGCCCGAGCCTATCCCTAAGCCGCGCGAGCACGAGTTCTGGGATACCTATGTGGCGCCGCTGCTTAAAGGCGCACCCGCGGGCGAACCTGCTGAGGCTACCTCGATTGTCGAGGAGCGCGAGCGACTGAACCGCGTGCACTATCCTCAGCGCTACAGGGATGCCGAGCCGGTTGTCGGTCCCGGCGCCTGTGAGTTCTCGCTTGCGTCCGAAGATGTGGCGCAGTCGCTGCTCGATTTAACGCTGGGCGTCTGGTCGCATCTGGTGGCCGACACGGTATGGAACACGCGTGTGAACCAGTATCTGGAAGCACACGGCGGCAAGCCGTGCGAGGAATTCCGCATTAAAAAGCAGGGCGATTTTGACTGGTTTGGCAAGACGCTGGGCATCGTTTCCATTCCGCGTGCGACCGATCGCCTCTATACCGCTGCGACGCGTTTTGGGCAGTATCCCATCCATAAAGAATATGTGCTCAAGACTATCGGCGTCATGCACGAGATTGTACGCGAAAACCCCGGCGAGCCCGATCATCCGCCGTATCGCCTGCTAACCGAGGAGTTTTTCGATGCAACGTTTACCGAGGTCATCGAGCTGACCGAGGCGGGATTTGCGGCTCGCGTTGCTGCTTCTGACGTTCCCGCAGTCCCCCTGATCGCTAGCTGCTAGCCGGCCGGCTTGACAGTGAATAGCTCAACCCAATCGACAAATAGCTCTTGCCGCAGGGTATCTTCGGCAGTACGCTCCTGTTTGGTCTTTGGGGTGTAGGGAAGCCCAGCCTTTTTATGGATGAGCTCGGTTATGTGGTCGAAGCTTTTCTTATCCTTAATCTGGTCATAGGTGATTTGGATGACGTCGTAGCCCATGCTCGTGAGTGCGGTGGCACGTTCGGCATCGGAGAGGCTCGCGGCTTCGCTGTCGTGGGCTAAGCGGCCTTGACATTCCAGAATGACGCCCATGCTGTCGGTGGCGCTTTCGATGAGGATATCGGCGTAACAGCAGGTTTTGTTATACAGCGAACGTGCAGCTTCGCTGAGCGGGATGCGCGCGTTATTGGTGATGTCGATGCCCAAGCCGCCCTCGTCGCGGGGGAGCGAGATGAGTATGGACGTCTGGACTTCGAAGGGCGAGGCGGTCTGCCCCGTCATGTGCTCGGCCGCCCAACGCAGTTGTTTGACGCCGCGCAGGCCTGCGGCTTGCTTGGCGAACGCGGCGATATCCGTTGCGGTAAGAAGCGGCGTGCGCTTCCACAAGTTGGTGTCATTGCCCTTGGTGTCGTTAACTCGCTCCCAGCCGCAGTTGGGCGGAATGAGCTTAAGCGAAATAGCTTCATCGAGTTGTTGTCGCGTTCGCTCGCAGGGCTTAAACACTGCAAAGGAGCCGCACATCTCGTAGCAAGCCATGAGTAACTGGCTGCGTGAGACCTGCGTGGCAAGGCTGAGCAGCGTGAACTCCGGTGAAGTGACATCAAACCCATGCTCAGTCTGCCTAAACGACCCAGGAGGCGGCTCTTGGGTCAGGAGGTGCGATTTAAACAGGCTTCGCGACCCGGATTGTGCCCGAGTGAATACAAGCCTGTGAAGCGGTGTGTGAAGCAGGTCTTTTACAACTGCATGACTTCCGAGGCCGCAACATCTGCGATCCATATTGCCAAGGCTAATGGCGGGGTAAAGGCCTAATACCTGCGGCGGGATACGGTGATAGTAAAAAGCGGATTGACCGCATAGCGTCAGGTCCATGATATCCTCCTGGTCGAAATGTGCTTTTGGACCGTGCGATGCCAGCGTCAATCCGGAAGTATGCGGCAAAATCTGAATCCTATGAGCAGACCTGGCTTTTAAGGCCAGTTTATCAGGCATTTTGTTGCGAAAAAACAGGGCGTGCTCGGGGGTCTCAGAATTTGCCGCATACTTCCGAAAACCAGGTCGATCTGGCTCCTGCTAAAACGATTTAGCAGCGTCGGGTAAGGTGTGGTTTCGCCATCGGGCGAACATTTCCGCAGCAAGAAAGTTCATTTTTAGGGCTTGGAGGGGCGATTTGGACTCATTTGGTAAAGAAATGAGTGCGTGTCATGCTGTGCAGTGGGCACTGGCACAGAAAAAGGGCCCGGAAGGCGAAGCCTTCCGGGCCCTTTGCAATGCAGTGTGCTTGCAAGTGTGATTTAGCGCACCTGAGCGACGTAAGCGACGTTGGTCGAGGAGACCTTGTCCTCGAGCTGGACGCTCATGCGGGGATCGCCGGCGGTAGCGACGGTCAGATCGCCGGCCTCGACGTAGCCGAGCTCCTTAGCGGTCTCGATCGCCTTGACGATCGTGCCGTTGACGGTGCCCTGGGTAATCTCGGCCTGGTGCGGGATAACGCCCCAGTACATGATCATCTGCTGGACGGCCCACTCGTGGCGGGAGAACGCGCAGATCGGCATGTTGGGACGGAAGTGCGAGATCAGGCGTGCGGTACGACCGGTGGTCGTCGGCACGGTGATGCACTTGGCGCCAACGGTGGTGGCCATGTTCACAGCGGACATACCCACAACGTTGTTGACGACGCGGGTGCCGTGAGCATCGGCCGGAACCTCGAGCGGAGCGTGGGCCGGGAGGTACTTCTCGGTCTCGAGAGCAATGCTGGCCTGCATCTTAACGGCCTCGACCGGGTACTTACCGGCAGCGGACTCGCCAGAGAGCATAACGGCGTCGGTGCCGTCGTAAATGGCGTTAGCAACGTCGGCAACCTCGGCGCGCGTCGGGCGCGGGTTCTGCTGCATGGAGTCGAGCATCTGCGTAGCGGTGATAACGGGCTTGTAGGCCGCGTTGCACTTGGCGATGATCTCCTTCTGGATGTGCGGAACGAGCTCGGGCTTGATCTCGATGCCCAGGTCGCCACGGGCGACCATGATGCCGTCGGAAGCCTCGAGGATCTCGTCGAAGTTCTCGACGCCCAGGGCACACTCGATCTTCGGGAAGATCGTCACGTGCTCGCCACCGTTCTCGCGGCAAAGCTTGCGGATGCCGCGGACGGACTCGCCGTCACGGATGAAGGAAGCGGCGATGTAGTCGATGTTCTCGGTCAGGCCAAAGAGGATGTCCTGACGATCGCGCTCGGTGATGGCGGGCAGCGAGATGTTGACGTTGGGCATGTTGACGCCCTTGCGCTCGCCGATCAGGCCGTCGTTCTTAACGACGCAGGTCATGTCCTGGCCACTGACGGACTCGACCTCGAGGGCAACCAGGCCGTCATCGATCAGGATGAGGGAGCCCTTCTCGACCTCGGAAGGCAGAGCCAGGTAGTCGAGGGAGATGTGCTCAGCGGTGCCGTGGAAATCCTCGGACGTGGGCTGAGCGGTGACGACGATCTTATCGCCGGTCTTGACGGCAACCTTCTTGCCGTCGACCAGAAGGCCGGTGCGGACCTCGGGGCCCTTGGTGTCGAGCAGGATGCCGACAGGCAGACCGAGCTCCTTGGAAATACGGCGGACGCGCTCGATGCGACCGTGGTGCTCGTCGTAGGAGCCGTGCGAGAAGTTAAAACGGGCGACGTTCATGCCCGCCTTGATCATCTCGCGGATGGTCTCGTCGCTATCGCAGGCGGGACCCATGGTGCATACAATCTTAGTGCGCTTGTACATTCAGACCTCCATCTGACATCGTCTTGCGCTGATAGATAAACCATAAGAAATAAAACCGAGATGATTATAACGAAATGCCGACCGAATACCCCAAAAAATCGACCGTATGCCGAAATGGAAGTTCATTTTTTGCGGGAAAAACGGTATATGAAAAATCTTTACCAACCACTCCAACCGCTGCTATCTGGGCGATATGTCAGTTTGGCGATGTGCCGAAGAAAAAACGTTTTACCAATGTTGAGCATCACACGGTCTGCACCGTTGCGTGCGGACCATATTTCCAAACCGATTGTTTTGGCTAGACGCGTCGCTTTGGGGTACCATAGCTCCACTATCAACTGCCGCTCAGCACGGCAGCCTTGATGAGCCCTTGCCCTTCTCCTGGGAATTATGATCGGGCATCAATCTGCTGAGTGGCCCGAATCCCAGGAGGGGACTCTATATGCAAAAGGAATACCTGTCCGCCGCGGCGGAGGTGCTCAGCGACCAAGGTGTCGATGAGAACCTCGGCCTGAGCAACGACGAGGCGTCTTCGCGCCTCGCCAAGGCAGGCCCTAACAAGCTCGAGGAAGCTGAGAAGACGCCGCTGTGGAAGCGTTTCTTTGAACAGATGGCTGACCCTATGGTCATCATGCTGATCGTTGCCGCCGTCATCAGTGCGCTCACGGGCATGGTCAAGGGCGAGCCCGACTTTGCCGATGTTGCCATCATCATGTTCGTCGTTATCGTCAACTCGGTGCTGGGCGTGGTCCAGGAAGCCAAGAGCGAGGAGGCCCTCGAGGCCCTGCAGGAGATGAGTGCGGCGCAGTCCAAGGTGCTACGCGACGGCAAGCTCGTGCACCTGCCGAGCGCCGAGCTCGTGCCCGGCGACGTGATCATGCTCGAGGCGGGCGACTCCGTTCCGGCCGACTGCCGCGTGCTCGAGAGCGCCACGATGAAGATCGAAGAGGCCGCGCTCACCGGCGAGTCCGTGCCCGTCGAGAAGCATGCCAACGTGATCGAGCTCGCCGCCGGCACCGACGACGTGCCGCTCGGCGACCGTAAGAACATGTGCTATATGGGCTCCACCGTCGTGTACGGCCGTGGTCGCGCCGTCGTGGTCGGCACCGGCATGAACACCGAGATGGGCAAGATCGCCGGCGCCCTGGCCGAGGCCAAGGAAGAGCTCACGCCGCTGCAGGTGAAGCTCGCCGAGCTCAGCCGCATCCTTACCATTATGGTGATCGTCATCTGCGTCGTGATCTTTGGCGTTGACATCCTCCGCCACGGCGTGGGCAATGTCCTCACCGACCCGACTGCCCTGCTCGACACCTTTATGGTCGCCGTCTCGCTTGCCGTCGCCGCCATTCCCGAGGGCCTGGTCGCCGTCGTGACCATCGTCCTTTCGCTCGGCGTGACCAAGATGGCCAAGCGCCAGGCAATCATCCGCAAGCTCTCTGCCGTCGAGACTCTCGGCTGCACGCAAACCATCTGCTCCGACAAGACCGGTACCCTTACCCAAAACAAGATGACCGTCGTCAAGCACGAGCTCGCCGCGCCTAAGGAGAAGTTCCTGGCCGGTATGGCCCTTTGCTCCGATGCCCAGTGGGACGAGGAGCTGGGCGAGGCCGTGGGCGAGCCGACCGAGTGCGCGCTCGTCAACGACGCCGGCAAGGCTGGCCTCACCGGCCTGACTGCCGAGCATCCGCGCGTGGGCGAGGCCCCGTTCGACTCGGGCCGCAAGATGATGTCCGTGATCGTCGAGACCTTGGATGGCGAGTACGAGCAGTACACCAAGGGCGCGCCCGACGTGGTGATCGGCCTGTGCACCCATATCTACGAGGGCGAAAAGGTCGTCCCGCTGACCGAGGAGCGTCGCGCCGAGCTCGTGGCCGCCAACAAGGCCATGGCCGACGAGGCTCTGCGCGTGCTGGCGCTGGCAAGCCGCACCTACACCGAGGTCCCGAGCGACTGCAGCCCCGCTGCGCTCGAGCACGACCTGGTCTTCTGCGGCCTGTCCGGCATGATCGACCCGGTCCGCCCCGAGGTCGCCGAAGCCATCCGCGAGGCCCACGACGCTGGCATTCGCACCGTCATGATCACGGGCGACCACATCGACACCGCCGTGGCCATCGCCAAGCAGCTGGGCATCGTCACCGATCGCAGCCATGCCATCACCGGTGCCGACCTCGATCGCATGAGCGACGAGGAACTCGACGCGCACATCGAGGACTACGGCGTGTACGCCCGCGTCCAGCCCGAGCACAAGACACGCATCGTCGAGGCTTGGAAGTCGCGCGACCAGATCGTGGCCATGACGGGCGACGGCGTCAACGACGCCCCGTCCATCAAGCGCGCCGACATCGGCGTTGGCATGGGCATCACCGGTACCGATGTCACCAAGAACGTCGCCGACATGGTGCTTGCCGACGACAATTTCGCCACCATCATCGGTGCCTGCGAAGAGGGCCGTCGCATCTACGACAACATCCGCAAGGTCATCCAGTTCCTGCTTTCGGCCAACCTTGCCGAGGTCTTCTCGGTGTTTATCGCCACGCTCATCGGCTTTACCATCTTCCAGCCGGTGCAGCTGCTGTGGGTGAACCTGGTTACCGACTGCTTCCCTGCGCTCGCGCTGGGCATGGAGGACGCCGAGGGCGACATCATGAAGCGCAAGCCGCGCAACGCCAAGGATGGTGTCTTTGCCGGACATATGGGTCTGGACTGCGTGGTCCAGGGCCTAATCATCACCGTGCTGGTGCTGGCGAGCTTCTTTGTGGGCGTGTACTTTGACATGGGCTACATCCACATCGCCGATATGATCGCCGGCAATGCCGACGAGGAAGGCGTGATGATGGCGTTCATCACGCTCAACATGGTCGAGATTTTCCACTGCTTCAATATGCGCAGCCGTCGTGCGTCGCTGTTCACCATGAAGAAGCAGAACAAGTGGCTGTGGGCTTCCGCCGCTCTGGCACTGGTGCTGACGGTGATCGTGACCGTGCAGCCGACGCTTGCCGAGATGTTCTTTGGCCCTGTGACGCTTGAGCTCAAGGGCGTTCTTGCCGCGCTGGGCCTGGCCTTCCTGATCATCCCGTTGATGGAGATCTACAAGGCGATCATGCGCGCGGTGGAGAAAGAGTAACGTACCTGTCCGGGCCCGCCCGCCTGCGGGGTTTCTCCTTCGCTGGTCCTCGCGCTTCGCGCTGCGGGATCACTCAGAAGAAACCCCTCCCGGCGGGCGGGCCTTCGGATAACCTCTCGGGACCATTGGCTGAGGGAAAGTTTGTGAGCTGGTCGGGCTTTGCCCGGCCAGCTCTTTTTGATTTAAAATACCTGCTCAGTTGTGATTTATGGTGCTGGGAGGCGCTTGTGGGCAAGGCTAAGGCTAAAGCGAAGAAAAAGACGACGGGGGCGCGGGCTAAGCGCGATCGTCGTCGGAAGCTCGCGACCGAGGCTCCCGCGTCTGCCGAGGAGCTGCTGGCGAGCGTGCCGGGACTCGACGCGCTGCAGGACGTTCCGGCGTTCGATGACCTGCCGGTCGATGAAGCTCAGCAGGCTGCCTTTGATGATTTCTGCGCACATGCCGAGGAGCCCGAGCAGATGCAGCTTGGCGCCGTGGTGCGCTTGGATCGTGGGTTTCCGCTGGTGGCGACTGCCGACGATACCTTCCGCGCCGAGCATGCCGTGGGATTTGCCAAGTCGCGCGGTGGGGACGAGGTCCTGCTGCCTGCCGTGGGCGATCGTGTGGCGGTGCGCCGCGCTCCCGGGCACGATATGGGCGTGATTGAATGCGTACTGCCGCGCCGTACGAGCTTTGAGCGTTGGCGCGGCCGTGCCCGCGGAGAGCGCCAGGTGCTCTGCTCCAACGTGGATAGCGTGCTAATCGTGCAGGCGCTCGGTGCCGGCGAGGTGCTGCTCGACCGTGTGGCGCGCTCGCTGGTGTTGGCGCTCGACTGCGATGCCGAGCCGGTGGTGGTGCTCACCAAGGCTGACCGCTGCGATGCCGGGGAGCTCGAGCGCGATCTGGACCGCGTGCGCCGTCTGGTGGGTCCGGACGTGCGCGTGATCGTGACGTCTTCTGCCGAGGGCCGCGGCCTGGACGAGGTCCGTGCCTGCGTGCCTGCCGGGAGCTGCGCCATGATTCTGGGCGAGTCGGGTGCCGGCAAGTCGACGCTGCTCAATGCGCTGCTGGGCCACGATACGTTGGCGACCGGCGGTGTGCGCGAACGCGACGACCAGGGCCGTCACACTACCGTCGCGCGCGTGATGGTGACGCTGCCGGGCGACGCCGGCGTGATCGTCGATGCCCCGGGCCTGCGCAGCCTACCGCTCGTGGGTCACGAGCGGGGACTGGCCCGCGCCTTCCCCGAGATTGTCGAGGCATCGCGCGCGTGCCGGTTTGGCGATTGCACGCATACCCATGAGCCGGGTTGCGCCGTTCGCGAGGCCGAGGACGCCGGGCAGATCGATAGCCTGCGTCTGGAAACGTTCCAAAACCTGGCGTTATCCATGCGCGTGAGTGCTCAAATGCTCGATCCCGATGTCCATCTGTAATTGATTTTTCCTATGACAGCCGTTTCCCAACTGTTCGGGAGACGGCTTTTTGCTGCGGAAAAGCCTCGAAACATGCAGTTTGCTGACGTGCTGACCAAAACCTTGCCACGAGCTTGACGGGCTGGTCAGCTTTTGGTCAGCGATTGGTTTGACATCGAAAACCAAGATTGCGATTGCGCCGCTTTGCACTCTGACCGCCCAGACAATGGTGGTACGGGCATTCGCCCGGCACTGCCATGAGAGGAGCGGCCGTGAACAAGAGCAAGCGCATCGCCATCAGTCTGGTCGCGGGCGTGCTCGCTGCTCTGCTCTGCATGGTTTACGGCTCATCGATCCGCTCACAAGCCGAACAGGTCCAGGCTGAGACCTTGGCCAAGTACGGTGGCGATCGCGTCGAGGTATGCGTCGCGGCGCGCGATATCGATGTGGGCGAGACCCTCGATGAGACCAATGTCATAACCCAGGAGTGGCTGACGAGTCTGCTGCCGCGTGACGCGGCGACCGAGCTGCGCCAGGTGCGCGGCGACGTGACGACTTCGCGTATTCCCAAAAACGCCGTGATCTGCAATGTCTACACCAAGGTCGAGAGCCACAAGCTCGAGGTGCCTAAGGGCAAGGTCGCCGTTTCGGTGGCGGTCGATGCCGAGCACTCGGTCGGCGGTGCTACGGGCGTGGGCAGCTACGTGGATGTGTATGTGCAAAAAGACGGCGTGACCGATCGGCTGTGCGGCGCGTACGTGATCGATACCAGTGAGGATTCCGGTGCCACGCGCGAGGGCAAGATCGAATGGGTGACGCTGGCGGCTGACCCCGAAGACGTCAAGGAACTGCTGGGAGCCTCGGGCAAGGGAACGGTCAGCTTGACGATTCCCGCCACGGCGCGCGGCAAAAAGAGCGGAGGCGACGAGTGATGAAGGCGATCTGGCTTGCGTGCTGCGCGTGCGGCGATTACGGGCTGTTGCAGCGGGAAGTCGAGGGCCGTGATGCGGGTGCACAGGTGCTTCGCGTGGGTGACCTGGACGGGCTGGTTTCCATGGCGCGGGCGTTTCCGTCGCGCCGCGGGGCTGCCATCATCGCGGCGTCTCTGTTTGATACCGAAGATGTGCGCAAGACTGTTGCGCGCCTGACGGCCGAAGGCCGCGTGAGTCGCGTGGTCGTGTTGATAGAAGCGCTCGATCCGTCGGATATCGAGGGGCTGTTTCGCGCGGGGGCGACCGAGGTCATCGCTGCACACAGTATATGCGGCAACGGGCGCGCGGGCGAGGGAGCGGTTGATTCCGATCGGCGCATGACGATTGAGCCCGATGCTTTTGTTGATAGGGAACCCGGGGCGCCTCGCGCTACAAGAGGCCCGCGTGTTGATGATTATGGAAAAGCGGAAGCCGAGCATGGTCGGCGCCCCCGGAACCCCCTTGTATACGATGACGCTGGAGGGCCGGCGCAGCATGCTGGCGACTCCCCGGCAGTAGATATGGGATACGTGCACGGCGTGAATCTGGCGGATGAACTCGACGAAGTTGAGGGCCTTGCCGGGTGCGGCGAGTTGTCGCTGATGCAGCATGAGCAGATTACGCAGAACGAGCCTGCCTCGCAGACCGAACAAGCAGCCATGCCGGCTTGGACGCAGCACGTGGTTGCGGCGGGGGAGACGGGGACGCTGTCACCGACGCCCGCCCCGCCGCCTCCGATGCCGCCGGCAGACGCTACCGCTCCGCCGCATCGAGCTCCAGTCATCTGCGCTATTTCGGGTTCGGGCGGTTGCGGCAAGTCGACGATCGTTGCCACCATGGCACACACATCGTCGCTGTTGGGCTTGCGTGCCGCCGTGCTCGACCTGGACCTGATGTTTGGAAACCTTTACGACTTGTTAGGCGTCGATGCTCCGCGCGATATGGCGGCACTTATCGAGCCGTCGGCGGCGGGCATGCTCACCGAGCCGGATATCGTAGCCGCTTCGATGCGCGTGGCGCCGGGCGTTACGCTCTGGGGTCCCGTCGCGGCGCCCGAGCAAGCCGAGCACATGGCACGTCCGGTGGAGCTACTGCTTGATGTTCTGCGTCGCGAATCCGACGTGGTCTTTATCGATACCTCGGTCTTTTGGGGCGACGCCGTGGCGGCTGCGGTGGCGGCGAGCGACCGTTGCCTGGTCGTTGGCGATGCGGCGGTGTCGTCCGCGGCATCGGCATCGCGCGTCATTGAACTGGCAGGTCGAGTAGGTGTGCCGCGCACGCGCATGAGCGCCGTGTTCAACCGGTTCGGTGCGCGCGGGGCAGACGAGGACGTCGCCATGCGCTTTGAGATTGCCTGTGCGTTAAGCTCCAAGATTCGTATCGCCGATGGCGGGCAGGATCTCGCCGCGCTCATGGCGTTTGGGCGCGCTGACGAGGCAGTGGGGCAGACCAGCGCTTTTGCGACTAGCGTGCGCGAGGCCACGCGCGAGATGCTCGTGGAACTGGGGTGCGCCGTCGGCCCTTGGAGCGATATGGTCGCCGACCGTGCAACGCGCACCGAACGCCCGCGTATCCGCCTTCCCTGGTCGCGCGAGGGTGATCAGCGATGAGCCTGCAAACGAGGATTAAGGCTGCCGGCGCTGCGGCGGCGGCAGCGCCTGTAGATGTGGGGCGTCGCCGCGCCGTGAAACGACGCACCAAGCGCGCCGTGATGGACCGCATGGGTTACGACGAAGTGGCGCGTATCAGCGCCTATATCGACCCGGCGCTTGCCCGCTCGGAATTGCGTCCTGCGGTGGAGGCGGCGCTCAATGTTGAGGAGCCGACCGATCTCGCGACGCCCGAGCGCGAGACCATCATCGACGAGATTTTGGATGACGTGGTGGGCTTGGGGCCGTTGCAGCCGCTCATCGAGGACGACACCGTTACCGAGATCATGATCAACGGCTGCCGCTCGGCTTTCTTTGAACGCGGCGGCGTCTTGTACCCCATCGAGCATGCGTTTGAGGATGATGAGCAGATCCGTGTGCTTATCGACCGCATTATCTCGCCACTTGGCCGCCGTATCGACGAGCGCAGCCCCATCGTCAACGCCCGCCTCAAAACGGGCTATCGCGTCAACGCGGTGATTCCGCCTGTGGCGATTGACGGACCGATTCTCACCATCCGAAAGTTCTCGGACCGTATCTGCTCGCTGGACGAGCTCGTGGGGTTGGGATCGCTGCCGCTTTGGTATGCGCAGCTGCTGTCGTGTGCGGTGTCGCTGCGACAGGACCTGGCGGTTGCGGGAGGCACGGGATCTGGTAAGACCACCCTGCTCAACGCGTTGTCATGTGAGATTTCCACCGGCGAGCGCATCGTGACGATCGAGGACTCTGCCGAGCTCAAGTTTGCGCATCATCCGCACGTGGTGCGCCTAGAGGCGCGCGAGGCTTCAATTGAGGGCGAGGGCGCGGTGACGATCCGCGACCTGGTGACTAATGCCCTGCGCATGCGCCCCGACCGCATCGTGGTGGGCGAGGTGCGCGGTGCCGAGTGCTGCGACATGTTGCAGGCCATGAACACGGGCCACGACGGGTCGCTCACCACGCTTCATGCGGGTTCAGAACAGGAGACCGTGGTGCGTCTGACGTTGCTTGCACGTTATGGCATCGATCTGCCGAGCGAGCTCATCGAGGAGCAGATTGCCATGGCGCTCGACGGCATCGTGATGTCCGAGCGCCACGCCGATGGCAGGCGTTTCGTCTCCTCGTATTCGGGGGTGCGACGCGCCGCATCGGGTGGCGTAGAGCTCGAGCGCTATGTGACGTTCGATGCCGCCGAGCGCACCTGGACGCTTGACCGCGAGCCGCCGTTTATCGCAGAAGGCCTGCGGTCGGGGACGCTCACACAAGAGGAGGTGGACGAATGGAGATCACTGTGCCCCTCGTCGTAGGGGGCTTGGCAGGGCTTTCTGTCGCGACGGCGTGCGGGGCGGAACCTCGTGTGCCGCAGGTACCGCTGGCGGAGCTGGCACGTCAGGCGCTCGAGATGGTGGCAGAGAAGCTGCCGCGTGAGCTGGTGGAAAACGATCTGCTGAAAAAGATCGCCCGTTCGTGGGCATCGCTGGCTCCGGCGCATCGCCTTGGCCTCGTGATCGAAGATGCTTCGGGACGTTTGGCGTTTCTGCTGCTATCGAGCGGTGTCTGCTGCGTTTTACTAACGATGGTGTCGTTATCGCCCCTCGGATTTGCCTTGGGACTTGTTGCTCCGTTTGCCGTTGGTGCCGCTCGGGATGGCTTTGAGAGCCGGCGCGAGCAACACGATGCAGAAGAGGCAATGCCCGAGGCGTTTACCGCACTTTCCATGTCGCTTGCCTCGGGACATTCGCTGGCCCAGGGCATGCGCTTTGTGGGCGCTCATGCGCAAGAGCCAGTGCATACCGAGTTTTTGCGGGTGGCGGCGGCGATCGATTGCGGCATCTCGGCGACCGACGCGCTCGATGACTTGCTCGTGCGTATCGACGCCCCCGGTCTTTCGCTTGTGACCTTGGCGCTTAAGGTGTCTCAGCGCACCGGCGCTCCGCTTGCCGACTTACTGTCCGAGGCGTCGAGCATGGTGGGGGAGCGCATTGAGCTCAAGCGCCGCCTGGATGTTAAGACGTCGCAGGCTCGCATGTCTGCGCATATGGTCGCGGCGATGCCGGCGGGCATGTGCGCGGTGTTGGCGCTGCTTTCGGCAGATTTTCGTCGCGGTCTTGCGACGCCTGCCGGCGCGGGCGCTGTGGTGCTGGGTCTTGCCCTCAACGCCGTTGCCCTGGTGGTTATCCGGCGCATTATGCGGGTGGAGCTATGAGCGCCCCGGTTGCAGTTGCGGCTTGCCTGTGCGCCCTGAGTGTATTTGTCGCGACGGGTTTGGATCGGGCGGATGCACGCAAGATCGCAGGGGCCTGCATGCGCGAGGCGGTGCTGGTCGCTGCCGCGGGTCGCTCGGTGGTCGATGCTCTGACCGCGCGAGTGAAGGGCGCGGTTGGAGCGGGCGGCCCGGCGCGAGTGTCGCTCGGCGAAGTGTCCGAGATGATCGATGTTGTGCGCTTGGGTCTTTCGGCCGGTCTTTCGTTTGATGCGGCGCTTGAGATTTTCTGCGCCAACCGCCGGTCAGTGCTGGCTCTTCGCCTTGAACGCGCCTGTATGGCGTGGCAGGTGGGCGTGGGCACGCGTGAGGACGAGTTGTTGGCCGCCGCGCGCGACCTGGACGTGCGAGCGCTCGAGACCTTTGCCATCACGGTGGGGCAGGCGCTCGCCCTGGGTGCCCCACTTGCCGAGACGCTGGCCGCTCAAAGTCGCGAGATCCGTGCGGCTCATCGCGCCGCGGTCGAGCGCGAGATCGAGCGTGCGCCCGTCAAGCTGCTGATTCCCACCGGCACGCTCATCTTGCCGGCGTTGCTTCTGTCCATATTGGGCCCGCTGCTGGGAGCAGGCGGGATGATGTAGGGAGGAATACATGAACACGATGACTGACGCTGCTGGCAAGGTCCAGGGCTGGGCGTTTTGCCGGGCGGCACATGTTCGTCAGCGCGCCAAGGAACTATTGCAGGAGGAGAGTGCGCAGGGTACCACCGAGTATGCCATCTTGGTCGGCGTGCTCGTGGTGATCGCGATTATCGCCATCGTCGCATTTAAGGGCAAGGTCCAAGATCTATGGAACGCTATCAGCGAGGGCATCAACAGCCTGTAGAGGGCGAGCGCCCCATCGGGGTGCTGCTGGTGTTTGCTTGCCTGACCGTGGCGATAGCGGTGGTGCTTTTGGGGCTTAACGCCGCGCGGCAGCAGCGTCCTGGGACCGCCTCCGATTTGGGCTCAGATTCGGCGGTGGCGTCTCAAAAAGATGAGATGCGAGATGCGGACGATTCGGATGTCGCTGTCACGGCGCAAACCTTTCTGCGGGCGCTCGACAAGCGGTCTGGCACTGCGACGGATTCGCCTGAGGGCAACGCGATTGCGGTCCGGCTTGCATGGTCCGAGGACCGACCGATGACCGAAGCGGCAGCGGATATGCTGCGTGCCTATCGCGAGGTACCCACGGCACAACTTGCTCTGAGCGGCTATCTCGATATCAAGGGCAACGTGTGGGGCGCTATCGTGCGCGACGGACGCGGCTGGGTCGATATGGTGACGGTTGCCGCGGATACTGGCGATGCTTCGTGTCGTCTGCGCGCCGTGCGCCTGGTCCCGCAAACAATAAACTCAAAGGAGGGATCGTGAAATGCATGGCGTTCTGCGTGAAGAGGTTGCCCAAGCGACTGTGGAATACGCCATCGTCACGGTGGCGCTGTTATCGATCGTGCTGGCGATTGCGGGACTTTGGCGTGCTGGCACCGATGGGCGCTTGGCGGCGCTGGTCGAGCGGGCGGCATCCCATGGCGTTGCCTCGATGTCGGTTATCGACGCCGCTGCGGGCGCTAAGGACATCGCGTTGTATTGATATCGCGTGCGAGGACCGGGCGCAGTCTACGGTCGAGGCCGCTTTTTTGCTGCCGACGTTTCTGACGCTCATCCTTCTCGCACTGCAGCCGGTGTGCCTGCTCTATACGCGCGCGGTCATGGAGTCTGCCGCCGCCGAGACCGCGCGGCTCATGACCACGACGACGGCGGAGGACGACGATCTTAAGGAGTTCACCCGCCGCCGGCTTGCCGCAGTGCCCAACGTTTCGATCTTTCATGCCGGCGGGCCGCTGTCGTGGGATATCGAGCTTGGCCGGGCCGGTGCGGGTGGCGTCTCGTCCGTGTCCGTTTCCGGCGAGGTCAAGCCGTTGCCCGTGATCGGTGCGTTTGCGCAGGCTATGGGTGGTACCGCCGAGGGCGGCTACGTTGAGCTCAAAGTCGATGTCTCGTATCAATCGCGTCCCGAATGGCTGGAGGGAGATTATGATTTGTGGATTGCTACATGGGATTAAGCGTTTCTGGTCTAGACGCGTTTTGACGTGCCGTCCGAGCTGCCATCGCAAGCGAGGCGGCTTTATGGGTCGAGCCGGTGTCGATCTGTTTATCGAAGACGGTGCCTACACCACGCTCTCCTCTGCGGTGGTCATCTTGGTGGTGCTCACGCTGCTGTTTTCGTCGACGGCGGCGATATGGAGCATGTCGCGTGCCGGGGATACCCAGGTGGCGGCCGATAGCGGCGCGCTGGCGGGTGCCAACGTGGTGTCGTCCTATCACACGGCTGCCACGGTGGTTGATGCGAGTATCTTGAGTCTGGGGCTGGCGGGGTTTGCCACGATCGGGACGGGCCTGGTCGCCATCCTCATCCCGGGTGCCGAGCCGGTTGCCGGCAATATGGTCGACACCGGGATCGAGGTCATTAAAACGCGCAACAAGTTTGCCAAAAGCGCATCGGAAGGCTTACAGAAAATCGAGACGGCTCTGCCGTATCTGATCGCCGCGCGTGCCACGCAGGCGGTGTCGGCGCAGGATACCGATAGTGTGACCTATACCGGTACGGCGCTTGCCGTGCCCAGGACATCCGAGTCGGACTTCGCTGCGCTCAAAGGGTCAGAGATCTCGACCGATACCATTAAAGACACATCAGATGATTTAGAGCGTGCGGCCGAGGAGCTGCGGAAGGCTTCTGAGGACACGGCGAAGGCTAAAGAGCGTGCTTGGCTGGCGGATTGTGGTGGGTCTGACAAGGGCTCGGTCGGCAGCTGTTCTTGCATGTGGGAGCGCGCGAAAAGCCTAACGGATCTCTCCGGTGTTCAAAATCCGCATTACTCATCGAGCGTTACGTGGGAGCCCCAAGTTGCCCTTGATCGCGCGAAGGACTACTACCATTGGCGTCTGACAAATGAGAAGCCCCACGGCTCGAGTGTCGAGATGAAGGCAGAGTCTGCGGCGCGTAAGGCGTTTTATACCTATGCGAGCGCGGAGGTCGATCGGGCACATATAACCGAGAACGGAGACAGGGTTTCCTCTTATATTCCGCTGCTGCCGCGCAACTCTGATGAGGTTCGGGCGACGGAACTCTATACCGATGCGGTGTGGCCGACTAGCGTGAACGATGACAAGGCGTATCTGCATTACGGGACGACCTGCCCCAACTATAAGAAAGGGACGCCGAGCGGATTTGCTTCGGTTGCCGATTACGATGGACAGGATAAATGCAGCAAATGCCATTTTGGCGTTTCGTCGCTTGGTGCTGTTGCGGCGCCTTCAACCTCTATCGAAAACGGCTTCGAGTATCACTTTGACAAGTTTAAAGACGCCCTGGAAGGCTACGTCGAATGCCGCAACAAAGAGCTCGAGCTCGAACGTCAGACCGAAGACGAGACCGACCGTGCGAGCAATGCGTTTGACCAGGCCATCAAAGCGCTTTCGGGCGAGCGTCCGCGTATCGCCCCACCTGGCCGCAACGGCGTAGTCGCCTTTGCAGTTTCGGGTGATATTGCCAGCCCCGATCAACTTAACTCTTCGTTTAACACGGCGGTTGAGCTTGGCAGTCGCGGTGCCATCTCTGCCGCGGTGCTGGCGCCCGATGAGGCGACGGCGCAAAACAACGTGCTTTCGCGATTTTTCTCGACATTGAAGGAACGCTCGGGTGGCGTTGCCGGCGTACTCGACGGCGTCATGGATGTTTGGGGACGGCTGCTCGTAGGATACGGTGATATCCAAGGTTCGGCCGACGAACTTATGGACGAGATGATTAAAGGCCTAGGAGGGGGCAGCGGCGCGTTGGGCTCCATCGCATCATGGCTCGGCGATACCGTTTCGGCGTCCGTGGCGGCGTTGGGTCTGGAACCGTGCGACTTGCGCCTGCGAAAGCCAGTGCTGACCGATTCCGCCAACGTCATTAAGAGCCCGGGGTCTGACATTGCCGGTCTCTCTCAAGCGCAAGACAAGCTGCGAAGTATTCCGTTGGGCGTGACCGATCCCAAGGCGCTTTGCGAGGCGTTGGAATATCAAGTCGAACGCACCATCAGCGGTACGGTGTTCACGCTTGCGGAGATTCCTCTGCCCGGCGGCGGCTCCATCCCGCTCACCGTCGATGTCGCCACGCTGGTTGGCGCTCTGGGCGGTGGGTCGTAATGAGTATCCGCATGCGTCTGCGCGAGGAGCACGCCCAAGCGACGGTGGAGATGGCAGTGGTTACGCCCGTTTTGCTGGTGCTGGCACTCATCGTGTACAACGTCATGATCTTTGCCAGTGCTGTCGCGCGCTTCGACCGCGTGGCGCCCGACATCGTGTTGGCGCACGCCGTGGCGTCGGAGGGGGAGGGCGACGAAAGCTCTGTCGATGCCTCGGCGACGGTCCAGACTCAAATTCTGAATGCCATGGAAGGCTATGACTTGCAGATCGAAGTGTCGAGCGAGCAAGGCGCGGAGGCATCGGATGGTGGTCTGCTCTCCCTATCCGGTACGTTTAGGACCTACACCTGCACCATGCACTATGAGCCGTGGCCGACTTCTCTCAGCATCGCTGGCGTTCCGCTGGGGGCGCCGACAACGTTGTCGCACGAGCGCGCGGTGACGGTCGATCCATGGCGTCCGGGGGTGGTCATGTGACCGCGGTCTCGTCCTACATCGCCTATGCGCGGGCACTCAACAGGCTGGGTTGGACGCCGGCCGAGTTTGCGGTGGCGGAGTCGTTTGTCGTGCGCCTGCGCGGCATGCTGGGACGGCGTCCGGTTGCCGCCAACGGCTTGCCGCTCGTCATGGCGTTTCCACGCTGCTCTTCGGTCCATACGTGTTTTATGGCCTATCCCATCGACATCGCCTTCATCGATCGCGACGGCAATATCCTCGCGCGCTACGAAAACGTATGTCCCTGGCGTATGTGCTCCTGCCCCGGCGCCTGGGCCGCACTAGAGCGCTCTTCAATCATTGTTTCGACCCCTGCTCTCCAACGCGTGCCGGCTTAAGAATTGGCGACAGCGGACTTTCGTCATACGAAATTGGGTAAGATGGAGGAGAAGATGCATGGATGTTGAGATCCATCCCAACGCTAAAAAGCACCTGACAGAAAAGCAGGTGCTTAGCGCTTGGCTTGCGGTTACTGAGTGCGTTCGTCGCGAGTCGAAGGACGAGCCGCCGAGATGGCTTGCGATTGGATGGCTCCCAGACGGACGAAGCGTGGAGCTTGTCGCGGTCGAGCTTGTCCGTGGGTGGCTTATCATTCATGCCTTGTCTCCAGTCCAGAAGAAATTTTGGCAGGAGATTGAACGGGCTCGGCAAAGGGGTCGATGATGGGCAAGACGTATACGGCCGCTAATGGTCAGGTTGTAACGGATGAAATGATTGACGCGTGGTGCGAGTCGTACGAGCGCGGAGAGTTTCCGGATGGCGAACACACCGTTGGTGGGATCGTGCATGGACGGCCCCCACTCTCAGGTGAGGGGACGGCAACGCTGTCGGTCAAGATTCCTCTGGGAATGAAGGAGGCCATTCGTCGACGGGCGGCTGCCGAGGGGATGACACCAAGTGAGTTTGCCCGTGCGGCTCTGAGCGAAAAACTTCTTGCTGCCGGCTGATGCCTCTGACGTGCCGATTTAAAGAACCGAGGCTGTGCTCAAAAACTTTTTTGAAATTCTCGGTTGACCGGAACGCGTCCTTGGTTATACTAATCAAGCCTTGAAACAAGGCACACCTCAAATGGCTGGGTAGCTCAGTTGGTAGAGCAGAGGACTGAAAATCCTCGTGTCAGGGGTTCGATTCCCTTCCCCGCCACCTTGAATTGACTAGGACCTCTGCAAAGGGGTCCTTTTCTTTTATGTAGGGTTCTGCGGAAACTGCGTCCCAGAATAAGGGCTCAGAACGGGACACACTTTCCGGTGCCTGCCTCCGGCGCGCGTACACACCTCGTCGCACCATTCCGAGCCCGCTCGCCCCAGACATTCCTCCCACTTTCGCGTCACTTTACAGACCGTTCGGTCGCCTGTCCGCACGCGCGGGTATACTCAAAACGATACTTATCCTATGCAATACGATGCGGGTTCGACCTGCATGATCCGAAGGGGGCAGTAATGGAGAGGATACTCGGCGTTAATCTCTCTGGTTGGTTTATTCCCGAGCCTTGGGTGACCCCGTCGCTGTACGCGGCGACCGGTGCATCCAACGCGGCTGAGCTACAGGAGGCCATGGGTACCGCCGCCTATAACGAGCGCATGCGCCGCCATTACGAGACGTTTGTGAGCGAGGACGATTTTCGCCGCATGGCGCAGATCGGTCTCAATGCCGTGCGTCTGCCGGTGCCCTGGTATGCCTTTGGCTCACAGGAGTCCGATGCCTCCTACATATCGGTTGTCGATTACATCGACCGCGCAATTGAGTGGGCTGTCAAGTACGACATCCGCGTGCTGCTCGATCTGGCAACCGTACCCGGTGGCCAGGGCGATTCCAACGATTCGCCCACCACGCCGGAGGCTGTTGCCGAGTGGCATTCGTCCACCAACGGCCGTCATGTCGCACTCGACGTGCTCGAGCGCTTGGCCGATCGCTATGGCGAGGCCGAGAGCCTGCTGGGCATTGAGCTGCTGGACACGCCGCAGATGAGCGTTCGCAAGAGCCTCTTCACCATGACGGATGGCATTCCGGCCCACTACCTGCGCAATTTCTATCGCGATGCCTACGAGCTCGTTCGTTCGTATATGCCCGAGGATAAGATCGTCGTCTTCTCGTCTTCGGGGCATCCCAGCGAGTGGAAGCATTTTATGCGCGGCGCCAAGTACAAGAACGTCTACATGGACCTTCACCTGTACCATTACCGCGACGAGTACGCGCTCGACATCACGAGCCCCCGCGGGCTGACGACGGCGATTTCGCGTAACAAGCGCGAGCTTAAAGAAGCGATTTCGACTGGGTTCCCCGTGCTGGTGGGCGAATGGTCGGGTGCGGCGATCTTTGCCAACTCGTCGGTTACGCCCGAGGGCCGCAATGCCTACGAGCGCGTGTTTATCGCCAACCAGCTGGCTTCGTTTGCGCCGGCTGCCGGTTGGTTCTTCCAAACGTGGAAGACCGAGAAGCGCATTGCAGCATGGGACGCTCGCGCGGCGCTCGGTACGCTCGAACGCGGCATGATTGAATAGGTTGATATGACGCAAAACAGCGCCCACACGGGCAAACTCTATGTGGTCGGTACGCCCATCGGTAACCTGGGCGACCTGTCCCCGCGCGTTGGCGAGGCGTTTGCCGCCGCCGATGCCATTTACTGCGAAGACACGCGTGTGACGTCAAAGCTGCTGATGCACCTGGGAATTTCCAAGCCGCTTGTCCGTTGCGACGAGAATGTGATCGCCAGCCGCGCCGCCGGCCTGGTCGACCGTCTGCTGGCGGGGGAGACCCTCGCCTTTGCCTCGGACGCCGGCATGCCGAGCGTGTCCGATCCCGGCCAGGCGCTGGTCGAGGCGGCACGTGAGGCCGATGTGCCCGTCGAAGTTATCCCCGGGCCCTCTGCTTGCGTCACGGCGCTCGTTTCGTCCGGCATTCCCTGTGAGCATTTTTTCTTCGAGGGCTTTTTGGGCCGAAAGCACGGCGACCGCGTGCGTCGTTTGCAGCGCCTTGCCGTGGTGCCCGGCGCACTCATCTTCTACGAGTCTCCACATCGCATCGTGGCGACGCTCGAGGCCGTGGCGGAGGTCTTTCCCCAGCGTGAGGTTGCCGTCTGCCGCGAACTCACCAAGCTGCACGAGGAGGTCTTGCGCGGGCCCGCTGCCCAGCTTGCCGAGGAGCTGCGTGCTCGCGGCGAGGTAAAGGGCGAGATCGCGCTGGTCATCGCGCCGCCGAGCGAGGATGAGGAGGCCGGTGTCGTGCCGGTCGGCGCCACGGCAGCGGATCCCGACGAGGCCCTGCGCGAGGATATCCGCGCCGCGCTCGAGGAGGGGGAGCCCGCGTCTGCGGTGGCCAAGCGCCTGTCTCAGAAGTATTCGCGCCGCAAGCGCGATGTCTATGCCATGGTGCTCGATATGCAATAGATGGAGGATATCCAGCCCTTGCGCTAGAATCATCCTCTGTATGCAACGTTTTTCTGGAGGACAAACCCCATGGATCAAAGCAAGCCTTCGTTCTTTATCACGACGCCCATCTACTACGTCAACGCCGATCCGCACCTGGGCACGGCTTATTCCACCATCATCGCCGACGTTCAGGCTCGCTATCGCCGTTCCGCCGGCTATAACGTCAAGTTCCTGACCGGCATGGACGAGCACGGCGAGAAGGTCGCCGAGGCCGCAGCCAAGCATGGCATGACGCCGCAGGAGTGGACCGATAGCCAGGCCCCGCACTTCAAGGAGCTTTGGAGCAAGCTCGAGATTTCCAACGACGACTTCATTCGCACCACCGAGCCGCGCCAGCATCATGCCGTGCAGTACCTGTGGGAGCGCATGAAGGAGTCCGGTTACCTGTATAAGGGCAGCTACGACGGTTGGTATTGCGTGCCTGACGAGACCTACTTCACTGATACGCAGGTCCAGAAGGGCGACGAGGAGTACGGCAGCGTCGGCCAGCATCTATGCCCCGACTGCCACCGTCCGCTTGAGCGCGTGCAGGAGGAGTCCTACTTCTTTAAGCTTTCCGCCTTCCAGGACAAGCTTCTCAAGCTCTATGACGAGCACCCCGACTTTGTCGAGCCTGCGTTCCGCATGAACGAGGTTCGCAGCTTTGTCGAGGGCGGCCTCAACGACCTTTCCGTGAGCCGTACGAGCTTTGACTGGGGTATTCAGGTCCCGTTTGACGAGGGCCACGTGACCTACGTGTGGTTTGATGCGCTGCTCAACTATATGACGGCCGTCGGCTACGGTGTCGACACCGACGAAGCCCGTGCCGAGCTGGCCTATCGCTGGCCCGCGCAGTTCCACATCGTGGGCAAGGACATCATCCGCTTCCACTGCGTCATTTGGCCCGCCATGCTCATGGCCATCGGCGAAGCCCTGCCCGAGCACGTCTTTGCCCACGGCTTCCTGACCGTGCGCAATGCCGAGACAGGCAAGGCCGAGAAGATGTCCAAGAGCCGTGGCAACGCCATCGCCCCGCAGGATGTCATCGACATGCTGGGTGTCGAGGGCTATCGCTACTACTTCATGACCGACGTGGTGCCCGGCACCGACGGCGCCATCAGCTTCGAGCGCATGGAGCAGGTCTACAACGCCGACCTGGCCAACAGCTGGGGCAACCTTATCTCGCGCTCGCTCAACATGAGCGGCAAGTACTTTGACGGTTGTGCACCTGCCAAGCCTGCATCGTTCGACGCGTTCGACAACCCGCTGGCAAAGATCGCCGACGGCTTGGTCGAGCGCTACATGGCCAAGATGGACGTGCTCGATTACGGTGGAGCCAAGGACGAGGTCATGGAGCTCATCCACGCCGCCAACCACTACATCGAGGACTCCGAGCCCTGGGCGCTTGCCAAGGATGAGGCTAAGGCCGACGAGCTGGCATTTGTGATCTACAACCTGCTCGAGGCCATCCGCATCGCCGCTCACCTGCTGATGCCGCTCATGCCCCAGACTTCTGCCGAGGCTCTGCGTCGCCTGTCCTGCGAGGACGAGGCTGCGAGCGACGACCTCAAGGGCATCTGCGCCTGGGGCCTGCTTGCTGGCGGTCAGCCCGTCGAGAAGGGCGACCCGCTGTTCCCGCGCCTGGGCTAAGACGTCGCGCGAGTGCCATATCGGCAATTTGCTGTGTAACGGTAAGGGCATGGCCGCAACGGTCCATGCCCTTTTGTTTCAAGACGCCGCCACCATGCTAAGGAGGCAACTATGACAACTTCGCCTTTGGCAAACCCCACGGCAACAAGGGAGCTGCTGGAGGAGTTTGGCCTTGCGACCAAGCATCGCCTGGGCCAGAACTTCCTGATCGACAACCATGTAATTGAGCGCATTTGCGAGCTTTCTGAGCTTACGGGCGATGAGCGCGTGCTCGAGGTTGGCCCGGGCGTTGGCACGCTCACACTTGCACTGCTGCAGGAGGCGGCGTGCGTTACGTCGATTGAGGCCGATCCCGAGCTTGAGCCGGTGCTCGATGCCCATGCCGCCGACTATGCCAACTTCCGCTTTATCATGGGCGATGCGCTCAAGGTGGGCCCGGAGCAGATTGAGCAGGCCGCCGGTGGTGAACCCACGGTGTTTGTCGCGAATCTGCCCTATAACGTGGCGGCGACGATCATCCTTCAGTTCTTCCAGACGATGCCCGCGCTCAAGCGCGCCGTCGTCATGGTGCAAAAGGAGGTTGCCGATCGCATTGCCGCCGTGCCGGGCAACAAGACCTATGGCGGCTATACGGCAAAGCTCGGCCTGTATGCGCAGGTGACGGGGCGCTTTGAGGTGCCGCCGCGCTGCTTTATGCCGGCGCCGCATGTGGATTCTGCCGTCGTGCGCATCGATCGCGTTGACGGCGTGGTGCCCGAGGGCCTCGACCGCGAGTTTGTGGCCCGCGTGATCGACGCTGCGTTTGCTCAGCGTCGCAAGACCATCCGCAATTCCATGAACGCCAACGGCTTTGCGAAGGACGTGCTCGATGTCGCCTTTGAGGCTTGCGGTATCGCGCCCACTACGCGCGCCGAGACGCTCGACGTCGCCGACTTTGTCCGCTTGGCTCAGGAGCTTTCCCATGACGCCTAATGTCGAACGCGTGACGTTTACCAAAAAGAAGAAAACGGTGGCCTGCCCGGTGCCGCTGGCACCGCTTGCCGATACGCATGCGCACCTGCTTTCGTTCTGGGGCAAAGAAGTGCCCGAGACGCTCGAGCGTGCCAAGGAAGCGGGCATTGACTTGTTGGTGACGGTCTTCGACCCTATTGCCGATAAGCGCAGCGTGACGGACTATAGCGACTGGCTTGTTCACGAGATCCTGCCGATGCGGGATATTCCGCAGATCAAGTATCTTGCCGGCGTGCATCCGTATGGCGCTCCCGACTACACCGATAACACCCATGCCCAGCTTGTGGCTGCGCTCGATGATCCCCTATGCGTTGGCATTGGCGAGATCGGTTTGGACTACCACATGGATTACGACGACGATATTGCGCCGGCGCCTCACGACGTGCAGATCGACTGCATGGCGCGCCAGCTTGAGCTTGCCGTACGCCGCAATGTACCGGTAGAGCTGCATCTGCGTCATGAGGACACGGACGAGGAGCGCACCTCGCATGTGGACGCCTACAACGTGTTGCGCGAGGTCGGCGTGCCCCAGGCCGGTTGCGTGCTGCACTGCTTTGGCGAGGACCGAGCCACGATGGAGCGCTTTGTGGATTTGGGTTGTTACATCGCCTATGGCGGCGCGGCTACCTTTAAGCGCAACGACGACGTGCGCGAGGCATTCGCGGCAACCCCGCTCGACCGTATTTTGTTCGAGACGGATTGTCCCTATATGGCGCCGGAGCCCATTCGCGGTCTTGAGTGCGAGCCTGCAATGATTTCCATCACGGCAAACGCGCTGGTCAACGACCGCGTCGATCGTACCGGCGAGGGCGCCGAAGCAATCGCTCGAGCCGCCTGGGAAAATGCCTGCAAACTTTTTCAAAAATAGTTCTTGCGTTCGCAGCAGCGCTCCGTTATTCTAATTCCTGCACGCGGGCGTGGCGGAATTGGCAGACGCGTACGGTTCAGGTCCGTATGGGGGCAACCCCATGAAGGTTCAAGTCCTTTCGCCCGCACCATTAAATGAAAGAGCTCCCAGCAATGGGAGCTTTTTTGTTATGGGCCCATCGCGGGGACTTGAACCTGCGAAGGAGCGAGCGTCAAGAAAACGCGGAGCGTTTTTAGCGAGCTGGCGAGGACGCCGGCAGGCGGCCGAAGCCGGTGCGGATCCGCGAAGCGGATACGCGGACGTCCTTTCGCCCGCACCATTGATTGAAAAAGCTCCCAGCAATGGGAGCTTTTTTGTTATGGGCCGTTTTTGGCAGATTTAGCCTATCGGTTTCGTATGGCAGAAACCCCTGTGGGCAAAAAATGCCAAATATGAGTACTGCCACAAGTGCAGTTACATTTCTAGAAGCCTATTTTGCAACAATTAAACAACAGATGTTCGCTAAATTAGCTCAACTTTAAGATCAAGCAGGCCAATTTGGAAGGATTGCGGGTCCGATAGGGCAATTTTACATAGAAAACGCTGTTACTAAAATGGTAACAGTACTCATTTTTGGCCTTTTTTTCCCACGGGCCCTCTTGTTGGCGTTACGTTGCTGCTCCGTGCGGGTATCCTAGATCCAACGTGTGCCTATCAGAGGAGAGACCATGCTGTTATCCGGTATCATCGCTGCCCTTACGAGCCTTCTACTTCCCATCATCATCTTGCTGCTCCTGCTTCCCAACGCCTGCTATGTCGTTGAACAGCAGCACGCTGTGATCATCGAGCGCCTGGGCAAGTTCAACCGTATCGTCAACGCGGGCTTCCACATGAAGGTACCCGTGATCGACCGTAAGGCCGCCACGGTGAGCCTGCGCACCATGAAAAACGGTTTTGGCATCGACGTAAAGACCCAGGATAACGTGACCATCGGTCTTGAGGTCTCCGCTCAGTACCACGTGAGCTATGACATGGGCGCCGGCCCGGCAGATTCGGGCATCTACAAGAGCTACTACATGCTGCAGGAGCCCGTCGACCAAATGCGTGACTTCATCACCGATGCCCTGCGCTCTTCCATCCCCGTCTACACGCTCGATGAGGTCTTTGCCAAAAAAGACGATATCGCCAAGGACGTCAACGCCACCGTGTCCGAGCAGATGGCCGCCTACGGCTTCACTCTCGTGTCGACACTTATCACCAAGATCGCGCTGCCGACCGAGGTCGAGAACTCCATGAACGACATCAACGCCGCCCAGCGCAAGCGCGCTGCTGCGCAGGAGCTCGCCGAGGCCGACCGCATCAAGCGTGTCACCGAGGCGACCGCCGAGGCCGAGGCGATGGAAAAGGCGGGCGAGGGCATTGCCAACCAGCGCAAGGCCATCGCGCTGGGCATCAAGGATTCGCTCGAAATCATCCAGGAGACGGGTGTCGGCAACGACGAGGCCAACCAGCTGTTCATGTTTACGCAGTGGTCCGAGATGATGACGGAGTTCGCTCGCACGGGTAAAACCTCGACGGTCGTGCTGCCGAGCGATTTCTCGCAGTCGGCCTCGATGTTCGAGCAGATGCTGACCGCCGGCAAAGTTCAAAACGATTCGAAGGAGTAGACGCGCGTGAAATACACCGTCGTTTGCGTCGGTAAGCTCAAGGAGCGCTTTTGGAAGGACGCGTGCGCCGAATACACCAAACGCCTAGGCGCCTATGCCAAGGTAGATATACGCGAGGTTGCCGATATCGACCCGGCCAAGGCGGGCGGCGTGGATGCCGCGCGCGACAAAGAGGGCGCGGCGATTCTTGCTGCTCTGCCACCGCGGGCACATGTGATTCTGCTGGCTATCGAGGGCAAGGAGCGTTCGAGCGAGGAGCTCTCGACCCGTCTTGATGACCTCATGCTGCGAGGCAACAGCGACATCGCTTTTGTAATCGGCGGATCGGACGGCGTGTGCGATGCCGTGCGCGCCCGCGCCGATGAGATGCTCAGCTTTGGACGCATTACCTTGCCGCACAACCTGGCGCGCGTGGTGCTGCTGGAGCAGATCTACCGCGCCTGTAAGATTAGCCGTGGCGAGCCGTATCACAAGTAGGTCGGCAATACGAAACAATGGCGTGGGACAATAGCTTTCGTTTAGAGGAACGTGTCTGAGAGGACTGTGTGATATGAAGATTGGATTTGTCGGTTTTGGCAATATGGCGAGCGCCATGGCCGATGGCTGGATTGCTGCCAGTGTGGCAGCGGGCGACATGTGCGCCTGCGCAGGCCGCTACGATGCTCTGGTTGAGCATTGCGAGGCGCGGGGCATGGCTGCCTGCCACGATGCGGCGGAGGTTGTTGCCGCGTCCGATATCGTGGTTGCGGCGGTCAAGCCGTACATGATCGAGAAGGTCTTCGCTCCACTCAAGGATGCGCTTGCCGACAAGGTCGTCCTTTCGGTCGCTTGGACCTGGGATAGCGCCAAGTGGGAACAGGTCCTGCCAGGTGTCGCTCATATCTCGACGGTGCCCAACACGCCGGTTTCGGTGGGCGAGGGCGTTATCGCCTGCGAGAAGGCTTCCACGCTTAGCGATGAGCAGCGTGCCACGGTGCTCGATCTGCTCGGAAAGCTTGGCACGGTGGTCGAGCTCGATTCGAGCCTGCTGTTTGTGGGCGGTACTGTGGGCGGTTGCGCCCCGGCATTTGTCGCCATGGCAATCGAGGCCCTGGGCGACGCAGCCGTCAAGCACGGTATCCCGCGTGCCGATGCCTATCGCATTGTGAGCCAGATGGTGCTGGGTACGGCAAAGCTGCAGCTTGCAACTGGCCAGCATCCTGCGGCGATGAAGGATGCCGTATGCTCGCCCGGCGGTGCTACCATCAAGGGCGTCGTCGCGCTCGAGGACGCCGGCATGCGCAGCGCTCTGATCAAGGCAATCGACGCAACCCTCCAGTAAAACCTGCCATTTAGGGACAGGTTTATTTTGGCAGGTTTTTCCTGCGGTTTTGTCCCTTTAGCAAAAAGCGCCCCGCAACCGGATTGATTCCAGTTGCGGGGCGCTTGCATTTGCCTAGATAAAACCGACCAAAATAAACCTGTCCCTTTTTGGCAGGTTAGTCCCAGAAGCTGTCTTCTTCGTCCTCGGATTTGGGTCCGCGGTCGACATACATCTTATGGGTGCGCTTCTCCATTACAAAGGCAAGAATCGCAAACAGCAGGATGCCGCCGGCGAAAAGGATGGCAAAACCGGTGCGGGTGCCAAACAAAAAGGAAAAAACTGCGTCCATTGGGTGCCTTCTTGCGTAGTTGAGTTGGGTCGTAAACGCTCATAAGTATATACTTGCCCATACATGTACAAGGTTGCAACCTAAATGGAATGTATATCGCCGGAGGATCTAATGCTTGATATCAAGTTTGTTCGCGAGAACCCCGATGCCATCGATACTGCTATGGCAAATCGCCAGACGTCTTGGGATCGCGAGAAGTTCTTTGAGCTCGACGACGAGCGCCGTGCCGTCATCACCGAGGTCGAGGAGCTCCAGGCCACGCGCAACGCCGAGTCCAAGAAGATTGGCGCCCTGATGAAGGAGGGCAAGAAGGACGAGGCCGAGGCCGCCAAGGAGGCCGTGCGCGCCGTCAACGAGAAGATCGACGGTCTGGCCGAGCGCCGTACCGCTCTTGAGCAGGAGCAGTACGACTTCATGGCTCACCTGCCCAACATTCCTTGCGAGGCCACGCCGTACGGCAAGGACGAGGACGAGAACATCGAGCGCCGTCGTTGGGGCACCCCGCGCGAGTTCGACTTCGACTTTAAGCCGCACTGGGATCTGGGCACCGACCTCGACATCCTTGACTTCGAGCGCGGCAACAAGCTCTCCGGCAGCCGCTTCACCGTTCTCGGTGGCGCCGGCGCCCGTCTTGAGCGCGCCCTCATCAACTTCTTCCTCGATACGCACACCAGCCGTGGTTTTAAGGAGTGGTGGCCGCCCATCGTCGTCAAGCGTCAGACCATGTTCGGCACGGGCCAGCTGCCCAAGTTCGAGGACGACGCCTATCACGTCTCGGGCGACAACTTCCTGATCCCCACCGCCGAGGTCGTGCTCACCAACCTGCACGCCGGTGAGGTCCTCGACGCCGACACCCTGCCGCGCCGCTACACCGCCTTCACCCCCTGCTTCCGCGAGGAGGCCGGTTCCGCCGGTCGCGATACCCGTGGCATCATCCGTCAGCACGAGTTCGACAAGGTCGAGATGGTCAAGTTCGCTAAGCCGGAGGAGTCCGACGAGGAGCTCGAGAGCATGACCGCCGAGGCCGAGTACCTGCTGCAGCAGCTGGGCCTTCCGTATCGCGTGATTAGCCTGTGCACCGGCGACTTGGGCTTCTCTGCCCGTCAGACCTACGACATCGAGGTCTGGCTGCCGAGCTACAACGCCTACAAGGAGATCAGCTCCTGCTCCAACTGCGGTGACTTCCAGGCTCGCCGCGCCAACATCAAGTATCGCGACCCCGAGAACTTCAAGGGTTCGCGCTACCTGCACACCCTCAACGGTTCCGGCCTGCCGGCTGGCCGTACCATGGCTGCCATTCTGGAGAACTACCAGAACGCCGACGGCACCATCACGATCCCCGAGGTCCTGCGTCCCTACATGGGCGGCCTCGAGAAGATCGAGCCGGTCGCGTAACTTGGCTGCATAGGCGATATGCAAGGGCGCTCCTTCGGGGGCGCCCTATTTCGTGCGCAGGTCCATACCATGCTGTGCGGACAGCTCAATAGAAAACACACGAACAACTGTTCTGTATGCAGCCATCTACCTGCTATGCTTTTGCTAAATAAGAGCGAGAGAAAGGGGACGCGATGGAGCTGTTTGATGATCGGGTGGTTTTGTTTGAGAGCGACGAGGGCGGGGAGTACCTGCTTGTGACGTGTGAGCCGTCTGGCATGGGTGGCCTGGTGGTTCGACAGACGAGCGAGGGGCCGTTGACGCAATGGTGCTACGAGGAGTCGCCTCATGTGGTTGAGACGTTTGTGGCGCACGAGGGGCTTGTGGCCCTAGAGCATTTCTATGGGGTCCAGACATCTAATCAGGTTGCTCGCATGTTGAGCATCTCGTTTGCCGATTATGATTGTGCCCAGCGGGTGAGATCGCTCCTGAGGGAACTTGATGCTAAGTTTGACGTGATCGAAAAGCCAACCGATCGTACGGGGAATGGCGGTATATGCGGAGCAGCATGACAAGACTGCGTTCCACAAAAAAGTTTGAAATTGTGCTTGACTCCAATAAGCTAAAGTGGTTTTATATGTCTTGCGCTGCGGCGTTACCTCAGCTGGATAGAGGGTCTGACTACGAATCAGAACGTCATAGGTTCGAATCCTATACGCCGCACCAATTGAAATTGAAAGCCTCCGGCAACGGGGGCTTTTCTTTTATGGCAACACCGCATGGATTCGAACCTCGGTCGAGGCACGAACAACTTAATTATCACTCCGTAAAATTTTTTCTAATTGTCGCTTGACCCATCGGGGGCTCGCGTGCATAATAATCCGTGCGTTGCGGCGTTACCTCAGCTGGATAGAGGGTCTGACTACGAATCAGAACGTCATAGG
>USQQ01000016.1 GCA_900556875.1 uncultured Collinsella sp.
GACTTGCAGCGACGGACCTCGGGACGCTCTTACACCACGTCTGCGCGCGCCACCCCGTTTTGCCTTAGATTTGCTAAGGCGGGGAGACCTGCTGGTCAAAAAACATCAAATATGAGTACTGTTACCGATTTGGTCGCAGCAATTTTGGACTAATAAGGCCAGATAGCTAGTCGAAATGGCGATGAATGTACGATTTTGATCCAATTGTTAGTCCTTATAATGGACATATGTTGCGTAACCTAAGCAAATATTATCTTCTGATATGTTGTAAGCAAGGTAGCAGTACTCATTTTTGCCATTTTCTGGCCACGGCCTTTGTGACAGACGTGCTGGCGGGTTCGAATCCCATGCACTGGGCACAAAAAAAAGGCTCCCATCGCTGGGAGCCTTATCAGTCTAGTGGTGGGCGATGAGGGATGTCGCGTGCGGCTGACGCCGCCCGCTTTCGCTTCGGGCCTGCGGCCCTCGCGTGCTGCGCTGGAAAACGCTTCGCGTTTCCTCAGCTTCGCACCCTGTCGGGTTCGAATCCCATGCGCTGGGCCCAAACAAAAACGGTCCCCTTGCGAGGACCGTTTCCAATTCAATGGTGGGCGATGAGGGATTCGAACCCCCAGCCTTGTGCGTGTAAAGCACCTGCGCTAACCGTTGCGCCAATCGCCCGTGCGGAGAGAGTATAGCAAAACAATCGCCTCATTCATCTCATATCCATTAAAGGTAACTGGCGCGTGTCACAGCGGAGCTGATTCAGTTGAGATTGCCTGAACATTCCGCCCCTCTTTACGCCCTCGGGTATACTCAAAAGCTACTGATTCGATTTGATGCCCAGCAACAGCAGAGGGGATAGTATATGTGCGGTTTTGTCGGTTTTGTCGGTGGGACGGATAACCAATCCGAGGTGCTCACCAAGATGATGGACCGCATCGTCCATCGTGGTCCCGACATGGGCGGCCAGTTTATCGACGGCCGCGTTGCCCTCGGCTTCCGCCGCCTGTCGATCCTCGACCTGACCGAGGCTGGCGCCCAACCTATGGCCAACGAGGACGGTAGCGTCGTCATTGTCTTCAACGGCGAGATCTACAACTTCCAAGAACTCCGCTCCGAGCTCGAGGCCAAGGGCTACCAGTTCCACTGCGGCGCCGACACCGAGAGCCTCCTGCACGGCTATGAGGAGTGGGGCGAGGCAGTACTCGATCGCTTGCGCGGTATGTACGCCTTCGTCATCTGGGACAAGAAGAAGAACAAGCTTTTTGGCGCCCGCGATATCTTTGGCATCAAGCCGCTCTACTACTATCCCATGGCCGATGCGGGCGACGGCGCTCCGGGCGTGCTCTTTGGTTCCGAGATCAAGAGCTTCCTGGACTACCCGCACTTCCACAAGGCGGTCAACAAAAAGGCCCTGCGTCCGTACATGACGTTGCAGTATTCGGCGACTGAGGAGACCTTCTTCGAGGGTGTCTACAAGCTGCCGCCGGCGCACTACTTTACCGTCGATATCCCGACCGGCAAGATGAACATCGAGCGCTACTGGGATTGCGATTACTCTGCCGTCGAGAAGCCGTTCGAAGAGTATGTTGATGAGCTGGACGAGGTCGTGCACGAGAGCGTCGAGGCCCATCGCATCGCCGACGTCAAGGTCGCATCGTTCCTTTCCGGCGGCGTCGACTCCAGCTATATTGCCGCTTGTCTCATGCCCGACAAGACCTTCTCGGTGGGCTTTGACTACAAGAACTTCAACGAGACCAACTATGCCAAGGAGCTTTCCGATAAGCTCGGCGTCGAGAATGTCCGCAAGATGATTACCGCCGACGAGTTCTTCGGTGCACTCGAGGACATTCAGTATCACATGGACGAGCCGCAGTCCAACCTGTCTTCCGTGCCGCTGTGGTTCTTGGCCGAGATGGCCCGCAAGGACGTCACCGTCGTGCTTTCGGGCGAAGGTGCCGACGAGCTCTTTGGCGGCTACGCCTACTACGAGGACACGGTCCCGGTTCGCAAGTACAAAAAGATGGTGCCGCTGCCCATCCGTCGCGCGCTCGGTAACCTGGCGCTGCATATGCCGTACTTCAAGGGACATAACTTCCTGGTCAAGGGTGCCGAGATCCCCGAGAAGTCGTTCCTGGGACAGGCTCTGGTATGGCCGGAGCGCGAGGTCGACGACGTGCTCAAGCCCGAGTACAACACCGGCGATGGCGCCTTCGAGCTTGCCGCTCCCATCTATGCGCGCGTGAAGGGTCAGCCCGAGCTGGTCAAGAAGCAGTACCTGGACATGAATATGTGGCTCCCGGGCGACATTCTGCTCAAGGCCGACAAGATGTGCATGGCACATTCGCTGGAGCTGCGCGTGCCCTTCCTGGACCGCAAAGTCATGGAGTTCGCCGAGCACATTCCCGACCGCTACCGCATCAACGAGAACGGCAATAAACAGGTACTCCGCCACGCTGCCAACAAGTCGCTGCCCGATGAGTGGGCCACCCGTCCCAAGGTGGGCTTCCCGGTGCCGATTGTCTACTGGCTGCGCGAGCAAAAGTGGTACGACTATGTCAAGGAGTACTTCACCGCGCCGTGGGCAAGCGAGTTCTTCGATACCGACGAGCTCATGCACTTGCTCGATTTGCACTTTGCGGGCAAGGGCGATTTCCAGCGCAAGATCTATACGCCGCTCGTGTTCCTGGTGTGGTACAAGCGCTTCTTTATCGACGAGGACCAGCCCGCTGTTCAGGCTGCCTAGCCTCGGCTTACGAACGCCTGCTCGTAACGGCTCCTCCGGGAGCCGTTTTTGCGTGGGTGCGTTTCAGTTACTATAAAAAGCGTCCCTGCCAAATGGCTGAGAAAGGTGAAAGATGCACCATTCGGATTCTGCGACCGTGACCACGGTCGATACGCTTGCCAAGCTTCTCGATGTGTGCGGCGAGCTGCGCGCATCAGAGCAGGTTGACGAGCGTGCCGTGACCGGCTGCTCGTTTGATTCGCGCGCGGTCTCGGTAGGTGACGTGTTCTTTTGCAAAGGTGCTGCCTTTAAGCCCGCGTTTTTGAGCATGGCGCTCGATGCGGGCGCCGTCGCATTTGTGTGCGAGGAGTCGCTGGTCGAGTCTCTGGAGCCGCTGGCGCAGGAGAGCGGTGCTGCGATGCTGGTTGTTGATAGCGTTCGCACGGCCATGGCCCTGTTGCCGCCGGAGGTCTACGACCGTCCCGACCACGACGTCAAGATCGTGGGCATCACCGGTACCAAGGGAAAGACCACGGCCGCTTTTATGCTCCAGTCGATTATCAAAGCGGCGGGCGAGTCCTGCGGCATGATCGGCTCGGTGAGTACCGACGACGGCATCGAGTGCTACGAGAGCACCAATACTACGCCCGAGGCCCCAGAGGTCTGGCGCCATATCGCCAACTGCCGCACGTCAGGTCGCCAGTCCATGGTCATGGAGGTCTCGAGCCAGGCGCTCAAGTACCAACGCGTCGAGAATCTGCCGTTTGACGTGGCGTGCTTCCTCAACATCGGCCGTGACCACATCTCGCCGATCGAACACCCCACGTTTGAGGATTATTTTGAGAGCAAACTCAGGATCTTTGACCAGGCAAAGACCGCCGTGGTGAATCTGGGCACCGAAGAGGTTGACCGTGTGTTGGAGGCAGCGTCGACGGCCGAGCGCTTGGTGACCGTTGGCGTCGAGCATCCCGAGGCAAGCCTGTGGGCGAGCGATGTGCGCATGGTCGGCTTTAACATCGAGTTTAACCTGCATGGCCTGTGTGCCGACGAGTCCGAGGCGGGGGAGAAGGTCCTGCTGGGCATCGCGGGCGACTTTAACGTGGAAAACGCGCTGGTCGCTATCGCCGCTGCGCGCGAGATCGGCATCGGTATCGAGGCTATCAAGAAGGGCCTCTCCAAACTGCGTGTGCCGGGCCGTATGGAGGTCGTGGAGTCGAAGGACGGCCGCGTGATCTGCGTCGTTGACTACGCTCACAACCAGCTTTCGTTCCGGTCGCTTTTCTCGTCGGTCAAGCGCGCGTTTCCCGCCAGTCCGGTCATTGCAGTGTTTGGCGCTGCCGGCGGCAAGGCGCAGGAGCGCCGCGAGCAGCTTCCGCGCGAGGCCGCACCATATTCCGACCTGATGATCTTTGCCAACGAGGACCCGGCTCACGAGGACCCGATGAAGGTCTGTCGCGAGCTTGCCGAGCATGTTCCCGACGATACGCCGAACAAGATCATCCTCGACCGCGAAGCCGCTGTGCGTGCGGCGTTCAAGGCGGCGCGCGAGGAGTACGTCAACCCCGATGCTCCCACCATTGTCTTGCTGCTGGCAAAGGGTGACGAGGAGCTCATGCACGTGGGCGACGAGTTCGTGCCCATCGAGAGCGACCTTTCGCTGGCCAATCGCCTGATCGATGTTACCCAGTTTGACTAATGAACCATGATGGCGGCGGCGCCCTGAGTGCGCTGTCGCCATAAGCGTGTTCCCACAATCAAAACATGCCGTCCAAGTCCAAACCCTTCTACGTAAACGGAGTAACCATGTCCCACAACACCCTGCCGACCGTTGCCGAGCTTTCGGGCGAGATGCGCGAGCGCTTGGCCAAGGTCAAGTACGTCTTTACCGACCTGGATGCCACGATGCTCGCGCCCGGCTCGTGCGTGCTGCGCGACAACGACGGCAACCCCTCGACCAAGCTCGTCGAGGCTGTCGTGGCACTTGCCCGCGCCGGCATCCAGGTGGTCCCCACCTCGGGCCGCAACCGCACCATGATCCACGAGGATGCGCGCGTGCTCGGCCTCAACTCCTACATCGGCGAGATGGGTGGCCTGGTCATGTACGATCTCAAGGCCAACGATTGGGAGTATCTGACCGGCGATATGCCCTACGACCCCGCCTGCGGCTTCACGCCACATCAGGTGATCGAGCAGACTGGCGTGTGCGAGAAGATTCTCGCCCGCTGGCCGCATAAGATCGAGTACCACAACGACATGTCGACTGGCTACAAGTACCGCGAGGTCACCGTCGGCATGCGCGGCGATGTGCCCGACGACGAGGTCCAGGCCATCCTGGACGAGGCCGACTGCGGTCTGATCTGGGCTTGCAACGGCCATCTGACTCACCTGTCCAAGCCGACGACTCTCGAGCTCGATCGCGTCGAGGACGGTCGCGCATTCAACATCAACCCCGCGGGCCTCAACAAAGGCGTCGCCATTGCGCGCTTCTGCGAGCACCTGGGGATCGAGCGCGAGGAGACGCTCGCGCTCGGCGATTCCGAGTCCGACTTCTACATGGCCGATCACGTGGGCACGTTCTGCTTGGTCGAGAATGGCCTGACGAGCGCCGGCGCGCCCGAGTTCTTGGCTGCTTGCGAGAACGCTTTCGTTACGCGTGGCAAAATTGTCGACGGTTGGGCGGCGACGGCAGAGCTGCTGGTCGCGGCGCGTTCGTAGCGCGGCGTCGCTGCACTTGGACATGTCTTTTCGAGAGAGACTGGTGAGGTAATGTCCGATATCGAGAATCCGGCAGGCGACACGCGCCCGATTGGCGTGTTCGATTCTGGTTTGGGCGGTCTGACGGTTGCGCGCGCGATTGCGACGGCGCTGCCGCACGAGTCCGTCTACTACTTTGGGGACACCAAGCGCTGCCCCTACGGCACCCGCACCGAGGATGAAGTGCGCTCGTTTGCGTTGCAGGCGGGTCGTTGGCTTTCGAAGCACGACGTCAAGATTATGGTCATCGCCTGCAACACGGCGACCGCTGCGGCCTTGCGTCTGGCCCAGCAGGTGCTCGACGTCCCCGTCATCGGTGTGATCGCGCCGGGTGCCCGTGCGGCAATCAACAGCACGCGTACGCGTCGCGTGGGCGTGCTCGCCACCAACCTCACCATTCGCTCGGGCGCCTACACGCGCGCCATTCAGGATCTAGATGCCGGCGTCGATGTATACGGCTGTCCTGCCTCGAGCTTTGTCGAGGTTGTCGAACACGAGCTCGCCTCGGGTGCACATCTGCAGGAACAGTGGCTTGAGAACGAGGACATCTTCGATACGCCTGCCGTGCGTGCGCTGGTGGGTGCCACGGTTGAGCCGCTGCGCGACCACGGTATCGATACCGTGGTGCTCGGCTGTACGCATTTTCCGCTGTTGGTGGGACCTATCCGGCATGCGCTGGGGCCTGGGGTGCGCGTCGTGAGTTCCGCCGAGGAGACCACACGCGAGTTGACCGATATCCTCACGCGCCGCGAGCAGCTGGCGGGCGACGCCGCCGAGCCGCAGCATCGTTTTGCCACGACGGCCGATAACATTGCCGAGTTTGCGGTGGCGGGCAGCTTTATCTTTGGTCAGCCGCTCAAGAGCATCGAACATATTGATATCGATGAACTGAAATAGATGTAAGGCAGCCGCCAAAGCCTTCGCCACATCTTTTGCCGAAAGGATATTTCTATGGAGTACATGCAGGTCAACCGTGCCAACGGCCGCGCCGCCAACGAGTTACGCCCCGTTAAGCTCACCCGTGGCGTCATGAAGCACGCCCACGGCTCGTGTTTGGCCGAGTTCGGCGACACGCGCGTGCTGTGCGCCGCCACTATCGAGGAGGGCGTGCCGGGCTGGCGAAAGGGAGCTAAGGCCGGCTGGGTGACCGCGGAATACGCCATGCTGCCGACGTCGACCGGCAAGCGCTGCAAGCGCGAGCATGCCAACCGCAAGGGTCGCTCCATGGAGATCGAGCGCCTCATTGGTCGCAGCCTGCGTACCGTCGTCAACATGAAGGCGCTCGGCGAGTACACCGTCACCGTCGACTGCGACGTGATCCAGGCCGATGGCGGTACGCGTACGGCGGGCATTACCGGCGCCTGGGTGGCGCTGCACGACGCCCTTGCCATGTGGGTCGAGGCAGGCAAGATCGAGCGCATCCCGCTTACCGGCCAGGTGGCTGCCATCTCTATGGGCGTTGTCGACGGCAATACGCTGCTTGACCTCGATTATTCCGAGGACAGCCACGCCGAAGTCGACATGAACCTCGTTGCCACCGATACCGGTGAGATGATCGAGCTCCAGGGCACCGGCGAGCAGGCGCCCTTTGACCGTAAGCGCCTCAACACCCTGCTCGACCTGGGCGACAAGGGTATCGCCGAGCTCATCGAGCTCCAGCGCCAAGCCCTCGCCTAACCTGCCAAAAAGGGACAGGTTAGTTTTGGCAGGTTTTATCTGCGGAGACGTCTAGACACAAGACTGCCGTTGATTGAGAGGGGAGAGGCAGGGGCCCTCGTCGCCCTCGGCGCGGCATTGCTATAGAGACAAGGAGACCACTCATGGCACTTGAGAAGATCGACATCGACACCCTCGACCCAGCGGTGACCATCGTCGTGGCAACGGGTAACGCCCATAAGCTCACCGAGATCGAGGCCATTTTGGGCAAGGCTATGCCCGAGGTTCGCTTTGTGGCGCTCGGCCAGCTGGGCGATTTTGAGGACCCCGAGGAAAACGGCACGACGTTTTTGGAGAACGCCATCATCAAGGCGCAGGCTGCCGTCGAGGAGACGGGGCTCATGGCCATTGCCGACGATTCGGGCCTGGTCGTTGACGCGCTGGACGGTGAGCCCGGTGTGTATAGCGCGCGCTACGCGGGCGTTCACGGCGACGATGCCGCCAACAATGCCAAGCTGCTCGTTAACCTGGAAGGCGTGGCAGACGAGGACCGCACCGCGCGCTTTATGAGCGTCGTCGCGCTCATCGACACGGACGGTCTGGTCACCTATGGTGAGGGCGCCTGCGAGGGCGTTATCGCACACGAGGGCCGCGGCGATCACGGCTTTGGCTACGACCCGCTGTTCCTGCCGGTCGACACGCCGGGCAAGACCATGGCTGAGCTGACGGCGGACGAGAAGAACGCCATCAGCCATCGTTTCCACGCGCTTGAGCATCTGTCCGCCAAACTGACGGGCGAGGAGTAAGCTGTGCGCGCGGTGGTGCAGCGCGTGCTCAACGCCGGCGTGACGGTCGACGGCAAGTGCGTGGGCAAAATTGGGCGCGGCTATCTGGTGCTGCTGGGCGTGGGCCACGGCGACACACGCGCCGAGGCTGATAAGCTGTGGGGCAAGCTCCGGGGCTTGCGCATTAACGAGGACGAGAACGGCAAGACCAACCTGGCACTTGCCGATGTCGACGGCGAGGTGCTCGTGGTGTCGCAGTTCACGCTGTTCGCCGACTGCCGTCACGGCCGCCGCCCGTCGTTTACGGATGCCGGCGCCCCCGATGCCGCCAACGAGCTCTACGAGTACTTCCTGACGCTCGTTCGCCAAGATGTCGAACACGTGGCGCACGGCATCTTTGGCGCCGATATGAAGGTCGACCTCGTCAACGACGGCCCATTCACCATCGTCCTCGATACCGACAACCTTTAGGTTACGCGGTTTTACCAAACCGCGTAACTACTCGACGCTGCACGGCCACCATTCGGCCAATCTGTCGCTCAAACCGTCGCTCGCGTACCAAAGTACGCGTCGCTCCTCTTTCGCGACACCTTGGCTCGAATGGTGGCCGTTCGCTGACGTGAACTGGTCATGCGAGGTTGTCGTCTGGTACGTATTTGGGACGGGGCTTATTTAGCTACTTGCGTATGGCGGCAACAGGGTGCTATAGTATTAGAGTTTTGTCTATCTTAGGGGTATTATCCCCTTTTTGAATTGCACCTTCTGGAGGCCCTGTTCATGGAAGAGATGGAAGTCAATCACGTCGACGACATCCACGAGAAGCTGACCGATATGGTGGGCGATCGCGTTAAGGTGAAGGCCAACATGGGCCGCACCCGCGTCGTCGAGCGCATGGGCACCATCAAGAGCGTCCATCCGGCAGTCTTTATCGTCGAGGTTGACGAACGCCGTGGCCGCAAGTCGCGTCAGTCCTACCAGTACATCGACGTCCTTACCGGTCAGGTCGAGCTGTTCGACCCCGAGAGCGGTGAGCACATCTTTACTCCGCTCGGCAACCAGCTCGAGGAGCACTAACGGTGACCGATTGGTCCCTTACCCTTACCGCGCCGGCAAAGATTAACCTCTACCTGGGGGTTCATACCGAGCGCGATGACCGCGGCTACCACAAGGTCGATTCCCTGATGGCAGCCGTCGGCCTTTCCGATACCGTGACGGTCACGCCGGCGCAGGCGCTGACCGTCCAGACGGTTCCGGCATCAGATTTTCCCATGCAAAAGAATACGGCGTATCGGGCTGCGGTTGCTATGGCCGAGCATTATGGTCGCGAGGCAAACATCTGCGTGACGATTGAGAAGCGCATTCCATTGTGCGCCGGCTTGGGCGGCCCCTCGACGGATGCGGCCGCGGTCATTGTTGCCTTGGCGGAGATCTGGGGAATTGATCGTACCGACCCCGCGCTCGACGACATTGCGCGGGGCATTGGTGCTGACGTCCCATTCTTTTTACACGCGAGCCCTGCGTTCTACGTAGGTGGGGGAGACGTGCTGGCCACCGAGTACCCCGCACTACCCGCGACGCCCGTCGTGCTGGTCAAGCCGCGCGAGGCAAGCGTTTCGACAATTGAAGCCTATCGACGTTTTGACGAGGCCCCAGCGCCTGCGGACAAGCCCGGAGCGATCGCATCTGCCCTTCGCTCGGGAGACGCAGAGGCGGCCTACGCGCTCGTCCACAACAACCTGGGGGTCATTTCCGCGCAGATGGAGCCGCGGATTCAAACGGTGCTCGACTGGCTTCGTTCACAGGACGGTACCATTGCCGCAAACGTGTGCGGTTCGGGTGCCTGCTCGTTTGCTCTCTGCGATACCGCCGCCACGGCAGTCAATCTTGCGGAAGCTGCCCAGCAAAATGGCTGGTGGGCTTATGCAACGGAGCTCGTTTCCGACACGGTTCGCATTGAAGCGCCAAAGAAATAAAAATTTCTCTGGCACGCGGCGAAAATCTTTGTTACTATAGTCGAGCTAACGGGTTGTGGCTCAGTTTGGTAGAGCACTGCGTTCGGGACGCAGGGGTCGCTGGTTCAAATCCAGTCAACCCGACCAGAGCATGAGGAGGGATCGCTTCTTGCGGTCCCTTTTTTTAGCTATTGTTGTGATACCGCGACACCCGCGGTATACTCATTCGAGCTTGTCTCGCTGTATTGTGGAGGTCTACATGTTTGGACTGAGGGCTCCTGAGCTCATCATCATTCTCGTTGTTGTCCTGATTATCTTCGGGCCCAAGAACCTGCCGAAGCTCGGCAAGTCCCTCGGCTCTACCGTCAAGAATATCCGCGAGGGTATGGAGGGCGACGATAAGGGCGAAACCAAGCAGGCCGAGGACGTTGTGGTCGAGGAGTCCAAGGAGGACAAGGAGATCGCAGAGCTCGAGGCCAAGCTCGCTGCTGCTAAGCAAAAGAAGGCAGAGGACAGCGACGCGGACGCAGAGTAGTCCCATCCCTTTGGGGTGAGCACCTGACCGGCTTGCCCGCAGGCTAGCCGGTCTTTTTCGTTTTGTTGACAGTTGATCGTTACATCATAGTTGGGGAGATATCCGTATGGACGCAAGCCAGATCGTACTGACCGCTGAGGGCCGCCAGAAGCTCGTCGAGGAGCTCGCTTGGCGTGAGGGCGATTACGCCAAGGAGATCGTCGAGGACATCAAGGAAGCCCGCGCGTTCGGCGACCTTTCGGAGAACTCCGAGTACGACGCCGCCAAGGACAAGCAGGCCCAGAATGCTGCTCGCATTGCCGAGATTCAGGCCATCCTCGCCAACGCTCAGGTTGCTGCCACCACGGGCGATCTGACCGTCTCCATCGGTTCCACCGTTTCTCTGATCGATCCCAACGGTGAGGTCATGGAAGTCACGCTCGTCGGTACCACCGAGACCAACTCGCTCGAGCACAAGATCTCCAACGAGTCTCCGGTCGGCCACGCCATCATCGGTCACGGCGAGGGCGACTCCGTCGAGGTCGTTACGCCTTCCGGCAAGACCCGCATCTACACCATCGCCAAGATCGCACGCTAGACCACGGTCCCGCGTAAAGGTATGTTTTCGCTCCCTGGGACCGAATCCTGGGGAGCGTTTTAGTTTGAGGAGCTAACTATGGCAGAGAACCAGAACGCCGCCGAGCAGGCATCGACGCTCAACGACGAGCGCGCCACGCGCCTGGCCAAGCGCGCCGCCCTGTTCGAGGCGGGCCAGAACCCCTATCCCGAGCACTCCGAGATTGAGGACTACGTCGTCGACATCGAGACTAAGTACGCCGAGCTCACCGATGGCGAGGACACCGAGGACGTCGTGAAGATCGGCGGCCGTGTGGTCGCCAAGCGCGGTCAGGGCAAGATCATGTTCATTGTCGTGCGCGACGCGACCGGCGAGATCCAGCTGTTCTGCCGCATCAACGATATGGACGAGGCCGCCTGGAATACGCTCAAGGCCCTCGACCTTGGCGATATCCTTGGCGTGACCGGCGTGGTCGTGCGCACCAAGCGTGGCCAGCTTTCCGTTGCCCCCAAGAGCGCGACGCTGCTGTCCAAGGCCGTTCGCCCGCTGCCCGAGAAGTTTCACGGTCTCTCCGACAAGGAGACCCGCTATCGTCAGCGCTATGTCGACCTGATCGCCAACGACGACGTTCGCGAGACCTTCCGCAAGCGCTCGCAGATCCTCTCCACGTTCCGCCGCTTTATGGAGTCCGATGGCTACATGGAGGTCGAGACCCCTATCCTGCAGACCATCCAGGGCGGAGCTACTGCCAAGCCGTTCATCACGCACTTCAACGCGCTCGATCAGGAGTGCTACCTGCGTATTGCCACCGAGCTGCACCTCAAGCGCTGCATCGTCGGCGGCTTTGAGCGCGTTTTCGAGATCGGCCGCATCTTCCGCAACGAGGGTATGGACCTCACCCACAACCCCGAGTTCACCACGATGGAGGCTTACCGCGCCTTCTCCGATCTCGAGGGCATGAAGGCGCTCGCCCAGGGTGTCATTAAGGCCGCTAACAAGGCTATCGGCAATCCCGAGGTTATTGAGTACCAGGGCCAGACCATCGACCTTTCCGGTGAGTGGGCAAGCCGTTCCATGACCGATATCGTCTCTGACGTGATTGGTAAGCAGGTCACCATCGACACGCCGGTTGAGGAGCTTGCTGCCGCCGCGCGCGAGAAGGGCCTGGAGATCAAGCCCGAGTGGACCGCCGGCAAGATCATCGCCGAGATCTATGACGAGCTGGGCGAGGACACCATCGTCAACCCCACCTTCGTGTGCGATTACCCCATCGAGGTTAGCCCGCTTGCCAAGCGCTTTGAGGATGACCCGCGCCTGACCCATCGCTTTGAGCTGGTCATCGCCGGCCACGAGTACGCGAACGCGTTCTCCGAGCTTAACGACCCGGTCGACCAGGCCGAGCGCTTCGCCGCCCAGATGGCCGAGAAGGCCGGCGGCGACGATGAGGCCATGGAGTACGACGAGGATTACGTGCGCGCCCTCGAGTACGGTATGCCTCCCGCGGGCGGCATCGGCATCGGTATCGACCGCGTGGTCATGCTGCTCACTAACCAGGCTTCCATTCGCGACGTGCTGCTGTTCCCGCACATGAAGCCCGAGAAGGGTTTCCAGTCCGGTGCCGCTGCTGCCAAGGCCGCCGAGGCCGGCAACGCCGCGAGCCCCTTCGTCAAGCCGCTTAAGCCCACGGTTGATTATTCCAAGATTGCCGTTGAGCCGCTGTTTGAGGAGTTCGTCGACTTTGATACCTTCTCCAAGAGCGACTTCCGCGCCGTGAAGGTCAAGGCATGCGAGGCCGTCAAGAAGTCCAAGAAGCTGCTGAACTTTACGCTCGATGACGGCACCGGCACCGACCGCACCATCCTCTCCGGCATTCACGATTATTACGAGCCCGAGGACCTGGTCGGCAAGACCCTACTCGCCATCACCAACCTGCCTCCGCGCAAGATGATGGGCATCCCCAGCTGTGGCATGCTCATCAGTGCCATCCACGAGGAGGAGGGCGAGGAGCGTCTCAACCTGATCCAGCTCGACGCTTTCATCCCTGCCGGCGCAAAGATGTACTAACTAGTTACGCGGTTCTACGAACCGCGTAACGGCTCGACGCTGCGCGGGCCGCATTTGGGCAATCTGACGTTCAACTTCAAGGGCGCGACCAGAAGGTCAGCGCCCTTTCGTTTCACGCCACCTTGCCTCAAATGCGACCCGCTCGCTGACTTATGCTCAACCTGCGGCGCCATTTTGCTTGAAGGCACCTTGCTCGCTCTGGCGGGCTTTCGCTGTCCGTCCTCTATCTGCGGTGTTGCCCTGGTTGGCACTTGGGGACGTTCCTTTTGTGCCGGCACTTGGGGACGGTCCAAGCCGCCTGGGGTCTACCGGCGCATTGGGGGTTTACGCCTTCCATGCATGACAGTCGTCTCTTTTATGTTTCCTTTAGCCGTCGCTGCCTAGGATGGGGGTTAGTCGGTAGGAAGGGAGCGTCTATATGAACGACGCGAGCGATCGTGCAATCGAAGAGGACATGCTCGATCAGTTCAACTACTTTGATGATGAGGACGAGGAATTGATCGACCGTCGAGAGCCGGCGGCGCTCGATGCTTTCGACCTTGTTGATGAAGGGCCCGACGAGGACGAGGTCGAATTGACGGAACCCCCACAGCCTTCGCGCCATGATTCGTTGCTCTCAAGAGTCCCTCTGCACCACGGTGTTCGTGCCGGCGCCCTCCATATGAAAACCGACTGGTGCCAGATCGTGACGGCAGGCGATGAGCTTGCCGTCGATGCGCCGCTCACCGATAAGTCATCCATCATCTGCCGCACCGGCATGCTTATGCTGGCAAGCGGAACAGGTGCCTGGCGTGTGCGCGATACCATGAATCGTGTAGCCGCTGTACTCGGCGTCACGATTCACGTCGACCTGAGTCTCCTATCGTTTGAGTGCACCTGCATCGAAGATGGTCACTGCTTTAACGAGGTCGTCAGCCTACCCACAACGGGGGTCAATACTCATCGCATTTGGATGATGGAGAGTTTCTTAAAGGAAATCGAGATTTACGGGCGCCGGTTTACCGTGCACGAGTACCACGAGATGCTCAAGACCGTTGAAAGCTCAAAGCCCGATTACTCTCCCTGGCAACAGGGCCTTGCGGCAGCCTGTGCTTGCAGCGCCTTCGTCTTTTTGCTCGGCGGCGGCCCTATCGAGATGGCCTGTGCATTTGTGGGCGCTGGTGTCGGCAACTTTGCGCGCTCCCATATTCTCAAGCAGGGCCTTGGCCAGTTTAGCGCACTGACGATCGGCGTTGCACTCGCTTGCGTCTCGTATCTGCTGGCATTGCTTGGCCTTGGCCAGGTCATACCGGGGGCAATGTCGCACCAAGAAGGCTATATCGGCGCCATGCTCTTTGTGATCCCCGGCTTTCCTCTCATTACGGCAGGCCTCGACATCGCTAAGCTCGACATGCGAAGCGGCATTGAGCGTCTTTCGTATGCTGTGTCGATTATTGTGATGGCGACCCTCGTAGGCTGGATGGTTGCCGAGTGTGTGGGGCTGGCGCCGGATGACTTTGCCCCGCTCGGGCTCTCACCGTTGGCTCTTACACTCTTGCGTGTGGTGATGAGCTTTGTCGGAGTATTTGGCTTCTCGGTTATGTTCAACAGTCCGATAAAGATGGCCGCGGCGGCAGGGCTCATCGGCGCCGTATCTAATACCTTGCGCCTTACGCTCGTCGATGCACCGACGCTGCTTCCCTTCTTGGGCCTGAGTGCAGGCATGCCTCCCGAGGCGGCTGCGTTTACCGGCGCGCTGGTATCGGGGCTGCTCGCGAGCTTAGCCGAAATCAAGCTCACCTACCCACGTATCGCCCTCACGGTACCATCGATTGTCATTATGGTGCCGGGCTTGTATCTGTATCGCTCGATGTATTATATGTGCACCTTCGACACGGTCAATATGCTCGGCTGGTTTGTGCGTGCAGTGCTCATCGTGGCGTTTCTGCCCGTTGGCCTGGGCGTGGCGCGTACGCTCACCGACCCTCGCTGGCGCCACACCAGCTAATTGGCGCAAGGGGGACAGGTTACTTTGCACCAATACGCCGAGCATCTCCACAAACTCAACGCTTACGAAGTGCGTGTTGTTCGTGTTAGGGTAGTTCCACCACATAAGTAGTCGCAGACGCACGTACCACGGGCGGGCGAGATGAAGTCCCAGTAACTCCATCTCGCCCGCCCGTTTTTGTTGCGTGGTGTTGCGGCGTAACACAGAAAGGATTTCGCCCTTTATGCCTATCAACAAACGAGAGAGCCTGCTGTTCACCTTTATCATGTGCTTTTGCATGGTGCTCTGGATGAGCATTTACAACGTTGCCCTGCAGCATGGGGCCATCAACGGCGAGGTCATTGCCGCCGCATGGCTCGGCTTCCCCGTTGCCTACGTCTTTGCCATGTGCTGCGACTGGTTTATCGTCAGCCCGCTGGCCAAAGGCTTCGCCTTCAAGTTCCTGGTTACTCCGGGCAAGAGCTCGCCGCTCGCTATGACGCTCGCCGTCAGCTCCTGCATGGTCGTTCCCATGGTCATCATCATGTCGCTCTACGGCGCGTGCGAAGGCCTGTTCCATATGCCCGGCGGCCCGCTTGCCAATTTGCAGGCGCTGCCGATGATGTGGCTCGTCAACATTCCGCGCAACTTTATCATGGCCCTGCCCTGGAACCTGCTGGTGGCCGGTCCGGTTGCGCGGTTTGTCTTCCGCCGCGCCTTCCCCATGGGCACGGTCTTTGCCGAGCCGCACATGGAGCTCGTGCGCATGCCGGGTGCTCCCGTTGCCGAGGAGGTTGCCAACATTTCCGAGGGCATGGACGCCGAGCCTGCCTGCTAGGCAACGCTCAAAACCAGACCCCCAAACAGACCGGAGCGATTCCTTTTTTGTAGACGTTGTCGCGCGGCTCCATGCGGAAAAGGTCCCAACGGTTAACATATACTCCATATGGGTAAAGAGACCAAAGCGCTGCCGCGGGGCGGCGCTTTGCGTTTGAAAAAACTAGCTCGTCTAAGAGGAACTAGCATGTTAGACCGTTTTACCGATCGCGCGCGCAAGGTCATGTCCATGGCCAAGCAAGAGGCGCTCGATCTTCATTCAAATAAGGTGGGTACCGAGCACCTGCTGCTCGCGCTTGCCAAGGAGGACGAGGGCATTGCCGCCGAGGCACTGCGTTCGCTCGACATCTCCTACGATGACATCATGGATACTCTTAAAGAGGTCCAGACCACGGTTCCCGAGCCCAGTGAGGAGACCGAGGCGGCCAAGCTCGCCTTTACGCCGCTCGTCATTAGCGTGATGGAGCGTTCATTCCGCGTGGCGCGTGAAAACAACCAGACCTACGTGTCGACCGAGCACTTGCTGATCGGCATCGTCGAAGAGGGCAACGGCATGGCCATGGACATCCTCATGCGCCTGGGTGTGTCGTCCGCCTCCATCAAAAAGGCTATCGAGAAACTCACCGCCAAGGACCAGGATAAGAAGCGCCCGCTCGCTGGCGCCGGTGCTGGTCGTCCCGGTACGGGCCTGCCGTTCTTTAGCGGCTCGGATGCCTCCCAGCAAAAGGGGAGCGGCACCGATACACTTAAGCAGTTCGCGACCAACCTTACGCAGAAGGCACGCGACGGCGAACTCGATCCGGTGATCGGCCGCGAAAAGGAAGTCCAGCGTATGATGGAGATCCTTTCGCGCCGCACCAAGAACAACCCTCTTATCCTGGGCGATCCCGGCGTGGGCAAAACGGCCATCGTCGAGGGACTGGCGCAACAGATTGCTGCCGGCAACGTGCCCGAGAACCTCATGAACCAGAATATCTGGACGCTCGACCTGCCGGGTCTCGTTGCGGGCGCCAAGTATCGCGGTGAGTTCGAGGAGCGCCTCAAGAACGTGATCCAGGAGGCAACCGAGGCCGACGATGTCATCCTGTTTATCGATGAGATGCACACCATCATCGGTGCCGGTTCTGCCGAGGGCTCCATCGACGCGAGCTCCATGCTCAAGCCCGTGCTCGCGCGCGGTGCCTTCCAGATTATCGGCGCCACCACGGCCGAGGAATTCCGCAAGTACCTCACCAAGGACCCGGCCTTCGAGCGTCGCTTCCAGACCATCGATGTCGAGGAGCCGAGCGTCGAGGACACGGTCAAGATCCTGACCGCGCTCAAGCCGCGCTACGAGGAGCACCACCATGTGCGCTATACGCAGGGTGCTATCGAGGCCGCCGCGAACCTTTCCAACCGCTACATCCAGGATCGCTTCCTGCCCGATAAGGCCATCGACCTCATTGACGAGGCCGGTGCCCGCGCCCGCATCGCCGCCAACCGCGCGCCCGAGCCGGTGCGCGAGGCCGAGCATCGCATAGAGGAGCTCAAGGCCGCCGCGCAGGAGGCCACCGAGAGCGACGACATGAACAAGGCCGCCGAGATCACCGAGCAGCAGAAGGCTGCCGAGATCGAACTCGCCGAGGCCAAGGCTGCCTGGACCGCCGAGCTCGACGCCAGCCCGCTCACCATCGATGTGAGTCAGATCGCCGATATCGTGTCCGTGACTTCGGGCGTGCCGGTGTCCTCGCTTACCGAGAGCGAGAGCCGTCGCCTGCTGCAGGCAGAAAGCGTGCTCAAGACGCGCATCATCGGTCAGGATGAGGCTGTCGAGGCCGTTGCCAAGGCCGTGCGCCGCAGCCGCTCGCCGCTCAAGGACCCGCGTCGCCCCGGCGGTAGCTTTATCTTCCTGGGTCCCACCGGCACAGGCAAGACCGAGCTCGCCAAGACGCTCGCCGAATACCTCTTTGGCAGCAAGGATGCGCTCATCAGCTTCGACATGTCGGAGTTCGGCAGCGAGTTCGAGGTCTCCAAGCTCATCGGTAGCCCTCCGGGCTATGTGGGTCACGACGAGGGCGGCCAGCTCACCAAGGCCGTTCGTCGCCACCCGTACTCGGTCGTGCTGTTCGACGAGATCGAGAAGGCGCACCCCGATATCTTCAACATCTTGCTGCAGGTGCTGGAGGAGGGTCGTCTGACCGATAGCCAGGGCAAGACGGTCGACTTCCGCAACACCGTGATCATCATGACGTCCAACGTGGGCGCCCGCGAGATCGCGCAGGATGCGAGCGTTGGCTTTGGCACCACCGGCGAGCAGGGCCTCACCTCGAGTGAGATCCGCGGCCGTGCGATGGGTGAGCTCAAGCGCCTGTTCCGCCCCGAGCTGCTCAACCGTATCGACGACATCGTGGTGTTCCAGAAGCTCTCGGGCGAGAATCTCACCAAGATCGCGCATCTGCTGGTGGACGACCTGCGTCAGCGTTTGATTGCCAACGGCATGAACATTAAGCTCACCGATGCGGCCTATGACAAGATCGTGGCGGAGGGTACCGACCTCACCAACGGTGCGCGTCCGTTGCGCCGTGCTATTCAAAAGCTCATCGAGGACCCACTGTCCGAGGAGCTTCTGGCCGGCGAGTGGGGTGAGGGCGATACCGTCCTGTGCGACGTGGCCGATGGCAAGTTTGTCTTTAGCCACGGCACGGGCGAGATCCCGGCACCGCGTCCGGCGGGCTCGCTCGGTGGCGATACCGCCCCGGCGGCACCGCACACCGGCAACGCCGCGCCTGTGAGCAGTGGCGTGAGCGCGGGCCCCGGCGGCATGATGCAAGCCGGTTCCGGCGCACTGTAGGGATTAACATACCTTGTATAACGGGGGGCGTTTCCGATAAGGAAGCGCCCCCATTTCTATTGAAATGCGCTTCAATCTGCCGTGCTATACTAAAATTGAGATACCGTATAGCAAAGGAGCTGATATGCCTACATCAATGCTCGACACGCGGCCAGTTCAGATGAACGTGCGTATAGATCGTCAGCTCAAAGAGGCAGGAGACGCCGTCCTGACCCATATTGGCATGACGCCGTCACAAGCTGTTCGGACACTTTGGGAGTATCTGGTCGTTAACGGACGCATGCCCTCGAAGGGAGACGCGGCGGCTCCGGTTTCTGACGGAGTGGAGCCCCGGCGCATGGAGTCAAGGGCCGCGCAAGGCAGCCATATCGTTCGCGATTCGTGCCTCAAATACGGCATCCCCATCCCTGAGTTCTCGGGAGACTATGACGACCTCTATGAGGAGGCCATGGCGGAGCGCTATCCCGAGTGGGTGGAACTATGAGCACAGAAGGCGTCCTCAAGCTGTTAATCGATACCAACGTATGGATGGATTATTTTTCTGGCAGGTCCGACCGTACGGCAAATGTCGTCCATCTGATCGAGATTGCCGACGCCTCGGAGCGGATTGTCCTGTTTGCCTCGTCGCTTTCGGTCAAAGACGTTTCATATCTTGTCTCGGCGGCAATCAAGCAGGAGTGCCGAAGAAAGACTGGCTCACTGAGCGATAACGCCATTGCGGCGGCAGACGAAACGGCCTGGGCATGCGTTCGACAGATGCGCGAGCTAGCCCTCATCGCCCCGGTCGGTGCAGACGAGGTCTTCGACTCCTTTGTGTTCAAGTACCACCACAATGACTTTGAGGACGACCTGATGCTGGGCGTCGCCAATCGCATTGATGCCGATTACGTCGTGACGGAGGACAAGAATCTTATTAAACATTTCAATGGTGTATGCATTAATGTTCAACATGCGTTGAGGTTGGTTGGGGGTCCAACGTTCCCTCTGCACGGCCCGTCTAGCTTGCTTTACCTTGATAAAGTGGCGTTTCCTCACCGTTAGCCGATGATGCAAGGGCGCTCGGCGTTTTCGACTGGTTTATGCACGCAAAGTCTGGGAATATACAAGTCGCATATCTTACTGTCTAACCAGTTGCGCCAAGGAGGCACCATGGACTACAAGATTACCGGCTACGAGCCCGCCCAGCTGTTCCATTTCTTTGAGGAGGTCAGCGCGATCCCCCGCGGGTCTGGCAACGAGAAGGGTATCAGCGATTTCCTGGTCGCGTTTGCCAAGGAGCGCGGCTTTGATGTGTATCAGGACGAGGTCTACAACGTCATCATTCGCAAGCCCGCATCTGCCGGTGCCGAGAATGCCCCGACCGTGATGCTGCAGGGCCACATCGATATGGTGTGCGACAAGTTGGGCTCCGTTGAGCACGACTTTACGACCGATGGTATCGACCTGGTCGTCAAGGACGGCGTCCTCACCGCTAACGGTACTACCCTGGGTGCCGACAACGGTATCGCCGTCGCTCTGATGCTCACTGTTCTCGATGACGATTCGATCGTTCACCCCGCCCTCGAGTGCGTATTCACCACCGACGAGGAGACTGGCCTGGTCGGCGCCGAGACGCTCGACAAGTCCCAGATTAGCGCCCGCACCATGATTAACCTTGACTCCGAGGAAGAGGGCGTGGCCACCGTCAGCTGCGCCGGCGGTGTCGTCGTTACCTACACCTGCCCGATCGTGCGCGAGCACAAGACCGGCAGCACCCTCACGCTCGACATCTCCGGCCTACTGGGTGGTCATTCCGGCAACGATATCAACCTGGAGCGCGGCAACGGCAACCTCATCATGGCCCGCATCATCGACCGCCTGATGGTTGCCGGCGAGCCCGCCATCGTCAGCTTTAACGGCGGCACTAAGGACAACGCCATCAACCGTGAGTGCAAGGCTGTTCTGGTGTACGCCGATCACGCTGCCGCCGAGGCCGCGGCCCAGATCGCAAAGGGCATCATCGCCGACGTCACCGCCGAGCTCGAGGTCTTCGACCCCGGCTTTACTTGCACCGTCGAGATCGCCGATGACGCCGAGGTCGAGGCCATGGACGAGAAGTCCGCGCTTGCCCTCATCCGCGCCCTGCGTCTTGCCCCCAACGGCGTGATCCGCCGCAACGTCGCCACCGACGGCTCCGTCGAGGTTTCCTCCAACATCGGCGTGGTCGCCACTTCCGACGATCAGGTCAAGATCATGCTGTCCCCGCGCTCCTCGATCACCTCGCTGCAGAACGAGTTCAAGGACCGTCTGCAGACGCTGGCCGATGTCTTGGGCTTCGACGCCAAGTTCGAGTTCGAGTATCCCGGCTGGAGCTATGCCGAGCATTCGCCGGTCCGCGACGTCTTTGTCGAGAGCTATCGCGAGCTCTTTGGCTCCGAGCTGCGCATCGAGTCCATCCACGCCGGCCTTGAGTGCGGCCTGTTTGCCGAGGCCCTGCACGGCCTGGACGCCATCGCCGTGGGCCCGACGCTCTCCGATGTCCACACCCCGGACGAGAGCATGGAGCTCGCTTCTGCCGAGCGCTTCTACGAGCTGCTCATCGACGTCCTCAAGCGCCTCGCTGCGTAAAGGTCGCGCTAGCAGCAGTCCGAGCCACGTGCTGGTGGATTGCAAATGACATTACGAGAGGGGGGCACCCGAGCTTTTGCGACGGGTGCCCCCTCTCTTCTTTTGGGAAATGGGAGATTATGGACACCTAGCCCATATCCGCCTTGATGAGGTCGAGGGTGCGCTGGCAGTTTTCGCGGACGGGGCCGAGCATATGCTCGCGCAGGTCCGCCATGCCGGGAAGGTCGGCGTATTCGTCCATGACTTCTTCCATGCAAATAGGTACCTCGTAGGCGAGGTCCATCATGGTCGCAAAGCAAAACTTCTCGGATAGCCCGGCATCGGTGAGTGCCGCCTCCAGCGCGGGGTCGCCCATACCGTGGTATCGGCGGATAGCGCCTGGACCGATGCGTCCCACACGATTTTCGCCGCCAACGCTCATGGCAAGGCGCGCCCGGCGGCGCATGCGCTCATACGCCAAACCCGACGCGACATCGTACATACGAGCCATCATGGCCGTGCCGCCGTTTCCGAGTAACAGGGAATAGTTTTTCGCATGCGCGTCCGGTGCACCGATAACGGCGTTAAAGAACAGTATCTGCGTAAACAGATACAGGTTAAGTTGATGGTGGCTCGTATGTACGAGGAGCTCTTGAATGTCGCGTGTGGTCGGGCCGCCGTCTGCCGTGTACTTTTGGGCGGGCATCACCCCAAGTGCCTGACAGAGGTCTTCTTGATGTAGGCGCCTGATCGTTCCGTCTTCGACTTTCACGCGGTCATAGCGCTCGACAATGAGGGCAGGTTCGTCCTTAAACATACGATATTCGACGTTTGCCGTTGCGATACCGGCGCGCTGGGCGCTTTTCATGCAGACAAACTCATTGAGAGCCTCGAGTTTAAATCCGATAACGCCATTTTTGAAAATATGCGTCGTGGGCGAGGAGCCCATGCATTCGCACCAGCGGCCGTTTGTGAACGCGAGCGCGAATTTGCCCTGGTTGCCTCCAAGTGACCAACTTTCATCTAGACCCATCCACGATGCATCGCGGTTATCTCTGATCGACTTGAGACGGAGAGCAATTTCGTGGTCGTCTATAGGGCGGTATTCGCCGGAGCGATGCAGGACGGCGTCGATATCTTCTTCGGCACAAAATTGCACGCCGCCCGGACAGTCGAGTCCGATTTGGCTGAGCAACGCAACGGGATTGTTGGGCCTAACGTCGAATTCGGCGGCAATCGCTTTTCGTTGGTCCTCGCTGTCGGGTAGAAGGCCAAACAGGTACGGATTCATGACCTGTTGGCCGTATGTGCGATTTGATACGGGTATGTTGGTCGATAGGGCTGGCCCGTCATAGCCTTGGTCGTAGGAAAAGCTGATAAGGCCTTTCTCATCTTGTGCGAGCGTTCCAGCAGGTACGCCGCAAATAATAGTCCGAAGCGTTTTTCTGGCCATAGACTATTTCCCTTCAGACTTGGCTTGGGCGGGTGCGTTTGCGGCAATCGAGACTCCGAGATTGGACATGGCGAAATCGGCGAAGACCTCGTCGTAGAGTGCGGATGTAAAGGGGGTATCTGCAAGAACCGGAATGGCGGCGCAGCGACGGTAGCTATGAGAGGGACGTTGAGCGTGATGGCACCTGGGGGTACTGCGAGGTTGCAGGTCGGCATGCGGGACGTTGGCTGATTGCTCGTTATTCGTTTGGACGATATCCCCTTGAGCGGCGAGCGCCAGTCCGAGAGTATTGAAGATCGCCAATAACTTGTCGAGCCGAATACCCGTGGCGTCGCCCAGCTCGAGCGATGCGAGCAGACGCTCCGAAACACCGGCCTTTTTGGCGAGGGCGGCACGGGTGAGACCCTGAGCCTCGCGTGCCTGGCGCACGTAGATGCCAGCTTGGCGGGGTGTGGTGATGGGGAAGGTATCCACGGCGATCTCCGAACGTGCAGACTTTTGCATATCAGTATGACATGCAAAAGTCTGCACGAAAAGGCATTATGCAAAACTCTGCATGAGACCTCTACATTGACGTTGAGCTTATGAGAGGCGTTTTTTTATATCGCGAGAATCCCCAGATGCTCAAGCAAGATCTTAAGCCCGATGAGGATGAGCACGACGCCGCCCACGATGGTGGCAGGCTTTTCGTAGCGCGCGCCAAAGGTGTGGCCGATCGCTACGCCGGCGACGGAGAAGATAAAGGTCGTGATGCCGATGAGCGACACGGCGGGCATGATGTCGACCGAGAGCGCGGCAAATGAGATGCCTACGGCCAGGGCGTCGATTGAGGTGGCGATGGCGAGGATCAGGTACTCGCCCAGGTCAATCTTTTCGGCATTCTTGTTGTCGCCCTCGTCCTCGTCCTCGTCCTCGTCCTCGGTAAAGGCTTCCCACAGCATCTTGCCGCCAATAAAGGCCAAAAGGATAAAGGCGATCCAATGGTCGATGGGGCCGATGATGCCCATGAATTGACTGCCGAGCGCCCATCCGATCACGGGCATGCCGGCCTGAAAGCCGCCAAAGAACAGGCCGAGCACCACGGCGACTTTAAGGTTGATCTTTTTCATGCCGAGACCCTTGCAGATGGAAACGGCAAAGGCGTCCATCGAAAGGCCAACGGCGAGCAACACGAGCTCTGCGAGTCCCATAGTCTGGCTCCCTCTCTGCGGGCGAGCCCGATTACGCGACTACTCCCTCATTTATATGAGACCCGATGCTACCACATGAGCAGTCAAAGGAGCCCCGTCCCAAATGAGCTACCTAAGCGGTGTTCGCTCATTCTGTAAGCATCGGATTTCGTGGCTGCTGCGGGGACAAACCGTGAGAAACTATTTAGCGTTTATGGAGCGTATACGATGGGAGCGATGCCTTGGATAAGAACGAGCTGCAAAAGCGTATGGAACAGGCCATCCGCCTGACGGCACCTGGTCAGCCGATCCGCACCGCCCTCGACATGATCATCGCCGGTCACCTGGGCGCCCTTATCTGCGTCGGCGACACCGAAAACGTGCTCGCTGCCGGTAACGACGGCTTCCCGCTCAACATTTCGTTCACCTCGAACCGTCTGTTCGAGCTCTCCAAGATGGACGGTGCCATCGTCATCGACGGTGACCTCACCCAGATCCTGCGCGCCAACTTCCACCTCAATCCCGATCCCTCGCTTGCCACGAGCGAGACGGGTATGCGTCACCGCACCGCCGCTCGCATGTCGGTGCTCACGGATGCCATCGTGATCTCGGTCTCGGCCCGTCGTGCCGTTGTCAACGTGTACGTTCACGGCAAGAGCTACGAGATCCAGCCCGTTACCACCATCATGAGCTCGGTCAACCAACTCGTCGCCACGCTCCAGACCACCCGTCAGTCGCTCGATCGCTCCCTGCTGCGCCTGACGGCCCTCGAGCTCGACGACTACGTTACACTCGCCGACATTACCGGTATTTTCTCGAGCTTCGAGATCATGCAGCAGGCAAAGACCGAGCTTAAGGATTGCATCGTCAAGCTGGGTAATCAGGGCAAGCTCGTGCAGATGCAGCTCGAACAGCTCGCCGGCTCCAGCATGGATACCGAATACGACCTGATGATCCGCGACTACGCGAGTGACTCCTCCGAGGCCAATGCCGAGAAGATCCGCGCCGAGCTTAGCCGTATGACGCCTAAGGACCTGTCCGACCCGCAGCACGTGGCGGCGGTTTTGGGCTACGACGACCTGGACGAGGACTCTGTCATGACGCCGCTGGGCCTGCGCACGCTTTCGCGCGTGTCCGTCGTGCGCGACGGCGTGGCCGAGAAGATTGTCGACGAGTACGGCTCGCTGCAGGAACTCATGGACGACATCAGCGAGGACCCGGAGCGCTTGGGCGACTTTGGCGTTAACAACCCTGCCATTCTTGCGGACTCCCTGTACCGCATGAAGGGTACCAAACAGGGGAACGCATAATGGCGCCCGTATGCGCCGTGGTCGTTGCCGGTGGCAGCGGCCAGCGCTTTGGTAACCCCGGTGGCAAGCAGCTCGTCAATGTAGCGGGTCGTCCGCTTATGAGCTGGTCCATCCGCGCATTTGACCGTAGCGATAAGGTCGGCCACATCGTCGTGGTTTGCCCTGCCGAGCGCCGTGCCGAGATGCGTCGCCTGGCCATCGACCCGTTTGACTATGGCACGCCCATCAGTTTTGCTGATGCCGGCGAGACCCGCCAGGATTCCACCCGTGCCGGCGTGCATGCGGTTCCGGCAGGCTTTGAATACGTCGCCATTCACGATGGCGCTCGTCCGCTCATTACGACTGAGGCCATCGACCATGCTATCGACGTGCTCGTGAGCGACCGTGCCCTCGATGGTGTCGTGTGCGGACAGCCCGCCATCGACACACTCAAGATTGTCGATGGCGACAACATCGTCGAGACGCCGCCACGCGAGCTGTACTGGGCCGCGCAGACGCCGCAGATCTTTAGTGTCGACGCCATGAAGCGCGCCCATGCCGCAGCGATTGCCGAGGGCTTTATCGGCACGGACGATTCGTCGCTGGTCGAGCGCATGGGTGGGCGTGTCCGCTGCGTCCAGAGCCCACGCGACAACCTTAAGGTGACGGTACCCGAGGACTTGCGTCCCGTAACCGCGATTCTGCTCGGTCGCATGGCCGAGGGAGAGGACCTTCCCCATGTTCAGTAACCTGCGCATTGGCCACGGCTACGACGTCCACCGTTTGGTGGAGGGGCGTCGATGTATTATCGGCGGGGTCGACATTCCCTACGAGCGCGGTCTGCTGGGCCACTCGGATGCCGATGTGCTCGCGCACGCCTTGGCCGACGCCATTTTGGGCGCCTGCCGCGGGGGAGATATCGGCAAGCTATTCCCCGACACCGATCCTGCCTATGAGGGCGCCGACTCGATGGTGCTGCTTGCCCGTGTGATGGACTATGCGCGCGAGCTGGGCTTTGAGTTTGTCGATGCCGACTGCACCATTGCCTGCCAGCAGCCCAAAATCACCCCGCACCGCGATGCCATGCGCGCCAACCTTGCCCATGCTCTGGGTGTTGACGTCGAAAACGTGGGCGTCGCCGCCACTACGACCGAAAGGCTCGGCTGGGAAGGCCAGGGCGAGGGGATTGGCGCCTGGGCCGTCTGCCTGCTACAGAAAACCGTTAAGGAGTAACGAATGCGTATCTACAACAGCGCTACCCATAAAAAGGAAGAGTTCCAGCCCATCGAGTCCGGCAAGGTCCGCATGTATGTGTGCGGCCCCACGGTCTACGACAACATCCACATCGGCAATGCCCGCACGTTCATCAGCTTTGACGTGATTCGCCGCTGGCTCATCGCGAGCGGCTACGAGGTCACGTTCGCCCAGAACCTCACCGATGTCGACGACAAGATCATCAAGCGCGCCAACGAGCAGGGCCGTACGGCCGCCGAGGTCGCGACGGAGTTCTCCGACAAGTTCATCGGTGTCATGCGCGCCGCCAACGTGCTCGATCCCGATGTGCGCCCCCGCGCCACCAAGGAGATCGGCCCCATGATCGCCATGATCAAGACGCTTATCGAGCAGGGCCACGCTTACGCAGCCGATAACGGCGATGTGTACTTTGCCGTGCGCAGCGATCCCAACTATGGTCAGGTCTCGGGCCGCAACATCGACGACCTTATGGTTGGCGCGCGCATCGAGGAGAACGAGGACAAGAACGACCCGCTCGACTTTGCCCTGTGGAAGGCCGCTAAGCCCGGCGAACCCAGCTGGCCGAGCCCCTGGGGCGAAGGCCGTCCCGGTTGGCACACCGAGTGCGCCGCCATGGTGCATCGCTACCTGGGCACCCCGATCGACATTCATGGCGGCGGCTCCGACCTTGCCTTCCCGCATCACGAGAACGAGTGCGCCCAGGCCACCTGCGCCTGGCACCAGGGCTTCTCCAACACTTGGATGCACACGGGCATGCTGCTGGTAGACGGCGAGAAGATGTCCAAGTCGCTCGGCAACTTCTTTACGCTGGCCGAGGTCCTCGAGCAGCACTCCGCTGCCGCCCTGCGCCTGCTGATGCTGCAGACGAGCTATCGCTCGCCGCTTGACTTCTCCTGGGAGCGTCTGGATGGTGCCGAGAACTCGCTCACACGCATTGCCGGTACGGTCGAGAACCTGCGTTGGACTGCGAACCATGCGACGGCCGATGCCGATGCGGCTGCCGCCGAGGCGTTTGCCGCCAAGGCCGCCGAGACCCGTGCCACCTTTAAGGAGTGCATGGACGACGACTTTAACACCGCCGGTGCCATGGGTGCTGTCTTTGGCTTTGTCACCGAGTGCAACCAGTACCTGGAGCAGGCGGGCGATGCTGCCGACAAGGCCGCAGCCCTGGCTGCCGCCGATACGCTGGTCGAGCTGCTCGATACGTTTGGCGTCGAGCTTCCCGAGCCCAAGGTCGAGTTGCCGCTGGGCCTGCTGGGCGTTGCCGCCGGTTTGGTTGCCTACACGGGCGCCGACGTGGACGAGGCCGCTGCCAAGATTCTCGAGGCCCGCGCCGAGGCCCGTGCCGCCAAGAACTGGGATCTGGCCGACGCCATCCGCGACCAGCTCAAGGACCTAGGCCTGACGATCGAAGATACTGCCGCCGGTACTCGTATTAAGAGTCTCTAGTATTTGTCGACCGTTCGAGGTGCGGCAGATTGCCTTGAAAGAGGAGGGCATAGACCTGGTGGTCATGCCCGACGATTGAAAGGCAAGGTGCCGTGGCTCGGACGGTCGATTCTTGTTCGTTTTCTATTTAAGGAGGCCGTCTTATGGCCGACAATCGCAAGCGTGCGCCTCGTGGCGGCAAGCAGGCCGCTTCTGGCTCGCGTCCGATTCGCCGCAACGATCGCGCTGCCGCTCCCAAGGGCCAGCGCGAGCGCTCACAGGCTGCTCGCTCGCAGCGCGAGCGTAGCCGCGATAACGTCGAGGTTCCCAAGGGCGAGTTTATCGAAGGTCGTCGTGCTGCCGCCGAGGCGCTACGCACTGGTTTTCCCATCAAGTGCGCGCTCATCGCCGAGGGCGGGGAGCGCGATGCTGCCTTGTCGCGCCTGGTCGACGATCTCAACGCCGCGGACGTCCGCATTAAGTATGTGCCGCGCGCGCAGCTCGATGCGCTGTCGAGCCATGGCGCTCATCAGGGCATTGCGCTCGAGGTGGGTAATTTCCCCTATGCGGACGTCGCCGATATCCTTGACCGCGCGGGTGACGGCCCGGCGCTCGTCGTCGTACTCGACCATGTGACCGACGACGGTAACTTTGGCGCCATCGTGCGCTCTGCCGAGGTCGTGGGCGCGGCGGGCGTCATCATTGCCAACAAGCGCGCCGCCGGTGTGACCGTGGGCAGCTACAAAACCTCTGCTGGTGCCGTTATGCATCTGCCCATCGCACAGGTTCCCAACATCGCTCGAGCGCTCGACGACCTCAAGGCCGCCGGCTTTTGGGTGGGCGGTGCCTCCGAGCACGCTGAAGGCAGTTGCTGGGATGCTCCCTTCGAGGGTCGCGTGGCGCTCGTCATGGGCTCCGAGGGCGACGGCATCTCGCGCCTGGTGCTCGAGAAATGCGATTTTTTGACCAAGCTTCCCCAACGCGGCATGACCGAGAGCCTCAATGTTGCCCAGGCGACTACGGCGCTGTGCTTTGAGTGGCTGCGCCGCAATGCCGGCGAGCTCATGGGGGAGGAGTAGCGCATGTCCAAGAAGAACCGCGCCAAGTCCAAGGCCAAGCGCTTTGGCGAGGGCTCGGCCAAGCCGATTGTTTCGGCCGCGACCTATGGCGTGGGCGGCAATGCGTTTGCGCAGGCCATCGCCGATCCGGTCTCGACGGTGCACTCCAATAAGCCCGAACTGCTGGTGGTCGACGGCTACAACGTGATCCACTGCACGCCGCGCTACGAAAAGCTCGTCTACGACCATTCCGACGATCCGTATTCCAGCGACGTCCACGATATGGCACGCACCGCGCTCATCAACGATGTTGCGGCGTTTGCCCAGGGCCGCTACGAGGCCGTGATCGTGTTCGACGGCGCGGGCAATATCTCCAACGAGCGCCCCAACCTGCCGGCCCGTGGCGTGCGTATCGAGTTTTCGCCGACGGGCGTCTCTGCCGATACCGTGGTGCAGAAGCTTTGCATCGAGGCGCGCGAGGAAGGTCGCGCGTGCTCCGTGGTGTCGAGCGATGGCACGATCCAGGCCGTCGTCATGGGCAAGGGCGTCACGCGCATCTCGAGCCGTATGCTGGTGGACGAGATCAAACAGATTGATAACGACGTTCACGAGGCCGAGGAAGCCCCGCAGATCAAGATGACCCTGGGCAGCCGCCTGAGCCCCGATGCCCTGGCAAAGCTCAAGGCCCTCCGTGGGAGGTAGGTAGACCTTCAATGGGGCTGCTTTCTCGATTGACCAACCAACTGGTTTGTAATCAGTGGGTTGCGGGTCGGCATCGCCAGAACGAATAGTTTTTGGTTCTGGCGAACAGATAAAACTATTCGTTCTGACGAATAGTTTTGAGATGTGGTAGGTCGAAGGGTCTGTTGCGCCCCGTCCGTAATTCCTTTATTCTTAACAGGCTTCGCGCGAGAGCGCCAAGCGTGCCAGTGTGGCGCAACGGTAGCGCAACTGATTTGTAATCAGTGGGTTGCAGGTTCGATTCCTGTCACTGGCTCCATGAGAGTTTCGGGCTCTGTTCCTTGTGGGACAGGGCCCGTTTCTTGTGTGTGCCGGAATCGAACCTGCAGAGGCGCGAGCGTCAAGCGGACGCGAAGCGTTCGTAGCGAGCGGGCGAGGATGCCGGCAGGCATCCGAAGCCGGAGCGGATTCGCGAAGCGAATACGCGGACTTCCTGTCACTGGCTCCATGAGAGTTTCGGGCTCTGTTCCTTGTGGGGCAGGGCCCGTTTCTATTTATGTCGATATGTCAGCGGGTTTGACTCCCACCAGGCTTCAGGTTTGTCTCGATCTGTAACACGAAGAGGCTGAAAACCGTTCTTACTGTTACAGAATGAGACGTAAGCTGGGGTCTCTGCGTAATATCTCGATCTGTAACAGATAGGGAAGGAATAACCCTCTTACTGTTACAGATCGAGATGAAACGGTGAGGCTCTGATCTACTTGGTCGGGCGAGGATTTCCCGCGCTCGATCGAGCCCGGGAAGCCCGATCGCGACCTAAGTAATAGTGCAAGAGGGTCGTTATCGAAGGCTGAAACCGCAGGCTCACTCCACTACGCCAAAGTGTTCCCTTGGAAAATGTCACCAGCGTAGCCAAATCCACCAGTCTTCATATCTAAATTTAGCAAAACCGCAGGTCAAAGGTATATAGATACGCCCGGCACCGTGTATCTATAGGTTTTCGTTGACAGCCCCCAAGGTGGCATCGTATTATCTTCTTCGTTCGCGGGGGTGGCGGTCCAAAAGACCAAAGAACCTGCGGATACTTGAACGATTGGGAGTTTGCCCGAGTGGTTAATGGGGACGGGCTGTAAACCCGTTGGCTCTGCCTACATAGGTTCGAATCCTATAGCTCCCACCCGTCAAGTGCCTGTATAGCTCAGTCGGTAGAGCACTTCGTTGGTAACGAAGAGGTCACCAGTTCAAGTCTGGTTGCAGGCTCCATCCGGCGGTGTAGCTCAGTTGGTTAGAGCACACGGTTCATACCCGTGGCGTCACTGGTTCGAATCCAGTCACCGCTACCATAGGTAACACGGTGGCTTCTCAATAGTATGTTGAGAGGCCACTATGGTATAAAGGCAAAGTCCCGTCCGGGGACGACCTGTTTAGAGGAGGGCTTTATGGCCAAAGAGAAGTTTGAGCGCACTAAGCCGCATGTTAACATCGGCACCATTGGTCACGTCGACCACGGCAAGACCACGCTGACCGCCGCCATCACCAAGGTTCTCTCCGAGACCGAGGGCTGCAAGGCTGACTTCACTGCGTTCGAGAACATCGACAAGGCTCCCGAGGAGCGCGAGCGCGGCATTACGATTTCCGTCTCCCACGTCGAGTACGAGACCGCTGCCCGTCACTACGCTCACGTTGACTGCCCGGGCCACGCTGACTACGTCAAGAACATGATCTCCGGTGCTGCTCAGATGGACGGCGCTATCCTGGTCATCGCCGCTACCGACGGCCCCATGGCTCAGACCCGCGAGCACATCCTGCTTGCCCGTCAGGTCGGCGTTCCCTACATCGTCGTCTTCCTGAACAAGTGCGACATGGTTGACGATGACGAGCTCATCGACCTCGTCGAGATGGAGACCCGTGAGCTCCTCTCCGAGTACGATTTCCCCGGCGACGACATCCCCGTCATCCGTGGTTCCGCTCTGGGCGCTCTCGAGGGCGACGCCAAGTGGATGGACGCTATCCGCGAGCTCATGAAGGCCGTCGACGAGTACATCCCGACGCCTGCTCGTAACAACGACCTCCCCTTCCTGATGGCCGTTGAGGACGTTATGACCATCTCCGGCCGTGGTACCGTTGCTACCGGCCGTGTCGAGCGCGGTGAGCTCAAGCTCAACGAGCCCGTCGAGATCGTCGGCATCAAGGATACCCAGAACACTGTTGTTACCGGTATCGAGATGTTCCGTAAGTCCATGGACTTCTGCGAGGCTGGCGATAACGTCGGTCTGCTGCTCCGCGGTATCAAGCGTGAGGACATCGAGCGTGGCCAGGTTCTCTGCAAGCCCGGCTCGGTTACCCCGCACACCAAGTTCACCGGCGAGATCTACGTTCTGACCAAGGAGGAGGGCGGCCGTCACACCCCGTTCTTCGATGGTTATCGTCCTCAGTTCTACTTCCGTACCACCGACGTTACCGGTACGGTCAAGCTTCCCGAGGGCACCGAGATGGCTATGCCTGGTGACCACATCACCATCGAGGGCGATCTCATCCACCCGATCGCCATGGAGGAGGGCCTGCGCTTCGCTATCCGCGAGGGTGGCCACACCGTCGGTTCGGGCATCGTCTCCACGATCATTGAGTAAATTAGCTCTCTGATATAGCTGACTTAGAGAACCCGGCACTTATATGGGTGCCGGGTTCTTTTCTGCAATGGATATTGAGCCGTTGCTGGTGTCGAGAGGATCGATAATGGTCTTGGGCGCACCGTCGATTAGCTCTCGATGGCTTCATTGATGTGTTCCAAATATGAATGGATTCACCGAGAACCAATTGACTCGAGGTTTTCGTTGACAGCACTTACGTAGAGCTGATAAAGTACAAACTCGTGCCCGTACGGGGCGGAAATGAAAGGTTCAGGATTAATGCGTACTCTAGTTACTCTTGCGTGCACTGAGTGCAAGCGCCGCAACTATACGACCACCAAGAACAAGTCGAACATGCCTGATCGTATGGAGATCAAGAAGTATTGCCCCTGGTGCCGTCACCACACGCTGCACAAAGAGACTCGTTAGTCTCTAGTCACATACGCCAGTAGTTCAATTGGTAGAGCATCGGTCTCCAAAACCGAGTGTTGAGGGTTCGAGTCCTTCCTGGCGTGCCAGTCATTATTCCGTAAGCTCCCACTTGGGGGCTTACGGTTTACTCATGTATAAGCGCATTGCGCGGAGGTAACCCAAATGGCCAACAAGAAGAACAAGAAGAAGGCACAGCAGCAGGCGCCTGCCAACAACGCTGCCGCCAACTCCAAGGTTGAGGCCAAGAAGGCCGTTGCCAAGAAGAGCGAGAAGGCTGCGAAGTCTAAGAAGAACGAGAAGCCTGGTTTCTTCGCCCGCACCAAGAAGTATTTCGCTTCGGTGAAGTCCGAGATGAAGCGTGTCACGTGGCCCGATAAGAAGGAGCTCGTGAACTACTCGGTCGTCGTTTGCGCTTCTCTGATCGTCGTCGGCGTCGTCATCGCTCTGCTCGATGCTGGCTTTGGCGAGGCTCTTGCTCTGTTCTCTGGATTGAGGGGCTAAACCATGTCTAAGCGTTGGTACGTCGTTCACACTTACTCTGGATACGAGAACCGCGTTAAGTCCGATCTCGAGCATCGCATCGGGACCATGGGCATGCAGGACCGTATCTTTGATATCGAGATTCCTATGGAGCGCGTCACCGAGATCAAAGAGGGTGGCAAGCGCGAGACCAAGGATTCCAAGATCTTCCCGGGTTATGTCCTGGTCCGCATGGAGATGGATGACGATGCTTGGACGTGTGTTCGCAACACGCCCGGCGTCACCGGTTTCCTAGGCGGCAACGGCAAGCCCGCTCCGCTTTCCCGTGACGAGTACAACAAGATGACTCGTCGTCCCGGTAAGGGCGATTCGCCCAAGCGCACCTCGGTTGATATTCAGGTCGGCACGTCCGTCCGCGTCACCGATGGCCCGCTTACCGACTTTGATGGCAAGGTCTCCGAGGTTAACACCGAGGCCGGCAAGCTCAAGGTCACGCTGATGATCTTTGGCCGCGAGACGCCGGTCGAGCTCGACTTCAATCAGGTCGCTGTCATCGCTTAAGTTTTCGTCCGTTCGCGCGAGCGTGCTTCTTCTGTGACTGCTCATCTCAGGAGTGCTTCTAACACGTGCGTGCTTACGATATAGCAAGTACTTCACACTCGTGATTCGAAAGGAATGACCATGGCTGAGAAGAAGGTCGCCAACGTCATTAAGCTCCAGATTCCTGCTGGTGCAGCTAACCCCGCTCCTCCCGTCGGCCCCGCTCTGGGCGCTGCTGGCGTGAACATCATGCAGTTCTGCCAGGCCTTTAACGCCGAGACGCAGGACAAGAAGGGCGACATCATCCCCGTTGAGATCTCTGTCTACGAGGATAAGTCCTTCTCCTTCATCACCAAGACCCCGCCGGCGGCTCACCTCATCAAGAAGGAGCTGAACCTCAAGTCTGGTTCCGCTAAGCCCCAGGCCGACAAGGTTGGTCAGCTCTCCCAGGAGCAGCTCACCAAGATCGCCGAGATCAAGATGCCGGACCTCAATGCCAACGACATTGACGCCGCCAAGAAGATCATCGCCGGTACCGCCCGTTCCATGGGCGTCACCATCGCTGAGTAGCGATTTCTTATGGTAACGACGGGTGCTCCGACCTGGGCGCCCGTTAAATGTGTGCAATAGGGCACACGATACGATGTGGGAGGGCTCACGCCCGTTTAACCACAGGAGGTAATGCACATGGCTAAGCATGGTAAGAGCTATAACGCCGCTGCCGAGAAGATCGATCGCGCCACGCTCTACACCCCCCTTCAGGCTGCCAAGCTCATTAAGGAGCTCGACACCGCCAAGTTCGACGAGACCGTCGAGGCCCACTTCCGTCTGGGCATCGATACTCGTAAGGCTGACCAGAACATCCGTGGTTCCATCTCCCTGCCCCACGGCACCGGCAAGACCGTTCGTGTTGCCGTCTTCGCCGAGGGCGAGAAGGCCCGCGAGGCTGAGGCTGCCGGCGCCGACATCATCGGTTCCGACGAGCTTGTCGCCCAGATTCAGAAGGGCGAGATCAACTTCGACGCCGCTATCGCTACGCCGAACATGATGGCTAAGGTTGGCCGCATCGGTAAGATCCTTGGTCCCCGTGGCCTCATGCCGAACCCCAAGCTCGGCACCGTGACCATGGACGTCGCCAAGATGGTCTCCGAGCTCAAGGCTGGCCGCGTTGAGTACCGCGCCGACCGCTACGGCATCTGCCACGTGCCCCTGGGCAAGAAGTCCTTCTCTGAGCAGCAGCTCGTCGAGAACTACGCTGCCCTGTACACCGAGATCCTGCGCGTCAAGCCCTCTTCTGCTAAGGGCAAGTACGTCAAGTCCATCTCCGTGTCTTCCACCATGGGCCCTGGCGTCAAGGTCGATCCCGCTATCCAGCGCGACTTCCTGGCTGAGTAACTAACAGTTACTGCCTGAGCAAAGCAAGCATTGCTAAAGAGACCCGGTTCTGCCTCGTGCAGGACCGGGTCTCTTGCTTTTGAGTCAACGAAACCACCACGAAGGGGACAGGCACCCTTGTGGTGGTTTTACTTGTGTTGTACTTTAGCGCGATGTAGTACTACCCGAGGCCGAAGGGAGCCCAACATGTTTAAGAACACGCAACAGCTCCTAGGCCTAGCGCTACTAGATTGGATAGCGCGCTAGGGTTGTAATCTCGCTATAACGATTTGTTGTACCCGGGTGCGCTATCGTCTGCCGCTTTCAGGCGTGATGAGCGACACGGGTATTTTTCTATCTCTAGGCCTTCTCTCTCTCCTGAAAGCCATCTGTCATAAAACGGTCAATCAGGAGGAACATATAAGCCGCAAAATCACAATCTTTGACGCCACCCTGTGCGACGGTGAGCAGTCGCCGGGCGCCAGCATGAATACCGAGGAAAAGCTCTTCATCGCCCGCCAGCTGGTGCGCATGAACGTGGACGTTATCGAGGCGGGCTTTCCCATCTCGAGTCCTGGTGACTTTCGCTCCGTACAGGAGATTGGCAAGATTGCGGGCGACCGATGCACGGTATGCGGCCTGACGCGCGCTGTCGACAGGGATATCGAAGTGGCTGCAGAGGCGCTCAAAACGGCCCAGAGGCCCCGTATCCATACAGGGCTGGGTGTGAGCACCAGTCACCTGCGCGACAAGCTCCATATGACTGAGGAAAGGGCAATTGAGTGAGCGATCCATGCCGTCAAACATGCTCGCAAGTTCGTTGACGATGTTGAGTTTTATGCCGAGGATGCCGGCCGCTCCGATCAGGAGTTTCTGGTGCGCATTATCGAGGCGGCCGTAAAGGCCGGTGCCACGGTCGTGAACATCCCCGATACGATGGGCTACAACATGCCGTGGGACTTTGGCGCCCGCATCCGTGACCTGCGCGGGCGCTGCGGGTGCGGCCGGTCAGCGTGCGGTCGACGTGATGGAGTATCGCGAGTACGAGATTGAGCGCATTGCGCGCCAGGCATTTGAGGCGGCGCGCAAACGTCGCGGCAAGGTGACGAGCGTTGATAAGCGCAACGTGCTGGAGACGAGCCGCATGTGGCGCGAGATCGTGCATCGCGTGCAAGACGAGGAGTACTCCGACGTGGAGCTTGAGGACCTGCTCGTCGACAACGCCGCCATGCAGCTCATCAGTCGACCGGCAGACTTTGACGTCGTGGTGACGGAGAACATGTTCGGCGACATCCTGTCCGATGAGGCGGCTCAGATTACCGGATCGCTCGGTATGCTTGCCTCTGCCTCGCTGGATGATGGCGTATCGCTGTTTGGGCCGAGCGCTGGCAGCGCTCCTGACATCGCGGGGCTCGGCGTGGCCAATCCGCTGGCTCAAATCTTGTCGGTGGCGATGCTGCTGACCTACGCGCTCGACATGGGCGAGCAAGCCGCGTGGATCGAGAGCGCCGTGGCGCGCGTGCTCGACGAGGGCTGGCGCACCCGTGACATCGCCGATGTCAACACCCCGGCAGATAAGATCCTCGGCACCACGACGATGGGCGACAAGGTCGTCGCCGCGCTGTAGGCGATGCCGATTCAAGCTGTCAAATATCTCAATCTGTAACATCTAAGGGGCAAAATCGTTCCTACCTGTTACAGATTGAGATTTTCGGCTGAGCATCCGTGGTCTGTCTCGATCTGTAACAGCTAACCGATTATTTGGGCCCTACCTGTTACAGATTGAGACAAACCGTTGGGACAGGTCGGACGAGTCAGCAAAACCACCACAAAGGTGCCTGTGAACTGCGCCCCGAAACTTGGACTGAATAAATAGCGACTACGC
>USQQ01000017.1 GCA_900556875.1 uncultured Collinsella sp.
CGAGTATCGCAAGATCCAGACGCTCGCTTTTGGCAATCTGGACAACTACGACGCCAGCTCGCTGGTCACGCGCATGACCACCGATATCACCGTCATCCAAAACGCTATCGGCAACGGCTTTCGCCCCATGGTGCGCGGTCCCGTGACGCTCATCGTCGGCTTGGTCTATGCGTTGGTGCTGTCGCGTCCACTCGCTACGGTATTCGCGATCATCCTGCCGGTGTTGGCGATCGTACTGGGCGTTATCACCTATCGCGTCAGTCCGCTTTACCGCCAGCTGCAGACCTCGATGGACCATCTCAACGGTGTGGTGCAGGAGGACCTCACCGCCGTGCGCGCCGTCAAGGCGTACGTGCGTGCCGAGCACGAGGAGGCCAAGTTCGATGCCGTCAATACCGAGCTTGCGCGCACCGCGACGAATACCTTTGGCACCGCCGTGCTCAACCTGCCGGTGTTCCAACTCTCGATGTACGTGGCTGCGCTCTCGATCCTGTGGATTGGCGGCCGCATGATCATCGAAGGTCGCTTGGGCGTGGGCTCGCTCACGGGCTTTATGAGCTATGTGCTGCTGATCATGAACTCGCTCATGATGATTTCCAACGTGTTTTTGCTGCTCACCCGCGCACTTGCCAGCGTGGAACGCATCTCGCGGGTGCTCGACGAGCGTTCGCTTATCCAGGCGCCCGACGCTGCCACTGCCGTGCACGGGGTGGACGACGGAAGCATCGAGTTTCGCGACGTGTCGTTTAAGTACCGCGCGGATGCTGCCGAGGATGTGCTCGAGCATATTGACCTTTGCATTGAGGCGGGCTCCACGGTGGGCGTGCTCGGCGGCACGGGCTCGGGCAAGAGTTCGCTTGTGCAGCTGATCGCGCGCCTGTACGACGCCACCGAAGGCGCCGTGCTCGTGGGCGGGCGCGATGTGCGCGATTACGACCTGGCCGCCCTGCGCGACGCCGTGGGTATCGTGCTGCAAAAGAACGTACTGTTTACGGGTACCGTGCGCGAGAACCTGCAGTGGGGCAATCCACAGGCGTCGGACAATGAGCTCCTCGCGGCTTGCCGCGCGGCGTGCGTGGATGAGTTCCTCGATCGCATCGGCGGGCTGGACGGCTATCTGGGCCAGGGCGGTGCCGGCGTCTCGGGCGGACAAAAACAGCGTCTGTGCATCGCGCGTACGTTGCTCAAACATCCGCGTGTGCTCATCTTTGACGATTCGACCAGCGCGGTCGATATGGCGACCGACGCCAAGATCCGCGAGCATATCGCTCAGATTCCCAACACGACGGTGATTGTCATTGCGCAGCGCATTGCGAGCGTCATGGATGCCGATTGCATTGTGGTGTTGGACGACGGTCGTGTCCACGGCGTGGGCACGCACGAGGAACTGCTGGCGGGCGACGCCATTTATCAGGAGATTTACGCCTCGCAGATGGAGTTTGCGGGGGATGCGGGCGTTGCGGACGGCGCAAATGCCCCGTCTTCCTCTGGTTCCAGCGGATCAATTCAAGCCACGGAAGGAGGCGAGCAACATGCCTAAGACATCCGCTCAGGCCCGTCCCACCAATCTGACGCAGACGCTTCGCCGCTTGCTCTCCTACATGGGTCACGCCAAGTTCTCGCTGCTCGCGGTGGGCGTGCTCGCCTCCGTCGCCGCCATCGCAAGCCTTGCCGGCACCTACATGGTACGTCCCGTCGTCAACGGTTTGGCAACGGGCGGTGAGGAACTGCTTGCCAGGCAGGTCATCTTTACTGCCGCCATCTACGCCGCGGGCGTGCTTTCGGCTCTGGGCTACTCACAGATTATGGTGCGCGCGGCCCAGCGCGTGGTTTCCGATATCCGCCGCGACCTGTTTGCGCACATCCAGATGCTGCCGCTGAGCTACTTCGACAGCACGCGCTCGGGTGACATCATGAGCTTCTTTACCAACGACGTCGACACCGTCTCCGAGGCGCTCAACAACAGCTTTGCCAACGTGATTCAGGCGAGCATCCAGGTGGTCGGCACCACGGCCATGCTCATCATCCTCAACTGGCAGCTCACGATTATCACGCTCGTGTGCGATGTGGCCATTGTGCTGTACGCGCGCTACTCGGGCATGCGTTCCAAGCGCTTTTTTGCCGCCCAACAGGCGTCGCTGGGCGATTTGGACGGATATATCGAAGAGATGGTCTCGGGCCAAAAGGTCATCAAGGTCTTTAATCACGAGCAGGCCAACGTGGCTGGTTTTGACGTGCGTAACCAAGAGCTGCGCCGCACCGGTGGCGCCGCGCAGGCTTACGCCAACTCCATGGTTCCCATGACCGTGGTGATTGGCTATGCCAACTACGCCATCGTCGCCGTGGCGGGCGGCATGCTCTGCATCAAGGGGCTCGCCGATGTAGGTGCGCTCGCAAGCTACCTGGTCTTTGTGCGTCAGGCCGCCATGCCCATCAACCAGTTCACGCAGCTGGGCAACTTTTTGCTCAACGCGCTGGCCGGTGCCGAGCGCCTGTTTGCCGCCATGGATCTTGAGCCCGAGGTGGACGAGGGCTGCGTGGAGCTGGTGCAGACGGGCGACGCCGCGTGGGCATGGAAGATTCCCGAGGGCCAGGGCGTGGGCGCGTACGGGCACCTGCATGATGTGGCTGCCGTTGATGAGTCGGGCCGCGCGGTGGCTGCCGACGGTACCGAGCTCACGTGCGGCTTGGTCCCGCTTGCCGGCGACGTGCGCTTCCATGCCGTGGACTTTTCCTACGTACCGGGCACCCGTGTGCTCATGGATCTCAACCTGTTTGCCAAGCCGGGGCAAAAGATCGCGTTTGTGGGCTCGACGGGCGCCGGAAAGACGACCATCACCAACCTCATCAACCGCTTTTACGAGGTCGATGACGGCGAGATCACGTACGACGGCATCGACGTCAAGCACATTGCCAAGGCCAGCCTGCGCGGGTCGCTCGGTATTGTGCTGCAGGACACGCACCTGTTTAGCGGCACCATTGCGCAGAACATCCGCTTTGGCAAGCTCGACGCGACCGACGAGGAGGTGCGTGCCGCTGCCGAGGCAGCCTGCGCGGATTCGTTTATTCGCCGCCTGCCTAGGGGCTACGACACGCCGGTCACGGCCGACGGTGCCAACCTGTCGCAGGGTCAGCGCCAGCTGCTCGCCATCGCGCGCGTGGCCGTCGCCGATCCGCCGGTGCTCATCCTGGACGAGGCCACGAGCTCCATCGACACGCGCACCGAAAAGCTCATCGAGCGCGGTATGGACCGCATCATGCGCGGGCGCACCACGTTTATGATTGCGCACCGCCTGTCCACCGTCCGCGACGCCGATGCCATCATGGTCCTCGAACATGGCCGCATCATCGAGCGCGGCACCCACGAAGAGCTGCTCGCCCAGCACGGCGAGTACTGGCAGCTGGCGCATGGCTTAAAAGAGTTGGATTAACCCGTTCGAGCACGATGCTTTGACCTCTCCGTGCTCTTCACCTCGCCTCAAACCATCACAACATTCGACGTTTTTTGCCAAAAACGGGAAAAGCATCGAATGTTGTGATGGTCTGTGTGTTGAGGATGGGCTTAGGAAGTTCGTTTTGCTCGAAGCGACCTGTCCTGTCGTACGGGTGTCGGCGTGATTCTCCCGTGGGGTATTATGTTTTCCGAAGAATAAAACGCCGCGTGAGGGGAGGCCTGCGTGGACGGGCACGTGCAACATGACGGCTTTGGCCGCGATATCAACTACCTGCGTATTGCCGTTACCGACAAGTGCAATTTCCGCTGCATTTACTGCATGCCGGCCGATGGCGTGGCGCCTCGCGCACACGACGAGCTGCTCAGCGCCGAGGAAATCGCCCGCTTTGTGCGCTTGGTAGCGGGGGAGGGCATTCGCCGCGTGCGCCTGACGGGTGGCGAGCCGCTGGTCAGCCGCCGTATCATTCCGCTCATTCGTGACATCCGCGCGATCCCGCAGATCGAGGACATCTCGCTCACCACTAACGGCGCTCTGCTGCCCAAGCTGGCACCGCAGCTCAAGGACGCGGGGCTTAACCGCGTCAACATCTCGCTCGACACGCTCGACCCTACGCTGTTTGGAAAGATCACGCGTCTGGGTCGGCTCGAACAGACTATGGCCGGCATCGACGCGGCGCTGGCTTGGGGCTTTGAGCCCGTTAAGGTCAACTGCGTTGTGGTGCGCCGACTCAACCAAGATGTGGCGGCCCTTGCGCGGCTGACCGTCGACCGCCCCATCCACCTGCGCTTTATCGAATACATGCCCATTGGCGACGAGCGCACGAGCTCGCATTGCGCTGTGGACCCGCATGCGCCCGCGCTCAATCCCGAGCTGTGGGATGCGAGCGACACCGTGCCGAGTGATGAGCTGCGGGCGCGCATCAATGCCGGGGCCGCCGCGGTGGGTCTGGGCGAGCTCGAGCCGCTTGACATCAACGACGCTCCTGCCGGCGCGGGCCCCGCACGTTATTGGCACTTTTCGGGTGCGGCGGGAACGGTTGGCTTCATCAGCGCCATGTCCAATCATTTTTGTGCGAATTGCAACCGTCTGCGCCTGACGGCCGATGGCAACGTGCGTCCGTGCCTGTTCAGCGATGCCGAGTATTCGGTGCGTGAGGCGCTGCGCCGTGGTGATGATATGCAGGTACTTTCGATTTGGCGCGATGCCGTGGCCCACAAACCGCAGGAACACGCGATAATTGAGGGCACGCAACGATTTATGTCCCAAATCGGAGGATGATCATATGGCCAAGAGCAGGTACGCCGATGCCACCAAGGCCGCTCGCAGGGCCGCGATGTCTGCCCACAAAGTCACGGCTGCGACGAATGCTGGCAGCGCCGACGCGTCCGTGCAGCCGACTGCCAGTGCTGCCACCGAGCTCGTCCGTGACGCCCGTCGCGACGAGCTGACGCACGTGGACGCCAAGGGCGAGGTGCGCATGGTCGACGTGTCCGACAAGGCCGAGACCCATCGCATCGCCATCGCCGAGGGCACCATCCTCATGCACCCCGAGACGCAGGCCATGGTGCTGCAGGACCGCGCCAAAAAGGGCGACGTGCTTGCCTGCGCACGTGTGGCGGGCATTATGGCCATCAAACGCACGAGCGACATCATCCCCATGTGCCATCCGTTGCTCATTACCAAGAGCAAGTGCGACATTGCGCCCATCGCTCCGGCGGGGACGCCGGCCGAGGACGTGCCCGAGGGCTGGGCGCCGGCGCGCGCAGACGGGCAAGTTGGCTTTCACGTACTGGTTACGGCTGGCGTGACGGGCAAGACGGGTATCGAGATGGAGGCTCTGACCGGCGCGAGTGCCGCGTGCTTAACGATCTATGACATGTGCAAGGCCGTCGATCGTGGCATGGAGATCGTCGACGTTCGCCTGCTGCACAAGGAAGGCGGCCGCTCGGGTGTGTGGGACCGCGCCGAGCGCCAGGCCGCTGCTGTTGAGGCTGTGGGGGCCGCGGGCGACGCACCCGCGAGCGCACCCGTCGCCGTCGCACCCGCAGCTCCCACTCCAGCCGTCCCTGCGATCGCGTTTATCGGCTACCAAAACTCGGGCAAGACCACGCTCGTCGAGAAGGTTATCGCCGAGCTCACCCGCCGCGGCCTGCGCGTGGGCTCGCTCAAGCATCATGGGCATCACGGCTTTGATATCGATGTGCCCGCTAAGGACACCTGGCGCCATCACCAGGCCGGATCCAAGCACGTGGGCCTCATCTGCGCCACGCGCTGGGCGGAGTACGCCGACACACGCGAGGAGGACGAGATGCCCGCGCGCGAGCTGCTGTCGCGCTACAACGATGTCGACGTGGTGATCATTGAGGGCTACAAGACCGAGGGTTTCGACAACATCGTGGTCGCGCGCTCCGGTGTCGACCGTCTGCGTGGCAAGAGCTCGCTCGACCTGGTCGACGGTCACACGCTGGCCCTTGCCTGCAACGAAGCCCTGGCGCGTCAGGCCTTCGACGCCGGCTTCGCGACCCGAACCATCAACATCAATGACGCCCGAGCCATCTGCGATCTCATCCAAGACCACCTTTAAGGCTTGACGCTGCGCCGGCCCCAAGCACTCCATCTCGCCCCTCAGGCCGTCGCTCGCGTACCAAAGTACGCGTCGCTCCTCTTTCGGGGCGACCTGGGGCACTTGGAACCGGCTCGCTGCGCTGCCATAACATGCCAAAAAGGGACAGGCATCTTTGTGGTGGTTTTTGCAAAAAAGCTTTGACTTAAAGTTAGCTCAAGGTGTCATAATCGCTGACAAACGATTGCGATCACGGAGGCCTCATGTCAAAACTGTACTTTATGCGTCACGGTCAAACGCTCTTTAACTTGCTTCGTCGCAAGCAGGGCTGGTGTGACTCGCCGCTCACCGAGCTGGGAATCGAGCAGGCTAAAACTGTCGGTGCGACCCTGCGAGGGCGTGGCCTTACGTTTGACCATGCGTACAGTTCGACGTCCGAGCGTGCGTGCGACACGCTTGAGCTTGCGTTCCCCGGTCAGCCTTACGAGCGCGTCAAGGGCCTTAAGGAGTGGAACTTTGGCAAATTTGAGGGCGCGAGCGAGGATTTGAATCCGCGCCTGCCGTACGGCGATTTTTACAGGCAGTATGACGGCGAGGGCGAAGTCGAGTTTCGCGAGCGTATGATGGCGACCATCACCGAGTTCATGCAGCGCCCTGGACATGAGAGCGTGTTGTGCGTGAGCCATGGCGCCGCAGCGGCTCAGGTCATGCGCGGCGTGGGCGTGGAGCCGCTCAAGATGAAGCACCGCATTGGCAACTGCTGTGTGCTCGAACTCGACTTTGATGCTACTACCGGCACATTTGCTCTTGCAGATTTGTACAACCCCTACGGCACCCCGCGCGAGTAACATCGGGGCATCAGCCAAAACCACCACAAAGGGGCCAGGCACCTTTGTGGTGGTTTTGCCGTTTACAGGCGATTTCCTACCGTTCAGCGGACTTTCGCACCAATGGGGCTTACGCTGCATGCAAGTTTCATCCTACAATCGCCCACGTGCTCACAAGTTTGTTACTCCTCGGGAGGCATCACTTGCGCATAATAGAAGACGAGGAATATCGCCCCGTCGTCTAGCGCCGATGTCCGAGGAGTTTTTTCATGCTCATTTTAAAGAAGATCAACAATAACGTTGCTCTCGCCGCCAGCGATGACGGCCGAGAGGTTGTTGTCTTTGGCAAGGGCATCGGTTTTCACGAGATGCCCTACGAGCTTGTCGATGAGTCGCTCATCCAGCGCAAATTCTATAACGTTCCCGAGAGCCTGCAGGATATGGTCGGCACACTTCCCGACGACGTTCTGCTCGCGGCAAGCGACATTGCCTTCTTCGCATCCCAGCAGCTTGGTTGCAAGCTGTCCGGTGGCCTGCCCTTTATCCTGGCAGATCACCTGCAGTTTGCCGTTCAGCGCGACGACGACCAGATCAGCGCTCCCAACCCGCTCGAGCATGAGGTGGCTTTCATCTACCCGCGTGAGCTCGAAATCGGTCAGGCCGCGCTCGCCATCGTGCAAAAGCACACCGGCGCCAAGCTGGGTCAGAACGAGGCCACGAGCATCGCGCTCCACATCGTTAACGCCGAGGTCGACGGCATGGGCCGCGCCAAGGACATGGACTTCATCATGAAGAGCACCCGCGTGCTTGACGAGGTAACCCATTCCGTGGAAAAGCAGCTCGGCTGCTCGCTCGACACGGCGTCGTACTGCTACATTCGCTTTCTTGCGCACCTGCGCTTTTTGGTTCGCCGCCTTGTTAAGGGCAGCTGCACGCAGACCGAGAACTCCTCACTGTTTATGCAGGCCGCCCGCGATTTTCCCGAGGCCTACCAGTGTGCGTACGCCATCAACCGCGTGTTCGAGAAAGAGTTCAAGCAGAGCTGCTCGGACGAGGAGCTCTTGTATCTGATGATGCATATCAACCGTCTGCGATCGGCTTCGCAGACCGAGTGAGTAAAGCCGCCAGCCCGGCGGCAATCGCAACAATTCTTTTTGGTTTCTAACTGCGGGCAAGGTACCGGCTCGCGGTAGGGGATATTTTTGTCGAAATTTGGAAAAGAGAGGACAGATCATGGCAGGTAAATACGACGATCTTGCTGCCCAGATCGTAGAGCTGGTTGGCGGCAAGTCCAACGTCAAATGCGTCGCACACTGCATTACCCGTGTTCGTTTTAAGCTCAAGGACGAGTCGAAGGCCAATGACGAGGCAATCTCCGAGCTGCCCAACGTCATCAAGGTCATGCACGCCAACGGCCAGTACCAGGTTGTTGTGGGCAACATCGTCGAGGACGTCTACGACGCCGTTCTCAAGGCCGGCGGTTTTAGCGACGGCGGCGCCGTCGACGCCGATGACGACGATGCCGCTCCCAAGGGCGTTACCGATGTGATCATCGACCTCATCTCGGGCATCTTCGCCCCCATGCTCGGCACCTTCGCCGCTGCCGGTATCATGAAGGGCCTGCTGGCGCTCGCTACCTTCCTGGTCCCGAGCTTTGCCAACGACGGCGCCTACACGCTGCTCTACACCGTCGCTGACGGCATGTTCTACTTCCTGCCCGTGGTGCTTGGCTTTACCGCGGCCAAGAAGTTCAAGATGAGCGAGTTCAACGGCATGGCCATCGCCTTTGCCCTGGTGTATCCCACCATGGTTGCCCTGACCTCGGGCGAGGTTGTCGGCTCCGTCGAGCTCGGCTTTGCTGGCACCTTCTCTTGGTACACCACGTTCCTGGGCCTGCCGCTCATCATGCCTGCCTCGGGTTACACCAGCTCCGTTATCCCCATCCTGCTCATGGTCTGGTTTGGCTCCACCCTCGAGCACTGGGTTAAGAAGTGGATGCCCGCTTCTATGAAGATGTTCTTCACCCCGCTGATCGTCGTCACCGTTACCGTCACCCTTGGCTATCTGGTCATTGGCCCCATCGCCACGCTCATCACCAACCTGCTTGGTGAGTTCTTCGCGCTGCTGTTTGGCCTGCCCATGATCGGCTCCCTCCTGGGCTGCACCCTCGTCGGTGCCTTCTGGATGTGCCTGGTCATCTTTGGCTTCCACTGGTCGCTCGTGCCCATCGCGCTGGTCAACCTGTCCACTCTGGGCCACGACTACATCCTGGGCTCCGTTATCGCCCACTCCTTCTCGCTGGGCGCCGTGCTCTTCGCCATGTATCTCAAGAACAAGGACGAGAAGTTCCGCGGTATCGCGCTGCCGGCCATGATCTCCGCCTTCTTCTTTGGTGTCACCGAGCCCGCTATCTACGGTGTCGCCCTGCCCGATAAGAAGGCCTTCATCAACGCCAGCATCGGTTCTGCTGTGGGCGGCCTCATCATTGGTCTCTCCGGCGCCGTGGTGTACATGTCCGGTGGTCTGGGCGTCTTCAACTGGCTGTCCTTCATCGACCCCTCCGGTGTTAACGGCATCAACCACATGATCTGGGCTATCGTTGCCTCTTTCGTGGGTGCCGCCGTGGGCTTTGCGATCGAGTTTGCCACCTACAAGCCCGAGGCTGCCAAGTAGCCCAAACGACAAAGACTCGGTACCAAGCCGGCGGGGGGGAGCGCCCCGCCGGTTTTTTTCAAAGGGGCTAGATGCCATGCGCTCGTCCGAGCGACTGCCCAAAATCAAAACCATGCCGGATTACGGGGCTGAAACGGTGAGTGCTGACCATACCCCGTTTTTCCGTAAACTGACAAGCCTCCTACCTGCGGTTTTGTCCTTGCCGTTTCTGGCATGCTCAAGGGGCACTGGTTCTGCCCCGTAAACCGGCATGGTTTTGAACCTGCCAATAAGGGACAGGTTTATTTTGGTCGGTTTTATCTGGGCAAACGTCGTCTCCGTCAGCTCCGTCCGCATATCTTAAGCCGGCATAGTTTCGATGGGTCGGTCCGTGCGCGTCCCGCAACATGCCTCGCCACGAAACCGGCCTATCTACTACGTTTAAGTGGTAGGGGCCAACCACACGGTGGTTTTTCGAAAACCGCCAAGCCGTCTACCTGCGGTTTTATTTTTGACAATTGCGGCGTGGTCGGGGGTTCACGACTAAACGTAGTAGATGGGCCGGTTTCGTGGCGGCCGACTCAACGCGAACTCCGATCGGGACGCAAATTACCTCGTGGACGCCGCTTCGGCGTCCACGCAACATCCCAACACGTACGAAAGGAGCCAACATGGCTTTTCCCGATGGATTTCTGTGGGGCGGTGCCACTGCCGCCAATCAGTGCGAAGGCGGATACAACGAGGACGGCAAGGGCCTCGGCGTTCCCGACATCATGACCGGCGGCACGGTCTCCGAGCCGCGCCACATTACCGACGGCATTCTGCCCCAGTACCACTATCCCAGCCACGAGGCCGTGGACATGTACCATCACTATCTCGACGACATCAAGCTTTTTGGCGAGATGGGCTTTAAGTGCTACCGCATGTCCATCAACTGGAGCCGTATCTTCCCCAACGGCGACGAGGCCGAGCCCAACCAGGCCGGCATCGAGTTCTACCGCCGTGTGTTCCAGGCCTGTCAGGAGCAGGGCATCGAGCCCATGGTCACCCTTAGCCACTATGAGCAGCCTTATGGTCTGTCCAAAAACTACGGAGGCTGGAAGAACCCCAAGCTCATCGATTTCTACCTCAACTACGCCCGCACCGTCATGACCGAGTACAAGGGCCTGGTGCGCTACTGGCTCACCTTTAACGAAATCAATTGCCTGCTCATGGGCGGCTTTGGCGGCGTGATGGGCGGCGGCATGGTGCCCGAGGCAACCGACACGCCCATGGCCTTTGGCGACTGCGACTGGGACGACCCGCAGGCGCGCTTCGATGCCCTGCACCATCAGTTCCTGGCGAGCGCCAAGTGCGTCACCATGGGCCATCAGATCGATCCCCAGAACAAGATCGGCTGCATGATCGCCGGCAACGCCTGCTACCCGCACACGTGCAATCCGGCAGACGTTCTGGCCGCACAAAAGCAGCAGCGCGAGATGAACTTCTACTGCGGCGACGTGCAGGTGCGCGGTGCGTATCCCTCGTGGGCGCCCAGCGTGTGGCGCCGCGAAGGCGTGCACGTGGAGGTTTCGCCCGAGGACGCCGCCACGCTGGCCGCCGGCAAGGTCGACTTCTACAGCTTTAGCTACTACATGAGCGCCACGGCCACGGCTGACCCGGTGCTGCTGGAGCAGGGCAACATCTTTGGTGGCGCCGGCAACGAGTACCTCAAGAAGAGCGATTGGGGTTGGGCGATCGACCCCGAGGGCCTGCGTTACTACCTGGAGGAGGTCTACGACCGCTACCAGGTGCCGCTGATGATCGTCGAGAACGGCCTGGGCGCGGTGGACGAGGTCGAGGCGGACGGTGCGATTCACGACGGCTACCGCATCGATTACCTGCGCGAGCATATCAAGCAGATGGAGATTGCCATCGAGGATGGCGTGGACCTGATGGGCTACACCATGTGGGGCTGCATCGATTTGGTGAGCGCCTCGACCGGCGAGATGAAGAAGCGCTACGGCTTCATCTACGTCGACAAGGACAACGACGGCAACGGCACGCTCGCCCGCAGCCGCAAGGACAGCTTCTTCTGGTACAAGAAGGTCATCGCCACCAACGGCGCCGACCTGGCCTAGCCAAGTCTCAACCAGCGTAAACGTCGCAACCACCACAAAGGGGCCAGGCACCTTTGTGGTGGTTTTTGCTTTGGTAGATGTGTGGGACATGCCTTATAATCTACCAAGTAGTTCATGACGGGCGAAAAACGGAGAGAAGGGTCCTGATGCGTCCTTAATGTTTCATGCGGATAGATTGATTTGACAGACGGTGGCGAATGCCCACCGCCCGTATTCGTATGAAACAAGGAGTCTCCATGCTCGCATCTCTTTTCTCAAAGCCTCAATCATCGCTGTCCGTGCAGGCTAAACGCCTGGTGGCAATGCGCTTCCTCATCTACACCGGGTTTCAGACCAGTTATTTTATCGGCGTCATCGGAACGCTTACCTATGCGGACGATGCCTCGGTCGTCGCGACGTCGCTGGCCGTCCTGTTCATGAACGTTTTCGTGATCCTGGGTTCCTTTGCGGGTGGCGCTGCGCTCGACGCATGGGGTCCGCGCCGCCATTTCTTGCTGAGCATCGTCGGCGCTCTCGCAACTGGCACGGCAATCATCGCCTTTGGTAGCGCGACCGGCGTCGTCCTACTCGGCGCGGTGTTCCTGGGCTTTGTGATGGGATTTGCCCAGCCCATCGCCACGTCCTATCCGGCCTACCTCACCGACGATCCTGTCGAGCTCAAAGACATCAACTCCGCCATCGCCATGTTTTCAAACGTGAGTATCATCGTTGGCCCCACGCTGGGCGGCTTTGTCGCGGCGGCTGCATCGTCGCGCGCGGTGTTCGTGCTCATGATGCTCTTTACCGTGCTGGCGTTCGTTGTCGGTTGGGGCTTTAGGCCGCAGACCAGCCATGTCGCCGGGCATGCGGATGCCGATTCGGCAGAGGAAGGGGAGCGTGCGGGACAAAGCTCCAACCCCAGCACGTCCGCCCGCGCCACCTTCGCAGCCAGCATCAAGACAGTCTTCACCAACAGCGTCCTCGCCCTGCTGTTCTGCATCATTTTTCTTTCGAACTTTGGCTACGGAGCCTTCGATCCGCTGGAGTCGTTCTTCTACCGCGATGTCCTGCACGTCGGCGTTGAGTGGATGGGCTGGCTCTCGTCTGCCTGCGGTGTCGGCGCGGTGCTGGGTGCCGTGCTCGCGCTCCGCTTGCCGCCGCACCTGGTCAACCTTAAAACGCTGCTCGTGGCACTTATGTCCGTGGGCCTGGGAAGCCTGCTCTATGTGGGGACGCCGTACGTGGGTGTGGCCCTCGTCGGTCAGGTCGCCCTGGGCATAGCTTGGGGCATCGTCAACCCGCTCCACAACACGATCGTGCAAACGACGGCGCCGCTCGAGCAGCTCGGTCGCGTGAACTCGGTCATGGGCTTTGGCAATATGTTTGCCGGCGTGGCGCCGCTGGCGATTGCCCCGTGGCTGGCGGCGACATTTGGCGTGCAGCAGACGCTCGTAGGGGCAGGCATGGTCGTGACGGCAGTTCCCGCGGCGTTGCTGCTGTTTGGACGCCGGCATCTGGATCGTGCCGTAAAGCGGTAAGAAACCATCGCAACATTCGATAAAAACCGCGATTTTGCCGAAAAACGTCGAATGTTGTGATGGTTTGCGCCCCGGGTCAGGCCATCCTGCGGATCCGGCCACCCTGCGAGTCCTGCCACCACAAAGGGGGCCAGGCACCTTTGTGGTGGTTTTTGCTTTGACGGGCCGCACCTGCGCCTTGGTATACCATGTACGCCGTTCACGAATACACCCCACACCGCCGCACAACCCAGAAAGGCCCCCATGGACGCCACCTTCAGCCACATCAAAGCCGTGTTCTGCGATATCGACGGTACGCTGCTCACGAGCCAGCACACGGTGTCCCCGCGCACCGTGGCGGCGATCCGCGCCCTGCGCGAGCGTGGCGTGCTCTTTGGCCTGTGCACCGGGCGCGACGCCCACGCGACCGAGGCCATGTACGAGCTCTGGGGCATCGAAGGCCTGGTGGACGTGCTCGTGGGCTGCGGCGGCGCCGAGGTCATCGACCGCGCGCACGACATCAACGAGCTGAGCTATCCGCTGCCGGGTGAGACTATCGCGCGCATCTGCAAGCACATGGCGGACCTTCCGGCAACGCCCGTCTGCCCCCGAGACGGCGTGTTCTACGTGCCCGAGAGCAACGCGTGCGTCGAGCACCTGTCGCGCGTCGATGGCGTGCCCTATCAGGTGGTCGATTTTGCCGAGTTCTTACGCGAGCCGCAGCCCAAGGTGATGTTTACCATGGCGCCCGAGGTAATGCCGCGGGTGATTGAGCGGGCGTCGACGTTTGCCGATAACACTGTTAAGGCGGCGGCTCTGCAAACCACGCAGCGGCTCTACGAGTTCATGGATCCGCACGTGTCCAAGACGCGCGGCCTTGTGCGCGTGGCGGAGCTCAACGACATGGAGCTCCAGGACATCTGTGTGTTTGGCGATGCCGATAACGATACCTGCATGGTGGCCGACGCCGGCGTGGGCGTGGCTATGGCAAACGGCAGCGACGCCACCCGTGCCGCCGCGGACTTTGTAACCGCGAGCAACGACGAGGACGGCATCGCGATCTTTATCGAGGAACATCTGCTGTAGCGCAGGGGGGCAGCCACAAAGAGGGCAGAGCGCCTTTGTGGTGGTTTTCCAAGCGTCCCAACAGTCGATTGTTGGGACGCTTTTTTGTAGCGAGGAGATTTGCGGCCGGTAACATGCGATGCCATTCAAGTGTCGATGTATGAACATATCGGCACGCGCTAGTTGTGCAGTAATTGACCAATTAGCTCATAACTAATATTTCCAGGTAGATATACTGCCATTCACGGCGCAATTTTGACCGTTCACAGATTGAGCGGGTTAAAACAAAGTGTTGTACAAACAATGATAAAGTGTCATTTATCTAGATTTGCTAACGAGTTTACCAGCGTCTTTCCGAAATTTAACCCTCGAAAAACAATGCATAGTTTGAATAATTGTCAAGAAGTTAAGGCAACGTAAAGCAAAACTGACATTGTTAGGCTTGCGTTGTTTAAACAAAGAGTAATAATATGCATATCGAGCGCGAGCAATTATAGGTTGCGCGCCCAAGTTTGATGGTGAAAGAGCAAGATCGCGGTCTCTTGGGGAGGAGACATCGATGAAAGCGAATTCGGATAAATCTAAGCAGAGTAATAAAGCGACGCGCCGTGTGCTGGCAGGCGTTTTGTGCGGAGCCTCCGTTTTGAGCCTGGTACTGTCGCTCGTCATGCCTCCGATCTCGCAGGCCATTGCCAACGATGCCCAGACGGTTTCTACCGAGGAAACTGTGATGGGGGGGGGTTCCTCAAGTGAGTCTACTGATGTAGGCAACACCAACAACGGGGATACCGAAAACCAGAATAGTGACGATGCTGCGGGCGACGACGAAATCCAGCAGGAGGAGCAGCCCAAGGACGAGTCGCAGGCAGAAGAAAATGAAGCGATCGACGATGGCGCTGGTTCGTCAGCCGAGGAGGCTGTGGCGAGCGAAGAGACAGCCACGGACATCAAGAATGCCGGTGACTTGCAGGGAAAGCTTCTAGGCGTTGAGGAAAATCAAACCGCCAGCTTTACGCTTGCGGCTGATATTGACTTTCCTGGTGAAATCACACTTAACAAAGGCGGCAGCAATATCACCCTTGACCTAAGTGGTCATAAGATTAAGCACTCGAGCGCCGACAAGCCGTTATTCAATGTTGCCGGTGGTGCGTCACTTACAATTAGGGATTCTGCACAGGTGGGTGAGACGGTCAGCGAGGGCCAGCAGCTAGCTGATCAGGGGCAGAGCCTGAATGCCGATAATTATGACAAGAATGCCGCCAATTATGGCAAGAATGCCGAACTGACTTACGATAACGATAACATTCCATCTAATCTTACCTACTACGTGACCGAATCGTCCCCGAGCGGAACAGGCACAACCGAGACACTTGTCAAACATGACGTTGAGATTAAAGGCGCCATCGTGGCGTGCGGCGGCAACGCAAATCTAAAGCTCATCAATCTATATAACAACAACGGCAAGGGCGGCACGTTTAACCTTGTGAGCGGCGTGATCACGCAAAAACAAGGCGGCAGCGTTAGCAGCTTGGTCTATGCCGAGAACGGCTCTACCGTCAACATGCGCGGCGGCTATGTGTGTGGAGCTTCTGGCTCGGGTGCGGGCGGCGGAATTGAAATACACGGTAATTCGACCCTCGAGGTTTCCGGTGGCGTAATTGCCGGCAACAGTGCTCCTAGTGGCGGTGGTGTGTATGCTAAAGACTCCACGGTCAACATAACTAATGGCGTAATCTCCGGCAACAGCACGCTTGCTACTGGTGTTGGTTTCGGCGGCGGCATCATGGCCGAAGGCGGCAGCGTTACTGTTTCTGGTGGCTACATTACTAACAATAAATATGCCAATTACTGTGGTAACGATGGTAATGGCGATCATGGCGGTGCTGGACTTGCCGCTAAAAACGGTACTCATGTCACCATTTCGGGCGGCCAGATCACGGGCAACTATTCTGAGGAAGCCGGCGGCGGCGTCTATGTGACCGACATCGAACACCAAGGGGCGAGCTCGCGAAAGACAATGGCATGGCTCAACATTACGGGGGGAACTATTGCCTCTAACGTGAGTTTTCGCTCTGAGGGTGCCGGCATTCGCGTGGGCCAGATGGTTGACGCGATGATAAAAGGAACGTCAAATTCAAATCCAGTCTATATCACTAATAACCACTGCATGTCTCGCTTTGACTGGGGTGGAGGCGGCATCTTCGTCCAGGGCGATTCTAAGGTCGCGTCTAATGCTGGTAGGCTATTTGTCTATAACTCCTATATAAGCAGCAATGAGGCCGGTGGCTACGGTGGCGGCGTTGCGGTTTGCCCGACGGGTAAGACTTTGGTGACAGGCACCGACGGCACGGCGATTTTCGGTAATACTTCTGCCGGAAATGAGCAAAACGCGAACGACTACGAATCCGTGAGTAATACAGGCAATAACGGCACCCCCCATCTTTCCGGCGGTGGTCACGGTAAGGACCAGGACTCCGACGCCTACAATGCCGAAGTGTTTCGCGAAAACGGCCACGCGGACTTCTTCCTTGCGGCGGAGGGTCATACGACTCCGATCGCGGCGGTGATTGGCAAAATGCTTGGCGGCGGCGATGCTAAGTATCGGGGAAGCTTAGAGCTCCAGAAAGCCATTACTATCCCCGCTAACGGTGGCGTGCAGGTATATAAAAGCATCGGCCTGAGTTCGGATGTTAAGGCTCAAGACCCCGAGGCGATCAATGCGCGAAAGGCTGCGCTAGAGGCGGGCGCGACGTTTATCACGGGCAATTATTCCTGGAACCATGGCGGCGGCATCATGTCGAACGGCGACCTGTACATGGGCGCGCCTGAGGACACGTATGTCTATCCGAGCCTCAAGCTCAAGGCGACCAAGAAGCTGGAAGGCCGCAAGCTCAATGATGGGGAGTTCTCCTTTACGGTGTATCGCAAGGATTCAGACGACCCTTTGGCTGGCACGACAGCTGGCACGACATTCAATCGCGACGTTTGCACCGAGGTTGGAACAGCAGCAAATGATGCAGAAGGCAGCATTACGTTCGACCTTGGTGAACAATTCGCATCGAGTGGCGCGGGTAACGAAATCACATACTACTTGGTCGAAGACCCCGGTGGTGATTCTGGCATCACGTACGACTCCAGCGTGTATAAGATTGTGGTGACGGCCGAAGATACCAAGACCTTGCTCATGTCTGTTCCGAGTAAAGAAAACTCAAGCCAACTGAAGGATCTTTACATCCATAACTACACGATTAAAAACGTCGGTGTAACCAAGTACGAATTCCGCGAGTCGTCTGGGAAGTGGGAGAACGTAAAAGCGAGGAGCAAGGTGCAGAAGAGTGGAGACTATTATCCAATTATCTGTGAGGGTGACTCCACGACTTTCACTAACAAGTTCACTCCGTACGACTCGAAGGGCTCCTGGACGCCTATGGCGACTAAGGTCGTTGAGGGTGGCGAGATGAAGGAGTTCACGCTCCAGCTTGCGACCGACACAGATTTTACGGATATCGTTAGCAGCAAGTCCACCACTGCCGACGGCGACAAGTCCCAGACCCTGAGCTTCGACAAGATTGATTACAAACTCGATCAACTCGACCAGCTCGCGTCTGGCCCCGCTGGCCGTGGTGCTTCCAAGACCTTCACGTACTACGTGCGCGAGAAAGACGACGGTTCGCTGTTCTCGCACTATACGTACGACAAGTCGGTCTATCAGATTACGGTTAACGCGACTGACGACTCTAACCACCATATCGACGTCACTGCGACCTACAAGCAGATTCAGGATCGTGATGGCAAGCCAGTGACCAACGACATGGGCCGCGAACTCACTGAAAGTTCCACCCCCACCTTCACCAACACCTACTCCACCTCTTTGCCCCTTTCTGGTATGTCGGGCGTCACTCTGACGTACCTTGCCGGCGCGGTGGTGCTTTGCGCTGCTGCGGCCTGGATGCACATTCGTCGCAAGGCGAATGCGAAGGGAGGTAAGCGTCGTGAATAAGAAAGTTTGCTCCTTCCCGATCTTGTTTGCGCTGCTTACCCTCCTGATCGGCACCTGCGCGGTTGTGTTCCCCGCATCCGCGCAGGCCGCGCCGACCTCGACCGGTTCCATCACGGTGAGCGGCACCGTGGCGCGCAGCTACGACGCCTACCAGATCTTTAGCGCCAACGTCGTCGACGGCGACAGCGACGCCAAGATCGCCACCGACCTCGCCTGGGCAAGCGACGCCGTGCGCGACGCCGCGCTGCCTGTGCTGCACAGCGCCGGCATGCCCAATTCCCAGACCACCGCGCAGGAAGCTGCCGAGTGGCTCAACACCGATTCCCACCTTACGAGCGCGCTGAGCGCGCAGCTCGCTCGTTCCCTCCAGAGCTCTGGCGCCGAGCTCGCGGCCCTCAACGCGGGCACGGCGGCCGAGCTGCCCTGCGGCTACTGGCTCATCGTCGCCGACGACGACGCCATCGCCCAGGGCGAGGCCGGCACCGCGCCGATCATGGCCCTGGTGGGCGGCAGCGCCGTCACCGTCAAGCCCAAGGCCGCGACCCCCAAGGTGGCCAAGCACGTGCTGGAGGACAGCACCGCCGCATGGCAGAAGGCCGCCGACGCCACGGTCGCCGACGACCTGTACTGGCGCCTCTCTGCCACGGTCCCGGCGGGGCTCACGGCCTACGACACCTACGCGGTGCGGTTCGTCGACACCATGAGCGCGGGGCTCGACCCCTCCAAGGTGGCCGCGAGCATGCGCGTGTACGTGGCGGCGGGCGCGGACGGTGGCTTCGACGCCGTCCAGACCGGCAAGGACGGCCGAGCCGACACCGAGCCCGCGAAGGGCTGGACCGACATCACGGCCCAGTGCGCCACCAAGGTAGCGGTTGACGGAACCTTCACCGTGCGTACCGGCGACCTCATCGCCGCGCTCGGCGGGGCCGACGCCTTCACCGCGGGCGCCCGCGTGGTCGCCGTGTACAACGCGCCGCTCAACAGCGCGTGCAACCACGGCATCGCGAAGGGCAACCCCAACGAGGTCTACCTGCGTTACCCGCGCTCTCCCTTTGCCGACCAGTTCAGCGATGCCGGCTTCACCAGCACGCCGAGCGACGATGCATGCGCCTACACCTGGGATCTCGCGCTCACCAAGCGCGGCAGCGACGGCGACAAGCCGCTGCCCGGGGCGGTCCTGAGCATCACCGACGACCGCGGTCGCGCGCTGGCGGCCGACGGCACGTGGGATGCGCAAGGCAAGGCCACCGTCACCACGGGCGAGGACGGCCGCGTGACCGTCTCGGGCGTGGACCCGGGCAAGCTGGAGGTCCGCGAGCTCAAGGCGCCCAAGGGCTACACCGCCTTTGAGGGCACGCGCTCCGTGACGGTCAAGGCCGAGGGCCTGGACGTCGACCAGGTGGCCGCCGCCAAGCCTAAGGTGACCGTATCGGCCGAAAGCCCTCTGCGAGTTGATGCCGCCGATGCCGGGAAGGGTTTAGTCGAGTTGTCGGTGCTTAACACCCCAAGTAACGAAGTGAGTCGAGGCTTTATGCCCTCGACGGGAGATAGAACGTTGGTGTTGGTAACGGCTTTGGCCGTCATCGGAGTAGTGGCTATTGTCGTCGCGCTCGTCATCAAGCGGGGAGGAGGTCGCCATGATAAATAATTGTCCCCCCCCCTTGCTCAATGGCGTACTGCCTCCGTAGCGAGTGGCGCGCAGGGAAATGAGCCTGCTGACTTTTGGTGATGACGAGAATTAAAGCAACCTCCAAGAAAGAGGTCCCAACATGAAAACAACCAAGAACATCGCACGCCTGGCAGTAACCGCCGGCCTCACCGCAGCGCTGAGCTTCGGCGGCGTCATGGCCCCGGTGACCATGGCGTTTGCCGAGGGAACGGGGTCGACCGTCACGTTCGAGGATGCCGATTACGCTGCGTTCACGACCTATAAGGGTATCCAGATCTTCAAGGCAAAGGTCACGACGACCGGTGGGAATACGACGGTGAGTAGCATCGAATGGGCCAGCTCCGAAGCCCAAACTGCTGTCGTAAACGCCATCAAGACAAAGAATGTATCCTACGATAGCGAGAACGCACAGGATGCTGCCGATTGGCTTAGCACCAAATCTGAAGTTACCGGGACCGATTCGAAGGTTGCTAGCGACAACGTTCTCAGTCTAATCGCCGATGGCCTGAAGAGCAGCACCGCCTGGGAGGTGACGAGCGAGGGCAGTGCTGCTCTTTCCGGACTCGGCGCCGGCTACTGGCTCTTCCTCACCGCTACTCCCGGTAAGCCTGCTGACAAGTCGACCGATGTGTTCACCTCTCCCGTCTACGCCGTGATCGACGGCGTGAACGCGACGACCGTTACGCCAAAGAAGGGCGTGCCCACTGTCGAGAAGAAGGTCCTCGACGATGCCGACGCCGCCGACATCAAGGGCTCCAACAAATGGAATGATGTCGCCGATTCCCAGATCGGCCAGGAAGTTAACTACAAGCTGACCGGCACGATCGCCAGCAACTACGCTACCTTTGGCACGTATGCTTACAAGTTCACCGACGGGCTTTCCAATGGCCTTGACTATGTCAAAGGCTCGGTTAAGGTGTACGCGCTGAACGGCGAGACTTACAGCGAGATTGAGTCGAGCAATTATACCGTGACGGATGCTGATGCTAGCAACAATAACACGCTGACGGTCGAGTTCAAGACCGGAGACGGCAAGAAGGGCCTCAAGGACGTCGCGAGCGTGACCGCCGACACCAAGATCGTTGTCTTCTACAAGGCAAAGCTCAACGGCAACGCCGTGATCGGCAACGCAACCGACGGCAACAAGGGCGGCAACCTCAACACCGTTAAGCTCACGTACTCTAACAACCCGTATGGAGACGGCACGGGTGACACGATTGAGGACACTGTCGCCGACTTCGCGTTCAAGCTCAACCTTAACAAGGTCGACCAGGGCACCGAGAAGGGCCTTAAGGGCGCTGTCTTCACCATTCAGTCCGCTGATGCGAACACTCAAGACCAGTATATCGCCTCGAAGGACGACCCCACCGCGGGCGTCGTCGCGGGCCAGCTCGTGACCGTTGCCGGCACCACCAGCCTTCCCGGTTACGTGAAGTTCACGTCTGGCGATAATGGCCAGATTGCCGTGAAAGGTCTCGATGAAGGCTCCTACAAGGTGACCGAGGTCCAGGCTCCCAATGAGAAGTACACCAAGGCCAACCCCTTCACTTTCACCATCACCGCGACGTATGATGACGCGAGCATGAAGGTGACGGGCCTCACGGCGGCGGTTTCCAAGGCCGACGAGGGCCGCACCGACATCGCCTTCGGTAAGCTCGACGGCAATGACGGAGACAATAAGCTGACCGGTACGGATGGCACCGGCACCAACGCCGCCACCGGTGAGATCACCATCAACGTCGGCAACACCAAGTCCGTCGGCCTCCCGCTGACCGGCCTCAACGGCGTGACCTTCACTTGGATCGCTGGTGGCGCGGTGCTGTGCATCGGCGTGGCGCATCTCATCCGCAGCCGTAAGCAGGCTGAGGAGTCCGAGCAGGAGTAACGCTCGCTCACCCATCCCTTTGGCAGGTGGGATGTGATGGCCATGAGACTTGCGGACACTTTTCTCGTCCATCGACGTTCTTGCTTTGCCATCCTCTTTTCGGGGCAGACTCCGCACTGGAGTCTGCCCCGTTCTTTTTGGACAACGCAGCCAGCCTCCACCGTCCGATGCGGGTACGTTCGTCATCGCGTTTCTTGACTCGTATGAGGTTCGGTTTAGGGTCCGTAGGCGCACGCGCGGTGCGGACGGTAGAAGGCATTTGCGCCGCAAGCGCAAATAAGAATGCCCGGGGTTCGGAGCCCGGGCATTTAACAAAACCAGAAAACTAGGCCGCCCGCGCTCTCGTACATTTACGCGGGGTGCGTCGTTTTCTATTGACATTGTATCCCGAATCGCCCCGCCGATTCGGGACATTTTGAAAACTCAAATGCTGGCCTATGCTCGCGCCGCACAATGCTGTCTAGCTGTGTTGTCCGGCGCGGAAGCCCGCGATTCGGCTATTATTTGTTTAGACAACCCGAGCTGTAGAGGAGTGACCGGCGATGGTGCAGGGCGCCAAACATATGAAGAGCAATAACGCCGCGGACAACGGCGGCTCAAGCCCTCAGCCCAAACCTCAACCAAAGCCCAAGCGCCGTCGCAAGCGGCTGCCGCGCTGGGCCGACCGGCTCATCACCATCGTCATCATCCTTATCGGCGTGGGCCTTATGACTTGGCCGTGGATCTTGGACCGGCTCGAGGCCTCGGGCGTGTTTAACCAGATCAGCACGGTGTCCAGCACCGTGGACGCGCTGTCTGCCGAGGAGCGCGAGCGCATCCTGCTCCAGGCGCGCTCCTTTAACGAGCAGCTGGCGGGCGAGGCCACCGAGCTTCCCGCCGACCAGATCGAGCCCTACGCCCAGCAGCTCATCTTTGACCGCGACCCCATGATGAGCTGGGTCGAGATCCCCTCAATCGACGTGAGCATGCCCATCTACCACGGTACGAGCGAAGAAGTCCTTATGGCGGGCGTCGGCCACCTGGAGGGCACGAGCCTGCCGGTGGGCGGCACCTCGACGCACTGCGTGCTCACCGCGCACTCGGGCATGCGCAACCTGAGCATGTTCGACGACATCCACTCGCTGGAGCCCGGCGACCTGGTGCTGCTGCACACCATGAACAAGACGCTCGCCTACAAGATGGTGGACTCCGAGGTGGTGCTGCCCGAGGAGATGGAGTCGCTGACCATCGAGCCCGGCGCCGACAAGGTGACGCTCGTCACCTGCACGCCCTATGGGGTGAACGACCATCGCCTGTTAGTGCATTGCGTGCGCACCAAGTACAACAAAAAGGACGTCGACAAGCAAAAGTCGCTGGCCGGCCGCCACTGGGGCAAGCGCGAGTTCGCCGTGCTCATTGTGGTCGTAGCCATTGTGCTGTTGCTGCTGGACATCGTGATCCACACGGTTCGCAAGCGCCGTAAAGCCAAGGCCTCGGCATAGGACATTGTTCAGAACCACCGCAAAGGGGATAGGCACCTTTGTGGTGGGCGGGGCTTCCAAACCATCACAACATTCGATGAAAATCTCGATTTTGGCGAAAAGCGTCGAATGTTGTGATGGTCTTCGTTGCGGGCGGGACGGTTCTCGCTGCGGGCGAGACGGTTTTCGCTACGGACGGCGCGGTTTTCGCTGCAGAACCACTAGCCCTTCGCCTGCCAGCCCGCCGCCCTCGTTACGTTTTCGCTGCATTTGGGTAAAGCGCCTGCTCCAAGCCGGCGTTGCCTTGTATACTAGAGCGGTTTAACTGTTATGCGGAAGGGAGCGCCTATGGCACTCAGCGAGAAAGACGTGCGCGGCATCGCCGAGTACGCAAAGATCGCACTGACCGATGACGAGCTCACCCAGATGACGTCCTACATGAACGACGCCGTCCAGATGCTCGAGCCCGTCCTGCAATATGACTTGCCCGACGTGGAGCCCACGTTCCATCCCATCGGAAGCCTGTCCAACGTGATGGGCGATGACCTGCGCGAGCCCGAGCGCGACCTGCCGCTCGACGTTGCGCTCGAAAACGCCGGCAGCGCGCGCGACCGCTACTTCCGCGTGCCGTCCATTTTGGGAGAGGGGGAGAGCGAGTAATGGCGCAGAGCTTCGATTCCCTTACCGCCGCCCAGATCGCTGCGGGCGTTGCCGCCGGCGACTTTACCGCTACCGAGGTGGCCCAGGCCTCCCTTGCCGCCATCGAGGCGCGCGAGGGCGGGGTCCAGGCATTCCTGCAGGTGGCGCCCGAGCTTGCGCTCGAGGCCGCCGCGCGCGTGGATGCCGACCGTGCCGCAGGCAAGCCGCTGCCCCCGCTTGCGGGCGTGCCGCTGGCCATCAAGGACAACATGAACCTTGTGGGTACGCGCACCACCTGCGCTTCCCGCATGCTTGCGGACTACCAGAGCGTCTACACTGCCACCTGCGTCCAGCGCATGCTCGATGCCGGCTGCCTGCCCATGGGCAAGGCCAACATGGACGAGTTTGCCTTTGGCAGCTCCACCGAGAGCTCGGCGTTCCACCGCACCAATAACCCTTGGGATACCGAGCGCGTGCCCGGCGGCTCCTCGGGCGGCTCCGCTGCAGCCGTCGCCGCGGGCGAGGTCGCGCTCTCGCTGGGCTCGGACACCGGCGGCTCCATTCGCCAGCCGGCGTCGCTGTGCGGCGTGGTGGGCTTTAAGCCCACGTATGGCGCCGTGAGCCGTTACGGCGTGGTTGCCTTTGGCTCGTCGCTCGACCAGGTGGGGCCCTTTGGCCGCACGGTCGAGGATGTTGCGCTGGCCATGAACGCGCTTACCGGCGCGGGCCACGATCCGTACGACTGCACCAGCCAGGATTGCGCCGTCGACTTTACCGAGCACCTCAACGACAGCATCGAGGGCAAGCGCGTGGGCATTATCCCCGCGTTTATGGAGGCCGAGGGCCTGACGCCCGAGGTCAAGGCCGCTGTTCAGCGCGCCGCCCAGGAGCTGCAGAACCAGGGCGCCGAGCTGGTCGAGGTCGACCTGCCGCACCTGGATGCCGCCATCGCCGCCTACTACGTCATCGGCCCGGCCGAGGCGTTCTCCAACCTGGCCCGCTTCGACGGCATTCGCTACGGCTATCAGGAGGAGGGCTGCGCCAACCTGTCCGACCAGAGCTCGCTGTCGCGCGCCCACGGCTTTGGCGCCGAGGCCAAGCGCCGTCAGATGCTCGGCGCCTACCTGCTGAGCTCGGGCGTGTACGACAAGTACTACTACGCTGCGCAAAAGGCCCGTACGCTCATCACGCGGGACTACGACGCCGCGTATGCCAAGGTGGACACCATCCTCATGCCCGCCTCGCCGCGCACGGCCTTTAAGTTTGGCGAGATCAGCGACCCCACGCAGATGTACCTCTCCGACCTGTACACCATCTCGCTCAACATTTGCGGCAACGGCGGCATCTCGGTGCCGCTGGGCCTGGGCGAGGACACTCAGCTGCCCGTTTCTGCCCAGCTGGTGGGTCCGGCGTTTAAGGACCGTCAGCTGCTCACGTTTGCCCGCGCCCTGGAGCGCGGCTTTGCCGATGCCGCCACGGGTGCGCCCGTGCTTTCCGTCGCGCCCGATTTTGCCGGGAAGGGAGGCGAGCTGTAATGAAGGAGCTTTCCGAGGTCCTGCAGGATTGGGAGGCCGTGATCGGCCTGGAGATCCATACCGAGCTCACCGCACTCGATACCAAGATGTTCTGCAACTGCAAGCTCAGCCACGATGACGAACCCAACGCCAACGTGTGCCCGGTGTGCCTGGGCCTGCCCGGCGCCCTGCCGGTGCCCAACAAGCGCGCCATCGAGAGCATCGTCAAGGCCGGTCTCGCCACCAACTGCGAGATCCAGCGCCACTCGATGTTCTACCGCAAGCACTACTTCTATCCCGATATGGCCAAGAACTTCCAGACTACGCAGGGTCCGGTTGCCTTTGCCATGTACGGTCACCTGGATCTGGATGTGACCGGTCGCGGTGCCGCCGAGCGCCCCGACTGCGCGTTTGGCGAGGCCGAGGCCCAGAGTCTGGCGAGCGCCTCGGCCAACGCCGAGGGCCTGTCCACGTCCATGTCCTCCACGATGCGCGAGGGCAATCAGCGCGCCGGACACTTGGCCAGCTATGACGCGTCCAATATGACCATGCCCGAGCGTCGCGAGGACGGTTCCTACACGGTGCCCATTCGCATCCTGCGCATCCATATGGAAGAGGACGCCGCCAAGATGGTGCACGTGGGCGGTGCCGAGGGCCGCATTACCGCCGCTGCCGAGTCGCTCGTCGACTACAACCGCTGCGGCACGCCTCTGATCGAGCTCGTCACCGAGCCCGATCTGCGCACGCCCGAGGAGGCTCGCCTGTTTATGGAGAAGCTCCGTCGCATCTTTGTGACGCTGGGCATTTCGGACTGCTCCATGGAAAAGGGTTCCATGCGCTGCGATGGCAACGTGTCGCTGCGCCGCCGCGGCGAGACCAAGCTGGGCACCAAGACCGAGCTCAAGAACCTCAACTCGTTTAAGAGCCTGCATGACGGCCTTGCCTACGAGATCTGCCGCCAGGCTGAGGTGCTCGAGGAGGGCGGCATTATCTATCAGGAGACCCGCCACTGGGAGCCTAGCCGCAAGCGCACCGTGGTCATGCGCGTCAAGGAGACGGCCGACGACTATCGCCTGTTCCCCGATCCCGACCTGGCGCCGTTCGATCTGGACGACGAGTTCATCGACCGCTGCCGAGGTGAGATTCCCGAGCTGCCCGATGCCAAGCGCGCCCGTTTTGAGGCCGACTTTGGCATTAAGACGGCCGACGCTGAGCAGATTGCCGGCGACCCCGAGTTTGCCGACTTCTTTGAGGCCGCCGCTGCCGGTATGGCTGGCAAGGAGGCCCAGACGGTCGCAAACTTGCTGGTCAACGAGATGATCGCCTACCTTAAGGGCGCGGGCGTGTCGCTGGCCGAGTCCGGCATCGTGCCGGCTCAAGTGGCGGCGCTTGCCAAGCTGCTGGCGACCGATGCCATCAGCTCCAACCAGGCGCACGAGGTCTTTGAGGCCATGGCCCAGACCGGTGACGATCCCAACAAGATCGTCGACGAGCGTGGTATGCGTCAGGTGAGCGATGCCGGCGCGCTGCAGCCGATCGTGGACGAGGTGCTGGCAAACTGTGCCGATCAGGCGCAGCAGTATCGTGACGGCAACCAGAAGGTTATCGGCTTTTTGGTGGGCCAGTGCATGAAGGCGAGCCGCGGTAAGGGCAACCCGAAGCTCTTCAACGAGTTGCTGAGAACGTCGCTCTCGTAAACGGGAACCCGGGAGCCCCGGCAGGGCGGGTGCTTCCTCAAAATTTCAAACAGTCCTGCGCAAGACGAAGGCCACATTAAGTGGCCTTCTTTGCGTGCGGAACTCATTTTGAGCAAGCACCCGCCCCGCCGGGGCTTCCGGGTTCCGCAACGACTCGGCCGTTCGGGTCAGGTGGGCTGGATTGAATAGAGTGAATGGGCGCGCTGTTGGCGCGCCCATTGTTTTGAAGGGAACTCATTTTGAGCAAGCGCCCACCCTGCCGGGGCTCCCGGGTTCTGCAACGACTCGGCCGTTCGGGTCAGGTAGGCTGAATGGAATTTGGTGAATGAGGGCGCCGTTGGCGCCCTCATTTTTTGTGGATGTGAAGCAGGGGCGGTCCCTTGGTCACATCGCGCCCCAAGATTTCCAAAAAGTTAACCTTTGTTGACCTCAATAGTTAGATAAACTAAACTATTTTTCAAAAGCGTGCTCGAGCAAACTTGTTTACTCGGGTGCTGAGGCACCATGCCGCGTCCAATGCGGCAAAAGGGAGAAGCAACATGAAGAAGTCGACGTTTAACACCCTGCTTGTCGGTGGCGGTTTTCTGCTCGGTACGGCCGGCATCAAGCTGCTCACCAGCGCTCCGGTAAAGAATGCCTGCGTGCAGGGTATCGCGTGCGGCATGCGCGTCAAGAACTGCTACCAGGACATGGTCGAGCAGGCCAAGGCCAATGTCGATGACATGGTTGCCGAGGCGGCCTATATCACCCAGAGCGAGGCCGCTGCTGACGAGGCAGCCGAGTAACGCTCCCAGGCACAAACTATGAGATTCTCGATTATTAGCGAGATCCCCGGCAGGACCCGTCTTCAATTGGCGGGTCCTGTGCCAGAGAGCGATCTCGATGCACTTCTTAAGCTCAGCGGCGATATCGACGGCGTGCACAAGGTACGCGTTTATGGCCGTATTGGCCAGATGGCGCTCGAATATGACGAGCCGCGCCGCGATGCCGTGCTGGTCGCCGTCGGTGCGCTCGATGCCCAGGCCATTGCCGACGCAAAGACGGGCTACGTGATGCAACTCGAGCCGCGCAAGCACAAACTCGTTATGGACCTGGCGACACTCGTCGGTGCCCATTACGCACGTCGCTGGTTTTTGCCCACGCCACTGCGCGCGGTGTTTGTCGTGGCCGGTTACATGGCATTTTTGCGCGCTGCCCTTCATGAGCTGGCGCAGCCGCGCCTGACCGTTCCTGTGCTCGACGCTTCGGCCATCGGCATTTCGTTCGTCAAACGCGACGTCGACACCGCGGGCCAAACGATGTTTTTACTCAATGTGGGTGAGCTGCTCGAGGACTACACCCGCGCCATGAGCGAAAACGAGCTCATCAACTCGCTGCTCGATGTACCCGACAAGGCGCAAAAGGTCGTCGGCGATACCGAGGTAAGCGTTGCTGCGACCGAGCTCGAGCCCGGCGATCTGGTCGCCGTGCGCACTGGCATGTCCATTTGCATCGACGGTGTCGTCGAGCAGGGGAGCGCTATGGTCAACCAGGCGACCCTGACCGGTGAGCCGCTGGCCGTTGAGCGCAGCGTGGGCGACGACGTGTTCGCCGGTACCGTCGTGGAAGACGGCAGCATCTTGGTGCGCGTGCGCGCCAACACGGCGCAGACCAAACTGCGCTCGATCGTCTCGCTCGTGCAGACGGCCGACTCGCTCAAATCCGAGGGCCAGTCGCATATGGAGGACCTCGCCAACAAGATCGTCCCGTGGAACTTCCTGCTCGCGGGCCTGGTTGCGCTCACCACGCGCAGCCTTATCAAGACCTCGGCGGCGCTGATGGTCGACTACTCGTGCGCACTCAAGCTCACGGGTTCCGTCGCCGTCATGACCGCCATGAGCGATGCCGCCAAGATGGGCGTCATGGTCAAGGGCGCGAAGTACTTTGAGTCGTTTGCCAAGGCTGACACCATCGTGTTTGATAAGACCGGCACGCTCACCGAGGCACAGCCGCGTCTAGCTTGCGTGCTCACGACCGATGGCTGGAGCGAGGACGAGATCCTGCGCCTTTCCGCTTGCTTGGAGGAGCATTTCCCGCATCCGGTGGCACGCGCCGTGGTCAATGCGGCACGCGAGCGCGGGCTCGAGCACCGCGAGCGCCATGCCGCCGTCGAGTACATCGTGGCGCACGGCATCGCTTCGTCCATCGAAGGGCGTCGCGCCATCATCGGTTCCGCGCACTTTGTATTTGAGGACGAGGGTGCGCAGCTCGATTCCGACATTAAGGAGCGCATTGAGTCCCAGATGCAGGGCCTGTCGCCGCTGTATCTGGCGGTCGACGGCAAGGTCGTCGGCGTGCTCGGTATCGAGGACCCGCTCAAGTCCGGGGTCCGCGAGGCCATCGCCGACCTGCACGCGTTGGGCGTTAAGCACGTGGTCATGCTCACGGGCGACTCGGAACGCACGGCCGAGCGCATTGCTCGCGAAGCAGGTGTCGATGAGTTTAAGGCCGAGCTGCTGCCCGAGGACAAGTACGCCTATGTGGAACGCATTAAGGGCGAGGGGCGCCACGTTGCCATGGTGGGCGACGGTGTCAACGATTCGCCGGCGCTCGGTTTGGCCGACGTGGGCTTGGCGATGGGTGGCGGAAGCGACATCGCCAAGGAGGTTGCCGACATCATCCTGACCGATACGGATCTTGCCGCGATCGTGCGCCTGCGCCGTATGAGTCAGGGGCTTATCGATCGTCTGACGAGTTCGTATTCCAAGGTGATGCTCACCAACTCGGCGCTCCTGGCGCTGGGCATTACCGGCATGATCACTCCGCAGACGTCGTCACTGCTGCACAACGGCTCGACGATTGCCTACAGCCTGAGCAACGCCAAGGCATATCTGCGTTAGCAGACGTGTTCACCCACGTTATCTGGCCTGCGCCCGGACGGCATCGGCGTCGTCCGGGCGCAGGCCTTTTTAGACAAGTGCAGCTTTGATGGCGGGGCTTTCTGCAAGCTGCTCGGCTGCCTTTTCGTCGGAGCTGTCGAGTGCGGCCAGACTGCGGTAGACCCACTCGTTGACCTGGGTGTTCTTGACGCCTGCGGTCTGCATAAGGGCGCCTACCTCGCGGATTGCTGCGAACAGATCGGCCTTGGGACCCGCGAGCTCGACCTCGATACCGTGGTAGGCGGCCACGCCGCGGTTCTCACTCACGTGGTCGATAAAGCCCTCGACGGTCTCAAGCTGCTGAGTGAGAGCTGCATCATCGTCAACGTCCAGCGCGACGAGTGCGTTCGATACCGTGAGGGCGGGATGTCCGCAGGGGACAAAGCCCTCGATGACATCCATAGCTTCGGTAATGGTTGAGCCCAGGCCTGCGAGGGCATTGACGAGTTGCTGCTTGGTATCCATAACGGTCCTTTCGACGGGTCAATTTTTCTTGGCGAAAATATACGTGACGCGATCGGTGGCAAAAGTGCGAAGTGCGGAGCACATTGGGGTCTTCACAGCTCGTGCATAGAACAGCTGTCCGCTTTCAGAACGTGGTAAGATAACACTCCACAAGCGGGGCTCGCCCCGTATGTTCCTTGAAAAGTCGACGGTTATCGGGTGTTTGCAGGCCCGATACCATCCAGACTTTCCCAACATTCGGGGGCGACTGGTTTCGACACGATAGCTCTGAGAGAGGAAGCAAGCCGAGGTCTCCTCGCCTCGTTAAACAGGGGTACCGTCAAATTGAATTGACAACAACTCTTCTTTTGAGCCTATGGCTCTCGCTGCTTAATTTATAGCGGCGCGTCAACCCGGTGATTTCCCCGACACCGGTGCGACGTCATGTTAGGGGAATGCTCCTGCGCACGTAATCGGTATGGCGCAGGCTAAGATCGAACCGGTTGGGATGCTGCGAGCGTGTCGCTGCGCGCAAAGCGTCCGAGACTAAACCAGCGACTGAGCTTGGAGATGCCAATCAGGGGGCTTTCGTGGACCGGAGTTCGATTCTCCGCGCCTCCACCAATAGTTACAAGCAGGTAGAGAAGCGTCTCTACCTGCTTTTTTATTACATATAGATACCGCGGAGAATCGAACTCTGTGCAGGGCGCGGGCGTAAAGAAAACGCGTAAGCGTTTTTAGCCCGCGGGCGAGGACGCCGGCAGGCGGCCGAAGCCGGTGCGGATTTGCGAAGCAAATACGCGGATTCTCCGCGCAAAGCCTCGACTGGATATAGATTCGATGCCGATCGGACTGCAGCCTGCCATGCCCCGCATCAACGTCGCCCCAGGCGGAAAATCCATCCCAGAATTCCGGCTCAGACTGGGATGCGGTTTCCGGATGACGTTTCAAGCGGAAACTGCATCCCGGAATCGACGCTCGGAATGGGATTCATTTTCCGGAAGACGCCTCAAGCGGAAAGTTCATCCCGGAATCCGCGCTCAGAACGGGTCGCGCTTTCCCAACGGCGGTCCAAGCGGAAAGCGCATCCCGTAATCCCGCCTCAAACTGGGACACACTTTCCGCTTCACCTGCCGCCTCGAAAAACCTGCGCGCCCTCCATCCCAAAACTGGGTAGAAGAAAGCCAAAACGCAATCGCAGGAGGTCAATATGACTGCAGAAGATAAGGCAAAGAACGCCGGCAAGGTTGCGCTCGTCTTGGAGGGCGGCAGTTTTCGCGGGCAGTTTACCGCCGGCGTGCTCGACGTTCTCATGGAGGCCGGTGTCGAAATTCCGGCGGTGTACGGCGTATCGGCCGGTGCGCTCAACGGCGTCAACTACAAGTCACATCAGATCGGTCGCGTCAATCGCATCAACCTGACCTTCTGCAATGACAACCGCTACATGGGTGCCGCATCCTTCGCATCCACGGGCTCCATCGTGGGTTACGACTTTATCTTCAACGATATCCAGGACCGCCTGGATCCCTTTGACAACGAGGCGTTCGACGCGAGCCCCATCGAGATGTACGCCGTCGCGACGGACATGCTCTTTGGAACTGCCGCATACCTGCCGGTCAAAAGCGCCGTGCTCGACCTCGACGCCGTGCGTGCCTCGACCTCGTTGCCGCTGGTGACGCCGCCGGTCGAGATTGACGGGCACAAATACGTCGACGGCGGCGTAGCCGATTCGGTTCCTATCGAGCATGTGCTGGAGGAGGCCGGCTTCGAGCGCGCGGTTGTCATTGTCACGCAGGACCGCTCGTACGAGAAAAAGCCCTACGAGTTTATGCCTGCCGCGCGCGCCCGCTATGCCGACTACCCCTACCTGCTCGAGGCTATCGAGACGCGCCACGACCGCTATAACCTCCAGCGCATGCACCTGTGGAAGTATGAGCGCGAGGGCCGCGCGCTGGTCATCGCTCCGCAAAAGCCGGTCGAGGTCGGCCATGTCGAGCATGATCCGGCCAAGCTTCTCGACCTGTATATCCAGGGCCGCCAGGAGGCAAAGCGCTTGCTGGGAGATATCGAGGCATTTGTCGAGCGCTAGCGCTGCAACGTCACGGCTCGTGGATGACATGTGCAGAAACTCTGGTCGGAGCCAAAATACCTGTTGACTCGTACGGCGAGCGGGGTAATATGGACGGGTTACTTGCAGAGCCCCGTGAATCTCTGTAACAACACGTACTGTACATGGAGGAGTCTAAGTGATTTCGAAATCGACTCACTACGCCAAGCAGGGCGAGGTCCAGCGCAACTGGGTTCTCGTCGACGCCGATGGTGCTGTCCTGGGCCGTCTTGCCACCCAGATCGCAATGATCCTGCGCGGTAAGAACAAGCCCCAGTTCACGCCCAACAGCGACTGCGGCGACTTCGTTGTCGTCATCAACGCCGATAAGGTCCAGCTTACCGGTAACAAGGCCGACACGAAGACCTATTATCGCCACAGCGGCTACAACGGCGGCCTCAAGGCTGAGAGCTTCCGCCAGGCTATGGAGAAGCACCCGGAGAAGGTCATCGAGCGCGCCGTTCGCGGTATGCTGCCCAAGACCACCCTCGGCCGTGCCCAGATGACCAAGCTTAAGGTCTACGCTGGTGCCGAGCATCCGCACGCTGCCCAGAACCCCACGAAGATTGAGCTGGAGGCTTAAAGATGGCTGAGAACACCGTTGTCTACCAGGGTACCGGCCGTCGTAAGAACGCCGTCGCCCGCGTCCGTCTCGTCCCCGGCACCGGCAAGGTGACCATCAACAAGCGTGACGCCGAGCAGTATTTCGGCCGTCATCAGCTCGTTGAGAACGCCCTTGCTCCCTTCAAGGTGACCGACACCGCCGGTCAGTTCGACGTCATCGCTCTGTGCGATGGCGGCGGCATCTCCGGTCAGTCCGGCGCTCTGCGCCTGGGCATCGCCCGCGCTCTTCTGAACGCTGGCGACTACCGTGCTGACCTCAAGAAGGCCGGTTTCCTTACGCGCGATGCTCGCGTGGTCGAGCGCAAGAAGTACGGCCTCAAGAAGGCCCGCCGCGCTCCCCAGTTCTCCAAGCGCTAAGGTTTTATCTCCTTTCGAGATACAATGTACAAGCGGGGCCTGCCGATTCCTCGGCGGGTCCCGCTTTTCTTTTTCGACTAGGGTGGGCGGTTGCATATCGCCTGCTAGGGAAGGAGCGATCCTATGCCCCAGAACATCTTCGGTACCGACGGCGTCCGTGGCGTCGCCAATGCCGACCTTTCGTGCGACCTCGCGTTTCGCCTGGGCCGCGCGGCGACCAAGTTCCTTGGTCCGGATATCTGCGTCGGCCGCGACACGCGTCTTTCGGGTACTATGCTCGAGAGCGCTCTGACCGCCGGCATCATGGCCGAGGGCGGTCGTCCGCACTGCTGCGGCGTCATCCCCACGCCTGCCGTGGCGCTGCTCACCGTCCAGAATGAGCTCGACGGCGGCATCGTCATCTCTGCTTCGCATAATCCGCCGGAGTTCAACGGCATCAAGTTCTTTAGCCGCAAGGGCATGAAGCTTCCCGATGCGGTCGAGGAAGAGATCAGCGCCTGGGTCATGTCCGAGGAAGCCATGGCTGCCGACACGCTGCCGACCGGTGCCGGCGTGGGCCACATCATCAAGATGAAGGACGCTCGCAAGGCATACGTCGACCACGCCATCGATACGCTTGATGGCCTGAGGCTCGATGGCCTGGTGGTTGCCGTCGACTGCGGTCACGGTGCTTCCTGCCAGACCACGCCTGCCGCGCTGCAGCGCCTGGGTGCCACGGTCCATGCCATCAACACCGATTACTGCGGCACCGACATCAATGTCGAGTGCGGCTCTACGCACCTCGAGCCCCTGCGCGAGCTCGTGCTGCGCACCCATGCTGACATCGGTCTGGCCCACGACGGCGACGCCGACCGCGTACTGTTCGTGGACAGCGAGGGCAATGAGATCGACGGCGACTACATCCTGGCTATCTGCGGTTCTGACCTCGCCGCCCGCGGCAAGCTCGCCAACTCCGAGATCGTCTCGACCGTCATGTGCAACCTTGGCTTCTCCATCGCTATGAAGGAGCAGGGCTTCGAGATGGTTCAGACCGCTGTGGGCGACCGCTACGTTTTGGAGCGTATGCTTGCGGACGGTGCCGTCATCGGCGGCGAACAGTCCGGCCACATCATCTTCCTGGAGCACAACACCACCGGTGACGGCCTGGTGACGGCTCTTCAGCTGCTGGCCGTGCTTAAGCGCACCGGTCGCACCCTCACCGATCTTGCCGGCATCATGAAGAAGTACCCGCAGGTACTCGTCAACGTGCATTCCGACAACAAGGCTGGTCTGGACGATTGCCAGCCCATCTGGGATGCCGTCGCTGCTGCCGAGAAGGAGCTTGACGGCCGCGGCCGCATTCTGGTGCGCCCGAGCGGTACCGAGCCGCTGGTCCGCGTTATGGCCGAGGCCGAGACGCACGAGCTGACCCAGCGCGTTGTTGACGACATCGTCGAGGTTGTCAAGCGCGAACGGTTGATTTCCGATCTCAGCCGAACACATTGAGCTGACGGCACGCTCCCGCAGT
>USQQ01000018.1 GCA_900556875.1 uncultured Collinsella sp.
GTGCGGGAACGGCCTATTTGCTCAATATGTTCGGCTGAGATCGGAAATCAACCCCGCCGTCAGGCCCACCCCATCGCCCAAAAACGAGAGCGGCATAGACCTTTTGGTCATGCCACCCTCTTTGAATGACAAGCTGTCGCTCTGGCCGCCGCGCAGCGTCGACTAAGTTAAAGGCCGAGCATCGGCTCCAGAACGAAGAAGTATGCGAGCACTACGATGCCCAGGATGATGCGGTAAACACCGAAGCACTTAAAGTCGTGACGGCGGACGAAGCCCATGAGCCACTTGATGGCGATGAGCGAAACCACAAAGGCAACAACGCAGCCCACGCCCAAGATAGCGATCTCGTTGGTGCCGAACGTGCCGCCCTTGATGAAGTACTTGACCAGCTTGAGCGCACTCGCGCCAAACATGACAGGGATGGCCAGGAAGAACGTGAACTTAGACGCCACCGAGCGCGTGCAGCCCAAAAGCAGGCCGCCGATGATGGTAGAACCGGAGCGAGACGTACCAGGCACCAGCGAAAGCACCTGGAAGCAGCCGATACCCAGCGCAGTCTTCCAGCTGAGGTCCTCGAGCGTGGCGATGGAACCAAAGTCCAGATTCTCGTCATCGTCCTCATCCTCAGCGGTAGCCGTGGCGGGCGCCGCAAAGTGCGCACCGGCGGGACGTCCACCCGACACCACAGCACGCGAACCAAACGAACCGGCAACGGCCATTTCCTCGCGCTTGCTCGCGCGCCAGTTCTCGATCACGATAAACAGCACGCCGTACACAATGAGCGCCAGCGCCACGACGGGAGCATTGTAGAAATGCTCCTCCATCCAGTCGTTGAGCGGCAGGCCGATCGCCGCCGCAGGAATGCAGCCAAGCACAATCTTGCCCCACAGCACCCAGGTGTCGCGACGGCCTTCCTTGCCCTTGCTGGGCGAGAACGGATTGAGCTCATGGAAGAACAGCACGCAGACGGCCAGAATGGCGCCGAGCTGAATCACGACCAGGAACATATTCCAGAACGTCTCGCTCACGTTCATCTTGACGAACTCGTCCACCAAGATCATGTGACCCGTCGACGAAACGGGCAGCCATTCGGTGATGCCCTCGACCAGGCCCATGAAGGCAGATTTTAGAAGCTCGATAATATCCAAAGGGACCCCCTCGTTAGACACCCGCCGGTAGATGTTCTGCGGACGATGCGGGCGATGTCCCATTATCAACCGTTGGCGGTGCGACCGCGCCTACCCTTACCAAAAAACTCGCCCGTTCACAGAATTGCGAGCAGTTAAACCGAAATCCTTGGGTATAACTGCAACAAGATAAAGTGTCCGGCGGTCAACGCACCCGCGCCCGCCCGACGCACGAGCCCCGCGCCCGTGCGATAGACCAAGGAGGAAACCATGAACGAGGGCTACACCAAGGTATTTGTTTCACTCGACGGTACTGAGCAGCAGGATTTTGTGCTCGCACGCGCCATCAAAGTCGCCGCGAACAACGGCGCTAAGCTGATCATCGGCCATGTCATCGATTCCACGGCACTCGAGAGCGCCGGTTCCTATCCGGTCGATCTGGTCAACGGCCTAGAGGAGGCATTTAAGAACTCCATCGCCAAGCAGCTCGAAGAGGCCAAGGCCAATCCCGATATTCCCGAGGTCGAGGTCATGATACGCGCCGGTCGTATTCGCGAGACGCTCAAAGACGAGATGCTCGACGTGGTCAAGCCCGACCTGGTGCTCTGCGGCGCTCGCGGCCTGTCCTCGATCAAGTATGCGCTTCTGGGTTCGATTTCGACGTTCCTGCTGCGCAATACCGACTGCGACATTTTGGTCGTAAAGTAGCGTTGCTCCCACCGGCCGCGGGGCCTGCGGGGTTTCCACGGGCACGTCCTCGCCGCGTTGCGGCTGCGGGATGTGCCCTTAGGAAACCCCTCCCGGCCTCGCGGCCTTCGCAGCCTTACTTCAGCGAGTTGGCTGATAAAAGATGGCGTGCCGCCCCGTTTGGGGCGGCACGTTTTGTTTGGGCTGCACGTTTTTGTTTTGGGAGATCCATTTGAGCCTCATAGTTATGTTCACGTTCGGGAACATAACGCCAGTTGCCTTAGCTAAGTTCACGTTCGGGAACATAGCCGTCCGCAGCGCAAGACGGCCCGGCTACTCAAAGTATTGGAACTTGTTCGTCGAGAAGGCGAACGTTACGACAAAGCCTTCGCCGGAGTCGGATGCCGCGGTGACGTCGATGCCCATCTTGGAGCACAGGCGCGTCACCAGGTAGAGTCCGATGCCCGTTGCGCGCTTGGTGGCGCGGCCGTTGTCGCCGGTAAAGCCCTTCTCGAACACGCGCGGCAGGTCTGCCGCACACACGCCGCAGCCGTTATCGGCAACGGTGAGCTCGATGCGTTCGCTCGCCAGGCCCTCGTCCAACAACGCGCCCGAAAACACGATCTTCGCGCCGTCCTCGCGCGCATATTTAATGCTGTTCTGAATGAGCTGGCCCAAGATAAATTCGAGCCATTTTTCGTCGGTAAAGACCTCGAAGTCAAGGTTCTCGCACACCGGAGCCACATGCGCCGCAATGAGCTCGCGCGCGTTGGCCTTAATCGCACCCGTCACCAAGGTCTTAAGATCCCAGCGGCGAATCAGGTAATCGCGCTCCACGACTTCCGAGCGCGCATAGTACAGCGCCTGATCGATATAGCGCTCCACGCGGGCCAGCTCGCGACCCAGGTCATCCACGCGCGAGAGGTCACCTTCGCTGCCGTCCAGGTTTTCCAAAATCAGATGAGCTGCCGCCAGGGGCAGCTTGGCCTCGTGGACCCAGCTCTCGATATAGTCGCGATAGTCATCGGTCTGACGTCGGCCTTCGGCAACCTCGTCGCAGGCAGCCTTGCCCACCCGGCGCAGGACCTCGTACTCGAGCTCGCCCTCGGCATAGGTTGGGCATTGCACCATCTCCTGTACCCACGCGGGACTTTCCAGCTCCTCGGCTGCACGCTCCAACTGGTGCAGAAAACGACGACGGCGCGCATATTCGATCACGATACCCAGCATGCCAAAGATAAAGGACACACCGACCGCCACGACCACGATAGATGCCGGGGCCCCGGCAACCATCAGCACAAAGCAGCTCAGCAGCACGCCGCACGTCCACACGGCGACGGGCAACAGCGCATCTTTAAAGAACTTGCCAAACGACATAGCTGGCACCTAGACCGAATAGCCCTGGCCGCGATGCGTGGTCAGATACCCCTTGACGCCGATCTTGTCGAGCGTGGTGCGCAGGCGGTTGATGTTGACGGTGAGCGTGTTGTCGTCCACGAAGGCATCGGAGTCCCACAGGTCCTGCATGATGGCCGAGCGCGAGACAATCTTGCCCGCGCGGCTCAGGAGCAAAGAGAGGATGCGCAGCTCGTTTTTGGTGAGCTCGGTGCTGTCGCCGGTTGCCGCGTTGGTGACCGCGGAGCGGGCGAGGTCGAGCTCCAATCCCTTGTGGACGAGCGTGCTGCGCTCGCCTGCCGCCGCGGTGCGACGCAGCAGTGCGTTGATGCGCGCCACGAGCACGCGCGCGCTATAGGGCTTGGGAACAAAGTCGTCCGCGCCGAGCGTCATGGACATGACCTCGTCGATCTCGGTCGTGCGCGACGTGAGGACGATGATGGGGACCTCGGATTCGCGACGAACCTCGTGGCAGATGTGCTGACCGTCTTTGACGGGAAGCGTCAGGTCGAGCAGCACCAGGTCGGGCGCGGCAGCGAGAATATCGCGCGAGACGTGCTCGAACGACTCACAGGCCTCGACCTCAAAACCGGCACGGGCAAGGATGTCGGCAAGCTCGCGACGAATGGGCTCGTCGTCCTCAACGATATAGATCAGCGCCATGGATTCCGCTCCCCTCCTGGTTGTCTTATCCCATTATGACCGCGAAGCCGCAGGTACGCGCCCCACGCGGCACCAAGGTGACAGAACTGTTCGCGAACGAAAGCGTTCGAATCGCCCCTCGCTCGCAGCGGGCGCGGGGATCAAATGATTAAATAATCCCCGTCCCAGAAAAATCATTTAGCGGCGGGCGCGAAGCTTTTCGTAGCCGTCGGCAAAGAAGGCAACCGTCTCGGCATCGGACTCGGCGACGTCAGCGTCGGCGGCAGGCACCACGCCGTGCTCGTCGCTCACCAGGAACAGCGCGCCCTTGAGCTGTGCGGGAATGTCCACGCGCGTGACCGGGATGCGCTTGGTCTGGGCCAGCTGCTCGATGAGCGTCGCCGTGCCGCACAGACACTCGTCCGCCGGCGCCACAAAGGCGAGCTCGCCGTTGTTGACGGCGGCGAGCAGCTCGGGCGCCACGCCGGTCACGTCGGCTTCGGAGCGGGCCTCGGCGGAGCGGGCACGCAGCGCCTTGGCCGACGTATCGGCGAGCGGCTCGTACTCCCCCACTGTCATGGCGGCGTTGCCGTTGATGTCGATCACCAGCATGAGCACACCGTCGTGTGCGGTGTAATCGCCCTCGGCTAGTGACCACTCAACGTGCTGCTTGGCCCAGCTGAGCATGTTATGGGTAAGCGGCTCGCCCTGCACCAAGCGCTCGGACAGTGCGCGAATGTGGCGGTTGAGCATGGGCACCTTTTTATTGGACATGCGCCAACGGCAGACAAGCGCGGGCTTGTCGAGCGTGAACTTCTCGACCGCCTCCTGATTGGCGCAAAAGTCCTCGTACGCACGCTGATCCTCGGCATTGCCAAACAGCTCGGCATCATCAATCTGGGGCATGGTCATACCTTTCGTGTTAGTCATTCCGTCCTCTTATACCAAAAAGACGGCCCTCCAAACGGAGCGACCGTCTTTTGCAGAGATTATTTTAGAAGCGAGGCGGTCCAAGGGACGAGATAACATCCCATCCTCCCCAGTCAACCTAACAGGTCGGCGAGGGTTGCCCAGGTGCCGCAGATTGCCGTGAAAGAGGAGCGACGCGTACTTGGGTACGCGAGCGACGAATGAGCGGCAAGGTGCGGTGGTTGGGCAAGCCGCAGCGCCACCTCCCTACTTAATGGCGGAAGTGGCGGGCACCCGTGAAAACCATCGCAATATTGTGCTCGTTGCAGGCCTGGATGCTCTCGTCATCGCGCTTGGAGCCGCCGGGCTGGATGATGCAGGTCACGCCGTGTGCGGCAAGCACGTCGACGTTGTCGCGGAACGGGAAGAACGCGTCACTTGCGCAGGCAAAGCCGCCCTTCTCCACGCCTTCGCGCTCGCAAAAGTCCTCGGCGCGTTCGCAGGCGAGCAGTGCGGAGTCAACGCGGTTGGGCTGACCCGGGCCCATGCCAATGCCGGCCTTGCCCTTGGAGACCAGGATGGCGTTGGACTTAACGCCCTTGCAGACCTTCCAGGCAAACTCGAGCTCGGCCATCTCAGCGTCGGTGGGCTTGCGGTCGGTCGGGAACGTAAAGGTCGCGGGATCCTCGGTCACGTGGTCGACCTCCTGCACCAGCATGCCGCCGTCGATGGAGCGCAGCTCCACCTGGGCACCGTGGTCCACGCCGCCGGTAGCCAGCACGCGCAGGTTGGGGCGCTTGGCCATGCGCTCGAGCGCCTCATCGGTGTAGCTCGGGGCGATGATGACCTCGACGAACTGCTTGTTCTGGTCGGCGAAGTGCTCAACCAGCTCAAAGGGAACCTCGCGGTTGCAGGCGATGATGCCGCCGAAGGCGCTCTTGGGATCGCAGGCGAAAGCGCGGTCGTAGGCGGCCGTGATGTCCTCGGCAACGGCGGAACCGCAGGGGTTCTGATGCTTGAGGATCACGCAGGCCGGCTCGTCGAACTCGCGGACCAAGTTCCAAGCGGCGTCGGCATCCAGATAGTTGTTGTAGCTGAGCGGCTTGCCCTGGATCTGCTCGGAGCCCACGAGCGGGAACTGCGAGCTCGCGGTGTTCTCGCAGCCCTCGGCAAAACGATAGACCGTGGCCTTCTGCTGTGGGTTCTCGCCATAGCGCAGGTCGTCGACCTTTTCCAGCGAAATCTCGAGCTTGGCAGAGGTGTCCGCCACGTCGCTTGCCTGGGCGGCAAGCCAACGGGAGATAGCCGTATCGTAGGCGGCGGTAGTCTGGTAGACCTTCACCTGCAGGCGACGACGGGTGGCAAGCGTGGTGCAGCCGCCGGTCTCGCGCATCTCGGCAAGGACAGCGTCGTAGTCGGCCGGGTCAGAGATGACGGTAACGCTCGCAGCGTTCTTAGCGGCGGAGCGCAGCATGGAGGGACCGCCAATGTCGATGTGCTCGATGGCATCCGCAAAGGTGACCTCGGGGTTGGCGACGGTCTTCTCGAACTCGTACAGGTTGACGACGACCAAGTCGATCAGCTTAATGCCGTGCTGAGCGGCCTCCTGCATGTGCTGCTCGGAATCGCGGCGGGCCAGCAGCGCGCCGTGAACCTTGGGGTGCAGGGTCTTAACGCGGCCGTCCATCATCTCGGGATAGCCCGTGAACTCCTCGATGGGGGTTACGGGAACGCCCGCGTCCTCGATGGCACGAGCCGTGCCGCCCGTAGAGATGATCTCGACGCCAAAGTCATCGACCAGCGTCCGTGCGAAATCGACGACACCCGTTTTATCGGTAACCGAGATCAACGCGCGTGCGATCTTCACATCAGATCCCATGCAGTCCTCCTGTCTGGTACGCCGCCGTGCTCTGTGAGTCGGTGATACGTCGATCTGCAGCGCTCGCGCAGCGGCATTGAAAATACTGATTCAATGTAGCGCATCGAGCGCATCGATGCACCCCGCAACGGGCGCATGTGCAGAAAAAGTTTGCGCGCGGAGGGGATGGGCACGGTGAGTTCATGGAACACAGGGGCACCATAATTAGATGCCAATAGCGTGGTAGAACTGTGCTCGATATGCATCCGCAAAAGAAAGAGGCACCATGGTCTCGCGGGTTCTCTACCGACCGTTTGATACCGAAGACTTCGACGCCATCGCGCTGATTCTGCAACAGCTTTGGCATAACAATTCGGATAACGATGAGTACAACCGCCTTGAGGCCGCGTGCGACCTCGCCTATTGCCTTTCGTCATCGACGTTTTCGCAGGTTGCGGTGATTGACGGTCAGGCGCGTGGCATTTCGCTCGCGCGTGCGGGACAGAGCTCCGGCGCCACCGTCAAGGAACATTGGATGGATACCGAACGCGCGCTGCTATCGCAGATGCGTGAACTGGAGCCTGATGCCTGCGCCGAGTATCTCTCGTTTGTGCGTGCAACCATCCGAACCAACAACCGCCTGCTCGAGAGCAGCCCGTTGCCGCACGACAACGAAGTCACGCTGCTCGCCGTCGATCCCGATGTCCATGGCCTGGGCGTTGGCTCGGTTTTGCTCGATGCCGCGGTCTCGTACCTGTCCTCGCGCGGGGCGACAAGGGCGCACTTGTACACCGACTCTAACTGCTCGTGGAAGTTCTACGAGCTGCACGGCTTTAAGCGCACGGCCACGCACCGCGCCAACCGCGAAGAGCGTCGTCACGACATGCCGCGCGAAAGCTTTCTCTACGAACTCGACCTAACAGCCTAGCCCAGGCAGCCACACCTAGTCATTTAAGTCTGTCCCCAATGAGTGGCCTAGGGGGTTTGTAGATAGCCCTGGTCAAAAAACATCAAATATGAGTACTGTTACCTTTTTAGTAGCAGCGATTTGGGACATTTTTGATGCTTGTAGGCATGACGACCAGCTGCATGAGCTGACGTAGCTCCCCAAATGTTCAATGAAATGGGCTCCTAACGAGAAGTACTCTCATTAGGAGCCCATTATTATGTGCAAACATATGTGACCAGCGCAGCAACAGTACTCATATTTGGCATTTTTTGTCCACTGCCCCTTGCGCGAAGGTCCTCAGCGGAAAGTTTGGCCCGTTTCGATGCACAAAAATGGGATGAATCTTCCCTGGCAACCGCCCAGAAAGATCCACCCCAAAGCAAGCGCTCACTAGAACGTTCCGCCGCCGCCTCCGCCGGCGCCGCCACCACCGCCGCCAGAGAAGCCGCCGCCGCTGCCGCCGCTCGAGCTGTCGGAGCTCGAAGCCAGCTCGCGGATGGTCTCGTGGTACACATCGTTGAACGAATCGAGTGGGGACTCGTTGCCGTAGTGATGGTAATACCACCAGTAGCAGGGGTAGTTGTCGTAGAAATCGTCGCTGTTGCGCAGGTCCGCAGGCACGGCTTCGGCCAGCTGTCGCAGCACTTCTTTCGAAACGCCCAGAGCAACGCCCATCACCAGCAGTTTGTTCCACAAGATCAGGTCGCTGGGAATGGCCTCCTTCAGGCGCGTAAAGTCCTCGAGCCAATGCTTGAGCGCCTTGCAGCGAGCCGCCACCTCGGCGCCCTCCGGCGTGTAGCGACGGAAGGTGCAGCTCAGAACAAAGCCCACGATCGTGACGGGGATCGAGATCATAGCGGCGCCGACATTGGCATCCGCAAAGTCGGTATAGATCAGAGAGCCCAGAATGCCAAAGACGATGATGATGCCGAGAACCAAGCCGGCAACCAGGGCGATGGTGCCGTCCGAGGCGATAAGCTCGCGCGTCTCCAGCTTGCCCTTAACCGTGCTCTGATAGTCCTCGAGCTTGTCGCCAACAGATTCAGTACGCTCGCTGGCATACTCCTCCAGCTCGCTAAACGTGCGTGAACGGACGCCGTCTTTATCGGGCTTAACGCCGGCGAAGAAGACCTTGAGCACATCGCGATCGATGCCGTCCTTCTTGGCAGCCTTCCAGGCCTCGTCGGTCACTGTGATGCGATACGTCTGCTCCTCTTTTTCGCGACGGAGCAGACCCTTCTTCTTGGTCTCGGTCGCTTCTTCCAGCTTGATCACGCGGTCGTCGGTGAGCTTCATAAGCGTGGCGATATATGCCTGATCGGGCACGTCGTTCCAGCTCATGAGAGCTGCAAGCACCGCGGGATGGTCGGCCGAGGGCACATCGCGGAAGTACTCGTCCTGGAAGAGCGGCTTGGGCTTGGGCCTGCGCAGCTTAAGCATCACGATCACACCGGTATAGGCAACCGCCACGACAACACACACCACGGCAATCGCGCCGGCAACCGCACGCGCGTGCTCACGGCGAGCGTTGGCCTCGTCGGCCCATTCCTTCTCTTCGCTCAGAATCGTCGACATGCGCTTTTCGCCCGAGACGGCAAGCTGCGGCACCCAGTCGTTGGGGAAGGCGATGCGTGCCTCGGCGAATTCGCCCTCATGCACGCAGGGAATGGTATAGGTGACCATGGGCTCGTCCGCATCGAGCGACACGTCGCCCGTCAGTGGGCCGTGGCCCCATGCGCGGAAGTTATCGCCCTTGACGGCAGCCGTCCCGGCAGCGGCATTTGCAAAGTAGACTTCCATCTCGACGTCATCGGAATCCGCCGACCAGCCGTCGCCGACGAATTTCCAGTAGAGCTCGGCGGTATCGGCCCAGTTCATAACCGCACCGGTCATGGAATAACTCACGTAGTAGATTGCGCTGTCGCCGCTCTCGTGAGGGCTGAACACCTTAATCTTTACGCCGTCGTCGGACTGTTCCACCGTGTAAACGCCGTCGTCGCCTTTATTTGCGCTGTCGACCTTGTTAAACGCAGTGTCGTCTTCCTCGACGCTCAGCACATTGACGACCACCGAGCCGCCTTGCTGGTTAGAGCCTGTATTGATATCCCAATACACGCCGTTAATGTCATCGTCGAAATCGAACTGGCGTCCCTCGACAACGGTCAGCGAGCCATCGGCCTCGACCGTGGCGCCGATGTAGGTTTGGCTCATGGAGTAGCCGTCGGCGTGCGCGGCGGCAGGCAGCAGCAACAACGCAAGCGCGACGAGTGCGCAGACGGAAGCGAACCGCGCAAACAGGCGGCGCTGCCGACAGGGCTGGGCAACGGGGGCGTTCATAGGCACATCCTTTGTCTGTGATACCAGTAACGCCATTGTCCCACGTTTACGGGCGCACATGACGAACATCTAGGCCAGCGGAGTATCAAACGGGACGAAAGTCACGCCCGCACCCCGGCAGCTAGTCATTGGGGACGTTCTTAAATGACCAGTCATTAGGGGCACCCTTGGCATAGCCCGCCCCAGCAATAGATACCACTTCACAGCTCCGTCACAGGTGTAGCGGCTTTGTGTGGGCGCGGCCCGCGCTGATTGAGCCGCCAACCGAGGGGCATAAAGCAGTTGAGCGAAACGGTTTGCCCCTTTGCCGTTCGCTCGAGGATCATGTCCCCCTTTTCCGCGGAAACCCCGGCAGTTGCGAAGAGCTGCTGGGGTTTCTGTCGTTTGTGAGGCTAAGTCGGTACGCAGCGATCGAGACCTTGAGCCGCAAACCCACCGTGCGCAATGCGCACCGCCGCCAACTTGTGAGCGCGGCAACGCCTTCCCTGCCAAGCCCCGCGCTATACTCGTCCGCATGGATATCAAAACACGCAACATAGCAACGCCCGCCGCGGACGCGCCAGCGACGCCACCCGCCTCCGCCCCCGCGCCCGTCGTGGGCCGTTTCGCCCCGTCGCCCTCGGGCCGTATGCACCTGGGCAACGTGTTCAGTTGCCTGTGCGCATGGCTTTCGGCCCGCAGCCAGGGCGGCAGCATCGTGTTACGCATTGAGGACCTGGACGATCGCTGCAAGCGCCCGGAACTTGCCGCCCAATTGATTGACGACCTGGCCTGGCTGGGGCTGGAGTGGGACGAAGGTCCCTACTACCAACACGACCGCCTAGACCTGTACGAGAGCGCCTTGCGCCGGCTGAAAGACGCCGGCCTCACCTATCCCTGCTTTTGCACACGCGCCGAGCTCCACGCCGCGAGTGCACCGCACGCGAGCGACGGCACGCCCATCTACCGTGGCGCCTGCCGAAGTCTTTCGGCCGAGGAGGTGGCCCGCCGCAGCGCCCTGCGCGCCCCGGCCACACGTCTGCGCGTGCCCACCGTCGACGACCTCGCAGACGACGTGATCGAATTTGTGGATCGCACGTACGGCGCCCAATGCGAAGCACTCGCCACCGAGTGCGGCGACTTTTTGGTGCGCCGCAGCGACGGCGTGTTTGCCTATCAGCTAGCCGTGGTGGTCGACGACGCTGCCATGGGCGTCACCGAGGTCGTGCGCGGATGCGACCTGCTGGGGTCCACGCCGCGCCAGATCTATCTGCAGCACCTGTTGGGACTGCCCACGCCGCACTACGCACATATTCCGCTGCTCATGGCACCGGACGGCCGCCGCCTTTCCAAACGAGACCGCGATCTGGACCTGGGCGAACTCCGCGCCCGCTTTGGCACGCCCGAAACGCTGCTGGGCTGGCTCGCCGGGCAAACGGGCATCGCGCCGGACACCACGCCGCGCTCTGCCGAGCGGCTGGTCGAGCACTTTAGCTGGGATGTTATCCGCGCGCACCGAGAGAACATCACTGTAACGGCCGAGTAGCCAAATACGCCCCACCCCTACGCAACATCCCAGGGCTGGAGTTCGTCGCCCAGGTGAACGATGCAGTCGTAGAGCACGGTATGGCGCTCGGCCGGGTTGGCATCCCGATGAAAATGCCCGTAGTACCAGCGCTTGTAGTCCAAGCGATCTTCCAGCTCATCGAAAAACGCCGTAAGCCGATCAACGGCGGGGCAATTCCAGCCGGGCGCCGGATAAAGCGTGGGCGAGAGTATGCGTGTGGAACAGGTGTGGGTGATCACGTAGTCAACCTTCCAGCCCACGCTATCGAGCTTTGCCCGTGCCTCCTCAAAGTTGCGCTCGTCCGGCAGCTCCTGCGGCCACCAGCTGGAATACGGAATGCGGTATTCCTTGTCCACGCTCGTGGCGCCGCCCATGGTAAAGACCGTTGAGCCGTCGAGCTCAAAAACCTCGCCGCGCGTCAGGCGCCGTATGGGCGAAGTATCCGACAGGCGCTGCGTCAGCCCACCATGCCACAGCTCCATGGGGCGTTCTGCCCAATGGTCGTAGCGTTCGTGGTTGCCGTCGACGAACAGCACGGTATAGGGACGCGATTCTAGCCAAGCGATGTCGGCGCATTCCTCGGCAGAGAAATCCCACGGAAAGCCAAAGTCGCCGGCAACGATGAGATAGTCGTCACTCGTCAGGCTATCCCCAAAGTCCCAATCGCGCAGCTTTTGCATGTCAGCGCCGCCATGGACGTCGCCCGTCACATAGACCGTCATCGGATCACCGCTTCCCTGTAAGTCGCTAGTCCACATTCTGCACGATCACTAAGCCAACCGTTCCAGCCCTTCCATCCCTTAGGGCTTACCCCTCGTTCTTCCATCCAAACGGGTCGAGCACCCAAAAGATCAAATCGAGCACGCCGCCGGTCATCATAGCGGCGGCAAGGGCGATGATAACGTGCAGGGAACTGGCACTTCGGAGCACGTCGAATGGCCCCAAAACAGCCAGCAGCGCGACCGCTGCGCCGGCTACGCACAGCGCAAGGCACGGTCCCGCGTCCTTGACGCACTTCTTTGCGAGATGTTTGGTGTTGTCACTCATTGGTATCGAGCTCCTTAGAGGGTCGTTGTTCAAATTCATACCGCCGCGGCAGAATAGGACGGCAGGTTAAGTGTCACACGTCGTGCGGACACAAAATACCGATCACCACCGCTTACCTACCGTTCACGTAGAAGGGACCCGATTTATATGCCCACAGATCTTGATCTCTTCCTCGGTCAGTGAGATCCTTCGATCAAGCTTCCTGGATAGGGGCTGGAAGATGAGACGGATGTCTCTAGGCACAACACCATAACGCCCGATCACCGTTATGGCTTTCGTCTAGAGCTGGGAGACCAGCTTTTTTGTTAGCGATGCTCCCTTTCAATCTCCGGCACTCCAAGAGCGCAGGCCTGTTGTTTTGACTACTTTAGACGAAAGGGTTTCGCTATGAGCACCGACATTATTGTTCGCTTTACCGACAGCTACGAGCAAAAAGTTGGAGACATTAAAAAGATCGTCGGGCTGATGTCCCCCAAATCCATTATCAAAATTATCGACACTCTCGATCTCGATGCCAACCCCCGCAATTCCCGTTTGGGCTCAGTGACCGATGCTATTCAGGCATCCATTCGCGCTGATGAGCTTTCTCCCACGCAAAAGCTCTTTCCTTTTAAATCAAAGGGAATTCTGCTCGCGTCCTCGAGCTACGAGTCCCTTGATCGCGGGCGTTATCGTCTAAGCTTTGCTTCTCACGACGAAGTTGAGGGAATTCTTGACGGCGGCCACAACACACTCGCAATCGGCAGCTACATTCTCAGCGAAGCCGAACATGCGCTTGGCAATCGACCTCCCAAAAAGAACGAAGTCACAATCTGGGATTCATTCAAGCAAACATGGATGAACCGTCGAACCGATATTGAAGAGTACCTGTCACTTCTCCGTGAAGAAAAAGCAGCCCTCAAAGAGAAAGGCATAAGCACTCTAGACTTCTCGATTCCTGTCGAACTGCTCGTTCCAACCGACCCAAACGATGCGCTCTGCGTTGAGAACTTCCGCACCTCACTTTTGGAAATCTGCGACGCTCGCAACAATAACGCTCAACTCACACAAGGCACCAAGGGCAATCAGGAAGGTCTTTTCGATTCCTTTAAGGCTCTTTATGCCGAAAAATATCCTGAATTTGCAGCCAAAATCAGCTGGAAAACCAACGACGGCAACCCCATTGAATCCAGAAAGCTTGTCGCACTCTCTTGGATCCCGTTATCGCTCATCTCGAGTAACGTCACCTCTGGCGACATCGAAGCGCCACAACTTCCCCTAGTCTATAGCGGCAAGGAAAAGTGCCAGGAAAAGTTCTTGCAGCTTATGAGGGATGACCGAGTAAGCAAAGCTGCTGGTTCAGCGCGCCGCGAACTCAAGAATCCGCAAGTTCTCAGCGCACTCAAAGTGGCTACGGACCTTCCCGGTCTATACGATGAAATCTATTCGCGTTTCCCCAAGCATTACAACAAAACAGGAAGCTACGGAAAAATCGGCGCCGTTAAGAGCCTTAAGAATAGTCGCAATGAATACAAAACTCCCTTCTTTGAAAAGGCAACGGACAATCCTGTTCCTGATGGCTTTATCTACCCCCTAGTCTGTGGCCTCCGCGCATTGATGGAAGCAGATGATCAGGGGAAGGTGTATTGGAAAACTGATCCTCACAAGTTCCTCGATAGCCCGGCATTTGAAAATGTCGTCGCTCAATACAGCGGTGTCATTCAGCAATCTGACTACGATCCGCAAAAGGTCGGCAAGGGCGCTATGAGCTACACCGCCGTTGAAAACTCGATGAAGCTCGCAGTTCTTATGGGCTAGCGGATACTTAGGCAAAGCATCGGCGCGCAAGGACGTCATTTATGCCCGACGCACTTGCGCGCTTATTATTAAGCTGGCTATGTAAAACTCCGGTATAGAAATGAACTATTGTCGTTCTTTATCGACCAGTAGTTGGCAAAACTCCCCTACGTCCATCAGCCAGCTTTGCTGTTCAGCCGTATATGAACCAAATACAGGACGAGGCACAACCAGTTGGAGACTATGCCTGCGCATCGAGTCCGTGTACTCAGTGCTCACCGCCACATCAAGTGTAATCAAATGCTTATTTTCAATTCTATCCGCTTCTTCCAACACTTGGCGCCAGCGCTCTTTAACGGTCGTTTTTGCGCCAAGCATGGTCAGCTTCTCGGCAGGATACAAAGGATTTCTATAAGCCTCAATCGACGGCATAATGAAATCTGGCTTTGATTTGCCCTCAGTATACGGCTGAGCGGAATAACTTATGCCCCATCCCTTAAACAGGTACTCAAGTTGATGCTCGAAAGCAGTTCCCGCGCGCGATTTCCTCCGCTGGAAAGCTGACATCGTGGTCCGTAACACTCCATCAACATCGAGATCGCCTCTTAGATAGGGAGCCAAATCGCGCTCAAGCAAATGTCTCTCGAATACCTTAAAGAGAATCTCTTCTCGCTCATAGCAGTCAAGAAGGCACTTGTCGGGGTTGCTCCTCCAATCAAGCACACCCAAAGTCGAGATGGAATACCTCGTGAATTCAATCCCTTTGGGAAAAGAATCACCGAACTTTTCGACCATTTCATCCAAATACGTAACAGCTGACGTGGGAAGCGAAACTTCGATGCCAATCGCTTCAAGAATGGATGCGGCGATTGAGTCTATTCGCCTGTCATCTGCGGTTGACCGCGAAAAACCACTGTCGTCAACTTCGTTCAAACCGAAAAGCCATCTTAATTGGCACTCGGCATTTGATCCTTGTCTAGCAAATACAATCAGAAGACCATGCTCGTCTGAAGGTGCAATGACCATCAGGTCACCGATTCTCGAGGCTCGTATCGCTTCGCTATCGTTGTAATAGAGCCTGTATTCTGTCCTAGTCGGATGCTTCCTGCGCGCGTCGTACCAAGTCGTAAACCCGTGATCAAACAAAGGGTCTGCATCGTCGCAAAGAAATACGAAGGTCGTCGGTATATTTCTTATATCATCGTCGCCAAACAGGGAACGGAGCTCCGCAGTTCCGTTGAATTCATGCTGGTTGCTGCGTTTTCTATCAATATCAACAGCAACGAGTTTCTTCGCAACCGCGCCGTCAAAATAGCTACTCAGAACTCCGTAGTCCATCGAAATACGCTCCCATCATCAGCTTGGCCACTGCTCGCACAGCCGGTACGGTGACAGAATTACCAAATTGATGATATGCCTGCGTATCCGAAACCGGAATAATGAATTGATCGGGGAACCCTTGAAGTCGGGCACATTCACGCGGAGTCAGCTTGCGAGGGTTCTTCCCCTCGCCACGTGAAACAAGAATCTCACTTCCGTCCTTGTGATAGCGTGCTGAAAGCGTCCTTGTCGTGTCATTGGGGCCAACCGTGCTATAGCCAAAGCCATTGCCTGCCGCCTGATGCTTTTCCTTATATGCACGCAAATAAGCCCACAGTTTGTCGGAAAGAACGTATCGATCATCAGGAGCATCTTCAAGAATCTCCCCGACGGTGTGCCCACCGCCCCCAAGCTCTAGTTGGTCCCAATCAAAATTAGTTTTTTTCTTAAAGCCAACAATGTAAATGCGCTCACGATGCTGGCAAGTCCAATTCTTGCTATCAAGAACCTTGTAGTGCACATCGTAACCAAGCTCGTCCTTAAGGGTCTGCATAATAATCCTGAAGGTCTTGCCGCGATCGTGACTCGTTAGATTTTTAACGTTTTCCAGCAGGAAAGCATCAGGTTTTTTGTCGCGAATAATACGAGCTACTTCGAAAAATAATGTCCCCTGCGTCTTGTCTTCAAAGCCAGTAGCACGTCCCATCGATTTTTTCTTTGAAACGCCCGCGAGCGAGAATGGCTGGCACGGAAATCCCGCCAATAAAACGTTAAATTTTGGAATGTCGTCCGAACGAACGTCATGAATGTCCCCAGCTGGCTGATCACCGTAATTCATGCGGTACGTCTTCTGTGCATATTTATCCCACTCGCAAGAAAAAACGCACTTGCCACCAAGTTCTTGGAACGGCAAGCGAATGCCACCGATACCAGCAAATAGGTCAATGTAAGTGAAAGGAGCGTCCTCCCGATCACCCTGCGCAAAGGGCGCCTGATAACCTAGGGAGCGTATAAACGTGAGCTCCGTAGCAGATGGACTGGTCTCGCCAGTCTCCCAACGCCGGACGGTTCTATCACCATTAGGTCCCATGCCAAGAGCGGCGGCGAACTCCTTCTGAGTCAGCGCGAGCTCCTTGCGTTTGGCAGTTATCTCTTCCCTAACGTCTTTCATGCTATCCAATCGGAACAAACTACGGACGAACTGTCCGCTAATTGACACAGCGTTATCAAGATTAAACGCGATGCATGGCAGTTGCAACACTTTGTTGCAACGCCTTTCAACGGTAACTTAGATTAACGTGCCGCACGGACAAACAATTGCCCCAACTTGCAACTAGCCAACATCAGGCCTGCGTATTCAGTCACAACCTAGAGCTATCAGCAAAGGCCTCATTAGTTCGCGTCGTTTGGCGGTTTTAGAGTTCTCTTCTACAAGATCTTTCAGCCACTGCATATCGAGCCCTTGCCCAAGCGCGTCGTTATAGGCATCGATAATTAACGAGGGGTCCTCGCAATCGAGGCAAAGATCGACAAGCGTGCGCTCGGGTTTGGTTACCGGCAGGCCGTCGAGCCAGACGATATCCTGCTCCGCAATCTCGCGCTTTACAAAAGAAAGGGATTCGTTTCTCGTATTGATGCGCATGGGCGCGGTCATCCTGTAGGGGGACAGAAAGAAATCGCCGATTTGCTGAAGGTTCGCCGCCGTCGTACCGCTCACAGCGATGCCATCCCACTGGCGCTTTCTCTCCCACGCACAAAGGGAGGGATTGGTGAGCTTCCAAAGAGCGTTGAGCTCATCGGTGCCTCGGCGCTGCGTGCCCGACATCCGGTAGGCGCCGTGGCATATCCGCTCAAGACGCCCCACGCGGCATGAGTGCGCCAGCGCATCTCGAGAAATGTCCATGCGAGCCGCCTGGGCTGTGGTAAACACGCCCTCACTCTCGGAAAGCTCGCTTATCGCCGTTATGTTGCTAAAGTACTTCATGTTGCAATTGTAGGATATTTTCATACTTTTGCAACGTGTTTTTGATCCGTGCGATCCATACGCCTTGCTTATCCCATTTCTGACGCCGGCTTGATACCGGCCCACCATCTCCCGCTATCGAGGTCTAATTCTTTTCCCACTGCCACCCAAAAACTCATCCAACATTAATCTTGGCTCAAGAATCGCTTAATCTATAACCTGCACTATAGAGTTCGACCAAGGGCGGGGCGGCGCAACGCAGACCGCCGAACGCAACGCTCGCGCCCGAGCAAATTGCCCGGCGTCGCGCCCATCGAACGAAAGGACAGGTCATGGACGACCTCGAAAAAGTTGAAACCATCCGCACCAAGTGCAACGTGAGTTACACCGATGCCAAGGCGGCGCTCGACGCTGCCGACGGCAACGTTTTGGATGCCATCATTTGGCTCGAGTCGCAGGGCAAGACCCAGACCACGTCGGCGCATGCCGCCACCGAGTCCGTGCCAGTCGATGAGCCCTCGGCCGAGATGGTCGCCGCGCAGGCAGCCTACGAAAAGTCGAGTGAAAAGACCGACTTCTCCAAGAAGATGGACAGCGTGTGGGAGTACCTCAAAAAGCTCTTCCGCCTGAGTCTGGACACCAAGTTTATCGCCACGCGCCGCGATGCGATCATCCTCAACATCCCCATCCTGATTCCCATCGTCGCGCTGTTTGCCTGGGGCGCCACGATATGGCTGATGCTGATTGGCCTGTTCTTTGGCATGCGCTACCGCATCGACAGCGACGGCGACGTGCCCGGCAGCATCAACAACCTTATGGATAGCGCTGCTAACGCCGCGGACGACATCAAGCAAAATCTCAACGACGACAAGTAATCGCAGACGGGGGCACGCATGGCACGAATCCTGATCGTAGAGGACGAGGAGAAAATCGCCCGCTTTGTGACACTCGAGCTGGAGCACGAGGGCTACCAGGTGGAGCACGCCGCCGACGGACGCACCGCCGTTGACCTGGCGTTGGAGCGCGACTACGATCTGATTCTGCTCGATGTACTGTTGCCGCAGCTCAACGGCATGGAGGTGCTGCGGCGCATACGCAAGCACAAGGATGCGCCAGTGATCATGGTCACCGCGCGCGATGCCGTGATGGACAAGGTTGCCGGGCTCGACGCCGGCGCCGACGATTACCTGACCAAGCCGTTTGCGATCGAGGAGCTGTTCGCACGGATCCGCGTGGCGCTGAAGCGCTCGGAAGCCGTGCGGGCGGCTTCGGGCGTTGGCGGCGGCGGGGCCAGGGCAAGTATGGCGGGCGGCGCGGCCGCCGGTATCGCCACAATGTCCCCGGCAACCGACACGGCCCAGGCATCCGCCTCGCCCTCCCCCGCCACGCTCACCGTGGGTTCTGTCGCACTCGATCCCGACCGCCGCGAAGTCACGGTCGGCGGCTCGCCCATCGTGCTGACTGCTCGCGAGTTCGATGTCCTCGCACTGCTTATGGCGCATGCCGAGACCGTGCTCACGCGCGAGCGCATCGCGCACGAGGCGCTGGGCTACGAATACGTGGGCGACACCAACAACGTCGACGTACACATCGCGCACCTGCGCGCCAAGATCGAAGACGCCGGCGGTGTCCGCATCATCCAGACCGTGCGCGGGGTGGGCTATGTCTGCCGCGCGTAACGCTGAAGCCAAGCGCGTCACCTCCATCGCCCGCGCCATCAACTGGGGCTATATGTGGCGCCGCTTGATGAGCTACGTCTGGCTCGATCTGTTGCTGATGGTGATTGCGGCGGCGATCCTAGTCTATGGATACAACCAGACGCTGCCCGATGGCGCGTTTACCGCAGGCTGGATCCCCGGCGCCACCGCTCACGGCATGTCGTTCGCGCCCGCGCGCGGCTTGGACCTGGCCACGCTCACCTATACCGTCGAGTTTGCGCGCACCACCAAGACCTTCCCCCTCGCGCAGGACCTCATCGCGCTGTGGCCCCTCTATCTTGTCGTTGCGGGCGGGCAAGTCATCAGCGTGCTCAACATGCTCGGCGGCGCCCGTCGCGTGCGCCGCACCATGGCGCCACTCAACGACCTTGCCTTGCGCGTGGACGAGCTCGGCCGTATGCAGCTCTCCGGCGGCAAGATGGAAACGCTGGAGCAGGCCATCGAGCGCGCAAGCGTCGACTCGCCGAGCGTCACCACCGGCGACGCCGACCTGGCAAGCATCGAGGTCGCACTCAACCGCCTGCTGCGCCAGATGCAAGAGGCCAAGCTGCAGCAGATGCGCTTTGTCAACGATGCAAGCCATGAGCTGCGCACGCCCATCGCGGTGATTCAGGGCTACGTAAACATGCTCGACCGCTGGGGCAAAGACGACCCGGACGTGCTGGCGGAATCCATCGCATCCCTCAAGGCCGAAAGCGAGCACATGCAGGAGCTCGTGGAACAGCTGCTGTTTTTGGCACGCGGCGATGCCGGACGCACGGTCCTGCGGCGCGCGCATACCAACCTGGCCGCACTGGTCAGCGAGGTATGCGAGGAGTCACAGATGATCGATACCGAGCACACGTATCGACTGGCCTTTGACGCTGCGCTTGTCAGCGACCCGCGTTGCGATGCGTCCGTCGACGTGGCGCTTGTAAAGCAGGCTCTGCGCGTGATCGTGCAGAATGCCGCCAAGTACTCGGATGCGGGAACGACCGTCACGTTTGGCATAACGCCCGATGCGGGCATAGGCACGATCGACATAAGCGTTGAGGACGAGGGTATCGGCATGAACCAGGAATCCGCAGCTCACGCGTTCGAGCGGTTCTACCGCGCCGACAACGCGCGCGATGCCGGCGCGCAGGGCTCGGGTCTGGGGCTTGCCATTGCCAAGTGGATCGTCGATAGCCATGGCGGTGTCATCGGTGTAACCTCGGTCGAAGGGGTCGGCAGCCGCTTTACGATTCGCCTGCCGCGGTAGGGATACCCCTCGGCATAAATAAAGGGATAAGGCCATGCGGCCCTATCCCTTTTTGCTAACTAAAGCAGCTTGTGCGCTACTCGCGGCACAGGTGCACGGCGAAGCCGGCGAACTCGCGCTTAAAGTACACGAGCTTGGTGCCGCCATCGGGCAGCAGCACGCGCGACTCCTCGTTGACCTCGAGTCCGCGCTCGGCAAACCACTTCTCTGCCGCATCGATGTCATTGACGGCAAAGCCGATGTGGCCCTTGGCGCCACGACCGTTCTGCTTCATGATCTCGACCAGCGAATCGTTAAAGTACGAAACGGGGGTCTCGATGACGGGCAGGCCCATCATCGTCGAGAACAACTCCGCGATCTCCAGGGCGTCTGCCGGGTCGGTGGCGTTGATGCCCACGTGGGCGACGCGCATGCCAAAAAGCTCGACCGGGTTGGCGTTCTGCTCACTCATACAGACAGCGCCTACTGAGCCATGACGTCGAGGACGGCCTTCTCGGCAGCGACGCGGTTCATGCCGGTCATGAAGGGCACGCCACTCACGTACGGGCAGGTGAGGCCCTCGGGGGCAACGGTGGTGGCGATCAGCAGGTCAGCGCCCTCGTCGCAGTAATCCTTGGCCTCGGAGATGGCGCACTGCACGATCTCATACTTGCCGGCATAACCGTTGGCATCGAGCATGGTGGCGACCTTCTGGGCAACGAGCGTGGAAGTAGCAGCGCCAGCACCACAAGCCAAAACGATCTTCTTCATAGGTAATGTCTCCCTTCATGGTTTACTTTAGGTAAGTGTACCGCAGCGAGCGATGGCACTTAGCCTCGATGAGCTTTTATGCCAGTTTGCTTGCGCGCTGCGTATAATACATCTAGTACGTGTTGTCATACCGCTCGCTTTATGAGCGACTAAGGACCCTAATATGCCCGATTCCCGCACACTCTGGACCGCCGTCGTTATCATCTGTATCGCCGTGTCGGTGTTCTTTAGCGTCAAAAAACGCACCACGTTTAAACGCCTGCAGCAGCTTATGGCCGCTAAGCAGTGGGACGAGTTCGATCGCTTGCTCGACGGCAAACTCACCAGCATGCTGTACCCGCGCTACAACCGCGACTACCTGCGCCTGAACTCCTATCTGCTGCGCGAGGACCACAAGCGCGCCAGCGAGATGTTCGACCTGCTGCTGGGACTCAACCTGCCCAAGATGCAGCGCGTCGACCTGGTCATTAAGGCCTTTAACTACTACGTTGGCCAGGAGGACCGCAAAAAGTCCAAGGAGTTGCTGCACGAGATCAAGGGCTTTGAGGGCGGCCAGGCCGAGGCAGTTGCGCACGAGTGCCAGCTGATGTACGACACGATGATCCTCAAGCGCCACAACGACATTCCCGAGCTGGAGCGCATGCTCGAGGATGTCGGCGACGACCCGGTCAAGCGCTGCCGCCTGGAGTACCTGCTGGCCCTGCAGTACAAGAACAAGGGCGACGAGGCCAAGTATGCCGAGTACTTGGAAAAGTCGGGCCGGCACTCGATGGCTGTCAACGCGTAACGGACGGCTTGTGCTAGACTTCTAGTCTCACGGGGGCGTGGCGGAATTGGCATACGCAGGAGACTTAAAATCTCTCGCCGCAAGGATTGTGGGTTCGAGCCCCACCGCCCCTACCACGTATTGTTTACGGGCCCGTATCCCATTGGGATGCGGGCCCGTTTCTTTTAGATGCCGTCAACTGCAGGACAGCTAATTTGGGACGGGGCTTTTTTGACTACTTTTTTCCACTCACCCAATGAGTTTCCTCACACATTTTTCGATGAAAAAACGTGGTTATCTCGCACATTTTCCGATGGAAAAACGTGGTTGTCTCGCACATTTTCCGATGGAAACGCCCAAATGGCCTTATACTAGCCGAGAGGGTTGGGAGGCAATATGCAACGACAGCTTATGAGTGAACTTATCGCTTGGAAATCAAGGGCGAATCGCAAACCTCTCTTGCTTAAGGGAGCCCGCCAGACAGGAAAGACTTGGCTTCTTAACGAATTCGCAAGCCAGCAGTATCGAAACGTCATTCGTTTTGACTTTATGCTCGAGCCGAGCACACGCTCGCTGTTCGATGGGGACCTCGACCCCAAGCGCATCATCTCCCAGATAGAGCTCCTACGTGGCCAAACCGTAACGCCGACAGACACGCTCATCATCTTCGACGAGATCCAAGAGGCGCCACGCGGGATCACCTCGCTCAAGTACTTCAACGAGCTTGCACCCGAATACCACATCGTAGCAGCCGGTTCCTATATGGGCCTCGCGCTCCGACGCAAAAACGAGTCATTTCCCGTCGGCAAAATCGACCAGCTCACCATGCGTCCCATGGGGTTTGCCGAGTTCGTTCGCGCCGTCGACGGCAACCCGCTCGCCGACGCCATCCTTGCCGCAGACATGAACCTTCTAGCAAACGTCACCGAAAAGCTCGTGCACTTGCTCAAGGAATACCTTGTTGTCGGTGGTATGCCCGAAGTTGTCTCCGCTTTCGCCGAGACACGCGACTTCATTGAAGCCCGAAGGCTTCAGCAGCAAATCATCGAGGCTTACGAATCCGATTTTGGCAAACATGCACCCGCCCGCATCGTCGAGCGCATGAGGTTGGTTTGGAAATCCCTTCCCGGCCAGCTTGCCAAGGAGAACAAGAAGTTTGTCTATGGCGCCCTTCGCCCCGGAGCGCGCGCACGCGATTTTGAGGAAAGCCTCCAGTGGCTCACGGACTACGGAATCGTTCATAAGGTGCCACGTGTTTCCGCTCTAAAGACACCGCTCTCGAGCTACGAAGACCTCTCGGGCTTCAAACTGTTCTGCATCGACACCGGCATCCTCGGAGCGCTCTCCGGTCTCTCTCCGGCCATCGTTCTTAACGGATCCGCTGTTTTTACCGAGTTCAAAGGTTCGCTGACCGAACAATACGTCGCGCAGGAGCTTTTGCTCCAGGACAAAACTCCCGTGTATTGGTCCTCTACCTCTGGCAATGCCGAAACCGACTTTGCCATCGACCATGCGGGAACCGTGCTCCCGCTTGAGGTCAAGGCGGCAGAGAACCTTAAAGCGAAGAGTCTGAAAATAGCCTGCGAAAAATTCAAACTCGAGCGTTGCGTGAGGAGCTCCCTGGCGGCATATAGAGACGAGGGCACGCTCGTCAATATTCCGCTTTGGGAAATTGGGCAAATCGACAAACTGGCATAAAGGCTGCGGAGGCACTCAACAAGGACTGTCCCCAGGTGCCGACAGAAAAGAAACATCCCTAGGTGCCGGCTGTTGAGTTGCGGTTGAATAGGGACTGTTTGGGGCCCGAAAGGGCGATTTTAGTCCGCATTTCACCGCAACTCAGAGGAAGACGGTTAAAGAGCACTCAGGCTCGGGGTCCAGGCGATGGTGGGGGTCGCGCCGTCGAGAACCTCGTTGATGGTGGCGGCCATGCCGGCGAGGAGGCTGTTCTCGCTTACGGTGAGCATGTCGTAGCCGCCGGCTCGCATGAGCTCGCGAATTACCACGGCACCTGCCAAGATCACGCCTGCGCGCTTAGGTTGCACGCCCGGCAGAGCGGCAATGCCCGCAACATCCAGCGCGGACATGCGCTCGATAGCGGCCGAAACCTGCTCCATCGAAAGCTCGCGCAGGTGCACAAAGCTCGAATCATACGGCTCCAGCTCGTGAACGAGTGCCACGAGCGTGGTGACGGTGCCGCCCACCGCAACGAGGCGTTCGGCGCGCTCAAAGTCGCTGGGCAGGCCTTCAAAATAGGCGGCAAACTGCTCGCCTGCCCACGCGGCAGCGGCAGCAAGCTCGCCATCCGCGGGCGGCAACGCGGAGAAAAAGCGCTCCGTCACGCGGCGACAACCGATGTCCAGCGAGCGCGTTCCCTCCAGCGCAAAGACCCCGCGCTCAGGCGCATAGACGCCCGTCGCGAGCTCCGTGGAGCCGCCGCCCGAATCGGCGACGATAATGCGTTCACCGGCAAAGTCGTGCGCCACGCCAAAAAACGTCAGGCGCGCCTCGACCTCGCCCGGAATCACCTGCGGCTCGAGCCCCAGCTCGCGCAGGCCGTCCAGCAGCAGCGCGGCATTGGACGCATCGCGCGCGGCGCTCGTGCACGTGGTGCAGACGCACGCGGCCCCAAAGGCACGGGCCTCATCCACAAACATGCGGCACGCAGCGAGCACGCGCTCAACGGCCGCCTCGCAAAAGCGGCCCGTCGCGTCCACGCCCTCGCCCAGGTCGGTAATCTCGGTATGCTTGGACGATTCCACAATCGCTCCGCCCTCGACCTGGGCCAACACCACTCGCGACGACACCGTTCCCAGGTCGATCGCGGCCACCTTATAGCGTTTGCAATTTGTCATTGCGGGCTCCCCTCCGGGCGCTATTTGCCGTTGGACACGACCGTCTGACCCTCGACGCCGTTAAACCCAAACAGCATGTCGAGCGCCTGGATGTACCACGGCGCGTCCTTGCCGACTTCTTCGATTTCCTTGGCCACTTCGCTGGCCTTCTTGGCGTTTGAGGACTTTTTGCTCGACGACGAGTCCGAATCGTCGTCCAAGCCTAGCACGTCAATCTTCTTCTCGCCGGGCATCACCAGGCCCAGGTCCTCGGACGCCGCGTCCTTGATACCCTCCTCCGAGAGCAGCTTGTCGACGCTTTTTTGCAGCTCATCATTGTATTGCTGGCGAATCTCGACCTGCTTGGCCAAGATATCGCTCGAACGCTTTGCCACGTACAGGTCGCGCACGGGGAAATACAGGCTCACGAGCGCCAGAGCCACCACGATACCGATAAACAGCGGACGCAGAGAGCCATGCGTAAAGTCATAGATTGCCTTGACCACCGCATTGTCGTTGGCGTAGCGCATAAAGTCCGAGCCCGAAAGACGGCTCGAAGGCCTGCTCGATTTGTCGTGTGCCTGAGTCGAGGGACGCGATGCATGCGACGAACGTGGCGGGCGCACCGGTCCATCTGCCAAGGTATTTGATTGAGCATTGGGGCGCGAGGTACTTGCCGGGCGCTGCGTGGAGCGGTCGGCGCCGGCATAAGCAGACCCACCGAGCTGCACCGTGCGCGCACGGCGAGGCGACGGCTCGCGCGAACCGGCGGAATAGTACCTGTTGTCGTAAATCTGATCCATGTGCGCCTTGTGCGGTTGAGGTTTGTTTGCGCTAAGTCCTTTAGTTATAGCACGAGCGCCTGCACCGCCTTCGCCAGCCTTTGCTCGACATAAAAAAGGCGCTGAGCCGTATGGCCCAGCGCCCATGGCGCTTTGCAGCATCCAGTCAAGGCGGGACGGAACCGAGTCAGCCTCCCCCTCGCCAAATTCGTCCGTTTAGCGAATGTTGTAGAACGCGGTCTTACCGGCGTAGCGCGCGCTGCCCTCGAGCTCGTCCTCGATGCGGATGAGCTGATTGTACTTGGCGATACGGTCGCTGCGGCACGGGGCGCCCGACTTGATCTGGCCGGCATTGACGCCCACGACCAGGTCGGCGATCGTGGAATCCTCGGTCTCGCCGGAGCGGTGACTCACGATGCAGGCGTAACCGGCCTCCTTGGCGGTCTCGATGGCCTCGAGCGACTCGGTGAGCGTGCCGATCTGATTGACCTTGACCAGGATCGCGTTGGCGGCACCCAGCTCGATGCCCTTCTTGAGGCGCTCGGTGTTGGTGACGAACAGGTCGTCGCCCACCAGCTGCACCTTGTTGCCAATGCGGCGGGTAAGCTCAACCCAACCGTCCCAGTCCTCCTCGGCCATGCCGTCCTCGATGGAGATGATGGGATAGGTGTCGACGAGCTTCTCCCAGTAATCGACCATCTGGGCACTCGTGTACTCAACACCCTCGCCCTTGAGCTCGTACATGCCGGTCTCGGCGTTGTAAAACTCGGTCGAGGCCGGGTCCATGGCGTACATGAAGTCGACGCCGGGCTTAAAGCCAGCCTTCTCGACGGCCTTGGTAATGTACTCGAACGGCTCAGCATTGGTCTTGAGGTTGGGCGCAAAGCCGCCCTCGTCGCCCACGCCGCCGCCCAGGCCGGCCTCGTGCAGCACGCCCTTGAGGGTGTGGTAGACCTCGGCGCACCAACGCAGGCCCTCGGCAAAGCTCGGGGCGCCCACCGGCATGATCATGAACTCCTGGAAGTCGACGTTATTGTCGGCATGCACGCCGCCGTTGAGAATGTTCATCATGGGCGTGGGCAGCAGGTGGGCGTTGACGCCACCCAGGTACTGGTACAGCGAAAGACCCGCCGACTCGGCAGCGGCGCGGGCAACTGCCAGCGACACGCCCAGAATGGCGTTGGCGCCGAGATTGGTCTTGTTGGGGGTACCGTCCGCGGCAATCAGCGCGGCATCGACGGCGCGCTGGTCGAAGGCGTCGAGGCCCACGACGGCGTTAGCGCACTCGTTATTGACGTGCTCGACGGCCTGCGAGACGCCTTTGCCCAGGTAGCGACCCTTGTCGCCATCGCGCAGCTCGCAGGCCTCAAAGGCGCCGGTCGAAGCGCCCGAAGGCACCATCGCGCGGCCGAAGCTGCCGTCCTCGAGCACGACCTCGACCTCGACGGTGGGGTTGCCGCGGCTGTCGAGTACCTCGCGACCGTAGACATCCAAAATATCGCTCATGTTGTCTCCCTCTCACTTGGAAACGGGTTGAATGCTTGGCGACACGGCTTGCACGCTACAGTGGCGCGCAGGTTCATAAGTTAGCCTTATCGCACTTTTTGCATTATGCCCTAAGTTAGCCAAGGGATACAATCTTTTTGAAAAATAATGGGGGCGATGAGAAAGTCCGTCCCGTCGCCCCCGCAGTCTTACTCCTCTGCCTTTGCGGCATCCCAGAGGTCATTGAGGCCGTGGGTCGAAAGCTCGGCCAGATCCACGTGGGCGTCGGCCGCCATCTGCTCCATCGCGGCCCAGCGGCGGCGGAACTTTGCCGTGCTGGCACGCAGGGCGCTCTCGGCGTCGATTCCCTCCTTGCGCGCAACGTTGACCAGAGCAAAGAGCAGGTCGCCAAACTCCATCTCGCGCTCGGGCGAGCCGGGAGTCTCGGCCTCAAACTCGGCGCGCTCCTCGGCGACCTCGTCCCACACGTCCTGGACTGTCTCCCACTCAAAGCCCACGGCAGCCGCCTTGCGCGACACCTTCTGAGCCTGCATCAGCGCCGGCAGATGCGTGGGCACGCCGTCGAGCAGGCCCTCGGGCGCAGCCTCGCCCGCTGCCACGGCCTTGTCCTTTGCAGCCTTCTCGGCAAGCTTAACCTCGTCCCAGATCTTGAGCACCTCATCGGAGCTCTCGGCGTCCGCATCGCCAAACACGTGCGGATGACGACGGATGAGCTTGGCGTCGATATCGCGTGCCACATCGGCAAGTGTAAACTCGCCGGCGTCCGCCGCAATCTGCGCATGCAGTACCACCTGCATGAGCACGTCGCCCAGCTCCTCGCGCAGATGCGCCACGTCGTCCGCCTCGATGCAATCGAGCGCCTCGTAGGCTTCCTCGATCATGTTCTTGCCAATGCTGCGGTGCGTCTGCTCGCGGTCCCACGGGCAGCCATCGGGCTGACGCAGACGCCAGATAGTCTGCACCAAATGCTGCAGCTCGGCCGACACGTCGACCAGCGTGGACAGATCGCGCGAGCCCTCGGCATTTTGCCGAGCCATGTGCTGCGCCATGATTATTTCTCCTCCAGGATCACGTGACGGAACGCGCCGCCCTCGTAGATGCCGTAGCTGTGCGTGCCGTCCTTGGGGATGCTCACGCTGCCGGGGTTGAAGAGCCATAGGCCCGGGCGTGCCTCGCTTGCCTCGTTAACCTTGATATGCGTGTGGCCGTAGACGAGCGCGGAGCCCTCGGGCAGCGCGGGCACGTGGTCGACGCTGTTGTGCATGCCGGCGCCAAAGACGTGGCCGTGCGTCAGGAACAGTTCACGGCCGGCCTCATCGAACAGCGTGGCGTAGTCCGCCATGACGGGAAAGTCGAGCACCATCTGGTCGACCTCGGCGTCGCAGTTGCCGCGGACGGCGATGATGCGGTCGGCCAGGGCGTTGAGCAGCGGAATCACGCGCTTGGGGGCGTAGTCGCGCGGCAGGTCGTTGCGCGGGCCGTGGTAGAGCAGGTCGCCCAGCAGCACGATGCGGTCGGGCTGCTCGGATTCGATTGCGGCGACCAGACGCTCGGTCCAGTATGCCGAGCCGTGAATGTCGGAAGCGATGAGGTATTTCATGGTGGTCCTTTCGGGTGGGGCTGATGTGGCCGGGCGCGAGATGTCGCCGGCCGCGCTATTCAAATCGCAGTGCCGAGGCTTGTGCCGTCTGCATCACGCGCTGGAGCGGCACGTTATGCTCGCGGGCAAGACGGGCGCAGTCCTCGTACTCGGGCGCCGCACGCTCACTGCCGTCGGGCAGGGTGGCCACCTTGACGGCCACTTCGCCCCAAGGCGTCGCGACCTGCTCAAAACGACGCGGCAGGCAGACGCGTTCCATCACCTGGCGCCGGATGCCGTTCGTGGTAGTTTCCAAAAAGATAATCGTCTGCAGACGGTCAATGTCCTCGCGGGCGCAGATTACCTGCAGCTGCCAACCGGGGCGGCCTTTTTTGCAGTAGAGAGGCAACCAGTGCACCTCGCGGGCGCCCGCCTCGCGCAGGCGGTCCGCGGCATAGGCGAGCACCTCGGGCGACGCATCGTCGATGTCGCACTCCAGCTTGACGATAGTTTCGGGTGCATCGGTCTCGCGGGACAGCGGAGATGTACTTCCACGTTGCATACGGTCCGGATCCTTTCCGCACGGGCTCGTTTTATTCACCCAAACGCTAGCACATCGGACGTGGCACAGGCGTGACTTTCGTCCGTCGCCGCCCTCGCCCCTATCCAAACATGTACGCCAGCCTCCAAACATGTCATTTTTTGCAGCTTTTGGAGGCTGATGTACATGTTTTGGAGCGGGGCCGCGCACGATCAGAATTGCGCTCGCACTCCGTCCACCACAAAGTTCACTACACTCAACAATTTTGAACTTTCTACGCAGTTCATCGGCCAAAAAATTACCCTCGGCATACTTACAGGCTGCACGATGCTACTCTAGTTGCATTTGGCTAACTAAGCGGCTGCCGAGGACCCCGACCGGCACCGTTACGGCATAGGAGGTTTCATGTTCGAGAAGCGGCTCTTCTCCCTGGTTCCGCAGGCAACGCCCTACATTATGGCAAGCGTCCTGTTTAAGTGGATCGCGCTCATGGCAAACATCACGGTGATGTGGGTGCTTGCGCGCATCTTGGGCGGCATCGTCACGGACGGCCTTTCCGCCGCGCTCGCCGTCGATGCCCTCGCACAGGCGGCCTCGCCGCTCGCCGCCGCCATCATCGCGCGCGCCGCCTCCATCTACCTGGCCCAACGCGCCGGCGACAGGGCCGCGTTCGAGGCCGTCCGCCGCGTGCGCTCGCTCGTCTACGACAAGCTCACCGCACTCGGCCCCTCCTACACCGAGACCGTCCCCACCGCCGAGGCCGTCCAGACCAGCGTCGAGGGCGCCACGCAACTCCAGGTGTACTTTGGCGGCTACCTGCCGCAGCTCTTCTTTGCCGGCTTGGCACCCATCACGCTGTTTGTACTGCTCGTGGGCCAGGCGGGTCTTCCTGCCGCGCTGCTGCTCGCCTGCGTTCCGGTCATCCCCGTCTCCATCATGATGGTCATGCGCAACGCCAAAAAGATCGGTGCCGAGTACTGGGGCAGCTATGTCGATCTGGGCGGCATGTTCCTGGAGGCCGTGCAGGGTCTCACCACCCTTAAGGTCTACCAGGCCGATCGCAGCTGGCACGAGCGCATCAACGCCGAGTCCGAGCGTTTCCGCACAGCGACCATGCGCCTGCTGGTGATGCAGCTGCGCTCCATTTGCGTTATGGACCTGGTCGTCTATATGGGCGCCGCGCTCGGCATTATCGTAGCCGCGCTGCAGCTCGCCACGGGCAAGATTGGCTTTGAGGCGGCCTTCCTCATCGTCTTTCTGTCGCAGGAGTTCTTTTTGCCCATGCGCCGCCTGGGATCGCTGTTCCACACGGCCATGAACGGCATGGCCGCCTCGCGCCGCATGTTTGGCATTTTGGATACGCCCGAGCCCGAGCGCGGCGATGTTGAGCTTGACGGTCGCGGCGATATCGAGCTCGCGGGCGTGAGCTATGCATACGGCAACCGCACGGTGCTGGACAGCGCCAGCGCGACCATTGCGCACGGCTCGCTCGTGGCACTCGTGGGCGAAAGCGGCGGCGGCAAGTCCACGCTCGCGGGGATTATCGCGGGCCGCAAGGGTGCCTACCGTGGCAGCGTTCGCATTGGCGGCGTCGAGCTGCGCGATGCCACGGCCGCCTCACTCATGCGCGCCGTCACGCTGGTGCCCACCAACGGCTACCTGTTTGCCGGCACCCTGCGCGACAACCTGCTGCTCGCCCAGCCCAACGCCACCGACGCCGAGCTTTTGCGCGCGCTCGGCCGCACGCGCGTGGCGGCCTTTGTGCAGGCCAACGGCGGGCTCGACATGGTGATTAACGAGGGCGGCACCAACCTTTCGGGTGGCCAGCGCCAGCGCGTGTGCATGGCACGCGCCCTGCTGCACGACTCGCCGATCTATGTGTTTGACGAGGCGACGAGCAACGTCGATGCCACAAGCGAAGCCGCAATCGGCGAGGTCATTGCATCGCTCGCCGGCGAGCACACCGTAATCGTGGTGGCGCATCGCCTGTCGACAATCGTGGACGCCGATCAGATTCTGGTGCTGGAGCGCGGTCGCATTGCCGAGCGCGGGACTCACGGCGAGCTCTTGGCAACCGCGGGCGCCTATGCGCGCATGTGGAACAGCCAGGAGCAGCTCTCGGCATATGCGTATGCGGAGGGTGATGCCGAGGATGCCGGCGCGGTTGAGGCTGTTGACGGCAGCACCGCCCGTACCGATGGCCTCAACGGTGCCGGCTCGTCTTCCGCTGCCGCGGTGCCTGACTCCGGCCGCGCCCGTCGCTCGGCGCCGTCCATCATGTGGCGCATGATGGGGCTCGTCCGACCGCTTGCCGGCTGGCTTGTGCTAGCCGTCGCGCTGGGCAGCATTGGCATGCTCACCGCCGCGTTCGTGCCGGCCTTTGGCGCCCTTGGCCTTATGGCCGCGCTGGGCCGCAACGCCTTGGGGCTTGGTCTTATCGTCACATGCGCGGCCTGTGCCGCCTGCGGCATCGCGCGCGGGCCGCTCCACTACGGCGAGCAGCTCTGCAACCATTACATCGCATTCCGTCTGCTCGCACACATTCGCGACCTGGTGTTTGGCGCCCTGCGCCAGCTCGCCCCCGCCAAGCTCGAGGGCCGCGGCAAGGGCGAGCTCGTGAGCCTGGTCACCTCGGATATCGAGCTGCTCGAGGTCTTCTACGCGCACACCATCTCGCCCATTGCCATAGCTCTGGTCTGCACCGTTGTGTTTGAGGGCTTTTTGCTGGCTGTGAGCCCCGAGCTCGCGGGCATCGCGCTCGTGGCCTACGCGGTCCTGGGCGTGCTGCTGCCCCTGACCTCGGCCAAGGCATGCGGCACCACCGGCCGCCAGAGCCGCGAGGGCGCCGGTAAGCTGGGCGCCTTTGTACTCGACAGTCTGCGCGGCGCGGGCGAGACCATCCAGTTTGCCGGTGGCACCGATCGCAGCCGTGCCCTGGGCAAGCTGACCGAGCAAGTCGGCGCCGTGGACGCGCGCCTCAAGCGCCGCCAGGCGGTCAGCGAGGCCGTAGCCGATGCGCTTATTCTTGTGGCTAATCTGGTGATGCTCGGGCGTGCGCTGCAGCTGGTGGCTGCGGGAACGATTGACTTTGCCGCAGCGTTTGTCGCCGTCTTTACCTTTGTGTCGTCGTTTGGCTCGGTGATGGCCGTGAGCCGCCTGGGCGCCTCACTGCAGGAGACGCTCGCCTCGGGCGCACGCGTGCTCGATTTGCTCGACGAGCAGCCCCAGTGCGCCGAGGTCGCCGATGGACAGAACGTTGAGTTTGCCGGCGCCGCAGCCGAGCATGTGAGCTTTAGCTATGTGGGCGGCGTGGACGCGGGCGGTGCGGGCGCCACAGAGCAGGTCGCGAACGACACCGCTGCGAGTCTCATCCTCGACGACGTGACCTGCACCTTTGCGCCCGGTACCATGACCTGCATCATGGGGCGCTCGGGTTCGGGCAAGTCGACGCTGCTTAAGCTGCTCATGCGCTTTTGGGACCCCGCAGCCGGCACCATCACGGTGAGCGGCGTCGATGCCCGCCACATCAACACGGCGAGCCTGCGCAGCCACGAGGCCTATATGACCCAGGACACGCATCTGTTCTGCGGCACCGTACGCGAGAACCTGCTGGTCGCGCACGCCAACGCCACCGATGCCGAGCTGCTCGACGCTTGCCGCTCCGCCTCACTCACCACGCTCATCGACCGTCTGCCGCAGGGACTCGACACGCCCGTTGCCGAGCTGGGCGACTCGCTTTCGGGCGGCGAGCGCCAGCGCATCGGCCTTGCGCGCATCTTCCTCAACGACGCACCCTTCATCTTGCTCGACGAACCCACCAGCGCGCTCGATGCTCTCAACGAGGCGTCCGTGATGCAGGCAATCGACGAGCTCAAGCGCCGCGGCAAGACCATTGTGCTCGTGAGCCACCGTGCCAGCACCTGCGCGTTTGCCGATTTCTCGCTTTCGGTCGAGCACGGGAGGCTGAGCTAATGGCGCGCCCAGTCGACACACCGGAGCTAGCACGCAAACGTGAGCGTGAGGCCCAAATGGTGTCGCAGATGATTGCGCTGTGGTGTCGTGGGCATCATGGCGGCGGGCATGTGGTCGAACAGGCTGGCGGCGATGAGTCCGTGCGCGTGAAACTCGGCCTTCGAACCATTACGCTCTGCCCCGAATGCGCCGAGCTGCAGAAATACGCCATCGCGCGCATTGAGCACTGCCCGCACATGGGCACCAAGACATTTTGCTCGGCATGTCCTTCGCATTGTTACCGGCCTGCCATGCGCGAGAAGATCCGCGAGGTTATGCGTTGGTCGGGACCGCGTATGATCCGCTATCGCCCCATCACCGCCGTGAGACACGCGATGGTAACAGTGCAGGCCAAACGCGCGGCGGCACGAAGCAAGTAGTCGCCGGCGCCGGCACGCGCCGCCCCGCCTTTCCACTCGATTTCGGCACCCGGCGTGCGCGGCGTGTTGAGAGCTGCACCATTACAATGGAGCGGATTCACCAAATGCAAAGGAGTCGCCATGCCCGCCTGCCCGCTGGTCGATTGCCATACTCATACCTCGTTCTCGGACGGGCACGCCTCGTTCGAGGACAACGTCCGTGCCGCTGCTGCCGCCGGCTGCCGCGTCATGGTCTCGACCGACCACCTTACCCTGCCCGCCAGTATGGATGCTAACTGCGAGGTGCAGGTCGTCGAGGGCGACTTGCCGGCACATCGTTTGGCCTTTGAGGACGCCCGCAAACTCGCCGCGCAGATTGCGCCGGAGCTCACCTTTATCTACGGTTTTGAATGCGATTGGTACGAGGGCTGCGAGCCCTTGGTAGAGCACTGGTCCCAGGGCGCCGTCGTACGTCTGGGCAGCGTGCACTGGATTGGCAACCCGGGCGATATTGCGGCAGGCGCCGCGGGCACGGCAGGGACAGAGGACGTCGCGCGCCCCGATACACCCGATTCCCTTTGCGGTTGGATCGACGACGATACCAACTTGCATGTTTGGGAAAACTTAGGCGTGCGCGGCGTGTGGGAGTGCTACGTCGACGACTGGTGCCGTGCTTGCGAAAGCTCACTCAACTTTGACGCGATGGCCCATCCCGACCTGGTCATGCGCTTTTCGAAGGACGGCTTTGCACCCGACTTTGACCCCGCGCCGTTTTGGGAGCAGATGGCCGAATGCGCCCACGATACGGGTCGCCGCGTTGAGGTCTCGACCGCCGCACCGCGCAAGGGGCTCGACGATTACTACCCCGCGACCGGGCTGTTGCGCCGCTTCGCCCATGCCGAGGTGCCCATCACCTTTGGCTCGGACGCGCACCGCGCCTGCGACATCTGCTGGAACATCCGCGAGGCCCAGGCCCACGCCTACGACTGCGGCTACCGGGCCTTCGATATCCCCCACCCCACCGGCGAATGGGAATCCACGCCCC
>USQQ01000019.1 GCA_900556875.1 uncultured Collinsella sp.
GAGTTCCGCACGAGCCGGAGAGCACTTAATGTGCTCTCCGTGCGAGCAGGACTGTAGAGCAGGAAACCTTGTATACGCCCGCTCGCTCCCGAGGGGCATCTCTCATGCAAAAACTTTTGTTGGGTAAAGTCCGAGGTCAGTGGCGTTTTATACCGAGAATTTCAAAAAAAGTTGAAAATTCATTACAAATTTGCGTTGACTTTAGGTAACTAAAGTTACATACTCCTTTTCAACCACTGGGGGATGTGAACCGCACGGATCGTTCGCATCATGATTGAAGAGGATTTCTTAGACATGTTCACGCATCAGCTAAACATTATCAGCGTAGTAATTATCTGATGCGGGTTAGCACATACAGCTAGCCCGTACGATAACGGGCGGCTGATGAAGATGAGGGCCGTCGAGCGCAACCGACGGCCCTCATTTTTTATGTCTGAGAAGTTCTTTTTAGAGGAGGAAATGTAATGAACGGAGTTTTGCTCATGGTTGTGGCCGCGGCGGTGCTCGCCTGCGGCTATCTGGGCTATGGCCGATGGCTGGCCAACAAGTGGGGCGTTGACAAAGAGGCCCTCACGCCGGCCAAGCGCATGAAGGACGGCAAGAGCTTCTCGCCCGTCTCCGCCTTCACCGCGTTCTCGCACCAGTTCAGCTCGATCTGCGGTGCTGGCCCTGTCACGGGTACGATCGTCGCCATGGCCTTTGGCTGGCTGCCCGTCGTGCTCTGGGTCCTCGTCGGCGGCATCTTCTTTGGCGCCGTCCACGACTTTGGCGCCCTGTACGCCTCGATGAAGAACAACGGCAAGTCGCTCGCTCAGCTCATCGAGAAGTACATCGGCAAGACCGGCCGTCGCCTGTTCCTGCTGTTCTGCTGGCTGTTCTGCATCATCGTCATCGCCGCCTTCACCGACATGGTCTGCAAGACGTTCATGTTCACCCCGGCCGTTGACGCTTCTGGTGCTGCTACCGGTGCCATCGACTTCACCAAGTCCTATGCCGCCGGCTGCGCTGGTACCATCTCCATCCTGTTCACCTTCGTCGCTATCGCCTTTGGTTGGGCCCAGAAGAAGTTCAACCTCACCGGCGCTGCCGAGTTTGTCACTGGCGTGGTGCTCATGGTTCTCATGTTTGCCGTCGGCATGCAGTTCCCGGTCTACCTGGACAAGTTCCAGTGGTTCGCCGTTGTCATGGTCTACCTGGTCTTTGCTGGCGCCATGCCCATCCAGATGCTCAAGACCCCTCGCGACTACCTCACTTCCATCATGATGATCGTCATGATCGCCTGCGCTGTCCTCGGTATCGTCGTCCTGGGTGTTAACGGCCAGGCCACCATCACCGCTCCGGCCTTTACCGGCTTCTCCAGCGCTTCTGGCATGATGTTCCCGGTCCTGTTTGTTTCCGTTGCCTGCGGTGCCCTCTCCGGCTTCCACAGCCTCGTTTCTTCTGGTACCTCCTCCAAGCAGGTCGAGAAGGAGCAGGACGCCGTCAAGGTCGGTTACGGCGCCATGATCGTCGAGTCCTTCGTCGGCATCCTTGCCATCATCGTCGCCGGCATCATGTTCTCCGATATGAACACCGTCGGCACCGGTGCCCTCAACGCCGGCGTCGCTTCCACCCCGTTCCAGATCTTCGCCGCTGGCATCTCCCGCGGTATGCAGGCCTTCGGTGTTGACGGCACGCTCGCTACCGTCTTCATGACCATGAACGTCTCCGCTCTGGCCCTGACCTCGCTCGATGCCGTCGCCCGCATCGCCCGCACCTCGTTCTCCGAGTTCTTTGCCCAGACCAACGACGCCCTGGCCATCGAGTCCAAGGCCGGCTACATGAAGGTTCTCGGCAACCCCTGGTTCGCCACGGTCGTCACCCTGCTTCCCGGTCTCGCCCTCGCCTTTGGCGGCTATGCCAACATCTGGCCGCTCTTTGGTGCTTCCAACCAGCTGCTCGGCGGCATGACCATGATCACCCTCGCCGTGTTCTGCAAGTGCACCGGCCGCAAGGGCTGGATGCTCTACGTGCCCGTCGCCTTCCTGCTCTGCTGCACCTTCACCTCGCTGGTCCAGAGCGCCATGGGCTGCATGACCGCTGTCCAGGCTTACGGCTTCTTCGGCACCATCCCGGCTACCGCCACCACGGCCGCCGTCTCCGTCGCCGCCACCAAGGGCTTGCAGCTCGTTTTCGCCGTCCTGCTGATGGTCCTGGGCCTCATCGTCGCCGTCAACTGCCTCAAGGAGTTCTTCGGCAAGGAGGCCGGCTCCATGCCTGATGAGGAGCCCGAGTGGTCCGAGATGGGCAAGGCCGAGTACGGTCGCGCCGCTGCCGCTGAAGCTCCTGCCGACGCCGAGGCCGCCAAGGCCTAGTCGGTCGGACGGGTTGAATCTCCCATCTATTTGACTCGGAAAGACCGGGTCCGCAATCAAGCGGACCCGGTCTTTTTTCTTGTGAGAACAGGTGGTGCAAGGGCGTTCTCGCAGATGTTTTGCGTGGATAGGCTCGTGCGTTGTACCATATGGACGTATATGTGTGCATATGAAAGGGGCCCCGTGGCCAAGACGGTATATTCCGATAATCAAAACAATGTCGATGCTCTGGCTGAGCGTCTGAGCAGCCAGACGTCGCTTTCTGCCGAGCGCGCCAAGCTGGTTGCCTACGACCTGCTCTGCCGCAAGGCGCTCAAGATTAAGTCGAGCGCGCTGGCGCAGATTTTCCGCTCCGTCGATAAGGAATGCGACACCAAGGCGATGCGCGATGAGCTTATCGCGGCAAATATCGTGACCAAGATCGAGGGCAGCGGCATTAACGGGCGCCCGGCGTTCTATACCATCAATGTCGAGATCCGCGATGCTCAGGAGCAGCCTGCCGAGTCCGTCGAAGATTTTGTCGTCGAGGATTCCGCTGACGTGCCTGCTGTGGAAGAAGTTGCTCCGCGTGAGCATGTTGATACCGATGAGTTGCTCCATGAGAACGTCGTGCGTGCCTTTACGGCCAAGGCAGGACGCGGCGGTTTTGGCGGGGGTGGCAAGCGCGATGCGCAGCGTCGCGCTCAGCAGGAGCGCTTCCGTCGCGCCGTTGCTCAAAAGGGTGAAACGGATGCCGAGGCTGTTGAGAACGAGGTTGCTGCCGAGTCGCAGAGGCCCGCGAAGGAGCAAAAGCCCGTGGAGGCCCAGGAGCCCCAGCGTCGCCGTGGTGCCCACTTTAAGGCTGCGCAGCAGGATGTCGCGCGTGAGGTTGAAGAGCCTTCCGAGGTTGCAGACGATGTTGAGGAGTCTGCCAAGAGGGCTCCGGGTTCGTGTCGTCCCGGCCGCGGTTTTGCGGGACGCGCGTATCCCGTAAAGCGTCAGGAGAAGGGCGAGCCGGCTTCGATCGCTCAGGCCGAGAAGGCCGAACAAACCGAGAAAACCGTTGAGCCGGCGACTCGCGAGCAGAAGCCTGTTGAGCCGCAGCTTGAGGTTGATGCCGAGGCCAAGGGTCAGCAGCCTACTGATGAGCGGACGGAGCAGAGCGCGTCGAGCAAGCCTCGCCGCCGTCGCCATCGTGGGGGCCGCAGTTCCCATGCCGAGACTGCAACCGAGAAGACCACGCCGCAGGACGAGGATGTGACTGCCGAGGTTTCTTCGGGGCAGCCTAAGCGCCAGTCGGCGAAGGAGAGCAAGTCCGATCGTCCGCAGAAGCAGGCGTCTATGCCAAAGCGCGAGCGCAATTTCCAAGGCGATTCTAAGCGCAAGTCTCAGAAGAAACCGGAGTCTGCCGTAGCAGATACTGCTACCCAGCAGCCCGAGTTGGCCGTCCACGGCGAGGTATCGGCGTTTGCCCTTGCCCGCGTTTTGGGCAGGCAGCTGCTCAAAGTTGTCCCTACGCCTACGGCGCTCTCTAAGATCAAGGAGCAGCAGACTCAAATTGTTAAGGTCGAGGGCAAGGACGGCAAAAAGGCGCCGCAGCGCACTCAGCACAACGAGATGTCCAACCGCAAGATTGCCGAGGAAATCGCAATCATCCAGGCTTGGATCGAGCAAAACCGAGGTGCCGATACGCCGGTTGCCTCGCGCCGCCAGCGTGCCTACCAGATTTTTAACGATGAGAAGGCCTTTGACGGCAAGCACGGCGAGCGCCTAATTCGGCGTATGACCGAAAAGGGCATCAGCATGCAGGCGATTAAGGTCGCCCCCAACCGCCCCGTTCACTTTACGGGTTTCTTTACGCTGGGCGCCGATAAGCCGTTCATTATGGTCGAGAACCTGGACACCTACGACGAGATCGTCAGGCTGCTGCGTGGCCGCAAGCACGCCAAGCTCTTTGGCATCAAGGTGGGCGGCGTGATTTTTGGCGGCGGATGCAAGGCGAGCGTCTCGCATGCCCTGGACGATTATCTGGCTGAGATCGGCTATCGCTTTAACTACGTCTACTACGTGGGCGATATCGACCGCGAGGGCGCGCGCATCGTCGAGCAGGCTCGCAATGCCAATGTGGTTGAGATTCGCCTGCATGCCGGCATGTACCGCGCCATGCTCGCCGAGCATAAGCGTCGCGTGAAGGCCGGCGGCGAGTGCGAGCCCGCGGCTGCCAACCAGGGCGTGCCGCAGAACTTGGCGGCGACGATCAAGGATCTGCCCATGGTCACGCGCGTGCAGTTCCGCAATGTGCTGCGCGAGGGCGGGCGCATTCCGCAGGAGATTCTGATGACCGCTGACTATCGGGATGGCGACTCGGGAAGCTTCGACCGCATGCTGAACAATTAAATTCCGCCGGCCCCGGGAGAGCGGGGACACCGGCTTAGGTTTCCTGCTCTACAGTCCTGCTCACGACGGAGGCCACATTAAGTGGCCTCCTGTTCGTGCGGAACTCGCGATAAACCTAAGCCGGTGTCCCCGCTCTCCCGGGGCCTGTCGTGGCTTGGTCGTTGCATGCGGCTCGCTTTTCGGAACGGGGCTGACGGATACGTTCCGAAATCTACCACCGTCGCTGTACAGGGTGTCTATAAAGAGCCGTGGCCAAAAAACATCAAATATGAGTACTGATACTCTTTTAGTAGCAGTAATTTTGACCACATTTAAGGTGATTTGACGTGTCGATCGAGCAGATAAGCTGCCGTATCTCCTCAAGTGTTCATTAAAGGAAGACCTTGATGCGAATAAGTCTCATTAAGATCTTCTTTTATTAACGAAAATAATGTAGCTACAACGGTAACAGTACTCATATTTGCCGTATTTTGGCCACAGTCCTTCGGAGAGTCCTCGAAAATAGTCCCGAGCCGGCACTTGGGGACGTTCCTATAATGTCGGCACTTAGGAACGTCCCCAAGTGTCGACACCGCGTCTGCCTGCGGCGGCCGCGCGCCGCTGCGTCGCTCCGCATCCTTGCGGGTTCGGATCCCTCCGCTTGGCGGCGTTGGCTCGATTTGCTTGACGTGAGGGGCTCTTGGCTGGTGTGGGACGGAGGGATTCCGCGTCTGCCTGCGGCATCCGCGCCCCGCTGCGTCGCTTCGCTCCTTGCGTGCTGCGCTGGAAAACGCTTCGCGTTTCCTCAGCTCCGCACCCTTGCGGGTTCGAATCCCTCCACTTGCCCACGAAAAAGCGCTTCAGGTCCATAAGGGCCTGGAGCGCTATATTCTTTGGGGCTGGGACGGAGGGATTCGAACCCCCAACAGCCGGCACCAAAAACCGGAGTTCTACCGTTGAACTACGTCCCAATGTTTGGTGTTGCCCAAAAGCAACTCGTCTAGTTTACCTAATCTGCGAGGGCATCGCAAACGCCGTCGAGTAGGCGTACGGCGAGGGTCTGCGCGTCGCTGGCCGTAAAGGTGCCGTTGTAACGCGTCATGCCGGTGAGCTCGATGCGAATTCGTGCCGGCTTTTGCTGTGCGGCGACATTGGCGGTACGGATGCGCTGGGCCAGGTTGTGGCACTCGGCGAGGGCGATCGTGGCGCGCGGGGCGGCGTCTGCAGGCAACTCGTCGCTTGCGATCTCGAGCACCAGGTCGACATCGGTCGGAACCTCGGAATCGCAAAGCATCATGCCGCTGCTGTCGGTCGTCGCCGTGGCGATGTTCCACATGCGCGATGCTACGCTGCGCGCGATAGGGTCCTCGCCGATGACGGCAATCTGGAAACGCTCGAGCACGTTGGCGGCGCGCGCAAAACCGATGCGAGACTCGGCTTCGGTGACCGAGGGCTTGCCCTCCCACACATGGTGCAGGCGGTTGATGTAGGCGTAGGTGTCCTGGAAGGCCATGCCGTCGGCAAACAGGCCGACATTTTCCTGGAACTGCTGCAGGGCGGCCTCGGTATGCGGACCAAAGTAGCCGTCGTCTTCGCCACAGGCAAAGCCCAAAACGTTGAGAGCGCGCTGCAGGGCCTGCACATCGGCGCCATGGAAATTGGGCATGCGCAGATACAGGGTGCGGTCGCCCAGCTTATACGAGGCGTCGACCAGGGCGCTCCAACAGGGGATATCGACGGCATGACCGGCAGCAAGGCCGCTGTCGAGCCTGAAGGTGCTGACGGCCTGCTCGGTGGTGGTGCCAAAGCGCTTGTCGACAACCTCGGCGTCATCGATTGTATAGCCGAGCTGCAGAAGGCGGGACTGAACATCCTCGACGGCTGCTCCCTGCATGCCCGTGGTAATAGGTTCCATGAACGAACCCCTTTCGGCGTACCATTCGTACTATTTTGAGCGTGTGTCGGATAGACAACGCGAGACAATTTATAAACATGCACTCAATAGTGTAGCAACTTGTACCCAAACTCGCTGCCCACAGGTTTTATGACCCCCGCTAGTTAAGACGCTCCACAAAGAAATCTGCCATTGAGAGGAAGAGCTCGCGCGCATGCGGGTCGAGCTCGACGCCTTCGATAGCGGCCTTGGCCTTAGCGGTCAGGTCGAGCGCATAGGTGTGGGCGTAATCGATGGAGCCGGTCTCCTGGAAGATCTCCACGGCGCGTGCGAGCTGCGCAGGGTCCTCGGTGCCCGAGGAAAGGATTGCCTCGATCTCGTCGTGATAGCGCTCGTCTGACAGGGCATGCACGGCAACGAGGGTGCGCTTGCCCTCGGTGATATCGGTGCGGAAGTCCTTGTTGGCGGCCTCCTTGGTGCCGATCAAGTTGAGCAGGTCGTCTTGAATCTGGAAGGCAAGGCCCGTGTGCAGCCCAAAGGCGCGCAGTGCCTCAATCTGCTCTTCGCTGCCGCCGCCGATAATGGCTCCGGCGGCAAGCGGCGTCGCTCCGCTGTAGTACGCGGTCTTGTGCGTCGCCATGTCCAGATAATCGTCGACCGAAATGTCAAAGCGCCCGTCGCGGACCCAGCCCAGGTCGAGCGCCTGGCCCTCGATGGTACGGACGATCATCTCGGTAAGCTCGTGGAGCACGCGAAGCTTCACGTCTGCGTTGAGTGTGGGGTCGTCGAGAACCGTCTTGGTGACCATGGTGAGCGCCAGGTCACCGCAGTTGATGGCAAGACCGGTGCCCTCGGTAAGGTGCATGCAGGGCTTGCCGCGACGAATCTGCCCGTTGTCGGCGATGTCGTCGTGGATGAGTGCGCCCGACTGAAAGTGCTCGATGGCCGCCGCTGCGCTGCGGGCGCTCTCAAAGCTGCCGCCTACCGCAGTGGCGGCGAGCATGCAGATGAGCGGGCGGTGGCGCTTGCCAGCGTTTGCCGTAAATGCCGAGAGCGGGGTATACAGGTAGCGCTCGATATCGGCGGAAGTCGCCTGTCCGTCAAAGAACGTGGCCAGATAGTCGTTAATCTGGTCAAAGTGCTGGGCTAAAAAGCTGGTAAACGGACTGGACACGGGTTCTCGCATTCTTTGATAGGTTGCATCGTTGCATTATGCAGACAACATATTGCCACATTAGGGCGTCGAGCGCGGCGGTTGAAGACGATTGGTCCATGCGGCCGCAAGTGCGGTAGGGGCTTGGCTAGATAAGCCCAAAGTGTTCGAGCGCGGTGACGACGCCGTCGTGGTCGATGCTGTCGGTGACATAGTCGGCCTTTTCCTTGAGGAAGTCCGGCGCGTTGCCCATGGCGATGCCAACGTCGACGGCGTTCATCAGCGAGACGTCATTGCTGGCGTCGCCGATGCCGTATACGGTTCCGTGGTGGGGATCGAGGGCGTCGAGTACGGACTGGATACCCTCGCGCTTGGTGCATTCGCGAGGCGAAATCTCGGTCACTTCGAGCTCGAGCTCGTTAAAGCAGAGCAGCGGCTCAAACGCTTGATTCTGAGCGATGCGGTTGGCAAGCGACGTGGACATTAAGATCTTGTAGGCGCTGTAATGTTGCAGCTGCGTAATTGCATCGCCCACGGTGCGGGCATATCCCGGGGCGTCGGGCGCATCGGCACTCATGCGAACGACGCCATTGAGTCCCTCAAAACGAATCACTTCGTCCGATTGCTCAAGAATGGGAGCAAGGCGCTGCAGCATGCCGGGCGTCATCGCCAAATCGCGAATCACGTGTCCCTCAAGTTCGACATAGCCACCCGCGAGGCAGACGATGCCGGTCCAGGGCAGCTCGAGCAGCTTTGGATGGATGCAGCTCAGCGTGCGCCCTGTGCAGATAAACGCCATATTGCCCTTGGCGACAAAATCACGGATGGCTTGCGAGACCGCTTCATTGGGATAGGGGGAGAGGTCTCGCTCGCTCTCGGGAAGCTCTTGTGCCACTCGAGGGTCTTGCCAGGCGAGTGTTCCGTCGATATCGAAGAAGCAGATATCGCCGCGCTTATGGGCTGCGCTGGCGGCAGGGGAGGCCGAGGTGGTGGGCACAAATCCCGGCTCGAGGCCCATGATCTGGTCAAAATGCTCTTTAACGCGGGGAACGGAGATGCCAATAATCACCTGGGCGGTCTTGCCCGTAATGATGAGGCCCTTGGCGCCCGCCGCGACGAAGGCTGCGTTGTCTGCGACAACGGAAGGTTCTGCGACCTCAACGCGCAGACGCGTGGCGCAATTGGTCGCTCCTACAATATTGCTAACGCCACCCAAGAGCGCAACGACTTGCTCAGCAAGCAGATGATCTTGGGATGATTGGTTGTCGGTGCCGTTTTGGGCCGCGCCTTCTTTGGCAGAGCTTTTTCCCGTCAGACGTGCGAGCGCCGCATCGCTGGCGATATGATCCTCGCGGCCTGGGGTTTTTAGGTCGAAAGCCAGAATGAGGCCCCGGAAGACCAGAAAAAAGACAGCGCTAAACATCAGACCGATACCGAGCGCCAAAAGGTAGGAGCCGGCATGCATTCGCATGAGTGGGATGAAGTTGAAGGCCGTCATTTCCATGAGACCGCCCGAGAAGATGCCGACGATGCCAAAGAAGTTCATGGTCATGGCAAGGCAGGAGGACAGGACGGCGTAGAGCAAAAAGAGTCCGGGATAGGTGAACATAAAGAGAAACTCGAGCGGCTCGGTGACGCCGCAGACCACCGAGGCGACGATGGCGGGCAAAAGGATGACCTTAAGGCCGGCGCGGCGTTCGGGTTTGGCGGTGAAATAGAATGCTGCTGCGATGGCGGGAAGGCCAAAGAGCTTGCCCCAGCCGGTGGCGGTAAAACCTGCCCAGGGCGCAAGTTCATTTAAAGGGCGCGTGCTATGGGAGAGAATGGGGAGCAGGTTGGTCCACGTGGCGTAAATACCGTCGTGAATGACCAGATTGTCGTAATAGATGGGCATATAGAGCAGATGGTGCAGCCCCATGGGCTCGAGCGCTCGCTCCAAAAACACAAAGATGCCCACGCCGAAGGGGCCGACGCCCGCAAGTGCGTGGCGCAGCGTTTCGGTCACAGCGTATGCGAAAGGCACGATGGCGGCCGAGATGGCGGCAAGGGCAAACACGGCAAAAAAGCTGATGAGGTAGACCAGCGAGGAACCCGAGAAGGTGCCGAGCCAATCGGGAACCTTGGCATCGTAGAAGCGGTCATGGATCGCGACGACGGTTGCCGAAACCGCCAGCGGGCCGATAATGCCGGTGTCGAGCGTCTTGATGCCGTCGATGACGGTGATGCCGCTAGCGGAGGTCAAAAACGACGGGTACTTAAGCCCAAGGTTGTCTCCGCTCAGCTTAATGATCTCGCTCAAAAAGAAACAGTAGGCAAAATAGGCTACGAGCGCCTCGAGGCAGCAGCGTGCCGGTTGCTTTTGGGCAAGGCCGATAGGCAGCGCTACGGCAAAAAGGAGTGGAAGGCGCTTAAAGACCGTCCACGAGCCGCGCTGAATGATAGTCCAGAAAACGTACCAGGGGGTTCCGTATACGGCGAGGTCGCCGACGATATCCACGGTCGTTGCGAGGGCGGAGATGCCGACCATGAGGCCTGATATAGAAAACAGCATGGCGGGCGCGAACATGGCTCCGCCAAAACGTTGGATTTTCTGCAGCATAATATGCCTTTCGGATGCAACATGCCGTGCGAGCAAGAACGTTTAAACAATGAACTCATTGTAGAGGACTGGCTGCTTGCCGCATTGACGGTTTTGATTCGGTCCGATTTGGGTTTCGGGGGAACCGTCGACGGTAAATAATCCGTGCTTTACCGATAATCGGTTTAAACAACTTTAAGAAATGCTATCGTGCCTAGCCATACATATTCATTAGAGGTGAAATCATGCCAAAAGCGATTTACGAAGGAATCTACCGCGAGATCCGTTCGCGCATCATCAACGGGACCTATGCGTTTCAGGAGATGCTGCCAACCGAAGCCGAGCTGACCGCGGAGTTTGGCTGCACGCGCAATACCGTTCGACGCGCCTTGAGCATGCTGGCCGACCAGATGTTTGTGCAGCCTATACACGGTAAGGGCGTGCGCGTTATTTGGCTTAAGGGCGAAACCGACATGCTGGGCGCACTCGAAGAGGTTGAGTCGTTTGGCGAGTTCGCAAAACGCAACAATGCCGTCGCATCGACCGAGGTCAAGTCTTTTGAACATTTGATTTGCACTGAGCAACTCTCACGTCGCCTGGGCTTTAAGGTGGGCGAGGAGCTGATTCGCGTAGTGCGTGTCCGAAGCCTCAACGGCAGCGCGCGCCAAGTGGACCATGGCTACTTTTTGGCGTCGATCGCCAAGGGCCTGACCCCCGAGATCGCGGCGGATTCTATCTACGGCTATCTGGAGCACAAGCGCGGCGTCAAAGTGATGGCGAGCCGTCGTACGGTGAGTGTCGAGCTCGCCAACGATGAAGACTGCAGCTATCTGGACCTCGGCAAGTACAACTGCGTCGCCGTTATGGAGAGCCAGTCGTACACCTCGGACGGCATCTTGTTCGAGGTCACGCATGCCCGCACACACCCCGAGATCTTCCATTACCGCGTCAATTCCAAGCGATAGCCGGCTAGCTCGCAGCCTGACGAGACTCATGCCCTCAAAGAGAAAACGCCCGGTCAAACCGACGATGCATCGGCTTGACCGGGCGTTTTCTCTGCATTCGATAACAAATAATTGTTTATACAAAACTTGTCAAGTATCAAGTTGAAATTACCGTTCACCGAAGTTTTTCTACCGCTCTAGTAATACTTGTTCAAACAACTAGCCAAATAGCGTATTGTGCAAATCAGCAAAAGGGGCAAAGTCCCCGAGCCAATCTCCGAAGGCGGCGGCAAAGGGTGCCGCCACGGTGTGAAAGGGTGGATTGTAATGAAGAACGAAATGAGCAGAAGGCAGTTCCTGGGCTTTGCTGGTTCCGCGGCTGCGGTTCTTGGTCTGGGCCTCGTGGGCTGCGGTGGTTCTGCCGGCTCTGGCTCCTCTGCTTCTGGTGACGCTGCCGAGGTCTACTTCCTCCAGTTCAAGCCCGAGGTCGACAAGGAGTGGAAGGAGATCGCCAAGGCGTACAAGAAGGAGAAGGGCGTCGAGGTCAAGATCGTGACCGCCGCCTCCAACACCTACGAGGAGAAGCTCAAGTCCGAGATGTCCAAGAGCTCCGCTCCGACGCTGTTCCAGGTCAACGGCCCCACCGGCCTTAAGAACTGGAAGGACTACTGCGCCGATCTTTCCGACACCAAGCTCCGCGGCGAGCTCATCGACGACTCCCTGGCGCTGCAGTCCGACGGCAAGGATCTGGGTATCGACTGGGTTCAGGAGAGCTACGGCATCATCTACAACAAGGAGCTCCTCGAGAAGGCCGGCTACAAGGCCGAGGACATCAACTCCTTCGACAAGCTGAAGGCTTGCGCCGATGACATCCAGGCCCGCAAGGACGAGCTCGGCGTTGACGGTGCCTTCACTTCCGCCGGTATGGATGACTCCTCCAGCTGGCGCTACACCACGCACCTCGCCAACCTCCCGCTCTACTACGAGTTCGAGAAGGAGCACAATCAGGAGGACGACGAGATCAAGGGCGAGTATCTCGACAACTTTAAGCAGATCTTCGACCTGTATATCACCGACTCCACCTGCGATCCTTCGCAGCTCGCCTCCAAGACCGGTGACGACGCCACCAACGAGTTCGCAACCGGCAAGGCCGTCTTCTACCAGAACGGCTCTTGGGCCTACGCCGACCTCACCAAGGCCGGTATGACCGACGACCAGCTCGGCATGCTGCCGATCTACATCGGCGTCGACGGCGAGGAGAACCAGGGCCTGTGCTCCGGCGGCGAGAACTACTGGTGCGTCAGCTCCCAGGCTTCCGAGGATGCCCAGAAGGCCACCGAGGACTTCATGTATTGGTGCGTCACTTCTGACACCGCCACCAGCATCATCGCTGACAAGATGGGTCTGACCGCCCCGTTCAAGAGCGCTAAGGAGACCACCAACGTCTTCTCGCAGCAGGCCGTTGCCATGGCCAAGGACGGCAAGAAGACCGTTGCTTGGGACTTCGTTTACATCCCCTCTGAGGAGTGGAAGAAGAACCTCAAGCAGGCTCTCATCGCTTATGCTGCCGACAACACCAAGTGGGACGGCGTCAAGAACGCCTTCGTCGATGGCTGGAAGACCGAGAAGGCTGCTTCCGAGTAAGCAGTTGCTGCCCAAGCTATCTGATTAGCGACAGGGGGCGGGCAGACGTAGGTTTGCCCGCCCCCTGCATATTGAAAGGACCCTTCTATGGGCAAAGCACTCAAACGCTGGTGGCCGCTCTTTATGCTGCCCACGTGCCTGGCGTTTATGATCGGGTTCGTGATTCCCTTTATCCAGGGTTTCTATCTCTCGTTCTGCCAGTTTATTACCATCAATAACGCGCACTTTGTCGGTATCGAGAACTACGTGCGCGCACTGACCGACCCGCAGTTCTCCACGTCGTTCTTCTTTACCGTGGCGTTTGCCTTCCTGTCGACGGTGCTCATCAACGTGATCGCGCTGGCCATTGCGCAGGCGCTCACTCGCAAGGCGCTCAAGGGCACCAACATCTTCCGTACGATTTTCTTTATGCCTAACCTGATTGGCGGCATTGTACTGGGTTACATTTGGCAGATTCTGATCAACTGCCTGCTCTCCAACGTGGGTGCCCAGCTTATCGCCCTCAACTCCGCCGCTGGCTTCTGGGGCCTTATCATCCTGACCCTGTGGCAACAGGTCGGCTACATGATGATCATCTACATCGCCGGTCTGCAGTCCATTCCGTCTGACTACATCGAGGCCGCCAAGGTCGATGGCGCTACGGCATGGCAGACGTTTTGGAAGGTTAAGATCCCCAACCTGATGCCGACCATCACCATCTGCCTGTTCCTGTCCATCACCAACGGCTTTAAGCTGTTCGACCAGAACCTCGCCCTTACCGGTGGCGCCCCGGCGCACTCCACCGAGATGCTCGCCCTGAACATCTACAACACGTTCTATTCGCGTGCTGGCATCGCATGGCAGGGCATCGGTCAGGCCAAGGCAGTTATCTTCTGCATCCTGGTTGTCGCTATTTCTATGATCCAGCTTAAGGCCACGAGGTCCAAGGAGGTGCAGCAGTAATGAAACGCGATAAGGCTATCAACCGCGCGCTCTCGATCTTCTTTACGATCCTGTCGCTCGCATGGATCTACCCCGTGTTCATGATTGCGCTCAATTCCTTTAAGAAAGCGACCGCAATCAGCACCACCACGGCGTTCGATCTGCTCACGCCCGAGACGTTCAACGGCCTCGCAAACTACGTGCACGCTCTGAACGAGCAGGGCTTTGCCTCGGCGTTTATGTACTCGCTTATCATCACGGTCACGTCGGTCGTGCTGATTCTGGTGTGCTGCTCCATGTGCGCTTGGTACGTGGTGCGCGTCAACAGCAAGATCTCGAACTTCTTCTATTACCTGTTCGTCTTCTCGATGGTCGTACCGTTCCAGATGCTCATGTTCACGCTGTCCAACCTCGCGGACCGCATCGGCTTTAACACGCCGTTTAACATCTGCTTCATCTACCTTGGTTTTGGCGCGGGCCTCGCGGTCTTTATGTTCGCCGGCTTCGTCAAGAACATCCCGCTCGAGATTGAGGAAGCGGCCATGATCGACGGCTGCAACCCGGTCCAGGTGTTCTTTAAGATCGTCCTTCCCATTATGAAGCCCACCTATCTTTCGGTCGGCATCCTTGAGACCATGTGGGTCTGGAACGACTATCTGCTGCCCTACCTTACGCTCGACTCCACCAAGTACAAGACCATTCCTATTTTGATCCAGTACTTCCGCGGCGGCTATGGCCACGTCGAGCTCGGCCCCATGATGGCCTGCATCATGATGGTCGTTGTCCCCATCGTCATCATGTACATCTTCTGCCAGAAGTACATCATCGACGGTGTGGTGGCAGGTGCCGTCAAGGGCTGATGCCGTAACTGTTTTGCAAGTTTTGGCGGCGCCCCTCAGCGCGGCGCCGCGTATCGAAAGGTAGAGACATGGCCGAGATCGTTCTCAAACATGTTCAGAAGGTGTATCCCAACAACGAGTCAAAAAAGAAGGGCTTCTTTGGCAAAAAGAAGAAGACCGAGGAGAAGAAGCACAACCTCAAGGTTACCGAGGACGGTGTGCTCGCTGTAGAGGACTTTAACCTCACCGTTCACGACCAGGAGTTCATCGTCCTCGTTGGCCCCTCTGGCTGCGGTAAGTCCACGACGATGCGCATGGTCGCCGGCCTGGAGGACATTACCTCGGGCGACGTGCTCATCGACGGCAAGCGCGTCAACGACGTGGCGCCCAAGGACCGCGACATCGCCATGGTGTTCCAGAGTTATGCTCTGTACCCCAATATGACGGTGTACGAGAACATGGCATTTACGCTCGAGCTCAAGAAGGTCCCCAAGGACGAGATCGACCGCAAGGTTCGCTCTGCTGCCGAGATCCTGGGCATTACCGAGTATCTCGACCGTAAGCCTAAGGCGCTTTCGGGTGGCCAGCGCCAGCGTGTCGCCATCGGCCGCGCCATCGTGCGTGACCCCAAGGTCTTCCTGATGGACGAGCCCTTGTCCAACCTGGATGCCAAGCTGCGTAACCAGATGCGCGCCGAGCTCATTAAGCTGCGTCACGAGATCAAGGGCACCTTCATCTACGTTACCCACGACCAGACCGAGGCTATGACCCTCGGCGATCGCATCGTGGTCATGAAGGACGGCGTCGTCCAGCAGATCGCCACCCCGCAGGAGGTCTTCAACCATCCCGCGAACATCTTCGTCGCCGGCTTCATCGGCGTGCCGCAGATGAACTTCTTCGATGCCCAGCTGGTGCGCTCGGGCAACGGCTTTACCGTCAAGACCGAGGATATGAACGTGGCGCTCGCCCCCGAGACCTGCGCTCAGCTTGCCCTCAACTGGGACGGCGGCGACGTGAAGGAGATTACGGCCGGCGTGCGTCCCGAGCAGATTCTGCTTGCCGACAAGGGCGAGGAGGGTGCGCTCCAGGGCACCGTCGAGGTGACCGAGCTCATGGGCTCGACCGAGCATGTCCACGTGACTGCTCCCGACGGCCAGTTTGTCCTGATCATTCCCGTCGTCGACCTCGAGGCCAAGGGCGCGCTCAAGGCGGGCGACCCCATCTGGTTCAAGTTTGAGAAGAACGCGACCCACCTCTTCGATAAGGTCTCTGGCAAGAACCTTATCTAGGCCCGGTGCAACCAGGCCCTTCCTTTGGGCGACTGCGGTATTGCCATCCTTTTGCCGCGGTCACATATAAGGCTCCCCTCCCGTCCACTGGGCGAGAGGGGAGCCTTTCTTTGTGTTGGGACTGTCTGACCGGTCGTTTGTCTCGATCTGTAACGGATAGGGCCGATTTCGGACGTTAGATGTTACAGATCGAGACAGTTCCGCTGAGCTAACCATTTCATCTAAATCTGTAACACCAAAGGCGAATTTCACCTGCTAGATGTTACAGATTGAGATAAACCCAAGGGGAGGGGCCGGTATGTCTCAATCTGTAACAGCTGGGACCGTTTTGGTTGAGTAGTTGTTATGGATCGAGATTGTTTGGCCGAGTCGGATCACAGGGTAACGTGCGGGCACAAAAAACGGAGCCGCGTTGCCGTGGCTCCGTTTTCAAGAGGATGGGTAAGGGAAGCGAAATTAGTTCAGGTGCCAGATCTCGTCGTTGTACTGGGAGATGGTGCGGTCGGACGAGAAGGTGCCAGCGTTGGCGATATTGATGAGCGCCTTGCGCATCCAGGCGTCCTGGTCCTCGTAGTCGGCCAGTACGCGCTCCTTGGTCTGGATGTACTCCTCAATGTCGAGCAGGGCCATAAACCAGTCCTTGCCCTTAATGTCGTCGTGCAGGCGCTGCAGGCGCTCGGCGTTGCCGGTCGCCATAAAGGCGGGGTTGGTGATAAAGTCCACCAGCAGCTTGATACCGGGCTTGCGGTAGAGTGCGCTGGCGTTATAGCTGCCGTCGGCGTAGAGCTGCTCGACCTGTTTGGACGAGGCACCAAAGGTATAGATGTTCTCGTCGCCCACGAGCTCGGCAATCTCCACGTTGGCGCCGTCGAGCGTGCACAGGGTTAGGGCGCCGTTGAGCATGAACTTCATGTTGGAGGTGCCGCTCGCCTCCTTGGAGGCCAGGCTGATCTGCTCGGAGATGTCGGCGGCGGGGATCACGCGCTCGGCGGCGGTGACGTTGTAGTTCTCGATCATGACAACCTGCAGGTAGGGAGCCACGTCGGGGTCGTTTGCAATCCACTGCGACAGCGTCAGGATCAGATGGATGATGTCCTGCGCGATAGTGTAGGCAGGGGCCGCCTTGCCGCCAAAGATGATGGTGACGGGGTGCTTAGGCTTATTGCCGTTCTTGATGTCGAGATACTTCCAGATTATGTAGAGCGCGAGCATCTGCTGGCGCTTGTACTCGTGGATACGCTTGACCTGAACATCGATGATGGCGTTGGAGGGAATGGTCACGCCTTGCTCGAGCGCCATGAACTGGCGCATGATGGCCTTGGCCTCGGTCTTGGTGGCGGCCAGGCGCTCAAGAACATTCTTGTCGTCGGCGAACTTGGCGAGTTTGCTCAGATCGCCGGTGCTGCGCCAATCGCTGCCGATCACATCGTCGAGCAGGCTGGCGAGCGCGGGGTTGGCCCCATGGATCCAGCGGCGGAAGGTGATGCCGTTGGTCTTGTTGGAGAACTTCTCGGGATAGATCTCGTAGAACGGATGAAGCTCGGTGTCCTCCAGAATCTTGGTGTGGAGGGCGGCTACACCGTTGATGGAGAAGCCAAAGTGGATGTCCATGTGGGCCATGTGGACGGTGTCGTGCTCGTCAATGATGGCGACGCGCGGGTCATCGTGCTCGGCTTTCGCGATCTCATCGAGCTTGACGATAATGTCGGCGATGGCAGGGGAGACCTTCTGCAGGCTGACGAGCGGCCACTTCTCGAGCGCCTCGGCAAGAATCGTGTGGTTAGTGTAGGCGACCATGGAGCGTACGATGGTCACGGCCTCGTCAAACTCGATGCCATGCTCGGTGGTGAGCAAGCGAATGAGCTCGGGGATGACCATGGTGGGGTGCGTGTCGTTAATTTGGACCACGGCGTAGTCGGCCAGATCGTGCAGGTTGCTGCCGCGCTCGATGGCCTCGTCGATCAGGAGCTGGGCGGCGTTGCTCACCATGAAGTATTCCTGGTAGATGCGAAGCAGGCGGCCCTGCTCGTCGGAATCGTCGGGGTAGAGGAACAAGGTGAGGTTCTTGGCGATCTCTGTCTTGTCGAAGTCGATGGAGCTGCCGGGGACCAGGCCGTCGTCGACGCTCGCCAGGTCGAACAGGCGCAGACGGTTTTTGGTGGGCTGGCCGTAACCGGGCACGTCGATGTTGACGAGCTTGGAGGTAACGGCAAAATCGCCGAACTCGACGGTGTAGGAGCGGTCGTCGTCGACTAGGATGTCCTGCTCACCGAGCCACTCGTCGGGGACGGCCTTCTGCTGGTTGTCGACAAAGCGCTGACGGAACAGGCCGTAGTGATAGTTGAGGCCCACGCCATCGCCGGTCAAGCCCAGCGTGGCGATGGAATCCAGGAAGCACGCGGCCAGGCGGCCCAGGCCGCCGTTGCCGAGCGAAGGCTCGACCTCGAACTCCTCAATCTTATTGAGGTCGTGGCCTGCGGCGGTGAGCTGGTCCTTAACCTCGTCGTAGATGCCGAGGTCGATCATGTTGTTGATGAGCAGCTTGCCGATCAAAAATTCGGCGGAAATGTAATAGAGCTTTTTCTTGCCGTTGTTGAGCGGGCAGGCGGCGGAGCGCTCCTGCACGAGTTTGACCAGCAGCTTGTAAATGCGACGGTCGTCGAGCTGCTCGAGCGAGGTGCCAAAAGACTGCTCGGCGAGTTCCATGAGGTTTATTTGGGGCATGTTTCCTCCTGTAATGGGTTGATTACATGTCTGCAATTCATAAGAATCCCGCGCGAGGGGATTGGGGTGGCCTCGCGCGGGTAAGCAAGCGCGTCCGCACGGTGGGGAGGGGTCGGGCGCGGTAGCTCCTATTGAGGAAGCTCGATTTTGGCTTCCGACGGGATGCGGAAGTAGGTCTCGGTCCAGTCGGTGAGTTTGTGCTCGAGCTCGCGGGTGATGGCGCCGTCGAGCATGCGCCAGGTCCAGTTGCCGCCCAGCGTGGCAGGGGTGTTGATGCGCGCCTCGTTGCCCAAGTTGAGCAGGTCCTGCATGGTGTAGATGCACGTGTCGCTCACGCTGGCTGCGATGGTTCGGTTGAGCGCGTCGGCGATGGGTTCGCCGGCCTGCTGATGGGTGTACAGGGCTGTCTGCTCGCGCTGACGCGGAGTAGCCGTTCCCTCAAACCAGCCGCGTGCCGTCTCGTTGTCGTGGGTGCCCACGTAGGCGACGGTGTTGGCAATGTAGTTGTGCGGCAGGTAGTACGAGTTGGTGCCCTCAAAGGCAAACTGCAGGATCTTCATGCCGGGGAAGCCCGAGTTGTCGCGCATATCGATGACGTCGGGGGTGAGGAAGCCCAGGTCCTCGGCGATGATGGGCAGCGTGCCGAGCTTTTCCTCGAGCGTCTTGAAGAGCTTGAGGCCGGGACCCTGCGTCCACGAACCGTAGGACGAATCAGGCGAGGAGAACGGCACCTCCCAATAGGCCTCGAAGCCGCGGAAGTGATCCAGGCGGATGACGTCGTACATGTCGAGGGCGGCGCGAATGCGGCCCTCCCACCAGGAGAAGCCGTCGGCCTCCATGGCGTCCCAGTCGTAGATGGGGTTGCCCCAGTACTGGCCGGTGGCCGAGAACTGGTCGGGCGGCGTGCCGGCGACGCTCACGGGATTGCCGGCGGCGTCGATCTTAAAGAGCTCAGGTGTCGCCCACATCTCGACGGAGTCACGCGAGACATAGATGGGCAGGTCGCCGATGATGAGAATGTCGCGCTCGTTGGCATAGGCCTTGAGGCGGCTCCACTGGCGATCGAAGAAGTACTGCGTCATCTGGTGGTAGAGCATACGCGCCGGATGGTCGGTGCAGACCTTGGCGGAAGCCTCGCCGCGGGTGCGGAGCTCCGCGGGCCACTCCCAAAACGCCTTGAGACCGCACTCCTCTTTGACGGTCATGAACTCACAGTAGGGGATGAGCCAGTCCTCGTTGGCCTGGATAAAGTCATCGAAATCGGCCGGCTTGTCGGCAGCAAAGCGCTCGGCGGCGCGGTCGAGAATCTGACGGCGGCCACCAAAGATGGCACCGTAGTCGACATTGCTGGGGTCGGATCCCAGATACACGCCATCGATATCGCGCTGCTCCAGATACCCTGCCTCGATAAGCTCGGCAAAGTCGATAAAGTTGGGGTTGCCTGCGCGGGCCGAGAACGACTGATAGGGCGAATCGCCATAGCTGGTCGTCGTAAGGGGCAGAATCTGCCAGTAATGTTGTTTGCATGAGGCGAGAAAATCGACGAAGTCGTAGGCATTCCAGCCAAAGCCGCCGATTCCGTATGGTCCGGGCAGAGATGAGACGGGCATGAGGACGCCGCTTGCACGCTCCATGAATGCGCTCACCAACCTTCTTGTTGTGGGGTCGGCCTGTCGATGGGTGTGCAGTCCGCCTCCGATGTTCTGATTCGATACGCCTATTGTAAAACATGTTGTTTAAACATGTACAGGCAAGATAAAAAAGTTGGTCGATTTTCGGCGAATGGTTACATGCCATGAAAAAGCCCCGACCTCACAACGTGAGATCGGGGCAAGAGCGGTATGTAGGTTTTTGCTACTCGGCGTCGGCGAAGCCGTTGGGGTTGTGGCTCTGCCAGTTCCAGCTATCGCGGCACATGTCTGCGATGTCGTACTGGGCCTTCCAGCCCATCATGCGCTCGGCCTTGGAGGCATCGCACCAGTTGGCGGCGATGTCGCCGGCGCGGCGCTCGCGGATCACGTAGGGCAGCTCCTTGCCACAAGCCTTGGAGAAGGCGGCGACGACCTCGAGTACCGAGGTGCCGGTGCCGGTGCCCAGGTTAAAGATCTCGACGCCGGTCTTGCCGTTCATCCAGTTAAGGGCGGCAACGTGACCAGAGGCCAGATCGCACACGTGGATGTAGTCGCGCACGCCGGTGCCGTCGGGGGTGGGGTAGTCGTTGCCAAAGACCTGAACGGCCTCGAGCTTGCCCACGGCGACCTGGGCGACATAGGGCACCAGGTTGTTGGGGATGCCCTTGGGGTCCTCGCCGATCAGGCCCGACGGATGAGCGCCGATGGGGTTGAAGTAACGGAGCAGCACGACGTCCCACTCGGGGTCGGCGGTGTGGACGTCCATAAGGATCTGCTCGATCATCCACTTGGTCCAGCCATAGGGGTTGGTTGCGGGCTTCTTGGGGTCTTCCTCGGTGACGGGCGGGTTGTCCGGGTCGCCGTAGACGGTCGAGGAGCTCGAGAAGATGATGGACTTGCAGCCATGGTTGCGCATGACGTCGATGAGCACCAGGGTGTTCTCGATGTTGTTGTGGTAGTACTCGACGGGCTTGCTCACCGACTCGCCGACGGCCTTAAAGCCGGCAAAGTGGATGACACGGTCGATCTGATGGGTATCGAAGATCTTGTTCATCGCATCGCGGTCGAGCACGTTGGCCTCGTAGAAGGTGAGGTTCTTGGCGGCCTCGTCGCCCACGATGGTCTTGACGCGGTCGACGGCGACGGCGCTGGAGTTGGAGAGATCATCGACGATGACGACCTGGTAGCCACCCTCGAGCAGCTGAACGACGGTGTGCGAGCCGATAAAGCCGGCGCCACCGGTAACGAGGACGCAGGTGTCTTTGGGGTCGAGTGCTTTGGACATGTAGTCTCCTATCGAATCAGGAACACTTCTAGAGGGGAGTATAGCGCAGGCGGGGACGCCCAAATGGTGCACTGTAGGAAAAGCAGAGGATTATGTTAACGTACTCATATAAGAGCTTGCTCAATTGTTACCTCAAATTTGACAATTGCTTACGAGCTGCCGACCTTGTAGTTTCCTGCCGTTCGTGGAAATCGTTGGGACGCGCCATATGTACGCTAATATGTATGAGTTGAGCGACATATAAATAAGCATGTAACGGAGTACATATGTCACCAAACAGCGATTCCATCCTTTCCCAGGAGCTCTCGCGCCGCACTGCCCTTAAGGCCCTGTTCGGCGCCGCTTCTGCGGCAGTTCTTTTTGGCCTGCCCACTCGCGCCCATGCGGCGGAGGCTTCCAAAGAAACCACCGATAAATTGAATGCCGCCCAGGCCCAGCTCGACGAGGTTCAGGCCCAGCTCGACAGCATCGCAAATGAGTATGCGGCGCTGGCCAACAAGAATGCCCAGACCCTCAACGACATCGAGAATGTCCAGGGCAAGATTGACGACACGCAGGCCCAGATCGATGAAAAGAAGGCCGAGCTCAAGAAGAAGCGCAACGACCTTTCCGATCGCGTGGCCGCCAGCTACAAGTCCGGCGGCACGAACATCCTGTCGCTGCTGCTGGCCTCTGGCTCGTTTGAGGAACTCGTCGCCAACGCGCATTACGTTGAGAAGATCAACAAGAGCGACCGCGATGCCATCGAGGATATCCAGACGATTCAGGCTGAGCTCGACGCACAGAAGACCGAGCTCGAATCACAAAAGGCCGACCTGGAGAAACTCAAGGACCAGCAGACGGCTCAGATGCAGGATATGCAGGCCAAGCAGCAAGAAGTCCAGACCGTGCTGAACGGTCTTTCCGACGACGTCAAGGAACTCATGGCTCAGCGCGATTCCGAGATCCTCGCTGCCGCCCAGGCTGAGGAGGCCGCTAGGAAGGCCGCCGCTGCCGCGGCCGCCGCGAACAAGAACAATTCCTACTCGGGTGGTTCGAGCTCGGGCGGTGGATCGTATGCCGGCGGCACCCCGCAACAGACGGGCGGTTCGGGCAAGCAGCAGGCCGTCGTCAATGCATGCTACTCGACGCCTTCTCCCGGCCAGGGCTGGTGTGCTGCCTGGGTTACCAACGTCTTCCGCAATGCCGGCGTGGGCTATTTTGGCGGCAACGCGTGTGACATGTTCAACGCCTGGTGCTATAGCTCCGACCGCTCGGCGCTGCAGGTGGGCATGATCGTGGCCGATTCCTCGCACAGCGGCACGGGTGCTCCGGGCCTTATCTACGGTCATGTGGGTATCTACGTTGGCGGCGGCATCGTTATGAGCAACGAGGGTGCCATTACATCGAAGTCGCTCGATTCGTTCATTAGCTTTTATGGTACTGGCTCTGGCGTGCGTTGGGGCTGGCTCGGCGGCATTGCGCTGTCGTAGCTGCGGCTTGAAGCTGGTTGGTCCATGGCTGCCCGGAAGGCATTAGGTTGCCTGCTCGGACAGTCCTGCTCGCACGGAGAGCACATTAAGTGCTCTCCGGCTCGTGCGGAACTCGCGATCAACCTAATGCCTTCCGGGCAGCCATGGACCTCTCGGATCCAATGCGTCACACACCGGACTGGGTTATCTGAATAAATATGGTGAAGGCCCCTTTCGGGGCCTTCTTTTTTAGAGGAATTCGCCGACTCGGTGGACTTCGGGTTCTAGGTCTACGTCGAATTGGTCTTTGACGGTTGCTTGGATGTGGCGGATGAGTTCGTCGACGTCGGCTGCGGTGGCGTGGTCGGCGTTGACGATGAAGCCGCAGTGCTTCTCGCTCACCTGGGCGCCGCCGACGGCGTGACCGCGCAGGCCTGCGTCCATGATGAGCTTGCCGGCAAAGTGGCCCTCGGGGCGCTTGAAGGTGGAGCCGGCGCTCGGCATGTCGAGCGGCTGCTTGTCCTCGCGGCGTTGGCGGTAGTCGTCCATGTCGGCCTTGATCATCGCGGCGTTGCCCGGGGCGAGATTGAAAGTGGCCGAAAGCACGATAAAGCCGTCGTCGGCGATGCGGCTCTTGCGATAACCCAGGTTGAGCTCGTCGACATCGAACTCGATGATATTGCCGCTGCCGCGGGTTCCGTCGTCGAGCATGCGAGCGGGCTTGTAGACGCGTACAGATTCCAGCACATCGGCCATGCAGGCACCGTAGGCACCGGCGTTCATGTAGCAGGCGCCGCCGACCGATCCGGGGATGCCCGAGATGGGCTCCATGCCGGTGAGACAGGCTTCGGCTGCCGCCGCGGCGACATCGGAAAGCAAGGCGCCGGCTGCCGCTGTGACGTGCGTGCCGTCGACCGTAATGTCGGAGAGGCCCTTGCCCAGCGCTACGACGACGCCGCGGATGCCCTTGTCACCGACGAGCAAGTCGGAGCCGTTGCCCACGATGGTGAGTGGTAGATTGCAGCGATAGCAGGTATCGAGCGTGGCGACGAGGCCTTGCTCAGTATCGGGCGTGACAAAGACGTCGGCCGGACCGCCGATCTTAAACGTGGTGTGCTCGCGCATGGGCTCGCTCATCAGCACGTTGTCCTCGCCGGCAACGCCAGCGAGCGCGCACAGCAGGTCCTCGTTAAAAAAATCGTTCTCGTGCATACGAATATCTGCCTTTTGGTGGTCGTTGTCATCAATCGATTGCAATATACCCCACCCGGACGGATTTGGTGCGCTGGCGGCGATAAAACAGTCGTCCACCGGATTGGTAAAGTGTTTATCACCGAGGTAGAGGGGTAGTCGCTATACTTTCAAGAGATTGCGCGTAAACCCGGAAGGAGCGAGATGGCCAACAAAATCACCCTCAAGCAGATCGCCCAGGAGGTGGGGCTTTCCCCCTCGTCGGTCTCGCTTGTTCTCAATAATCGGCCCTGTCGCATCTCGGAAGAAAACCGCAAGCTCATCAAAGAGGTCGCGGCGCGCAACCACTATGTTCCCAACCAGATTGCGCGCAGCCTGGTCATGCGCGAGTCGCGCACGCTGGGCCTTATCGTCCCTAACATCGAGAGCCGCTTTTTTGCCTCGCTCGCCGGTAGCCTGGAAAAGCGCTGCCGCGAGGACGGCTATGCGCTCTTCATTACCAGCTCGGGCGGAAGCGCCGATGACGATCTGGAGCTGCTGCGCCAGCTGGTGACGCGCGGCGTTGATGGCGTCTTCCTGGTGGTGGGTGACGAGTTCTCCGATGATCGCGCCCTGCGCGAAGAAGTCAGCCACCTGCCCATCCCGGCCGTAATGGTCGACCGTGCCATTGAGGGGCTCGAGTGCGACAAGGTGATGTTCGACCACGAGATGGGCGGCTATATGGCCACCCGCTATCTGATCGAGCAAGGCCACCGCCGTATTGCCTGCCTGGTTAATGCCCGCCGTTCCAATACGGGTCGCAAGCGACTTGCCGGCTATGAGCGCGCGCTGCGCGAGGTTGGCCTGCCGATCGACGCGCGTTTGGAGTTTGAGAGCGAGTACTACATTCCGAGCGCATACGAGGCCTCGGAGGCAGTGCTCGCAACTGACGCCACTGCCGTGTTCGCAAGCTCAGATAACATTGCCCTCGGTTTGCTCAAGCGCTTACACGAGATGGGGAAGAGCATCCCGGGCGATATCTCGGTGGTGAGCTATGACAACTCGGCGGCCGACGTTCTCTTTGAGCCGGCGCTGACCGCGATTGAGCAGGACCCTGGTGTCCTTGCGGAGCATGCTTTTGGCTGCATGTCCAAGCGTCTTGCCGGTAGGGGCGGCAGGCGTGCCGAAGAGGTCGTTCTGGAGCCGGAGCTTATCGTTAAGGACAGCGTGCTCGAGCTTACTAAACACAACTAAACACGTTTACCAATTTGCAGAGACCGAATGTGGAGCACCTGTGACAATCAACGCCGCAGGTGAATGTCGCGTTTTGCTAATCGATGGGATTGATAAGGGTGATAAAACGTTTTTTCACCATGATAAAACGTTTTAGCAAATATACTGGTCCCAACGAAAGGTTGCCGTATTGGAGGGTGACCGCACAGCGAAGGGACATAAACAATGGCTAAAACACTGGGGACGCCGTGGCAAAAGCTGGGCCACGAGGTGCCGGCTTCCGAGCTCGAGGGCGTCGACCTGTATTGGCGCGCATCGAACTATCTGTCCGTCGGTCAGGTCTACCTTCGCTCTAACCCGCTAATGCGCCCCGACTTTGTCGACGAGAAAACCGGTGAGGTGCGCGACTTCGGTCGTCCGGACGTTAAGCACCGCCTGGTTGGCCACTGGGGCACCACGCCCGGCATCAACTTCCTGTTCGGTCACGTCAATCGACTGATCGCCGACCACAACCAGAATGCTATCTTCTTGATGGGCCCTGGTCACGGTGGCCCCGCCGGTACTGCTCAGTCGCTGCTCGACGGCACCTACCGCGAGATTCGCCCCGACATCACCAATGACGAGGCAGGCCTGCAGAAGTTCTTCCGCCAGTTCTCTTATCCCGGCGGCATCCCGAGCCACTTTGCGCCCGAGACGCCCGGTTCCATCCACGAGGGCGGCGAGCTCGGCTACACGCTCAGCCACGCTTACGGTGCCGTCATGGACAACCCGAGCCTGCTGGCCGTGGCCGTGGTGGGCGATGGCGAGTCCGAGACCGGTCCGCTCGCGACCTCTTGGCAGTCCAACAAGCTCGTGAACCCGGCAACCGACGGCATCGTCCTGCCGATCCTGCACCTCAACGGCTACAAGATCGCCAACCCCACCATCCTTGCCCGCGTGTCCGATGAGGAGCTCACCAAGTTCTTTGAGGGCATGGGCTATAAGCCGCACTTCTTTGTCGCCGGCTTTGACGACGAGAGCCACGCAAGCATTCATGCGCGTTTCGCTGCCCTGTTTGAGCAGGTCTTTGACGAGATCTGTGACATCAAGGTCACCGCGCAGGCCCAGGCCGCCGCAGGCGAGACCGTGGTCCGCCCGGCCTACCCCATGATTGTGTTCCGTACGCCCAAGGGCTGGACTTGCCCCAAGCACATCGACGGCAAGAAGACCGAGGACTCCTGGCGCGCGCATCAGGTGCCGCTGGCGAGTGCCAAGGACACCCACGAGCACTTCCGCGTGCTGCGCGAGTGGCTGCGTTCCTACAAGCCCGAGGAGCTCTTTACGCCCGAGGGCCAGGTGCGCCCCGAGGTGACGGCCTTTATGCCGACCGGCGAGTTGCGCATCGGCGCCAACCCCAACGCGAACGGCGGTAAGGTGCGTCGCGAGCTCGAGCTGCCCGATATTCATGCCCACGAGGTCCCCGTCGCAACTAAGGGTCATGGCTGGGGCTCCACCGAGGCCGCCCGCGTCTTTGGTGAGTACACTGCCGACGTTCTGGCCAAGAACATGGATGACTTCCGCATCTTTGGTCCCGACGAGACCGCGTCCAACCGTCTGCAGGCTGCCTACAAGGTGACCAAGAAGCAGTGGGACGCCGGCTTCTACGAGGACGAGGCCAACGACGAGCTGCTGGCAGGCTCCGGTAAGGTCGTCGAGCAGCTGTCCGAGCACCAATGCGAGGGCTTCCTCGAGGCCTACGTGCTCACTGGCCGTTCCGGCGTGTGGAGCTCCTACGAGAGCTTTGTCCATGTGGTCGACTCCATGGTCAACCAGCACTGCAAGTGGCTCGAGGCTACCAAGCGCGAGATTCCGTGGCGTGCCCCCATCAGCGGCCTTAACATTTTGCTGTCGAGCCACGTCTGGCGTCAGGACCACAACGGCTTCTCGCATCAGGACCCCGGCTTTATCGACCTGCTGCTCAACAAGGCCAACGACACGCACATCGTGAATGCCTACTATCCGGCCGACGCCAACATGGCCCTTGCCGTTGCCGAGCGCGTCTACCAGTCCACCGACTGCGTCAACGCCATCTTCTGCGGCAAGCAGCCTGCTCCGACCTTCCAGACGGTCGACGAGGCCAAGGCGGAGCTCGCCGAGGGCGTTGCGACCTGGGAGTGGGCATCGACCGCCGATTCGCTCGCCGAGGCCGATGTCGTGGTCGCCACCTGCGGCGACGTGCCGACGCTTGAGGCTCTGGCTGCAACCGACATGCTGCGCGAGCTGGGCATCAAGGTATGGTTCGTCAACGTGGTCGATCTGCTCAAGATCCAGAACGTCTGCGAGAACGACCAGGCTCTCAGCGACGAGCGCTGGGCTGAGCTGTTCGGCTGCGGCGAGAAGCCCGTCCTCTTCGCGTTCCACGCCTATGCCGGCACGATTCGCCGCCTGATCTGGAACCGCCCCGGCCACGACGCCTTTCGCGTCCACGGTTACGAGGAGAAAGGCTCCACGACAACGCCGTTCGACATGCTGCGCCTGAACAACATGGACCGCTGGGCACTGGCCGCGGACGTGCTGCGCATGGTCGACGCCGACAAGTTTGCAGAGCAGATTGACGAGTGGGAGGCATTCCGCACCGAGGCCTTTGAGTTCGCGTGCAACGAGGGCTTCGATCACCCGGCCTTTACCGACTGGGTCTGGCCCGACGCCGCTGCCGCAACGGCAGCCGACGCCGCACTCTCCGCAACGCAGATGACCGCGGGCGACAACGAGTAACATCCGGGACGGTCTCGCGCTGGGGCCGCCTCCGGGCGGGTGCCTTCCTCTGAGAAGTGGGCTTCGCGAACTTCTCAGAGGAAGGCACCCGCCCGGAGGCGGCCCTCTCGACCGTTTCGATCTGCGGCGCTGATATTTTTTAATGTAATGGGGACTTGGCTGTTGCTGCCTTGTGGATCGTGCATCCAACTAGGGTCAGCCAAGATTACATTGCCGGGGCCGGGGAGGCATACTCTGTTTTGAGAAGTTCGCGAAGCCCACTTCTCAAAACAGAGTATGCCTCCCCGGCCCTCGCCGTGAACTCTTCCGCTGGGCGAGCCATAGACGCCGCGTACCGATAGAGTGAGGTGGCGGCTTGAAATTGGTGCTATATTCAGCTTGAGTTGTTTAATGCTAGTACGGGAGGCTGATATGGGGCTGTTCAAGAAGAAAAACCCGCAGGATGCCTTTGATCCCGATGTGTTTACCATCACGGATACGATTTTGGACCCGCCGCGGTTTACATTTTTGCCGGCTATCTATCAGGATGCCACGCGCCGCAAGTGGGCCGTGCATCAGCGCGGCGGCGAGCCGAAGATTTTTGACTATGCGGACGTGTTGCAGTGCGAAGTGGCCGAGGCGGGCGATCCGGAGGCCGATGAAACGGTCTCTAAACAGGAATTTGCCCAGCGTATTCTGGCAAATCCCGCTAAGGCGGCAAAAATGAACGCTGCCAAGCGTAATATGTGTCTTGGTATGGGCGTTGTTGTGGCGGTTCAGACGGGAAAAGACGAGGTTTCCAAATTAGAGATTCCCGTTATGACCGACGAAGTCAAACGCGATTCAAGTCTATATAAGTCGTATCGGAATGTCGCCGAGAGGATCAAGGCCGAATTTGATGCCATGGGAGGGCTGGCCTAATTTTGGCGGCATACGTTTCTGAATGAGGAGTCTGTGCAATGGCAGGCGAATCTTATGCAATTCCCCCCAAAGATCGTGCTGTCGAGGGAATTCTTTGGTATATCCAGCACCATCAGCTTGCCGGCGGCGATCGCCTGCCGGCCGAGCGCGTGCTGTGCGAAGAGATCGGCGTTTCGCGTACGGCGTTGCGCGCTGGTATCACGCGGCTCATCTCGTGTGGAACGCTCGAGAGCCGTCGCGGATCGGGTACGTATTTGTGTCCTCCTAAGCCGCTGAACATCTTCCAGGAAACGTATAACTTTTCCGATGCTGTGCGGACTGCCGGCCTGCATCCCTCTTCTCGTCTGGTTTCCACCGAGACCATCGAGGTGGATAAGACGCTTGCCGACAAGCTTGGGGTGGCTGTAGGTGCTCCTTTGCTCCGCATGCAGCGCGTTCGACTTATTGAGGGAGAGCCGGCGTCAATCGAGACGGCTCACGTTAACCTGTCTCTGTGCCCCGCGCTTCCCGATCACGATTTTGAGTGTGAGAGCCTTTACGATGTCTTGCTCAAAGAAGGTGGCGTGCGCGTTGAGCATGGACGTGAGCATATCTCCATCTCGCGTTTGAACGCCGAAGAGGCCGAGTTGCTCCAGCAAGAAGAGGGAACGCCGGTGTTTTATGAGAGCACGATCGAATTTGATAAGGACATGCGTTTTGTGGAGCATTGCAAATCGGTGATTTTGCCCACAAAGTTCCGCTTTGCCGATAACGGCGAAAAGAACGGCATGAGGAGCGTGGCAGGTGAACAATGGCTGAAACAGTAGATGCCACCCCGGTTTATATGCGCATTCGACGCCGTATCGAGGAGCGTGTCGAGCGCGGTATATATCCCACGGGTTCCATGATTCCGTCCGAAAAAGACCTCGCCGAGGAATTTGATACGACGCGCTTGACCATCCGAAGCGCTGTCGATGAGCTGGTTCGGCGTGGGCAAATTCGACGCGTCCGCGGAAAGGGCGCGTTTGTGGCACAGAAAGTGCCCGTTGCCTACGAGCGAACGAGAGGCTTTCGCGAATCGGTTCGTACTTCGGGCGGCGAGCCGTCCGTCCGCACCCTCACGCGTTCCAAGCGTTATGCGGGTCCATATTATGCCAACCTGTTTGGCATTGCCGAGGACGATTTGCTGTATTCGATTCGGCGTTTGAACTGCGTCAACGGCGATCCCGTATCGATTGAGATGGCGTTCATCCCGTGCCTGCTGTTTCCCACAATCGAAGATATTGACGTGTCGGTCTTCAGTTTGTACGAGACCTATGAGATGTTGGGCCGAAAGCCGGTCATGGCACAGGAAAAGCTCGATATCGAAGCACTGGGCGCGCGAGATGCCGGCCTGCTTGGACTGGAGCAGGGCGATCTTGCCTTGACGCTTGAGTGCGTGAGCTTCGATGCGAGCGGCCAGGCAATCGAGTACGTCAAGTCGTTTAACCGCGGCGATGCGGGTGGATATACCTATACGTACTAGCTGGTTTTTTGCATAACGGGCTGAAAATCTGACGGAATTTTGATTCGTTGAGCAGACTGCATATACAACCTTACATGGCTCAAAATCGACCGTTCGCCGATGGAGATAAATTAATCGACAAAGAGGTATCAAAAAGCCGTAACCTGTAACTGTGATTGGTATCAAATACTAATGATTTGTTACGAGGTGAGACGATGAAGATGCTCGATTACGTTCAGCTTGCCCATGTGCGTATGGGGGAGAACCTCGAGCGTTCGTCTGAGCTGGTAGCGCAGCTCGTTGATATTTTCCAGTCCGGTTCTTTTGACGCGCTGCGCATCGTTGCTTCGGGTTCGTCGCGCCATGCCGCCGATTGCGCCCGCGATTACCTGCAAGATGCCCTGCAAATGCAGGTGTCCGTTGTGACGCCCGAGGCCTTCGTCGATTTTGAACACACCTATCCGCAGCATGCGCTCAACATCGCCGTTTCGCAGAGCGGCTATTCGACCAATACGATTGCGGCGCTTGATTACATACGCGCGCACGATATGGCTGCAGTTGCGCTCACGGCAAACGTCGAGGCACCCATCAAGGAACACGCTGACATCGTTCTTGACTACGGTGTGGGTGTCGAGTCGGTGGACTTTGTGACTCTGGGCGTCGAGGTTCTCGTTGAGTATCTGGTGCTCTTTGGTATTTACTGTGGTCAGGCGCGCGGAACGATTGACGCCAAGGGCGTTGCCCAGCGTCTTGACGACCTGCGCGAGGCTATCCAGGCTAATGCCGCGATGTACAAGACCGCCGAGGCATATGTCCAAGACCGCATGCTCGAGCTTTCTGAGCACATGCCCGCCATGGTTGTCGGCAACGGCCCCAACTACGGTGTTGCCGAGGAGGCAGCGCTCAAGCTGAGCGAGACCATCAAGATTCCTGCCATGCATCACGAAGGCGAGGAGTTCGTCCACGGTCCCGAGATGCAGATCGTTCCGGGCTATCTGGTGTTTATTGTCGACGATCCGCAGGGGTCGGAGCGTCTTGCGAATATCGCCGATGCGCTATCGAACGTTACGACAAAAACGGTGCTGCTCACGGCCCATCCCAGGGGTAGGGCTCACGAGGTTGCGGTGCCTCAGGTGGCTCCGCTGCTCAGCGCGATTCCCAATCTTGTGTTCTTCCAGACGATTGCGGCAATCATCGCCGAGCGTCTGAAGTCATGGGACGTGCACCCGTATCTCGATGCCGTCTCCAAGCAAATGGAGGTCAAGGCAGAGGGCTACGAAGAGTCAGTCAATGCGCTTAAGGCCAAAGCGGCTGAGTGTTACGGAATGTAAGCGGGTTTTGATGCCCGTTGGCATGGGGGATGTGGAGACAACCCCAGAAAGGAGAGACAAATGAAGGAAACCGAGAAGATCGAGATCATGCATTTCGACCAGGAGGGCTATCTCGAGGACGGTAAGGCGCTCTACGAGACCGGCAAGAAGATGACCGCGCTCGCCGACAAGGTCGCCGACGAGGGCTACGACGC
>USQQ01000020.1 GCA_900556875.1 uncultured Collinsella sp.
AACACCGTGCAGGAGACGCTGATCCTCCCGCTGTATTCCCGGAAGCTGTGTACGGAGCTGTATCCGAACCTTTACAGGGATGAAACAGCGGTTCGTCTGCTCGGCCAGATCGACTACGACTTTTCAGAGGCAGAGAAAAACTCCCGCAGCCTGATGCAGCGCTTTGGTGCGCTGGAGGTGGCCATGCGGCAGGGTGATCTTGCTTTCGAGGTGCGGGATTACCTGAAAGACCACCCCAATGCGGCGGTGGTCAATCTGGGCTGCGGGCTGGACAACACCGGCAGAACCTGCGACAACGGTAGATGCAAGATCTACAATCTGGACTTCCCGGATGTGATTGCCTTGCGGCAGCAGCTGCTGCCCGCCGGGGATCGAGAACAAAATATCCCCTGCGACCTGAAAGACACCGCATGGTTTGGCAAAATCGATGCCTCCGGCGGGGCGGTGTTCTTCGCCTCCGGAGTGTTCTATTACTTTCTGACCCAGCAGGTCCGGAAACTGGTGCGGGGGATGGCGGACGCTTTCCCCGGCTGTGTGCTGGTCTTTGATGCTGCCAATCGGACGGCAGTAAAGATGATCGCAAAAACATGGCTTAAGACTGCAAAAATCAAGGATGTGGGGGCATATTTTGCGGTTTCGGATGCCGCCAAGGAAATCGGCACGTGGAACAGCCGTCTACAGGTCACAAGTCGCGGCTATATGCTGGGTTACAACGATTTGAGAGACCCTTCTGTCAGCGGCTTTTTCCGGTTTCTCGCAAGGGTCGGTGACAACGGGATGAAAATGCAAATCGTGAAAATTAGATTTTAAAAGGCAAAAATGAAGCCCATTCACTTTGACGTTGAAGAAGACGGCTTTTACGGCACATATTGGGCGTGCAAGGACACACATACAGCAGCGGGCACGGATTCAATTGAAACCGTGCCCGCTATCTGATACTATATTAGTATATCGAACGTCTGTTCTATTCCAACTCAATAGTTAAAAACTATCTCCGGTTTGTTCCAGTTTGCCGCAGTTCGCACCAGTTTGTCCCATTTACACCCAGTCTCAAAATCGCCGTGAATCCATGGGGCCAAATCTGGGTCACGGATTTCGGGGCGGGGCAGGGTGTTTTAGCGGGTCAAGGTGGGTCACGGCAAACTGCGATAGCAGCTAATGATCACATGGACATTGCATGTCAGAGGAGGCAGGGTAGAGAAGCCTCTACAGGCCCCAGCAGCTACGATGGATCCCCGACCTTCGACTTGTACAGCTCGATCAGAAGCTCTGAGCAGTCAATGCCCGCTGCCTCAAAAACGATCTTCAGCGTTTCGATTTTCACATAAGTCGAGCTTCCGGGATTGAAGTAGATTCCCTCACCGACTTTGAAGCAATAGTCGCTTTCTTTCCATGAGAAATACCTTCCCGGGAAGTCCGAGCCCTCAGGGACGAACTTATGGAAGACGACTGGATCAAGCTCGTAAACCATGGAAAGCACGCCGCAGATCATGTCAACCCAGGTCTTCGCCGTGAAGCGAGATCCCATGAAGCTGTATGCGGCGATCTGCCTGCCGGTGAACGAGAAATCATCGTCGAGGGCATGCTCCTCGTAGGCGTCGTTGCCCCACTCGAAGTCGGACTCGATGGATGGCCAAAGCTCAAGGAACTTCCTCTTCATGAGCTCGTTGCGAGCCTTCAGCTGCTCCTCGCCCCAGGCCTCCTGCTGGCAGACGAAGCCGTTGATCCTGAAGCCAGACTGCTTGAAGCCGTTCTCCATGTCCCGCTTCTCGGCAAAGCGCCTGTTGCTGTATTTGGAGTTGTATGCGGTAAGCGTCAGATTCGCCATGCTGTTCAGCCACCTTGCGTGAATTGCGGCGAACTCAACGCCCAAATCCTGCTGCCAGCTTGTCGAAAGCGTCTGGGGCATGATGTGCTCAATGCTGAAAGACTCATCGCGAAGGTTGTCGACGACGTTGACCCTTTCGAGGCTGTCTCCGTTTTCAAGACGATCGAAGAGGTAGTACTTGTAGCTCGCGATCCTGTAGAAGTCCCTCTCTTCGAACGCTTGAATGAACTCGGCGTCGTCGGGGAAGTGGCCGCTGCCCTCCTTGGAGAGGAGAACTTTGTTCAACACGTCAGGATATGAACCGCCGTCTTTGACGCCTCTCAAAACCTCGCTGTGCAGAGTCTCGAAGACCTTGTTGAGCGCATTTGTGGGAACCTTGCAGACCCAGCGCCTGAAAAGGTAGGTCTCGACGGATTTGAGCGCCTCGATCACCTGCTGGTCGCTGATTCCTCCACAGCGCCTGTATTCGAATAGATTAAGCGTGAACGGGTTCATGACGCTCATGTCCAGCAGAATAAGTCGCCTCAAAACCGCATCAAGCCGATGGTTTCCAGAATCGGCGTCGTTAATCGCCTTGTAATGCTTTGAGTACTTAAGAAGTTCCTCAAGCAGGACTTTCGTATCGAATGCCTCCGCTTTTACATAGTCCTTGAACACGGAATAGACCTTCTTGATTGCGGGGGTCTTCCTGCGGACGGCAGCAAGCCAATCACGAGCAAAGGAGCTTACGTCGTAGCCGGTATTCTTCTCGATCTCGTTCCAGTACTGCTCGTAATACTCTTCCTGCATTTGGGCATCCAGACCCATGAGGATAAAGTTGCGGATCTTGTCGCCCTCGTTCAGGTCGAGGCCTGTCGAGTTGAGGCTCTCGAAGATTCGCTGGGCGTCATCCTCCTTGTCAAGCTTGATGTCGATGATCATCAGGCGCTCGATGGCATCGCGCAGCTGATCGGCCGTCAGCCTTGTCTTGTCGATACGGCCGCAGAAATAGATGTAATTCTGGGTTACGTTGGAGTCCTGGATGAACTTCTCTGCGTCAGCGGAGTAAAGCGCCTCAAAGGCAGCCTGGTCGTCCTTGATGAGCTTCAGCTTCAGCTTTCGCTCGGACTTATGCCATTTGTCGATGAGGTATTCCTCGTTGATCATGTCGGCCAGATTGTCGTCTTCGGAGGCGATGGCGCCTTCCCTGAGCTTGCTCACAAGCGCAAGGAGAAGGAGGTAAGACGTGGTGATCCTTTGCTGGCCATCGATGACGATGCGTGTGTCGGGGCCATCTGCTTTGGAGACGATGCTTCCAAAGAAATGACTCTCCACGCCTTCTGAAATGACATCCTCGAGGTCGTCGAACAATTGCTTGCAGTTTTCGATCTTCCAGTCGTAGTTGCGCTGATAGACGGGGATAACAAATCGAGTTTTCGTGCCTTCGAGCAAGTTAAGAAGGTATCGTTCTTCGCCTTTCATCTGTTACTCCTAGATAATCTTTGCTAAACGCGGGAGCGAGTCAAATCCCCAGCTTCTTCCAATAAGAACTTGATAGGAATGCTGGTATTTAGAATTGTTTCTGTCTTTGCACCAAATCATGTAGACCAAGGTCTCGAGGAGCTCGTGCCTTGCACCTACCTTGTCTTCGTCGGAAGGGGTCTTTCCCTCCTCGAACTTTATGTACGACCCCCATGTTGCATCCATAAACTCCATCGCCGCTTCGCTCTTAGAGAATGCATGATAAAGAGGCTCAATTTCAAATTTCTGAACCACAGAGGCAAACGCGTCGGCGTCAAATACTTTCAAGGCGAGCATAGTCGGGACCAGGCCGGCATCGGCAAACGCTCGAACCCGGTCGTCTACAAATCCATCGCGGCTTTCCAATACTAAAGGGCGAACTCTGAAAAGCTCAGTCAGATACCTGTTGGCGTCCCTCATCGTCATTCCGTATGCCTCTGCAAGCTCATACGCAATTACGTCAAAGCGGTTGGAGGTTTTTATGAAGCCGTTCGCTTCTAGCTGCTTAAAGCTATCGACCTTTCTTAGAGGGATGGTTAGATCGTAGAAACGCGACAAATAACGTCGGCCGTCAAAACCTTGCCCATACATGCCTTCAACAACATGTGATAGTTGATTGGCGTTGACCGAATACACGATGACTACTCGATCATCTGTAAACAGATTCTTCAACTGCTCGAGCACCTTCATTGCAAAAGAAGGACGGCAACGATCGAGCTCATCGACAATGAGAAGCAATGTGTTGGCTTTTTCAGGGAGAGCTACATCTACCAGGTTTGAAACAGAGGACCTTAGCGTTTCTCTGTCACGATAAGCCTGGATTAAATCTCTGCCCGAAAAAGCGTCTCTTAAAGAGCTGGCTCCGCCATGTCCAAAGACCCCCAATATGGCGTCGAGTGTTCCGGCAATCTTTTCGCCAGCTTCGGTGTCACTGCGAAAAGAGGCGCATGCATCGCCTTGGAGGGCTATAGATGCTGCAATCGAAGGCAGCGGATCATCCCAATGGTCATTTTCCCAGGCGTTGTAGTATACGGGCAAGAAGCTGTTCAGCTCCATATAGGGTGCAAGCTCGCGATTGTTGTCAAGCAATCCGTCGAGGTCTCCGTGAGACTCAAGAAAAGGATTAACCTCTTCAAGGATGCAGGCCACCTGTCTAACGAAGAATGTCTTCCCGCTTCCCCAATCAGCGTCGACGAACAGGGAAAACCCGCCTTCGATGGATTTGAGTATCCCGGCAAACTCGGCGAGATCTCCATTCCTCCCGAGGGCGTCGTTGTGCAGCAGCTTAACAAGGATGTCGCGTGTAGGTGCTGAATCGATTCTTCGCATGTTACTTACTCTAATCCCACTCAATAGTTAGAAACTATCTCCAGTTCGTTCCAGTTTGCCTCAGTTTGTCCCACTTGCATCCAGTCTCAAAATTGCCGCGAATCCAGACCTCGAAGGGTGTCCTCTGCTCCCTCACGGCCTGCTTGAGGAACATGTTGATCGCCTGGGTGGTGCTGATGCCGAGCTTCGAGAAGAGCTTCGCAGCGTCGTCCCTCGTCTGCCTCTCCATGCGTACGGTGACGTTAACTGTCTCCATGCGGACCTCCTTGCCTCGTGTGTGCGCAATACGGCGATTGCACGCGCGGCAGGCGGTATGTTCCTGGAATCCGTCATGGTGTGGCGGATATCCGTCACGTGGCGACTGGAATATGCCGTGACCCGCTCCCATATACAAAGATAGCACCCATGATGCAGTGCGCCATGGGTGCTATCTAGGTTTTCATGCACGTAAATTGCACATATTTTAACTACTCCCACTCGATGGTCGCCGGCGGCTTGGACGTGATGTCGTAGCACACGCGGTTGGCACCGGGAACCTCGGCCACGATGCGGCCCGAGATGCGGGCCAGGACGTCGTAGGGCAGCTTGGCCCAGTCGGCGGTCATGGCGTCGCTGGACTCCACGGCGCGCAAGATGATCGGGCGCTGATAGGTGCGCTCGTCGCCCATAACGCCAACGGACTTGATGTCGGGCAGGACCGCAAAATACTGCCAGCAGCTGTGCTCGGAGTTGCGCTCGCCGGTCTGCTCAAACAGACGCTGGTTATAGGCGTCGAGCTCCTCGCGCACGATGGCGTCGGCATTCTTGAGGATCTCGAGCTTCTCCTTGTCGACCGCACCGATGATGCGGATGGCCAGGCCCGGGCCCGGGAAGGGCTGACGGAACACGATGTGGCCCGGCAGGCCCAGCGCCAGACCAAGTGCACGGACCTCGTCCTTAAAGAAGTGGTCGAGCGGCTCGATAAGGTCGAAGTGCACGCCCTCGGGGAACGGGATCAGGTTGTGATGGCTCTTGATGGTGGCCGTCTTACCGCCCGTCTTGCGAGCGCCGGACTCGATGATGTCGGGGTAGATGGTGCCCTGAGCCAGGTACTTGACCGGCCTGCCATCGGTCTCGAGCTGCTGCGCCACGGCGAAGAACTCTTTCCAGAACTGCGTGCCGATGATGCGGCGCTTCTCCTCGGGCTCGGTCACGCCGGCCAGAAGCTCGGCATAACGGTCCTCGGCGTGGACGTGGATAAAGTCGACGTCAAACTGCTTGGTGAAGACCTCCTCCACCTGCTCGGGCTCACCCTTGCGCAGCAGACCGTGGTTGATGAACACGCAGGTCATCTGCTTGCCCACGGCGCGAGCGCCCAGCGCAGCCACGACGGAGGAGTCGACGCCACCGGACAGGGCCAGAATCACGCGGTCGTCGCCGACCTTCTCGCGGAACTCGGCCGTCATGGTCTCGACCAGGTTGTCCATGCTCCAGTTGGGCTCCAGGCCGCAGATCTCAAACAGGAAGTTGCTCAGCAGCTGCTGACCGTACTCGGAGTGCTTGACCTCGGGGTGGAACTGCGTGGTGAAAATCTTGCGCTCGACGCACTCCATGGCGGCAACCGGGCACACGTCGGTGCTGGCGGTAACGGTAAAGCCCTCGGGCACCTCGGACACGGCGTCGCGGTGGCTCATCCACACGGTCTGCTCCATGGGCGTGGAGTTAAAGAGCTTGGCGCCGGCCGTGCGCGTGATGGTGGCGCGGCCGTACTCGCCCACCTCGGAGTGGCCGACCTTGCCGCCGAGCGTCACGGCCGTGATCTGATGGCCGTAGCAAAAGCCCAAGACGGGAAGGCCCAGGTCAAAGATGGCAGGATCGATGGATGGAGCGTCCTCAGCATACACGGAGGCCGGGCCGCCAGAAAGGATGAGCGCAGAGGCGTTCATCTCGCGAATCTCATCGGCCGAGATGTCGCAGGGAACGATCTCGGAATACACGTTGAGGTCGCGGACGCGACGGGCAATGAGCTGACCGTACTGCGCACCAAAGTCGAGTACGAGGACCTTTGCGGAAGCCTTTTGATCCATGGTTTCCCCCTCTTGTTGGCGGGGAGCCGGTGCCCACCCGCGTGAATGAACGAAAATAACTTTCATAGTGTACACGTAACCAGCGGTTCTGCGCCCGTCATAGCCATCAGAGCACGGCAAACGCACGACCTGGGCCCCTATTTGACAGCAATTGGAGCGTTGCCAAACGTTACAGATGATGTAATACGTTTGAACATTGGACGCCCTGTGCCACAATACTGCCGAACGACTCCGCCTCTGTGGCGGCAAATACGATAGGAATACCAGCATGAAGCGCATCCTTCTCATCGCCACGGGCGGCACCATCGCATCGACCGAGGACGGCAACGGCCTCTCCCCCGCCCTGACCGGTGAGGAGCTCGCCCAGAGCGTCCCCGAGATCTCGGGCCTCTGCGAGCTCGACGTCGTGCAGCCCATGAACATCGACAGCACCAATATGCGCCCCAGTGACTGGATGCGTATCCGCGACGTCATCGTCGAGGGTTATGCCGACCACGACGGCTTCGTGATTCTGCACGGCACCGACACCATGAGCTACACCGCGGCGGCGCTTTCCTACTTGATTCAGGACAGCCCTAAGCCCATCGTACTCACCGGCTCGCAAAAGCCCATGGGCAATCCCTTTACCGACGCCAAGCTCAACCTGTACCAGAGCCTGCTCTATGCGCTCGACGAACACTCGCACGACGTCTCGATCGTGTTTGGCGGCGTAGCCATTGCCGGCACGCGTGCCCGCAAGCAGCGCACCATGAGCTTTAACGCGTTCATTAGCGTCAACTATCCGCCCATCGCCTATATCCGCAATGACCGCATCGTGCGCAACGGGCTTCACGGCACGCATCAGGGCGAAAACCCGGTGCGTTTCTACGACAGCATCGACCCGCGCGTATTTGTACTCAAGCTCACGCCCGGCGTGAACCCAGGCATTCTGGACGCCCTTGCCGATAGCTACGACGCTGTAATCCTTGAGACCTTTGGCATTGGCGGTATCCCCGAGTTTGGTGAGTCGGGCGAGTCGTTCCAAGAGGCAATTTTCCGCTGGGTCGATTCGGGCCGCACCGTCGTTATGACCACGCAGGTCCCCGAAGAGGGCCTCGATCTGGGCGTTTATGAGGTCGGCCGTGCTTACGCCGATCATCCGGGCATTCTGCGCGGCGACGACATGACCACCGAGACGCTCGTAGCCAAGACCATGTGGGCCCTCGGCCAGTCACGCGATGCCGCCGAGATCCAGCGCCTGTTCTACAGCCAAGTCAACCACGACCGCATCCCGATGGCGTAATTCAGTTGTCGACGGGTATCCCCTATTCGATGCCCTCGAGAAGCTCTGATACCGTCATGCCGAGTGCGGGCGCGATCTTAAATAGAACCTTGAGCGTGAAATTTGCCGTCCCATCTTCGATTCGGTCGAGGTAGGGTCGGCTGATTCCTGTCGCCACACAAAAATCAACCTTGGAGATGCCAAGGTCTCTGCGCGTCTCTTCGACCCGCCTGCCAAGAATCTGTTTCGCACGTTCGTCCATGCAGCCGAGTTTGAAATGGAGCCGAACATAAACGTAAACTATAGTTTACGTTTTGCCGAATACACAGGAGTTTTCTATGTCGGGTTCTTCGGTCCGCATGTACCGAGCCACGCTTCGCACAAACAGCGCACCGCCCAAGCTCGTCGTCGTTGAAGCCGAATGCCTTTCGCCCGATGAGCGCACAGCATTTGCATTGCTATCAAGTCGCGTCGCCGCCGTTCTGGTCCCTTGCCCGGCGCAAGGTGAACTTGCCATCCAATGCCAAACGCATAGCTGCTCGCTCAATCAGGCTGCCGTAATCGCAACCAGCCAACGCGGCCTGCCCCTTCTCCTGGAAGCCGGTATCGCACTCGCCCTTCGCGGCGCCGGATACGAAAACGAGGCCGCCGCCGACATGGTCTTTAAACCACGATCGAGCGGCGGCCTCGCAGCAGCCATCGAATATGCTTGCAGGCTCGTTGCCTAAAAGGACAAGCTAGAAACCAAAACCAAAGCCCGTTCCGGTAATCGCCGAGTACATAAAGTAAACGTTGATCACATTGAGGAACACGCCCGTGATGCAGCCGTTGCGCAGGTAGCGCTCGCACACGATGCGCGCCATGGCGGCGGAGTCATCATTGTTTTTAGCTTGGCGTCCTGCCGTAAAGTACGTCGCCACGCTCAGCAGCAGGTTGAGCACCGGCAGTGCCAGCAGCTCGTAGCTCTTGCCCCAGCGCGTCACCTCGCCGGCTGCGTTAAACTTCGTTGCCACCTCAGGACCAATGTTGGGGATAACACACGCTGCGACCACCAGCGGAAGCACCGCGAGCACCAGCAGCGCGACGCCCATGTAGCCGGCTTTTTTGCCATATTTAAACATGCGCGTCGTCCTTACACGTTAAAGCGGAAGTGCACGACGTCGCCATCGGCCATGACATAGTCCTTGCCCTCAATACGCAGCTTGCCGGCAGCCTTGGCGCCCTGCTCGCCGCCGAGCTCGATGTAGTCGTCATAGCCAATGACCTCGGCCTTAATAAAGCCGCGCTCAAAGTCGGTGTGGATGACGCCGGCGGCCTGCGGGGCGGTCGCGCCCTGGCGCACCGTCCAGGCCTTGACCTCCATCTCGCCGGCCGTAAAGAACGACTGCAGGCCGAGCAGCTTGTAGGCTGCCTGTGCGAGCACGTCCAGACCGGGCTGCTCCAGGCCCAAGCTCTCCAGGTAGTCGGCCGCATCCTCGGGATCGAGCTCGGAAAGCTCGGCCTCGATCTTGGCGCAGATCGGCAGCGGCTTGACGCCATCGATGGGCGCCAGGTCCTCGTTGAGCATGTCCTCGTCTACGTTGGCCACATACAGGATGGGCTTCATGGTGAGCAGAAACAGGCCCTTGGCGGCGGCGCGCTCCTCGTCGGTCATCTCCATGGACGCGGCGCGCTTGCCTTCGTTGAGCCAGGCAAGCAGGCGCTTGGCCACCTCGAACTTGGGCATGAGCTCCTTGTCGCGCTTGGCCTCCTTCTCGAGCTTGGGCAGCTGTTTCTCGAGCGTGCCCATGTCGGCCAGGATGAGCTCGGTCATGATGGTGTCGGCATCGCCGGCGGGATCGACGAACTCGCCCGTGCGGCCCACCTCGCGCATGACGTTGGGATCCTTAAAGTAGCGCACGACCTCGCAGATTGCGTCGGTCTCGCGAATGTTGGCCAGGAACTGGTTACCCAGACCCTCGCCCTCGTTAGCGCCCTTCACCAGACCTGCGATGTCGACGAACTCGACCGTCGCCGGCACAATGCGACCCGGGTTGACGATGTCGGCGAGCTTTTGCAGACGGCTATCGGGCACATCGACGATACCCACGTTGGGGTCGATCGTGGCGAACGGATAGTTGGCGGCAAGGCCGGTCTTTTTGGTAAGCGCGGTGAACAGCGTCGACTTGCCCACGTTGGGCAGGCCCACGATACCGATGGAAAGGGACACGACAGCTCCTTTTGGTACAAGCATTTCAAACTGCATAAGTATAGCGCCGCCGCAGCATCTGGGCGAACCCGGACGCCACGGCGGCACGAATGAAGCAGAGATAGAGGTCGCTGACTAGTCCGCGAGCTTTTCCACCTGGTCGAGCATCTTGTCGAGCTTGGCCTTTGCCTCGGCCTTGACCTTCTGGGCTTCTTCGTGGGCCTTAGCCTTCTGGGCGGCCTTTTCCTCGGCCTCGGGGTCAACGACAACCAGGTTGGACGCATCGTGTTCGACCAGCTTGAGCGCATGTTCGGGACAAACCTTGACGCAGGCACCGCAGCCCAAGCAATACGTGGACTCCAACGCAAAGCGGCCGCTTCCCACCAGATCGCAAGCGAACGTGGGACATACATTGACACACTCGCCACACGACGTGCACTTGTCAAAATCACACTCAGGCGTGCTCACCTGCATGTTCTGGGCAAGCTCGGGGTGGTTTTGCAGCGTCGAGAGTACCAGCTGGCGCCCATGCGTAAGCGTACGGCGACGCTTAGTCGTCGTGGTGCCGCACATGGTGTTGAGCGTACGCTCAAGCTGCGTGATCTGGTGACGGTGGGCCTTCAACTTCTGCGTCACCGAGGCCAGTGCCGCCGTTGCCGGATTGAGCTTTGTCACGGTAAGGCCCGTGGTGCGGGCGATCTTTTCCATGTACTCCTTGCGCTCGTACTCGCGGCGCTTATGGCACTTGAGGCTCTTGGGATCGACCTCCAGACCCATGCCCGTGCCCGCCCACTCCTCGGCGGTAGCAATGGCCTCGCCCAAGATGTCCTCGCCACCGGTGTTACGGCACTTATCGCACACGCCCAGCGGCAGGTACACGCTCACATTGGGATAATCGGCCAGCACCGAGAACCAGGTCTCGGCCGTAATATCGCCCACACAGGCAACGACGACCTCGTTCTCGCGCGGCATGCGCTTAAGAGCACGCGTGCAGGTAACGTAGGCGGTCTCATGACTCGTAGCAGCAGAGACAATGTCGTCGTAAACGTTTTTGGGCGCCAGGCGCGGCGAGATGATCGCCTCGGTCGGACAGGCGGCGACGCACAGGCCGCACTTGCGACAGGAGTCGAGAATCTCGATGGCGTCTTCCTCGACCTCGATAGCGTTGACCGGGCACACGTCCATGCACGCGGTGCAGCCGCTCTTTTCGTTTTTGCAGGTCAGGCACGGAATGGTGTTGCCGCGCGGACGCTCCTTGTAGTCGGCAGGATTCCACTGCGGCGCCGACGGATCGAGCGCATCGGTCACGCCGCCAAGCGGGTTTTTAAGAAAGTCGAAACCCTTGCTGATCTCGATAATGTCATCAAACAGATCGTGTTCCTGCGCCATGCGCGGCCCCTCCCTGAGCAGTGCAAACAAGCAAGAGATAATGATACGCTATCGGCCCACACCTCGGGCAAATTACACGCGGCGCATCTTTGCGGCAAATAGCCTATGGCCTATCGCCGCCCCGATTGCACAAGGTCAATCAAGCGCCAAACTATGCCTCGCGCATGAGCTTGACGAGCTTTTGTTTGGTCACCTTGGCCTGTTCGTTAGCCATATTGCGTTCGTTTCTAAAGGCCGCATCCGCAACGCTCATCAGGTCGGCATCGGAAATCTCGCCAAGGCCCAGCTCCTCGAGCGTCGTCGGCAGGCCGACGCGCTGGCAAAACTCGAGTACCTGATCGAGCTCGGGCGCGCGCTCCAGGCGCAGCTGAACCACCAGACCAAACGCCACGGCCTCGCCGTGCATGGCCTTGCACTCGGGCAGAATCGTCAGACCGTTGGCGATGGCATGCGCCAACGCCAAGCCGCCGCTCTCAAAGCCGACGCCCGAGTGCAGAATATTGCACTCGATCAGGCGCTCAACCGCCGGCGATGTACGCCCCTTTTTGAGATCGCGCTTGGCAGCGACACCGCACTCCATAAGTGTGTCATAGCAGGCACGAGCCGCAACCAGGGCCATGTGCCCCGGCGCGCCACAGTGCTCGTTCGTACCTCGCGCCGCGGCGCACGAACGCGCCTCGAAGTACGTTGCCAGCGCATCGCCCATACCAGCGACCGTCATACGCAGTGGGGCCGCCGCGACCACGTTGGTATCGACCACGACCAGGTCCGGATTCTTCTCGAGCATCAGGTAGCGGTCGAACGACCCGTCCTCGTGATACAGCACCGAAATCGCGCTGCACGGACCGTCCATCGAAGCCGCCGTGGGGCATACGCACAATGGCAGCTCGGCATAAAACGCAACGGCCTTGGCGATATCGAGCATTTTGCCACCGCCAATACCCACCACCATGTCGCAATACTCAGCTTGGGCTTCCTTAGCCATTTCGACAACGGCCTCTTCCGTACACGGACCGTCATAAATCTTAAAGAACGGCTCGCTTAGGTCTTCGTCCAGAAATCCATCGACGATCTGTTTGCACAGCCGATCCTCGGTGCCCTGGTCAAACAAGACATAGGCAGCGCAGCCCAACCATGACAAATACCTGCCCTGACGCGAAAGTTCGCCCGGCCCCTGAACATACCGGCCGGGACCGCCATATACCATGGGAAGCGCCATACGAGAATCCGCCCTTTCATCAACAACAATTGGTGCAAAGAAACCTGACTCCTTTGCACCATAGCAAAAAGGGGCAAAGTCATCTTCCGGCTTTGCCCCTTCTTTAACTTGATTTACTCATCCATGAGATAGTAGTGGCCCAGTGCGTCGGCACCCAGGATGGCGTTTGCGACCATCTCGGGCGTCACCTCAAACGGCATGTTGCACATGGTGTCATTGGGCGCGCAGGCGGCCTCGGCAACAATCATGGCCTGCTCGCGCGTAAGCTCGGCAACGCCAAGTTCCTTCATCGTGACCGGCAGGCCCAGCTCAATGCAGAAGCCCAAGACTTCCTCGAGTTTCTCAGTCGGAGCATCCTCGAGTACCAGCTGAACGATGGTACCAAAGGCGACCTTCTCGCCGTGATACATGCCGTGGCACTCGGGCAGCATCGTCAGGCCATTGTGGATGGCATGAGCAGCAGCAAGGCCCGAGCTCTCAAAGCCAATACCGGAGAGCAGCGTGTTTGCCTCGATGATATGCTCGACGGCAGGCGTGAGCGCACCCTTCTCCAGCGCGACCTTGGCCTTGACGCCATCGGCCATAAGCGTCTCGTAGCAGAGCTTGGCGAGCGCCAGGCCGGCCATTCCGCCCTTGCCGCCGGCGCAAGTGCCGCCATCGGCATCGTGCGTCGCCTGGGCCTCAAAGTAGGTTGCGAGCGCATCGCCCATACCGGAAACCGTCAGGCGCACCGGGCTCGCCGCGATAACCGTCGTATCCATCAGGACAATGTTGGGGTTTGCCTTAAGGAACAGGTACTTATCGAACTGGCCATCGTCGGTATAGAGCACCGAAAGTGCCGAGCACGGTGCATCGGTCGAAGCGATGGTGGGGCAAATGATAACCGGGGACTCCAGGTAGTAGGCAACGGCCTTCGCGGTATCGAGGATCTTGCCGCCACCGACGCCCACGATGATGTCGCAACCGTTGTCGCGAGCGAGTGCAACCAGGCGATCGACCTCGCCCTTGGAGCACTCGCCGTTAAAGTCCTCAAACAGCAGCTCGGCCTTAGCCTCAGCAAAACCGCCCTCGATCTTGGCGCCGACGCGCTTCTTGCCCGAAGGTGTCACGATGACGAGGGCCTTAGCGCCGAGCGGCTCGACATAAGAACCGAGCTTGGCCAGCTCGTCCGGGCCCTGGATGTACTTGCTGGGGCTATTGAAAATTGCAGCCATTTTTATCCCATTCTCTAAAAAAGAAAGGGGCTCCGTACAGATACGTGCGGAGCCCCTCGTTACGATAACAAGAGTCGATTAGAAATCGATGTCGGTGTCGTAGTAGCAGGCCTTGAGGATCTTCTCGAAGTCGGCAGCCTTGGTCTCACGCGGGTTCTCCGGCGTGCAGGCGTCGGTCTCGGCGTTCGCGGCGATCTCGGGCAGCTTGGCGAGGAACTCCTCCTCGGAAACCATCTGCGGGTTCTCGGCGTCAACCTTCACGCCGCCATTCGCGTAATCCTTGATGGACTGCGGAATGTTGAGCTGGTCGTTGAGGTCGCGGATCTTCTGGACGAGCGCAGCGATGAGCTCCTCGTTGGTCTCGCCGGGAAGGTGCAGGATCTCCTTGGCCACGTAAGCGTAACGCTCGGCAGCACGGGGATCCTTGGAGTTCCACTGGATGACCTTGCCCAGGTACATGGCGTTAGCAGCACCGTGAATGATGTGGCCGTTCTCAAAGGCTGCACCGGTCTTGTGAGCCATGGAGTGAACGATGCCGAGCAGACCCGAGGAGAAGGCGATACCGGCGATGCACTGAGCCTCGTGCATGTGCTGACGGGCCTCATGGTCGCCAGCATAGGACTTGGGCAGCCACTCGACGATCTCGCGGATGCCGTGCAGGGCGTTGGCATCGGTGAACATAGAAGCGCAGGTGGAAACGTAGGCCTCCATGCAGTGGGTCAGAGCGTCCATGCCGGTGTGAGCGCAAAGCTTAGCAGGCATGGTGTAGGTGAGCTCGGGGTCGACGATGGCGACATCCGGGGTGATGTTGAAGTCGGCCAGCGGGTACTTGATGCCCTTGGCGTAGTCGGTGATGACGGAGAAGGCAGTGACCTCGGTAGCGGTACCGGAGGTGGAGGAAATGGCGCAGAAATGAGCCTTCTGACGCAGCTCAGGGAAGCTGAACGGCTGGATGATGTTGTCGAAGGACTCCTCGGGATACTCGTAGAAGACCCACATGGCCTTAGCGGCATCGATGGGCGAGCCGCCGCCGATGGCGATAATCCAGTCGGGCTCGAACTCGCGCATGGCCTCGGCGCCCTTCATGACCGTCTCGATGGACGGATCGGACTCGACGCCCTCGAACAGCTTGACCTCGAAACCGCCTTCCTTAAGGTCGGCCTCAACGTCCTGCAAGAACCCGCCGCGGCGCATAGAGCTGCCGCCAGAAACGATGATGGCCTTCTTGCCCTTGAGGTTCTTCACCTCGTGGCGAGCGCCCTCACCAAAGTACAGATCGCGAGGATTGGTAAAACGTCCCATACTGTGCCTCCTAAACAAGCCCCTCTTAGACTTGTGTATATAACGGAGCACCCGATTGGCTCCGTTAGGACCGTTTTGCGCGTTGCCGGCGATGACAATGCGCGATGTCTAAACGTCTCAACGCTCAGACAAACACTATTTTACCGTTCTGGTTGGTCAGTTATTCACCGAAAGCCAACAATGATGAAACGTTTTTTCTATCCCTGAAGACCCTTGTGGGGCATTCATACTCCCAAGCTGGGCAAACGTTTTATCAAGGTTGACCACATATCCCGGGCAGAACTGTGCCCCTCCAAAATGTGCCCCGTTCGCCGCCAAAAATCGACCGTTTGCGGCACCGTGATACCACTCGGTCGTCCAGGGTGCCGACATTTGTGCGACATCCGTCTTCGTGGTGCAAAGGTGCATGTCGGAGCGTGGCGCCACCGGCGCGCCACATGCGGGTAAACTAGAGCGTTATATAGAGATATTTGAACCCTAACCGCAGCAAAGGAGGCTCCATGGCATTCGATCCCATACAAGAGGATTGCCATCGCCTCGTTCTTGAGGCCTTGCGCCGCGACAATATCCCGCTCACCGACGGTGCCGCCGTAGAGCGTCTGATGGAACAATTCACCCGTAACCCCGCGCCGCTCATCGTGCACGACCGCGACCGCGCCGGGCACCTCATTGCCAAGGTGGTCGAGGCTGTCGACTACCGCATTCCCTTTATCCCTGACGATACCCAGGCAGAGCAAGAAGAGACCACAGCCGAGAACATGCTCCGCGAGGCAGCCGCGCTCGACCCGGCCAACTGGGATGCCCAGCGCATGCTGTGCGCGCTCACCGCCGAATCTAACGAGGAATACGTACAGTATCTGGTGTCCAAGTGCGACGAGGTGGAGCACGATCTGGCGCTCAAGATTGCCTCGGCGCAGGACCCCTACGAGCGTGAGGCCGCAGGCGACCTGACCCGCCGTCCCTACCTGCGCTGGCTTGCCGCCTTGGCATCGCGCGCGCTCATTAGCGGCCGCTACCGTATGTCGCTGGATGCCGCGAATCGCAGCCTGGACTTTGCGCCCAACGACCCCGCCGGCGTCCGCCATACTGCGATGCTTGCCATGGCAAAGCTCGAATACCCTGCCGAGGAGCTCAAGCGTTTTCGTTCCGCCCACTCCGTGCCCTATCTTGCCAACACACCGCTGCGCCGCCGTCCCAAGGACGCAGAGCGCGACCTGGACCCGTGGACGCTCATCGCGCTGATGAGCGCTGCCTGGCGCGAGCTGGATTACGAGGGCGCCGAACACTACCTGCGCATCCTTGCGCGCTCGTGCCCGCACGCAGCCGAGGCGCTCTACTTCCAAACCGAGTTTCCCGATGGCGTCTATGCCCGCGTCAACGTAGGTCCGGGCTCCACCGATGAGCTCGTCCTTGCCCTGTCCGAGGCGACGCCGGTGCTGCAAGAGGGCCTAGGCGCTCCCGACAACGCCAGCTTTGCCGCCTGGGTCGCCACCAACGACATCGTGCGTTCCCAGATCGACGAGCGCATCCTGCGCGCAGCCGAGCAGGGGCTTCCATTTAAGGGAGGGGACCTCTAATGGATCCGAGCGTCTACATCCCCGCCTACTTGGAGCGCACCTATCTGGCGTCGCACCCCGAACTCACCGATGCAGCACGCGAGCTTGTCCATAACGACATCAGCGCAAACCCTCACAAGTATGCGCAGACCGAGCATGCCCAAGCGCTGCTGTCCTATGCCGGTGTCCATCGTCACCTGCTCGACGAGCTCCATCGCATCGAGGACATGGGCAGCGACGAGGAGTTCGAGCAGACGCGCAATCGTCTGTTCGACGACATGCGCGATGAGCTGCTCAAGATCGTCCGCGTCGATGCACTGGCCGTCGACGCGCAGCTGCTCGCCATCATCCTGGCCGACACGCCCGTTGACGCCTGCCTGGGCGACCTGATGAAGCTCGAGACGAGCACGGCCGACTACTTGCAACAGGGCGTGCCCGGGTTTGATATGGAGGCCCCGCACTACTGGGCCAATAATGTTTTGGCCGACGGTGTCACCGCAGCGGACCTTACCGTGAGCGAGCCGGCCCTTATCGGGTGGCTTCACACACTCGAGGCCATCTCGCAGCTGTGCATGGCGAGCGCTCGTTACCGCGCCGCCGCCAACTATGCTCGCCGCGTTCTTAAGGCGGAAGGCTATCCTACCCGGGCCGCCGGCACCGTGCTGCTCGCCCTCGCCCGCCTAGAAGACCAGGACGGCTTTTTTGCCCTGGCCCACCAGCTCGAGGAGCAGATGGGGGCAGACGCACTCGAAAACTCTCCTTGGTACCTGCTCGCCCGCACGATCTTGCTGTTCAAAACGAACAAGATGCGCCCGGCGACGCGCGCGCTGCGTGAGTTCGCTAACCGTTGCGAGGGCGGCGCGTTCTTCTTGCTGAATCCCATGTACCAGACACCGTACCTTCCCTGCCGGCCCGAGCCACGCGATCCCTGGGATCTTTCGCACCAGGCCGTTTGGGAGGCGGACGGCATTATCTCGGACACTCCCGACTTTGCCCCCTGGGCCAATGCCTGCGAAGACGTGTCGCAGCTTGCCCAGGAATTTGCGCGCCGCTATGGATTTTAGTGACGCACTCGACCCGACCATGTCGTTTACGTTAGGAACGGTTTCATGAACCTCCGCTCATCTCTTGCCTGCACCTCGAGCGATATCGCTCGCTGGGGACTGCGCTCCGTCCTCAAGCGCCAGGGTGGCGTACTCCCCGGCCGCATCGCCATGAAGATCGACCCCGAGCTGCTAAGCGACCTCGCGAGCCTGGTCGATCGCAGCGTGGTGATCACCGGCACCAACGGTAAGACCACCACCTCCAACCTCATCGCCGACGCCGTTGCTGCCAGCGGTGCTACCGTGGTGTGCAACCGTGCCGGCAACAATATGGAGCCTGGTGTGGTGGGTGCCCTGCTCGAGGCCCGCGGCGGCCTTAAACACACCAGCAGAGGCAAGCGCGTGGGCGTTTTTGAGTGCGATGAGCTTTACACCGTACGCGTTCTGCCCAAGCTCAAGCCGACGTACTTTGTGCTGCTCAACCTGTTCCGCGACCAGCTAGACCGCTACGGCGAGATCGATCACACCCAGGAGGTCATCGCCCACGCGTTGGAGCTCTCGCCGACAACGACGCTTATCTATAACGCCGACGATCCGCTGTGTGCCGCGATCGCCGCGCGCGTTCCCAACGCGAGTATTGCCTTTGGCATCGACGGCGCCACCAACACCGAGTCTGACCGCATTAGCGACTCGCGCTTTTGCTCGCAGTGCAACGCGCCGCTGGAGTATGACTATGTGCAATACGGCCAGCTCGGCGCCTACCATTGCCCCTCGTGCGGTTGGGCCCGTCCTGCGCTTGTCCGTCGCGTGACGAGCGTGGAGCTCGGCTGCGACGGTTACGGCTTTGACCTGGTGTTTGGATCTGCGCCCGACGCGGGCGCCGGACACATTGTCACACGCTACAACGGCCTGTACATGGTCTATAACGTTGCCGCCGCCTTCTTTGCCGCGCACGAGTTGGGCGTGGACACGGCGCTTCTACAGCCTACGCTCGATGCCTATGTGCCCGCCGGTGGTCGTATGGGGCGCTGGGATATCGCCGGCCGCACCGTCGAGGCCAACCTGGCCAAGAATCCCGTGGGCTTCGATCGCCAGATCCAGTCCATCAAGACGGCAGGCGGCAGACTCTGCGCTTTCTTCCTCAACGACAACGATGCCGACGGCCACGATGTATCGTGGATCTACGACGTCGACTTTGAGCGCATCGCCGACACGCCGGGTCTTGTCGCCTTTGCCGGCGGCACGCGCGCACACGACATGCAGGTGCGCCTCAAGTACGCCGGCATCGATGCCGCGATTATCTCGGACGTCGCGCAGGCAATTGGCGCCGTGGCAGACGAGGCCGCCGATGACACCTTCTACGCCGTCGCCAACTACACGGCCTTCCCGCCGTTAGTCAAGGAGCTCGACGGGCTTAAAGACGACGATGCAAGCTCGATTGTCTCCCACGCCGTAACGCGCGCCGATGGTAGCGCTGTCCCCACCGATATTGCGCCGGTCGAGCTTTCGCGCCCGTTGCGCATCGTCTACCTGTATCCCGATGCGCTCAACCTCTACGCCGACGGCGGCAACGTTATCGCGCTCGAACGCCGCTGCGCCTGGCGCGGCATTCCCGTGCGTGTGGACGAAGTCCACATGGGCGAGACGCTCGACCTGACCGACGCCGACATCGTTATGATGGGCGGTGGCTCCGATCGCGACCAGTTGGCGGTTGCACATGAACTGCTCGCTCAAAAAGACAAGGTCGCGGCCTATGTTGAGGATGGCGGCTCGCTGCTTGCCATCTGTGGCGGCTATCAGCTGCTCGGCCGTTCGTACTATATGGGCGAGGATCGCATCGAGGGTCTGGGGGTCATTGCCGCCGAAACCGTACGCGGCTCCGACCGCCTGATCGGCAACGTAGCCGTCGAAACCAATCTGGCACCCGAGCCCTTTGTGGGATTCGAGAACCACGGCGGCCGCACCCTGCTCGATACAGCGGCCACGCCGCTCGGAACGTCCGTCGTCACGGGCACCGGCAACAACGGCGACGATGGCTTTGAGGGCCTCGTCTACAAGGGCGTGATCGGCACGTACCTGCACGGGCCGGCGCTGCCCAAAAACCCCGAACTCGCCGACTGGCTGATCGCGCACGCCCTCGAGCGCCGCGGCGATGCGCAGGCCACAGCCCTGCTGCCGCTCAAACCCCTCGACGACGCCTACGAGCACGCCGCCCACGACGCCGCCATGAAGCTCCTCCCCTAGCACCCCACCACCACAAAGGGGACAGGTACCTTTGTGGTGGTTTTCCAGTTTGTCATCGATATACGCGCCGGCAAAAAAGTCTGCTATACTCTTTCCCGCTGTCCCCATCGTCTAGCGGCCAAGGACGCCACCCTTTCAAGGTGGATATCGCGGGTTCGAATCCCGCTGGGGGCACCACTGAATCTGAGAAGCCCGTTGCCCTCGCGGTGACGGGCTTTTTACTGCCGATATGCCGGGATTCGAACCCGACAGGTGCGGATCCCGACGTATCGGCGGCAAAACGGACTCCAAAGCGTCCTTCGCAAACAAAAACCGGGGCCCGCATGATGCGGACCCCGGCTCAATACCGTGACGATATGTCGGTTACGTTCTACACGTAGAACAGAATGTCGTCGTAGGTCGGAACCGGCCAGTAGTCGGCGGCCACGATCTCCTCCATGGCGTCCACGGCGGCACGCAGCGTATCCATAGCGGGAACGACCTCGTGCGCGTACACGTTGGCCTGCTCCTGGCCATCGAGAGCCTCGGCCTTCTGATGTACGGCGTCGAGCGCCTTGATGGAGTCGTTGATGGCGGTGATACCGTTGCAGAGCTTGTTGAGCGTGTTCTGCTCGCACTGCATGGCGGCCTCAGCACCGGCGGCACGAATAGTCTCAAGGCCCTTAGCGACCTTGGTGGCATAGGCGGTAATGACCGGGCGATAGGTACGACGCGCCTCGCGAACCATCGTGGTAGCCTCGATGTTCATGAGCTTGTTGTACTTCTCGAGCTTGCAGTCGTAGCGGCACTGGGCCTCGGCGCGGGTCAGAACGCCCGTCTCCTCAAAGAGCGCGATAGCCTTATCGGAAACAAAGGCGGGAAGAGCGTCGGCCGTGGTCTTGTTGTTGGCAAGGCCGCGCTTCTCGGCCTCGATGGGCCACTCGTCGGAGTAACCGTCGCCGGAGAACAGGATGCGCTGGTGATCGGTCAGCACCTTCTTGCAGTACTCGAGCGCGGCGTCCTGGAACTTATCCTCGGGCGTACCCTCGAGTGCGTCGGCGAAAGACTTGAGCGACTTGGCCACGGCAGCATCGAGCACCAGGTTGGAGTCGGAGACGTTCTGCTCGGAGCCGCAGGCACGGAACTCGAACTTGTTGCCGGTGAAGGCAAACGGGGAGGTGCGGTTGCGATCGGTGTTGTCCTGCATCAGCTTGGGCAGGGTATCGGCGCCCAGGTCGAGCACGCCGCGCGTGGCATGGACGGAAGCCTTGCCATCGATGATCTTCTCGACGACCTCGGTGAGCTGGTCGCCCAGGAAGATGGACATAATCGCCGGAGGAGCCTCGTTGGCGCCCAGACGATGATCGTTGCCGGCCGAGGCAACGGAGGCACGCAGGAGCTCCTGATAGTTATCGACGGCCTCGATCACCGCGGTGAGGAAGACGATGAACTGCAGGTTGTCGAGCGGGGTGTCGCCCGGGTCGAGCAGGTTCTCGGACTCGGTGCCAAGCGACCAGTTGTTGTGCTTGCCCGAACCGTTGATGCCCTCGAAGGGCTTCTCGTGCAGCAGGCAGACCAAGTCGTGGCGGGAGGCGATGAGCTTCATCTTCTCCATCATGACCAGATTCTGGTCGATGGCCTCGTTGACCTCGCCGTAGACAGGGGCGAGCTCATGCTGGCAGGGAGCGACCTCGTTGTGCTTGGTCTTGGCAGGAATGCCAAGCGCCCACAGTTCATCGTCCAGGTCCTTCATATAGGCCGAGACGGTGGGGCGGATAGCGCCAAAGTAGTGCTCCTCGAGCTCCTGGCCCTTGCAGGGGGCAGCGCCAAAGAGGGTGCGACCGGTGATGACCAGGTCCCTGCGCTTGCGGTAAGCGTCCTTCTTGATCAGGAAGTACTCCTGCTCATCGCCCACGGAAGGAACGACCTTCTTGGGGGTCTTGCCAAACAGCGCCAAAACGCGCTTGGACTCACGCGAGAGCGCAGTCATGGAACGCAGCAGCGGGGTCTTCTTGTCCAGGGCCTCGCCCGTGTAGGAGCAGAAAGCCGTGGGGATGCACAGGACATCGTCCTTGATAAAGGCGGGGCTGGTGGGATCCCAAGCGGTGTAGCCACGGGCCTCGAAGGTGGCGCGCAGGCCGCCGTTGGGGAAGCTGGAAGCATCGGGCTCGCCCTGGATGAGGTTCTTGCCCGTAAACTTGGTAATGGCGGTGCCGTCGTGGTTGGGCTCGAGGAAGCTGTCGTGCTTCTCGGAAGTAATGCCCGAAAGCGGCTGGAACCAGTGCGCGTAGTGTGTCGCGCCCTTGGAGATGGCCCAGACCTTCATGGCATGGGCAACGGCGTTGGCCACATCCAGGTCGAGCGGCTCACCGTCCTCGAGGGTTGCAGCAAGGCGCTTCCAAATGTCCTTGGGGAGGTAGTCCTTCATGACTTCCTCAGAGAACACCATGGTCCCGAAGCGGTCAGTAAGTTCGGCCATACGGAACTCCCTTCGTATCGGCACCGCGTGAGAAGCGGTGTTGATTACTAACGAACGAGTCATAGATTAGGCTCGTCGTGTTTCCGCAACATTACCGTTATGTTGCTGTCACGAAACCAATCAATGAGGTTACCGCATCGCGGCGGCGTTGCCGCCCTCAACAGCCAATCAACTGTATAAATTGCAGACCTCTCCCCATGGTTTAAGGGTAGTCAATTTGGGATGGGGCTCTATTAACTGGTATTTCGCATCAGATACCAGTCTTTATAGCCCCATCCTAGATTGACCGCTCTGCTATAGGGAATGTCGATAGCAAGGCATCTTTGATTGGTATCCCCGAATAGCGAGTGAAACTCCACCGTGACACAGTGGTGCTGTAGAATCCTTACAACACATCACACTATTACGCATCTAAAGGAGCACGATATGCGCGTCGACGAGGTTTTTAAGCAGGCAGCATCCCAGGGCACCGCACCCGTTTCGTTTGAGATGTTCCCGCCCAAGGGCGAGCTTACCCTCAACACGGCTCGCGAGGTGGCAGGCAATCTGTGCAAGCTTTCGCCGAGCTTTGTCTCGGTCACCTGCTCTGCCGGCGGCTCGGGCAACGGCGCCACCACCGCCCCCATCGCGCATATGATTACGAGCGAATTCAATACGCCCTCGGTGGCGCACCTTACCTGCGTGGGCCGCTCGCACGCCGATATCGTCGCCAAGATCGACGAATACCGCTCCGCCGGCGTAGAAAACATCCTGGCCCTGCGCGGTGATCTGCCCACTGGCGCGACCGAGGATGACAAGCCCGCCTCGGACTACGCCTACGCCCGTGACCTCATCCCCGAGCTTGTCGACGCCGGCTTTTGTGTGGGCGCCGCGGCCTACCCCGAGGGCCACATTGCTTGCGAGGATCTCAACCTCTCGGTCAAGCACCTCAAGCAAAAACAGGACGCCGGCGCGAGCTTCTTTGTGACGCAGCTCTTCTTTGACAACGAGTGCTTCTACCGTTTTCGCGAGCTTGCCGACAAGGCGGGCATCACCGTGCCCATTACCGCGGGCATCATGCCGTTTATGGGCAAGTCGCAAATCAGCCGCATGGTCTTTATGTGCGGCGCGTCGCTGCCCTCCCCCGTCATCAAGATTCTCGCCAAGTACGAGAACGACCCCGAGAGCCTGCAGGCAGCCGGTGTAGATTATGCCGCCCGTCAGCTTTGCGACCTTAAGGAGCACGGTGCCGCCGGTCTGCACCTGTACACTATGAACCGTCCTGCAATCGCCGCAACCATTATGGAGCGCTTGGGGTAATGGAAAAACCGCACATCGATACAACCGCTGTCGAAGTGCCGGCCGACCTTGCGTCGCCGGCGCTTTATCGTATCGATGATGCCCACCATCCCCGCGTCGATCGTGCCGAGATGCTGCGCTATCTGGGCTACGGCGGTCAGCAGATTGAGCCCGAGCTGTCGCAGCGTATTGAGCTTGTCGTTGAGCGTCTGGAACTGGACATTGAGCCCCGTGGCGTGCGCCGCGCATTTGCCATCGATGCCATGGGCGTGGACGAGCAGGGAGAGCCTTGCATTCGCTTGGTCGGCACCAACGTTGAGCTGCGCGGTCGCGACATCTATCGACATCTCAAAGACGCCCGCTTTGCCGCGCTCATGGCATGCACACTCGGCATGGACGCCGAGCGTCGTCTGCGCACCACGGGAGCCCAGCAGCCCCTGGAGGGAGCCGTGCTCGACGCCGCATGCTCTGCCTATGTAGAAGCCGCCGTCGAGCAGATGGACCAGCAGGTCAAGGCTGCGGCCGCCGCACACGGACTCGCCGGTAACTGGCGCTTCAGTCCCGGCTATGGCGACTGCCCGCTTACGGCCCAGCGCTCAATCGTGAATGCGCTCAACGCCACGCGGCTCATCGGGCTTACCGTCACGCCGACCAGCCTGCTCATGCCCACCAAGAGCGTGACCGCGGTGATTGGTCTGTTTGACGGCGAAGTCCACGACGCCCAGAGCCGCCCCACCTGCAATATCTGCCGCATGCGTGAGCACTGCCGCTTCCGCGCCGCCCACACCACCTGCTATTCCAGCCATTAGGAGCCATCGATGTTTACTCCGCTTATCACTCATGATCTGGACGGTGCCGCGCTGGCGGCACCCGTTGATGCCGCACGCCGTAATGGCGCTGCATACAAGACGCGCACGATCGACGACCTTCGCATTAAGGACGATCGTCTGCGCGCCGCCATCAAGGGCACCGGGCACCTGCTGTTTGACGGCGGCATGGGCACCATGTTGCAGGCCGCTGGCATGAAGGCGGGCGCCCTGCCCGAGCTGCTCAACTTTGAGGAGCCCCAGGTCATTACCGACATTCAGCGACAGTACGTCGAGGCCGGCTGCGACGTGATCACCGCCAACACCTTTGGTGCCAACGCCCACAAGCTCGACGGTACCGCCACCGTGGCAGATGTCTTTGCCGCCGCTGTCGCCTGCGCCCGCGCGGCCGGCGCCCACTACGTCGCCGGCGATATCGGCCCCATCGGCGCGCTGCTTCGCCCCTTGGGTACCCTCAGCTTCGACGAGGCCTATGACCTCTTTGCCGAGGAAGTGCGCGCCGGCGTCGCCGCGGGCGTGGATCTCTTTATTATCGAGACTATGACCGACCTGGCCGAGATCAAGGCGGCCGTCCTCGCCTGCCGCGAGAACTCCGACCTGCCCGTCTTTGCCACCATGACCTTTGAGGAAGACGGTCGCACCTTCCTGGGCACGAGTCCCGAGGTTGCCGCCATCACGCTCGATGCCATCGGCGCCGACGTTTTGGGCATCAACTGCAGCCAGGGACCGGCCGAGCTCCGAGGACTCGCCGCTCGCATGCTCACCGTTACGGACAAGCCCGTTATGGTGCAGGCCAACGCAGGACTGCCCCACGTGGACGACGACGGCAACACCGTCTTTGATATCCAGGCGCCCGAGTACGCCGTGGCCGTCGCCGGTATGATTGAGGACGGCGTAAGCGTCGTGGGCGGCTGCTGCGGCACCACGCCGGCGCACATGGCAGCGCTGCGCACGCTTATCGATAACCACACGCCCAGTCCGCGCCACCGCAAGCCCAGCATGTCGGTCACAAGCGCCCAGACCGTGGTGGACCTCCCCTGCGACGGCCACAAGATCGCCGTCATCGGCGAGCGCATCAACCCCACCGGCAAAAAGCGCCTGCAGCAGGCCCTGCGCGACGGCGATCTGGACTACGTGGTGAGTCAGGGCATCAGCCAGCAGGAGCAGGGCGCCGACATCCTGGACGTCAACGTGGGCCTGCCCGAGATCGACGAGGTCAAGATTATCCAACAGGCCACCGAGCAGCTCCAAGGCTCCACGCTGCTGCCGCTGCAGATCGACTCCACCGACCCCGCCGCCGTCGAGGCCGCCGTACGTCGCTACGCCGGCAAGCCCATCATCAACTCGGTCAACGGCAAGCAGCAGATCATGGACGAAATCTTCCCGCTGGTCGCCCACTACGGCACCAACGTTGTCGGCCTTACGCTCGACGAAGGCGGCATCCCCGATACCGCCGAGGCCCGCTTTGCCATCGCCGAGCGCATCGTGGCCGAGGCCGCCCGCTACGGCATCGGCCCGGATCGCATCCTCATCGACTGCCTGGTCATGACCGCCTCGACCAACCAGCGCCAGGCCGAGCAGATTCTGCGCGCCATGTCCCTGTGCAAGGAGCGTCTGGGCGTCAAATGCGCGCTTGGCGTGTCGAATATCAGCTTTGGCCTGCCCGCTCGCCCGCTGCTGGGCTCGGTCTTTTTGGCCGCCGCCTTTGGCGCGGGCCTGGACGCCCCCATCATGAACCCGGGCTCCAAGCGCTTTATGGACACCGTCTACAGCTATCGCGTCTTGAGCGTTGAGGACGAGGGCTCGACCGGATACATCGAGCGCTACGCCGGCTGGACCGATCCGTATAAGATCGCCGCAAACCCGGCAGCGGCTCAGCCCGCATCGAGTGATGCCGCGCCTGCCGCCGGCGCCGGCGGCAACGACGACCCGATCCGTCGCATGGTCGTCTCGGGCCGCAAAGGCGAGATCGCTGCCGAGACCGAGCATCTGCTGGCAGACCACGACGCCATGGACCTTATCAACAACCACTTTATCCCCGCCCTCGACGAGGTGGGCGTCCTCTTTGACCAGGGCAAGTTCTTCTTGCCGCAACTCATGGCCTCGGCCGAGGCCGCGCGCGTGGGCTTCGACACCATCAAGCGCCTGATGCCCGCCGGCGAGATTGCCGACAAGGGTAAGATCTGCGTGGCCACCGTCAAGGGCGACATCCACGATATCGGTAAGAACATCGTCAAGATGCTGCTCGACAACTACGGCTATACCGTCTTTGATCTGGGCCGCGACGTCGATCCGCAGGAAGTGCTCAAGACCGTCAAGGAGCGCGACATTAAGCTCGTCGGCCTCTCGGCGCTTATGACCACCACGGTCGTCGCCATGGAGGAGACCATCAAGCTGCTTCATGCCGAGGTGCCGGGCGTCAAGATCATCGTAGGCGGCGCCGTGCTCACCCCCGAATACGCCAAGCAGATCGGCGCGGACTACTACGCCAAGGATGCCGCCGAAAGCGCGCGCATCGCCGAAGAGGTCTTTGGGCAGTAACACAACGGAAACAACCGAGCACCAAAACGTGCTGCATGCGCCACTTGGCATGTGCGGCACGTTAGAATAGAAAAGACTATGCTCGTTTTGGCAGATAGGAGCGCAAGGATGGCGATCACGCCCGCAGAAATCGCGGAAACCCGCGGCATGGTTGAGGAGCAGAACCTCGACATCAGGACCATCACCATGGGTGTTTCGCTCATGGGTTGCGGTGACGAGAACCTCGACCGCATGTGCACGAAGATCTACGACCACGTGACGCACACGGCTGAGCATCTGGTCGAGACCGCCGAGAACCTCGAGCGCGAGTACGGTATCCCCATCGTCAACAAGCGCGTTTCCGTCACCCCGGTGGCGCAGATCGCCGCGTGTTGCAAGGATGAGGACCTCACCCCCATCGCGCATGCCCTCGACCGCGCGGCCGAAACGCTCGGCATCGATTACCTGGGCGGCTTCTCCGCACTCGTCCAGAAGGGCATCGGCGACGCCGATCGCCGCGTTATACAGTCCATTCCGCAGGCGCTCGCCACCACGAGCCGCGTCTGCTCCAGCGTCAACGTCGCCAGCCTGCGCGCCGGCATCAACATGGACGCCGTGCTGATGGCCGCCCAGACCATCATCGATGCCGCTAAACTCACGGCCGACCAGGATTCCGTCGGCGCTTCCAAGTTTGTCTGCTTTGCCAACATGGTCGAGGACTCCCCGTTTATGGCGGGCGCCGTCCACGGCGGTGGCGAGGCCGACGCCGTCATCAACGTAGGCGTCTCGGGTCCCGGCGTTATGGCCGCAGCCCTGGAGACGCTGCCCGATTCCGCATCGATGATGGAGGTCGCCGAAAAGATTAAGCAGACCGCCTTTAAGATCACCCGTGCCGGCGAGCTCATGAGCCGCGAGGCCGCCCATCGCCTGGGGGTCGAGAAGGGCATTGTCGACCTGTCGCTGGCTCCCACGCCCGCCATCGGCGACTCCGTCGCGCGCATCCTCGAGATCATCGGCGTGGGCACCTGCGGTGGCCCGGGCACGACCTGCGCGCTCGCCATGCTCAACAATGCCGTCAAGAAGGGCGGCGTCATGGCCAGTTCCAGCGTGGGCGGTCTTTCCGGCGCCTTTATCCCCGTGTCCGAGGACGCCGGCATGATCGCCGCCGTCGAAGCCGGCGCGCTTTCGCTCGAGAAGCTCGAGGCCATGACCTGCGTGTGCTCCGTCGGCCTGGACATGATCGCCATCCCCGGCGACACCCCGGTCGAGACCATCGCCGGCATCATCGCCGACGAGATGGCCATCGGCGTCATCAACAACAAGACCACGGCCGTCCGCGTGATTCCCGCCATTGGCAAGGGCGTGGGCGACTGCGTCGAGTACGGCGGCCTGTTCGGCCGTGCGCCCATCATGCCGGTGAACCCCAACGCCGGCACCGTGCTTGCCCATCGCGGTGGACGCTTCCCGGCACCGCTGAACTCGCTCAAGAACTAGCTGAGGGGTGCTGGCGAGGAGCCCCGGGGAGGGCAAATATATAAGGTCGCCTGCTCGGACAGTCCTGACTCGCACGGAGAGCACATTAAGTGCTCTCCGGCTCGTGCGGAACTCGCGATCGAC
>USQQ01000021.1 GCA_900556875.1 uncultured Collinsella sp.
AGGGAGCGGAGCTGGGGCAGTGTGATTGTGGGATTCCATTTTACGTCTACCCATTCTTTCTCTCTGTCTTTTATATCCCTGTTTCCGGTGTTGTTTACGGAAGCGCGTCCGTCATTCCGGAGTGCATTGAATTCATGCAGGATGGAGTCGCATGTAGATTTCAAAGAACTGTCCGGGTGTTTCTTTATGAAACTACTGTAATCGTCATAAGTGCGACAATCCTTGAATTCCAATTTTTGTTCTGCCGTTCTTTGGATGGAAGTATAAGTTTTGCTTCCTGCTACTATTAATGATAGAGCAATGAAAGTCATCACAAGCCATTTGGCAGATACATAAGAAGGTTTTGATAACATTTGTTTCAGGAGGTCACCCTTTATATCTTTGAATCGGGCTACTCGTGAGTTACTGTAAAATACAGCTTGAAAGTCTTTTAATCCGCTAATGTCCGGTGGTAGTTGCAGGGTGGCGAAATCATAGCTTTCACTTTCCTGCGGAGCAATCGGAATGATATTTATCTGTTTGGGGTTTCTACTCCGGCGGTGTAACGCACGGCCTAATTCTATCCGGACAAAATCGATTTCTCCGGTATGGCTGATCTGCTTAATTTCCGTTTCAAACTCTTCATAGGTCACGGATGGCATCCGAACCAAAGCGGATATTGCCGGCGGCATTGCGATAGAGCTTGGGCTCGGGCTCGGCGACTTCGACCACCGCGGGCTCCTCCGCCGGCTCGGCGGTGGACTTTTCCTCGGTGGACACTTCGACCTGGGCAGTCTGGTCTTGAGCCTCGGGTGCGATAACGCCGATCAGTGTCTCGTCGGCAGAGGCACCCTCAAAACCATCGATCTGTCCATCAAAAGCCTCGTCCTGCTCGGGTACATCGTCGGGCGCCACCGGCTGGCCAAACTCGTCCTCGTCGTAGGAAGGTTCCTCATATTCAATGGTATTGCCGTAATCGTTTTGTTGCTGGGCCGCGGCATACTCGGCCGCCGCGCGCGCCATTTCCTCGGCGCGGCGCTTCTGCTCGCCAAAATAGGTATCGAATGGAATGTCATCGGGGAACTCGTTTTCGCCCTGATAGGGGGCAACGTTGTCCATGACACCGAGCATGGCGGCAACAGAGGACTTGTTGCACACCGCGCCAGACGTGTAGGGAAGCACAAAACGGTTGGAGATGATATTGGCGGCGTTGGCCAGTGCCACAAGGGAGGCCAGAATCGCGACAACCCACAGCAGCACCTTGAGCACGCCGGGAAGCGGCAGGATACGCAGGATGGCGACAGCCGCGGGCGCGATCGTGGCGACAGGCAGGAGCTTGGCGATGAGCGCGCGATACGGAGCGTAGGGCTCGCGAGCAAGGAGCTCGGCACGGGGGGAATCATAGTGCGCCACCACGACGACCGGGCGGTTGCGCGGAGACGCAAGCGGGCCCGAGGCCTTGTGATAGGCGATGACATTTTGGCTCACACCGGTCTTTCCCAGGCGCGAAACCACGGGATGCCCCGTGCGCTCGAGCGCGTAGAGCACGGCACCGACAATGGCCAGCAAGGTGCCGACCAAGCCGATACCGCCGCCGATGCCCATCAGCAGGGCGCCGGCAAACGCCAGAATACCGGTAACGGCAAACGCCAGCCTGCTGGGCGCGGGAGCATTAAATTCCTGCACCTCGGGGTCAAAGCCGTGGTTGCGGAAAATCTGAGCGATATCCTCGGCAGCCAGGCGCTCTTCTTCACTGCACGCCGGCGTAATGCCGGTGCTCTGCAGCAGGTGGTTAATATAGTTCTGGGTGTTCGCCATGTGCGCTCCACATCCATAATCCGACAAATAGGCCCAATGCATGCACATTAGAACCGTATATAGTCGAAAGTATACCCCGAGCGAGCGCAAACGACCGAATTCTGGCCATCTTAACGCCGCGAGCGGACAAGGATATAGCCTAATCTCCATATCGGACTAAAATCATGGCATCAAACGACCTTCTCATGCGAGGATTCTATGACGGCAAGCGACGCGACCGCGACAATTAAAAAGGGGGCACCCGAGCCCGGTTTCGATAAAACGGCTCAGCGCATCCTCAACCTTTTCTTTGTACTCAACAGTTCTCCCGAACCGCTGACGACCGAGCAAATCGTCCTGGATTCCGATTTGGGATACGGCTCGGGCAATATCGACTCAGACAAGCGCAAGTTCCGCCGCGATCGCGACAAGCTGCTCGAACGCGGCATCGTTATCAGGGAGGTTCGTGCTGCCGGAGCGCAGGAAACCGAGGAGAGCGCGTGGACGATCGACCGCGAGCATACGTTTGCCGCGGGTGGTCTCATCACCGCAGACGATGCCGACATCCTGCTCAACGCCATCGACCAGACACTCGCGGCAGGCTCATCCGCCTTTGCCGCGCCGCTTGCCGACATTCGCTCCAAGATTGCCTACCTCACCGGCATGTCGACGACAGGAGAGGCACCGATCCGCCGCTCTCCCGCCGTCGATGCGGTATGGAGCGCCTTTGCCGAGCGTTGCGCGCTGCGCTTTTTGTACCAAAACGGACGCGGTGAGCAACGCGAGCGGACCGTTTGCGTCTACGGCATGTTCGAGCGCGAGGGTACGGCATACTTCTGCGGCCTCGACAATGCCACAGGCAATATCAGAACATTCCGCTGCGACCGCATCATTCGCGCCTGGAGACCTTCGAAAGCCTACGCCATTCCTGCGGATTTCAACCTCAACGATTACTTATTCTTTGACTTCGATTTTGCCGACCGCCCACCCGTTTCAGCTACGTTCTCGTTCGCGCGTGAAGCGCAGGCCGATATGATCAGCGGTCTCACACGCGGGCGAGGTGAGCTCGCACACACCGATTCGGGATGGACCTGGACCGTTGACGTGCGCGACCTTGAAGCCGCAGCCTCGTTTTGCATGGCTCATGCCATGGATGGCATGAGGCCCGTCGCCCCCGATTCCCTCAAGCGGGCGTGGAATCACCTCATCGAAAGGACGGTGCACGAGCATGCCCGTGCGTAAACTCACCAGCGAGCAAAGACTCTCGCGCGCCATCGACATCATGGAGGCCCTCTACGCCGCCGGCGAGAATGGCATGACACGAGACGAGCTTTGCAGCCGCTTTGATATCACGGGGGCATCGCTCGACGAGATTCTCGAGATCGTCTCGACGCTTGCGGACCGAGAATCGGGCGCACGTATTATCTGCGAGCACCGTGGCGAGTGCGTGGTCCTCACCGGTGATGCGGGGCGCGTGCTACCGCTGCGGCTGAGTGCCGCCGAGGGCGCTGTGCTCAACCATGAACTTGAATCATTGGGGATCGAACCCCAAGCGGCGGCTCGAATACGGCGCGCCCTTCTTCCCAAAGAGCTCGGATACAACCAGCGCGTCTTTGACACCGTCGCCCACGGATCGCACTGGCAGCAGCTGAGCTGCGCCATTCGGGACGGCGTTCGCTGCCGCATCTCGTATCGCTCGATGGATGACACACAGGCGCGCGAGCGTTTGGTTGACCCCTTGCGCATCACAACAAACGGCGACCAAACGTATCTGATTGCCTGGGATGTCGCGGTCGATGAACAGCGTACCTATCGTATGGATAAAATCGAGGGCCTGGTCTTGACCGACGACTCCGTCGTGCGCCACGCACCGGAGCCCGCGACCCTCCACGACTCCCTCGCCCAGGCGGAGCGGAGCACGAAGCTTCTCATGCCGCGCGCCTTGGCAGAGCGCCTAGACTGGCCCGGCATCATGTCGATTGAACCCAATGGGGCGGATAGCTCAACAGTGAATGTACGCTACGGCTCCGAGCGCTGGCTGTTAAGCCAGGTAATCGCAGCGGGCGGGGCCATCCGCATCTTGGATGACCCCGTCCTGTCAGAGCGTCTGTGCGATATGGCAAAATCCCTCGTCTGTCCGCTTTAGCGGCGCCGCTCGTGGCGCGCGCGCCACAGCTGTAGATAGTGCCCGATTTGTGCCGATTCGATGCGCTGATAGGAGCTCGTGGGCAGCGACGTTAAGAATTTCTTGCCGTAGCCCTTCGTCACAAGGCGCGGGTCGGCCAAGATGAGTACGCCACAATCGGTCGACGAGCGAATGAGGCGACCGGCCGCCTGCTTGACCTCGAGCACGGCCTCGGGCAGCGAATAGCGCGCCCAGGCGCGGTCTTCGCGCAGATTGCGCTCGCATGAGAGCGGGTCTGTGGGGCTCGAGAACGGCAGCTTGGGGATGATGACACAGCGCAGCGTCTCGCCGCTGGCGTCAAACCCTTCCCAAAAGGCCTTAAGCGCAAAGAGCGACGAGGCCGGTTCGTTGATAAAGCGATCGCGCAGGCGGCGAGGAGACGAGTTGCGCTGCTGGCAGTTGAGTTCCAGGCCCGCACGAGCCATCTTGGGCTCGACGCGATCGTACAGCTCCTCCATGTCACGCCTGTTGGTGAACAGCGTGAGCACCGAGCCGCCCATGGCAAGATGAGCGTCGACCAGCACACGCTCGAGCGCCGAAAGATAGCCTTCGCGGTCGCGCGGATCAGGAATATCCCCAGCCACGACCACGGCCATATTCGAATCGAAGTCGTAGCTCGAATCCAAGTGCAGCGACGATGATGTCGAGGCACCGATACGATCGAGTCCGACGGCGTGGTTAAAATGCTCAAAGCTTTTGGACACCGTCATGGTCGCCGAGGCAAAGATAGCCGTGTGAACCTCGGGCAGCCACTCGGTTGCCAAGGCCTCGCCAATGTCGATGCGCTCTGCGGTCATTGACTCTCCGCCGGCACGCAGCCTGCGATTGACCTGCAGCGAATACACGTAGTGTTCATCGGTACCATCAATGATGAGTTTTAGGTTCTCGGCCAGCTCGTGCAGGCGGCGCGAGATATCACCCAGGTCGACAACAACCTCTGGCTTGTCGGCGGCGACGGCTTGCACCAGCGCGTCGACGCTCTTGTCAGCTTGTTCCAATGCGTCGATGCCAGTGTAGGCCGACTGTAAGAAATCATGCCAGTCGTCAGATTCGCGCAGCTCGGGGCCAATCCATAGATTGGCATTGTCATAACCCCCACGCGCACGGCGGCCGAGCTCGCGAACGCCATCGAACACGTCGGCGATTGCCATGCTCGCGCGGGCAACCGTCGACGTCGCCTTGGCAGTAAGGCCCAGATAGAGCGTAGAGCCCTCGGAGGTTGCCAAATCACGGGAAACCTGGCTTAGTGCGCCGGTGCTCGAGCCACCCAGGCGCTCGAACAGGACGCGTGATTCGTCCGCCGACACCACGCGCGCCCACTGACGGCGCGCCTCGCGCTCGATGGAATGGGCCTCGTCGATTACCCAATGACGAATCGGAGGCAAAATCCTGCCCTCGGCCGCGACGTTACGGAACAGCAGGGAATGGTTGGTGACCACCACATCGGCATGCGCCGCACGACGGCGAGCACCGTGGACCAAACATTTATCAGGGAAAAACGGGCAGAGGCGACGAGCACACTCGCGCGAGGCCGTCGTAAAGTCGGGACGGTTGACGCTGCGCCACCGAATGCCGAGCGAGTCGAGGTCGCCATCGGCTGATTGGCAGACGTACGCCATAATGACCGCGACCGCCGTGAGCGTGTCCGCCGGATCGCGCTTGGTGGTGATCTCGACCTGGCCGCGGCTCATGCGCTCGAGCTTGCGCAGGCACGGATAGTGGTCATACCCCTTGAGAGCGCAAAATGACAGACCACCGTTCAGTTGCTCGGCAAGTTTTGGCAGCTCATGGTACATGAGCTGGTCGGCAAGATTGTTCGATTTGGTCGCAATACCAACCGTGATGTTGTTACGGCGTGCTGCCTCGGCAAAAGGCACCAGATAGGCCATCGATTTGCCGACGCCTGTGCCCGCCTCAATTACACGATGAGTGCCCGTGACCAGCGCATCGCGGACCTCGAGCGCCATCGCGATCTGCTCATCACGCGGCTCGTAGGTGGGATACATGCGATTGACCAGGCCACCTGGCGCATAGTCTGCCTCAATCTCCTCACGACTCGGCATCTTGAGTACCGGCAGTTCATCGGCGTCCACCCGATCGTCGGCGCGATCGGCCTTGAGAACGTCAGCACGAGCGGCGCTGAGAGAGAAGATAGAACCAGGGTTCTGCCCTGCCAAGAACGAGAAGATAGGACGATAGGACCAAGGCACGTCCGGATGCATGTCGGCTAGGCGCGCCATTAAGCCCTGAGGCAAGTCGGTGAGCGCCACGAGCAGCACGCGCCACACACCACACAGGGCGTCGACATCGGCGTTGGCGCGGTGCGACACCGAGTCGCAGCCAAACAGGTCGGCCATGAAAGACAGCTTATGCGAGGCCAGGCGCGGAAGCGCGATGCGCGACAGTGCCAGCGAATCGATCCAGATGTCGCTGACGTTGACACCGCCCTTGACCGACTCGATAAACGAACGGTCGAAGGTGGCATTATGCGCAATCACCGGGCAGCCGCCGACAAAATCGGCGAGAGCGGCCACGGCCTCGACGGCCGATGGGGCATCCACCACATCGGCGTTTGTAATGCTCGTGAGTTCGGTAATCTCGGCGGGAATCAGCTGCTTGGGATGCACGAAGGTATCGAACCGATCGACAACCTCGCGGCCCGAAAGGCGGGCCGCTGATATCTCGATAAGCTCGTTGTCCTGCACCGAAAGACCCGTGGTCTCGGTATCGAGGACGATAACATCTTCCTCGATGAGACCAAACGATTGGGTTTTGGCGCGCTCGGCAAGCGTGGCATAGGAATCGATGACAAACTGCGGCGTTCCCGACGAAACAGCGTCCTCGATTAGCATGCAACGCCCGCTCGACGAAGTCCCATACGAATCAGACTGTCACACACCTGCGGGAACGTCATGTCATCGGTGTGGCGAATCTCATCCGGATACAGCGATGTATCGGTCATGCCGGGAATCGTGTTGGTCTCGAGGATGACGGGGCCGTCCTCGCTCACGATAAAGTCGCTGCGCGAGATACCCAGGCAGCCGAGTGCCTTATGGGCAGCACAGGCGAGCTCCTGAGCACGAGCGTAGTTCTCGGGTGAAATCTGCGCCGGAATGCGATGGATGTCCGTAGGGTCGACATACTTCACGTCCAGATCGTAGAACTCGCAGTCCTCGGGCTTACGGATTTCAACAATCGGCAGGGCGCGCACGTCATCCTCGCCGTATACGCCGACGGTGATCTCGGTACCCTCGATGCACTTCTCGACCAGCACTTTGTCGCCGTACTCAAACGCCTTGGCGATTGCCGCGGGCAGCTCGGAGGGCTCATGGACCAGGGAAATGCCATAGCTGGAACCGTTTACGGCCGGCTTCACAAAGCAGCGCTCGCCACAAACCTCGACGATATGATCGATATCGACTTCATCGCCCACCTCGAGCGCGAGGCCGGGGGCAATGGGAACGCCTGCCTTGGCGTACAGGAGCTTCGAGACCTCCTTGTCGGCACCGCAGGCGCTTGCGAGCACGCCCGAGGCCGTGTAGGGGATACCCAAGGTCTCCATGGCACCCTGCATGGCACCATCCTCACCGCCGGCGCCGTGCATAGCGATAAACGCCACGTCGAAACCACCGGTCGCCATGGTTACCATAAAATCATCGGCAGCCGTGTCGAGCAGCTCCACCGAAGTGTAGCCGGCCTCCTTCAAGGCTGCCACGACGTTCTTTCCCGAATTGAGCGAAATCTCGCGCTCAGCGGAATGACCGCCCGCCAAGACCGCTACGTGCATGTTCTCTAGGCTTTTACCCGGCATGGGCAGACTCCTCCTCTATAATTTCTGCAGCTGATACCATATTGTAGCGATACCCTCTACGTTTCCCCAAAATCGAAAGGCTTCCATGAATCCCAGGACTAAATCTCAGGACATTCGCGACTTGAGCCAAAACGATATTCGCGAGCTTGTGGCCAAACTTGGCCAGCCCGCTTTCCGCGCAAAGCAGCTCATCGAATGGGTCTTTGAGAAGAACGTTTGTTCGTTTGACGATATGACCAACCTTCCCAAGGCTTTCCGCGAGCAGCTTAAAGAGGCTTTTGCCTTTGACACGCCGACTGAACTCACCAAGCAGGTTTCTAAAGATGGTTCTCGCAAGTATCTGCTCGAGTACCACGACGGCATTTCCGTCGAGACCGTCGGTATACCCCGTCGTAACAAGCTTTCCGTCTGCGTTTCCACCCAGGCAGGCTGTGGCATGGGCTGCGCCTTTTGCGCTACCGGCCTCAACGGCCTCAAGCGCTCTCTGACCGCTCAAGAGATCGTCGACCAGGTACTTCATGTATCCAACGATTTTGGCGAGCGTGCCACGAGCGTTGTCTTCATGGGCCAGGGCGAGCCGTTTGCCAACTACGACGAGGTTCTCAAGGCACTGCGTATCCTCAACGACCCCGATGGCATCGGTATCGGCGCCCGTCACCTCACCGTCTCTACCAGCGGCGTTATTCCCGGTATTCGCAAATTTGCCGACATCCCCGAGCAGTTCACGCTTGCCGTTTCCCTGCACTCCGCCATCCAGTCGACGCGCAACAAGCTCATGCCCGGTGTTAAGAAGTACACGCTGCTCCGCCTTCACGAGGCGCTTCAGCTCTACACCGAAAAGACTGGCCGCCGCCCGACCTATGAATATGCCATGATCGAAGGCGTCAACGATACGAATCCCGAGATGCAGGCACTCTGCGACTTCTGCGAGGGAACGCTGTGCCACGTTAACCTGATTCAGCTTAACGACATCGAGGGCAGCCCGCTCAAGCCGTCGCCGATTCATAAGGTCGAGGATCTTCAGCGCCGCCTTGAGTCTCGTGGTATCGAGACCACGATTCGTAACTCCCGTGGTAACGATATTGACGCCGCTTGCGGACAGCTGAAACAGCGCTTCAAAGTTCAGAAGAACGCATAGGGGAGTCGCACTCCAAAACGTTTCATGTGAAACATCGAATGGCCCCGGTTGCAGGATATGCAACCGGGGCCATTTCATTTATTGACCTCAATTTTGGACCGTTGCTAGCTTTCCCATTTTTTACGGACAAAATAAGCGGCCCTTGTCTCATGAATCAGACAAGGGCCGCTCAAAATATGCAGGGTAATTGTTAGGTACCTAATAGCCTACATTTTCCCATTGGTTGCTAACCCAACCTTGATTAATCTTAGGATTTTTCGTTACCTGAGCAGTGCGCATGGCAACATCTTCTGTCATAACATCCATTTTCTTCTTGGATGTATCAACGATATCATGCGCACTACGAAGCAAACGACCTCGAAGTTCATCGTCTGTCGCGATCTTAAAGCCAGCAAAGGCACCAGCCGCGACAGTCGTCGCCAACGCAATCGCAGTAATAATCTTATTCCTCATCGTGGCCTCCTTGATCAAACTGAATCATTTCACCAAGAATACGAGAGAGCTCTTCCTCGTCTTTAAACTCAATCTCAATCTTATTCTTTCCACGCGAGCTCTTCACACGCACGTTGGTATTAAATACCTGGCGAAGCACACGGGCAGCCTTTTTAAAAGACTGAGGCGTTGCAGACCTCGGCGTCTTAGGCGTCTCTCCGGCAGAAAACAATGGAGCAAGATTTTCTGTCGCTCTTACGGAAAGGCCCTCTGCAACAACCTTTTCTGCAAGTCGAATTCGAGCATCCTCATAGGGAACTGCAAGAATCGCACGTGCATGACCAGCAGTAAGTTTACCCTCAAAAATCATCTGCTGAACTACTTCAGGGAGATCAAGAAGGCGCAACGAATTTGTAATTGCAGAGCGTGATTTGCTTACTGCCTTCGACAATGCCTCCTGGGTCATACCGCTGGCATCAATGAGCTGGCGATAGCCCTTAGCCTCTTCGACGGGATTCAGATCAGAACGCTGAAGGTTTTCGATAAGAGCAAGAGCCAGCATCTCTTCATCATTAACATCTTTAATGATGACAGGCAGCTCCTCAAGACCAGCAAGCTTTGACGCCTGGTAACGACGCTCACCAGCGATAATCTCATAGCCGTTTCCATGCTTGCGAACCAAGAGCGGCTGCAAAACGCCATGCTCTTGGATTGACTCGCTCAACTCGCGAAGTTCAGTTTCATTAAAATGAATTCGCGGTTGATTAGGGTTGGGAACGATATCCTCAATAGATAGTTTTGTTACAGATGCGGCATTTGAAGCAGATACAGCAGAACCACCGGTCTCATACTCGGCCTCTGAGACCAAAGCATTGAGTCCGCGTCCCAATCCACCACGTTTCTTTGCACTAGGCACGCTTGATCACCTCTTTTGCAAGGTTCATATACGCTTTTGCACCCTTGTTTTGAGGTGCATAGGTAATTACCGGTTCTCCAAAAGACGGAGCTTCAGAGATTTTAACCGTACGGGGAATCAACGTCTTAAACGCCTTATCACCAAAGTACGATTGAACTTCCTCAACAACCTGATTCGACAAAGAAGTACGTGAGTCATACATGGTCATAAGCACGCCATAGGTGTCTAAGCCCTTGTTCAGACGTGATTTGACCATCTTCATTGACTCAAGCAGCTTCGTAACGCCCTCGAGTGCGTAATACTCACACTGGATCGGAATCAAAACGCTATCTGCTGCGGTCAAGGCATTGATAGTAAGCAGGCCGAGCGAAGGAGGACAGTCAATGAAAATAAAATCGAACTCGTCCTGAATCGGCTCAAGCAAATCTTTGAGGCGGGTTTCACGAGCAATTGCGCTTACGAGCTCAATTTCGGCACCTGCAAGCTGAATCGTAGCTGGAATTACGAATACCTTTTTGCAATTTGTATCAAGAACAAGCGATTCTGCCGGCACATCATTCAACAATGCATCATAGATGCAGTGATCAAGGTCTTCTTTTTCAATTCCAAATCCACTGGTACTGTTTCCCTGCGGATCAAAATCGACAATCAGTGTCTTACGACCCTGCTCACCCAGTGCTGCTGCAAGGTTTACAGCCGTCGTTGACTTACCGACGCCGCCTTTTTGATTGATGATTGCAATGATACGCGTGTCTTTTGCGTTCTTAGAACGCTTAACGTCGCGAAATCCCACGGTCCCTCCTGGTGTGTATTAAAGCTGTCAAACGGAGGATGTTTCACGTGAAACATTCCGATTCGATATCAACCGCCATGTTTCACGTGAAACACTGCAAGTTGTTAGTATCCATTATGTTTCACGTGAAACATCTAGGCAAGCGGATTCTTCTTAGCCATGCCATTTGCACGAGGCAATGAAACGGATGCTGGATGACTCTTCTTGAGAACAATGAACTCCCTGTGGCCCAAGCCCTCAGGCAAATCGATTGCGTCATTCAGAAGCAAAGTGAAGCCGCAAATCTTAGCTGCCGACATGCCGGAAACTAGCTCCTCATCCGAAGGATTACCCTTGGTGATAACAAATAGACCTCCATCCTTGAGGAACGGAGCCGCATACTCAACAAGAATCGGTAGAGGGGCAAGTGCGCGGGCGGTTACGACAGAAAACTGCTTCTTATGGCTTCGAGCATATTCTTCAAGGCGATCATGAATCGCATGAGCATGTTTCAACCCAAGAGCATGAACAAAAGAATTGACGGCATCAACCTTCTTACCAACAGAGTCAATATAAGTAGCTTTACGATGCGTGGTTATGGTTAACGGAATACCAGGGAAGCCCGCACCTGTCCCCATATCGAGCAAAGCTCCCTCAGGAGCCTTATTGATATAGGGGAGCAAAACAAGTGAGTCGAGGATATGAAGTACCGCAGCATCTTCTACGTTAAGAATACGGGTGAGATTAGTTGTCTTATTTGTTTCCAGAACCAAATCCAAATGCTGAATACAGTTACTCAGCTCAACATCAGATACGCTCAAGGAATACTCTTTGCAATAGGAAGTTAGACGAGTCAACATCTCGTCAGCTTGCTGATCACTAAGTACTAACAACGAAAGCTCCTTTCTGACAAAAACCAGTGTATCGAGAACTTTTGACAAAAAAAGGGGACGTGGAAACCACGTCCCCTTAGCATAAGCACGAGCAGATTATCGAGCAACAATCACCACATGGCGATCAGGGTCAGAACCCTCAGAATGAGTATCGACGGCATCATTGCCACGAAGTGCAATGTGAACCAGTCGACGCTCATAGGCATTCATGGGCGGAAGCGAAACACTCTTATGAGTGCGGATGGCACGCTCGGCTGCAGACTGAGCCATGGAGGCAACCTTGTCCTGACGGCGGCTCTTGTATCCCTCGACGTCCACTACAACCGGATACCTAAAGCCAAGCTTGCGGCTCACTAGCAAAGAGAACATAACCTGAAGGGCATCAAGGGTGCGACCATGACGGCCAATGAGAACAGCAAGGTCGGGAGCCGTTACATCCAGAATCAGCTCACCCTCGTCGCCCTCATACTCATCGATAGGAGAGTTGGCGGCATCGAAGTGCGAAAGGATGGAACGCAGGATGGAAATCGCGACATCGGCAATGGTGTCGAGCTCCTCGTCGGTCAGCTCTTCACCGGCTTTGTAGCGCTGTGCAATCTCGGGATAATCGCCCGCGACCTGCGGGGCAACCTCCTCAAGCATATCCTCGATGATCTCTTCAGACATAACGTACTCCAAAAATTAGGTACCTAAATAAGATTGATATCCCGCTACTTCTTCTTGTGCGGGCGCGGCTTCTTTTCGCGACGAGTGACCTCAACCTGCAGCGGCGCGTTCTTAAGGCGCTCCTCCTCATCGGCCTTCGCCTTGTCGATGACCTTCTGCGTCACAAAAATCTGCTGGATAACCTGCCAAGCAGACGAGACGTCGTAGTACAGCAGAACACCAACGGGAAGGCTCCAGCCCATCCAAAGCATCATGACCGTCATGACAACGGCCATCATACGCATGCTCTGAGCCTGCTGGCCGGTCTGGTTGCGCGACATATAGAGCTGCGGAATCAGGGTCAGGACAGCGAACAGGATCAGGCAGACCAGCGCAGGCAGCGCGACCATAAAGCCATCGGCAAAGGAGGCACTCGGCGTGGTGGTCAGGTCGGGCAGAATATTAAAGAACGAGAACGTGCCGTCGTTAAAGTAGTCCGGCAGGTTACGCAGCAGCGTAAATAGGGCGAACAGGACAGGCATCTGAATCAACAGCGGCAGACAACCAGCCATCGGGTTGAACTTGTTCTCGCTGTAGAACTTCTGCATTTCCTCGGCCTGACGCTGGGGATCGTCGGCATAGCGCTCCTGGATCTCGAGCATCTTGGGCTGCAGCACCTGCATGCGTGCCGTCGACTTAGTCGACTTGAGCATAAGCGGCGTCAGCAGCAGACGGATGATGACCACCAGGATGATGATGGACAGGCCCCAGTCGACCGCAAAGGTCTGGATGAGCTTGAGCAGCTCGAAAAGGATGTTAACGATCCAATCCCACATGTAAGTTTTCCTCCGATAGCGAGTGCCCGCTAGGGCACAGGGTCATAACCGCCGACGTGCAGGGGATTGCAGCGAGCGATGCGCCTCACGGCAAGCCAGCAGCCTCTCAAAACACCGTACTTCTCAATCGCCTGGACGGCGTATTGCGAGCACGTTGGGTAATAAATGCAGGCGTCAGGCAATAAGGGCGAAATAACCTGTTGATATATGCGAATAGGAGCGATGGCAACACGTCGCAAAACGTGATTGCTCATCGCTCCTCCCCGGCAACGCCGGCGCGTTTCATAAGCGAACGCAATGCATTGTCCATCTCCTGAGGCGAAGAAACCCTCGTCTTGGGAGTTGCGAACAAGATGATGTCATAACCCGCAACGGGAAATCCACAGCTGCGGGCGGCCTCGCGCATCACACGCTTAGAACGGTTGCGCACGACAGCACAACCGAGCCGTTTAGCACCAACGAAGGCGACCCTTCCGGAGTCGCCTTCGCCAACCGATTCACATATGGTCATTCGAATCAGAGGGTGATTGAAACGACGCCCCTGACTGAACACATGCTCGAAATCTTGCCGAGACTTAATAGTCTTCATGCGAGATGTGTGTATCGCTGCTAGACAGTGAGACGCTTGCGGCCCTTGGCGCGACGACGGGCGAGCACGGCACGACCACCCTTAGTGGCCATACGGGCACGGAAGCCATGGGTCTTGGCACGCTTACGCTTATTAGGCTGATACGTACGCTTCATCTTAAGTTCCTCCTGCTGCATTTCGAGTGTCCGCGGGGGCGCGGACGCAGATATAGACACGTGAGCTTGAAGATTGTAGGGAAATCAATGTTCAAATGTCAAGAAATCAAAGGTAAAAGGTTGCGCAGTTCACACGGTTCCCCCATAAGCCGAGCTCGATTTAGCGGTGCATGGCAACTTTTCACGATATTTCATTGAGTTTTCAACAGGTCATGTTGGCAATGTTGAGAACTTTTCGTCCATTTTCCAAAGTTTTCAACAGGTTTTGAAAAGTTGTCGAAAGATGAGAAACATTGCACGGTGAGCTACTATTTGTCCGAAACCTTTTGAAAGATTGCGAGCGGCATGTCTGACGACTTTTACACCATGGTCGATTCCGGAGACCCGGCACCCGACAACGAGCACATCACCGGCGTGCGCGAAGAGCGCGACGAAGGCGAGCAGACGACCACGCAGGCGCCAAAAGCCATGTACGCCGCGCGCATCGCCGTCTATGACGACATGCTGTCGACACCACGTGTGATCGTCATTGATCCGCAAGATGTCCGCACGTATTTGGAAGAGACGACCAACACCGTCTACCAGTGCATGAAAGAACAAGGTGGCCATATCTCGCTCATGGTCATCCGCGAGATTGTCGAAAACTTTATCCACGCACACTTTGCCGAGCCCATCATCTCGATTCTGGACGGCGGAGACACCATCCGATTTGCCGATCAGGGGCCCGGCATCGACGACAAGGAGCGCGCTTTCGACTTTGGCGTTACCAGCGCAAACAGCAAAATGAAGCGCTACATCCGTGGAACCGGAGCAGGGTTTCCCATGGTGCAGGAGTATTTGGAAAACGCCGGCGGTGCCGTATCCATCGAGGACAACATGGGCAACGGCACCGTGGTTACGGTAAGCCTGAACCCTAAACGCGTGCAGGAAATCGAACGCGCCGGCGGACGCGGCGCTGCCGTGCGGCCCGAGACGGAGCAGCCCACATATCCCCTGCCGGGAGCTTTTGCGCAGCAGCCCATGGCAACGCAGCAGATGCAGCCCCCCGTGGGACAGATGCAGCAGCCCGGAATGCTTCCTACACAAGAGCCCCAGGCGGCATCGATGTCGATGCCGCCAAACGTGCCAGAGGCCATGCCGCTGGCGGATCAGGATGCAGCAGCAATGCAGCAGGCGACGGGGGCACCGGGCGGCCAGCAAATGGGCTATCAGCCGTACCAGCAGGGATATCCATATCAGCAGATGCCGCCACTGGGGTATGGCCAGCAGTTCCCGCAGCAGTACCAGCAGGGATATCAGCAGCCGTACCAGCAGATGCCGCAGCAGCAGTACAACCCCTGGGCCCAGCAGATGCCTCCGCAGCCTTACCAACAGTGGCCTCAAAGTTTTCAACAGCAAATGCCGCCGATGCAGAGTTCTCAACAACCAGCAGCTCAAATGATGTATCCTAATGCAGCAAATCAGTATGCGCAGCCACAACCGGACGTGTTCGTAAGCGATCGCGGCAACGCCGCGCTGGGCTATCTGGCGCAAAATCAAGCGTGCGGTGCAACCGATCTGGCGAGGGCGTTTGGAAACTCGGCCCCCACTTGGTCACGCACGCTCAATGACTTGGCGCAGGCCGGCTTGGTCATCAAGCATGGCCAGAAATACCATCTGACCGAACTCGGCGCCGCTCGCGTGCGAGCTCAGAGCTAAAGAACGGGAGAGACAGTGGACGAGGAAGCAAGCATCATCCTGGGGGATGCCATCGCCTTTTGCCAGCGCGACGGCCAAGATGCACGCCTCATCAACATGCTGGGGCAATCGCGCGCCATAAGCCTGACCGAAGATACGCTCACGATCGAGGCCCCCTCGCGCTTTGCCATAGCGCAGCTCAAAAAGCATCAGCCGACCATTGAGGCCTATCTGGAAGAAATCGCCTTTACACCGATTGCGCTCGACATCGTGGCACCGCAAGGCGCCGCGACGGAATCCGCTGCCGCGACGGCGCCCGGCGCTGCTCCCGCTGCTTCCCCGGCGGCGCCAGCCTCCGCAGGCGACGTGCCGACAATCGAGCACCAGCACGGCGATGTTTCCCGTGAAACCATGACACCGTTGCCGACCGCGGCGGCGACGTCAACGAACGCACCCGTCACGCACATGCCCATCGCTCACGACGCAGCGGCGGGCGCGGATTCGGGCATTGCAATCAAGAACACGCTCTCGGCCGATGATTTTCGTCGCATGATGAACCAGATGAAGGGCGGAGCGCCGACTAAGTCCACGCAAGCCGCGACCCCCGCTTCACCCATGCCGGCACCGACCGTGCCGGCCGAGCAGAATGCGGATGGAGCCCCGCTCGCCGCGAACTCAAAATTCACCTTTGAGAACTTTGTCTACGGCCCCGAGAACAGCCATGCCTATCGCTCGGCACTCAAGTTTGCCGCCCTCGCGGACGAGCGCGGCACGTGCACATCACTGTTCATCTACGGCAAATCGGGCCTGGGCAAGACGCACCTGCTGCTTGCCATCAAAAACGAGCTCGCCGAGAAGTCGCCCGAGATCAAGGTCAAGTATGCCAACTCCCAGGCATATCTGGACGACCTGATGACCGAGTTCGACCGCCAAAAGAAGAGCAACGCCCCTATCATGCAGGCATACCACGGCGTGGACGTGCTCATCATCGATGACATCCAAAACATCATCGGCAAGCGCGCGAGCGTGGACTACTTTTTCCAGCTCATGGACGAGTTCATCCGCAACAACAAGAAGGTCGTCATCGCGGCAGACCGCGCCCCCAAGGACCTGAGCATGGACGAGCGTCTGACCAGCCGCTTCAACGCCGGCATGCTCTGCCTGGTCGCAGAGCCCAGCTACGAGATGAAATACAAGATCTTGCAGCGCTATTACGAGAACACCATCGTCGCCGCTCCCGAGGCAGGCGACGACTCGCTGCTGGCGGCCTATGGGGGCGACGGCGGGCACCTGACCGACGAGCACTTTAAACACATGGCCGAGGTCTCGGGCACCAACATCCGCGAACTCGAGAGCTTTTGCGAGCGCTGCGCCGGCGAGGCGGGCGACCGCGAGCGCGAGGGCGGGGAGCTCACCTTTGACGATATCGACGCCATCGCCAGCCAGTACTTCGACACATCGGCCAAAAAGATCAACGTCCAGACGGTTCAGTCCGTCATCGAAGAGCAGTACGGCGTGACGCACGAGGAGCTCATCGGCCCGCGTCGCAACGCCAATATCGCCAAAGCACGCCATATTGCCATCTATCTGGCCATCGAGATGTGCGAGATGACGACCACGGCGGTGGGCGCCGAATTTGGCAACCGCAACCACTCGACCGTCAGCACGAGCTACAAAAAGGTCCAGAAGATGATCCAGGAAGACCGCACCGTCACCGAAGACCTCAAGTCGCTGCGCGATAAAATTACACTGCGCTCGTAGGGAAATAGAGACACCTGTTGAAAACTTGTCGAAACCACGGGCATAAGGTGTCTAAAACCCAACCCGCGGTGATGAAAAGTTTTGCGCAGGTTTTGAACGTGGAAAACCACCCCTGTTGCACACAGGTTGCTGTCGATTCTCTTTCTGGGTCTGACCTGCGTCTTTGGGAGTAATCAACAGTTTCGTCAGTGCTATTACTATTATTAAGATATTTATATCTATAGAAAGGTATTAAAAGATGAAGTTCACCGTCAGCCAGAGCTCGCTTACACAAGCCATCGGCGTCGTTATGAAGGGTGTCGCTTCGGCATCCACCCTCCCCATCCTGTCGGGCGTGCTCGTTAAGGCCCAAGACGGCATCTTGGAATTCCAGACCTCTAACTACACCATCTCGATCCGTCATCGCATCGCGGCGCATGTCGAAGAAGAGGGCGAGATGGTTATTCCCTGTAAGATGCTCTCCAATATCACCAAGACCCTCCCCGATGCCCCGGTTACCTTTGAGCTGTCCGAGCGACAGGTGCTGATTGGTTGCGAGAAGAGCTCTTTCCGCCTGAACACGCTCGATGCCAATGACTTCCCCGAGTTTCCGGCCTATGCCATCGAGAGTGCCGTGGAGCTGCCGACCGATGTCTTGTCCGAAATGGTCGGCCGCGTGTGGCGCGTCACCTCGACCGACAAGGCTCGCCCCATCCTGGGCGGCGTGCACATGAAGGTCGAGAACAACACCGTACGCCTGGTAGCGACCGATTCCTTCCGCTTGGCCGTGTGCGATACGCAGGTCGAGACCTCGACCCTCGAGGGCTCCTTTGAGCTCAACGTTCCGGCTGACGCCTTTAACGACGCGCTGAACATCATGGCCAGCCAAGCGACCATCATGATCGGGGCTACCGACACCCAGGTCGTCTTCGAGGCCGGCAACACCACCTACGTGTCGCGTCGCATCGAGGGCGTGTACCCCAACTACAAGCAGCTCATCCCCGATTCGTGCGTGACGAGCGTCAAGATCGACGTCGCCGCCTTTAACGCCGCCCTCAAGCGCGTGGCCGTTATCGCGAGCGCCAACCCCGCCGTCAAGTTCGAGATCGATGTCGAGAACGGGCAGATGGGCCTGTCCTCCATTTCCAATGACCAGGACCTTGCGCAGGAGACGATCGATGTCGAGGCCGAGGGCGAGTCGGGTACCATCGCCTTCAACTACCACTACATCTTCGGCTGCCTCAATGCCCTGTCCAAGGAGAAGGAGATCACGCTGGAGCTCAAGAGCTACTCGCAGGCGGGCATCTTTAAGTCCTACGACAAGATCAACTACCTGTACCTGGTCATGCCGGTCCGCATCTAGCGCTGCGCCATGACCATGTTCGCCCGCGATCTTTCCGTCGCGCACTACCGCAGCTTCGATAGCTATCACCTTGCCCTGGACGAGGGCGTGACGATACTTGCGGGACCCAACGCGGCGGGAAAGACCAATCTCATAGAGGCGCTGCAGCTGCTGACGAGCGGCGCCTCGTTTAGGCATCCGACCGCAGCCGAGCTCGTCCATGACGGCGTGGGCTCGTGCAAGATCGAGCTGAGGCTCGAGGGCGACGGCCGCGTGCTTGATATGGGATTGAGCGCGGAGGACGGTAAGCGCTCGTTTAGCCGCAACGGCAAGAGATGCTCTGCCGCCGGTGTGCGCGGGGTTCTTCCGAGCGTGCTGTTTTGCCCCGACCATCTGGACATGGTTAAGCGTGGCGCCAGTGTGCGCCGCGCCGCCCTCGATGACTTTGGCATGCAGCTGAGCGCACGCTATGCCGATCTTGCGAGCACCTATGGGCGCTGCGTGACCCAGCGTAACGCCTTGCTCAAGGAGACCTGGTGCTGCCGCGAGATGCTCGGCGCGTGGAACGATTCGATTGCCCGCGCGGGCTCGGCCCTGCTCGTGCACCGGTTGGCTCTGCTCGACCGGCTGGCGGGCCATGTGCACACTGCCTACGGGCAAGTAGCGTCAGGTGAGGCCGCCAACGTGACCTATGCGTCCACGCTGGGGGCTTTGCCCCAGGTCGAGGATCGCGAAGAGCTGAAGGGTTGGGCGTACGAGCGCATGCTGGCCGCCCTTGACGAGCATGCCGACGAGGAAATTCGCCGCGGCGTGACGTTGGTGGGACCGCATCGCGACGAGATTGAGTTTACCGTGGCGGGTCGCTCCGCCCGTTCATTTGCCAGCCAAGGACAGCAGCGCACGCTGGTGCTGTCCTGGAAGGTGGCCGAGGTTGCCGTGGCTCGCGATGTCCTGGGCACCGCCCCACTGCTGCTTTTGGACGACGTGATGAGCGAGCTCGACGGCGAGCGTCGCGGCGCTTTCCTGCGGCTGATTGGCGATGATATCCAGACGGTCATAACTACGACCAACCTGGGGTACTTTACCGATGACCTGCTTGATCGAGCCAAGGTGGTGAGCATGGGTGAGACGTGCTAATTACGAGCGCGAGAGCGAGACAGTCGCCTTCAGCGGGTTTTTGAACGCAGAGCGCCAGCGCATCCTGGCGGCTGCGACCCCCGAGCGCCGTGCGCAGATGGAGGCCGCCGAGGAGTCGCGCACGGTCTATCGCGCATGGAACGCGGTGTGCTCGGGCACGCGCGAGGGGCGGCATGTGACGGGACTGCGCTACCTGCCCGAGTCCAATGAGCTGCTGGTGTATCTCGACTCGCCCTCGTGGACGCAGGAAATGACGTTGTTGCGCGAGATCATCCGCGCGCGCATGGAGCGCGCCGGTGCGCATGTGGACGGCCTGGTGTTCAAAACCACCGCGCCCGGTCACACGCCGCCCGCCGCCAAGGAGCGCCTGCGCCCGGCGACGACCGAGCGCCCGCCGGCCCCGCACGCCGACCTAAGTGAGGCCGAGTGCACCGAGATCGAGCGCCAGGTAGCGCCCATCGAAGACCAAAAACTGCGCGAGGCCCTCGAGAATGCCATGAGAGCCAGTGCCGAGTGGGCCAAGGGCGTGCAAAGCAAAAAAGAGCCTTAAATCGCATCTGGTGGCCTTGTAGAGCCAAATACCCTCGGTCCCGAGGGTATTTTTTTACGATAAACTAGTAAGGCTGTACACATTTTCTTGACTGAAGGAGGACGTGTGGCAAACGAAAACGATTACGATGGCGGCGAGATTAAGATTCTCGAAGGTCTCGAGGCCGTTCGTAAGCGCCCGGGCATGTATATCGGCTCGACGAGCGCCAGCGGTCTGCATCACCTGGTGTGGGAGATCGTTGACAACTCCGTCGACGAGGCCATGGCCGGTTTCTGCACCGAGATCCAGGTGACGGTCCACGCCGACAACTCCATCACGGTCGTCGACAACGGGCGCGGCATCCCCGTCGACGAGCACCCTGTTAAAAAGATCCCGACGCTCGAGGTCGTCATGACGATCTTGCACGCCGGCGGTAAGTTCGATAACTCGGCCTATAAGGTCTCGGGCGGCCTGCACGGCGTAGGCATCTCCGTCGTCAACGCACTGTCCAAGCGCGTGGTCGTTCAGGTTCGTCGCGATGGCAACACCTACGAGATGGAGTTCTCGCGCGGCAAGACCGTCAAGAAGATGGAGGTCGTGGGCACCTCGGATTCGACGGGCACCACCGTCACCTTCTGGCCCGACGACGAGATCTTCGAGACCTGCATCTACGATTTCGATACGCTGCACAACCGTCTGCAGGAGACAGCGTTCCTCAATAAGAACCTCAAGATCGTGCTGACCGACGAGCGCGAGGCGACTCCCCACGTGGAGGAGTTTTGCTACGAGGGCGGCATCATCGACTTCGTCAAGTTCCTCAACGAGGGCAAGGACGTCCCCGAGGCCTTTAAGGAGCCCATCTACATCGAGGGCAAATCGGACCCGGACGCTCCCGTGGCCAAGATGGGCGAGGTCGAGGTTTCCCTGCAGTGGAATAGCGGCTACGGCGAGAACGTCATGTCGTTTGCCAACGACATCTACACTCCCGAGGGCGGCATGCACCTTGAGGGCTTCCGCACCGCGCTCACCCGCGTGATCAACGACTACGCGCGCAAACAGAACCTGCTCAAGGAAAAAGACGCCAACCTGACCGGCGACGATGTGCGCGAGGGCCTTTCGGCCGTTATCTCGGTCAAGCTGCCCGATCCGCAGTTTGAGGGGCAGACCAAGGCCAAGCTCGGTAGCTCCTATATGCGCGCGCTCACGCTCAAGATCGTGACCGACGGCCTCGCCGATTACTTGGAGGAGCATCCCAAGCCCGCCCGCGAGATCGTCAAGAAGGCGCAACAGGCCTGCAAGGCGCGCAACGCCGCCCGCAAGGCGCGCGAGGCGACCCGCCGCAAGAGCCTGCTCGAGACGGCGTCCCTGCCCGGTAAGCTCGCTGACTGCTCAGTGCGCGATGCCGAGCTGACCGAGCTCTTCATCGTAGAGGGCGACTCGGCAGGCGGTTCGGCCAAGGACGGCCGTCGCCGAGACATCCAGGCGATTCTGCCCCTGCGCGGCAAGATTCTGAACGTCGAACGCGTTGGTGACCATCGCGCGTTCTCGAGCGACACCATCCAGTCGCTGATTACCGCGATCGGCTGCGGTGTCACGACGAGTGCCGGCGACGGCGGCGACTTCGATATCACCAAGGCGCGCTACCACAAGATCATCATCATGACCGATGCAGACGTCGACGGTGCGCATATCCGCATCCTGCTGCTGACGTTCTTCTACAAGTACATGCGTCCGCTGATCGATGCCGGCTACGTCTATGTTGCCTGCCCGCCTATCTTTGGCATTAAGGTGCGCAACAAGATCCACTACGTGTATCCCAACGGCCGCCAGCCCGAAGACGAGATCCTGCGCGACACCATTCAGAGCCTGGGCCTGAACCCCGACGAGGACGACGAGGACGGCAAGGCCAAGGACGGCAAGATCACCAAGAAGCGCAAGGGCTATACCGTCCAGCGCTACAAGGGTCTGGGCGAGATGGACCCCAAGCAGCTTGCCTCGACGACGATGGACCCCAAGACCCGCATCCTGCAGCGCGTGTCGATCGAGGACGCCGTGGTGGCGGACCGCGCCGTGCGTGAGCTGATGGGTTCCGAGGTCGGCTATCGCCGCGAGTACATCGAGAAGCATGCACATGATGCACGCTTCCTTGACGCTTAAGAGGAGGTAACGTGGCAGACGATATCAACAATAACGAGGGTATGGGCGAGGCCGGCGATGCCGGCATGCCCGACGATCTGAAGCGCCTGCTTGCCCGTGCTGAGCAGGGCGAGGACGGCGATCCTGACGCCTATAACCCCGATGCCGATGATGACGAGGAAGAGGACGACGACGGTGAGCTCGAGGAGAGCTTTGGCGAAGTCGACCGTGGCGCCTCGGCCGGCGAGGATATAAACGGCGGCCAGCTCCAGATTTCGGAGTTTGGCCGCGAGATGAAGCAGTCATTCATCGAGTATTCGATGTCGGTCATCACGGCGCGCGCCCTGCCGGACGTGCGCGACGGCTTAAAGCCGGTGCACCGCCGCATCCTGTACGCGATGAACGAGAGCGGCATCTACCCCAACCGTCCGCACAAGAAGTCCGCTTGGACGGTCGGCGAAGTTATCGGTAAGTACCATCCGCACAGTGACTCCGCGGTCTACGAGGCCATGGTTCGCCTGGCGCAGTGGTTCTCCATGCGCACGCCGCTCATCGACGGCCACGGCAACTTCGGCAACATCGACGGCGACGGCGCGGCGGCCATGCGTTACACCGAGAGCCGCCTGGCAAAGCCCGCCATGGAGCTGCTGCGTGACCTGCAGAAGGATACCGTCGACTGGCAGCCCAACTACGACGAATCACTCGCCGAGCCCGTGGCACTGCCTGCGCGCTTCCCCAACCTGCTGGTCAACGGCAGCCAGGGCATCGCCGTCGGCATGGCCACCAATATCGCCCCGCATAACCTCACCGAGGCGATCGAGGCAACCTGCTACCTGATCGATAATCCCGACGCTACTGTCGACGAGCTCATGCAGATCATGCCCGGTCCGGACTTCCCCACCGGCGCCATCATCATGGGCAGCGCCGGCATTAAGCAGAGCTACGAGACCGGCCGCGGCTCCATTACCGTGCGCGCCAAGGCCCACGTGGAATCCACCAAGACCGGCCGTAACCGCCTGGTCTTTACCGAGATTCCCTACATGGTCAACAAGGGCACCCTGCAGGAGAAGATCGCCCAGCTCGTCAACGACAAGCGCATCGAGGGCATCTCGGACATGCGCGATGAGTCCAACCAGAAGGGCATCCGTCTGGTCATCGAGCTCAAGAAGGGCGTCATTCCGCAGGTCGTGCTCAACAACCTGTATAAGTACACCTCGCTGCAGACGACCTTCGGCGCCAACAACCTGGCGCTCGTCAACGGCGTTCCCAAATGCCTGAGCCTGCGCGAGATGCTGCAGCACTACATCGATCACCAGGTCGACGTCGTCACCCGCCGCACCCGCTTCGACCTTAAGAAGGCCCAGGCCCGCGCGCATATCCTCGAGGGCTACCTGATGGCTCTCGACCATATTGACGAGGTCATCAGCATCATCCGTTCCTCGCAGACCGATTCCGAGGCCAGCAGCCGCCTGATCGAGCGCTTTGGCTTTACGCCCGAGCAGACCACGGCCATCCTCGAGATGAAGCTGCGCCGCCTGACCGGCCTGGAGCGCGACAAGATCCAAGAAGAGTTGGACGGCCTGCGCCGTGCCATCGCCTACTACGAGGACCTGCTGGCGCACGAGGAGAAGATCCTGGGCGTCATTAAGGAAGAGATGCGCGAGATCTCCAAGAAGTTTGGCGATAAGCGCCGCACCGAGATCAGCCAGGTCGAGAAGGACCTGGACGTCGAGGACCTCATTGCCGACGAGGACATGGTCGTGACCATCACCCACACCGGCTATGTCAAGCGCATCCCGGTGGCCGCCTACCGCGCCCAGAAACGCGGCGGCAAGGGCGTGTCGGGCGTCAACCTCAAAGAGGACGATGTCATCGACGAAATGTTCATCGCGTCCACGCACGAGTACGTGCTGTTCTTCTCGAGCAAGGGCAAGGTCTATCGCCTGAAGGTGCACGAGCTGCCGGTGGGTACGCGCCAGGCGCGCGGTACCGCGATCGTCAACCTGCTGCCCTTCGAGGAGGGCGAGAAGATCGCGAGCGTCATCAGCTGCCGCGAGTTCCCTGCCGACGAGTATCTGATGTTTGCCACCAAGAGCGGCATGGTCAAGAAGACCGTGATGAGCGCATATGACCGCAGCCGTCGCGACGGCCTGATCGCTATCAACCTGCGTGACGACGACGCGCTGCTGAACGTGCGCCGCGTGCGCGAGGGCGACAAGATTATCCTGGCCACCACCGCGGGCAAGGCGATCATGTTCTCCGAGGAGCAGGTGCGCGCCACCGGCCGCGATACCAGCGGCGTTCGCGGTATCGGTATGAAGGACGGCGTGAGCGTTCTGGGCATGGAAGTCACTAACGGCAACGGCGATCTGTTCGTCATCACCGAGCGCGGCTACGGCAAGCGCACGCCGGTCGCGGACTACCCGGAGCAGAATCGCGGCGGCCAGGGCGTCTACACCATCCAAATGACCGAGCGTAAGGGTAACCTCGCGGCCATGAAGACGGTGGGCCCGCAGCACGAGCTGTTCATCGTGACGGAGGGCGCGACGGTCATTCGCGTCAAGACCGACGAGATCAGCCAGACCGGCCGCGCCACCCAGGGCGTCAAGATGATGACCGTCGACGACAACGACCGCATCTGCGCCGTAGCCCGCATGACGGCCGCCAAGGAGAAGCCCGAAGGCGAAGCCACAGAAGACGGCTCTGCCCCCGAAGAAACCCCTGTCGATCTCGGCGACGGCAACGACATGCCAGAGGATCTCCTAGACGAGTAAGAGGAACTAGCTGGTAGAAAATATCAGACCCCATATATCGGCGGTCGGCGCACTGCGCGCCGACCGCTTTTTTGACAATCTTGAACCTCGCGTCGGCCCCGGCTGCCCGTCGGCATGCGAAGTCGATCGCGAGTTCCGCACGAGCCGGAGAGCACTTAATGTGCTCTCCGTGCGAG
>USQQ01000022.1 GCA_900556875.1 uncultured Collinsella sp.
CTGATCCGGTCCGACCGGGCCGCGCGGCAAGGAGATATATTGCCAGACCGGAGGGGCGCCGGGGGCGGGAATCGCGCACTCCATATTTTGTTCACAAATGAATAGGTCCCTCAGTCACGTCACTGAGGTTATAACTGAAGCATCAGCTTCTGATATTGGCGGTGACCAGCTGGTTTATAGATGTTGAGGCATCGGTCATCTCTGGAGCGCCACTTTACTCCAAAAGCATCGGTTATTTGTTTCCCGTCGGTAAAAGGCAGGTTTTGTTCGCCAAGCGTTCCTATATATAGAAGTTCGGGTTCGAACCGTGCATCGGTAACAAAAAAGCGACCAGCCGGAGCCGATCGCTTTCTATTCTATGCTGGAGCATCCAGAGGGGTTCTTCCGAACTCATTTTCTCGCTGCCATTCATGCTTTCGAAGCATCTTTCTACAGCCCTCGTTGTCTATCCTCGTATCTCACAGGTCTTCCGGAAATTCACAAGCAGTCTTAGGGTCAATTTAGTTCTGCTTTCAGAGACTTGTTTGAGAGTTTTTAAAGACAGTTCAAAACAATAAGTGAGACACCATAAAGCAGAGCAAGATGAGCCGGATAGAAAATGTAGAAGAAATATTTGAGCTTCAGCCCTCGCTTGCCATTATAAAGATTGATAAGCAGCAACGAAACGACCGCGGCAGCAACATCAGGATTAAATATATTAGCTGTAGCAAACTCAAATCCGCCGCCAACTATATGGCATGACGAAAGGAGCACTGCGCATACTGCAGCAAAGAACATCTTGGCCTTGCTGTCGTGGAATAAATAGAATGCAGCCACAAGCAGAATGCCATACACACCGCCATCTAGTTTAGTGTATTCAGCTGCCAGTGCTGTCAAAACAATCAGAGCAGTTTCTGCGATGTACCTCTTCCATTTTGAAAGGCTTTGTATCTTTTCCAGAATTATCAAGAAGACCAAGCAAAGCAGGAGCTCACACATAACATTTTGTTGCCGAAGGTCAAATAGTTGCCCGGTTTGAACGAAATCGTATATGGGCTCCGCAATGATTGCGAAGACAAGCATATTTCGCAGGTACCTCTTTATGTCATGAGTATGCAAAAATCCCTCAACTATCAAAAAGCAAAATAAGGGAAATGCAATTCTGCCAAGAACATGAAGCACATCCGAAGCCTCGCTTAGAATCGCCCACTGTTCGTCTGATATCTGATTGTACGATGCGTGAGTCATGATTCCATTGGTCAGGACGATCCTGCTTACATGATCGAGAACCATCGAAATGGCCGCTATTATCTTTAATGTGCTGCCGCTAATTCCGTATCTATCTGTTTTCATTTCGTTTTCCTTTCTTTGGGTGGGCCGTCAGAGGTTCGGCCTGCTCTGCAGACGGCCGCTGCGGCGCTTCGCGCCTTGCGCGCTGCGCTGGCAAACGCTCACGCGTTTCCTCAGCTCCGCGCCCTTTCGGGTTCGAACCCATGTCGCGGCAACAAAAAAGCGGCCGGCATCCGCCAGTCGCTTTTCTATTCTATGGTGGGCCGTCAGGGGTTCGAACCCTGGACCTTGGGATTAAAAGTCCCCTGCTCTGCCAGCTGAGCTAACGGCCCGCGGGTGGCATTGTACCACGGTCTGGGGCTATTCCCAACTCCATTGGCCGTTCTGGAAAATCACAACTTCACGTCCATCAGGCGTAATGCCCGTAATATCGATATCGTCCGTGCCGATCATAAAATCGACGTGCGTGCTCGAGACGTTAACGCCATGCTCCAGGAGCTCTTCCTTGGACATGTCATACCCACCCTCGATACATTCGGGGAAACCGACACCTAGCGCGAGATGGCAGCTGGCGTTCTCATCATAGAGCGTGTCATAGAACAAAACGCCACTTTCACGGATCGGCGTGTTCTTGGAGATAAGCGCGACCTCACCCAGATGAGCGGCACCTTCATCGGTGTCAATGATGCTCGCAAGCGTCGCCTTGCCCACGCGGGCATCGTAGTCCGCTACGCGGCCGGCCTCGAACTTAATCCAAAAATCGTCGACCTTGTTACCGTGGTGAATGAGCGGCATGGCCGAGTACACGATACCGTCGGCGCGCATACGATCAGGCGAGGTGAAGACTTCCTCGGTGGGAATGTTGGGGAAGAAGGGGTGTCCATCGGGCGTCTTGCCCTTGCCGCCGGCCCACTCGTGACCCTTCGTCATGCCAATCGTCAGATCGGTTCCATTTTCCGCGGTGTAATGCAGGCGGTCAAAACGATTGTCGTTCAGGAAACGCAGGTTCTTTTCGAACGCCGCGTCATGAAGCTCCCAGTCGCTCTCCGGGTCCTGGCCATCGGCACGAGCGGTGTGCAGAATCGCATTCCATAGCTTATAGATTGCAACCTCATCGGCGTCTCCCGGGAACACCTCGTGCGCCCAAGCCACGACCGGAGCGCCGGCGATGCACCACGGATTGATGTTGTAATCCAGTCCACGGCGGAAAGCTTTGCACTGCGTATTCCTCGCCTTGGATGCCGCGGCCGGCTTGGCTGGATCGATGCCCTTGAGGGCTGCAGGATCCGCACCCTCAATAAAGATAAAGCAGGCGCCATCCTGGGCCAGGGAATCCAACTGCAGGCGCTTCCACTCGGGCGTCTGCTCAAAATAGCTTTTATCGACATGCTCGTACGTGAGCCTCGTCACGGCATCATCGGCCCAAATGACCGTCACGTGGCCAGCGCCGGCGGCATAAGCCTCCGCGACCACCACGCGGGCAAAAGGCGCGCACTCGACCGGAGACTGAACGACAACCTCCTGGCCGGGCTTGACGTTTACGCCTTTGCGGACAACCAGGCGCGCATAGTTTTTAATCTTGGGCTCCAGGGCCTTCATGCCCTCCAGAGCTTCTTCGACCGTCAGGGCAGCTCGAATCATGTGCCACTCCATCTATCTATAGGACAATAATAAGGCGCGCCGCAAAAACGACACGCCTTATATCTTAGCGATAAGTGTGAATGCAAACGCTACTTCTTCTTGGAGTCCTTTTTATCCTCCTCGGCAGCTGCGCGCTCGATAAGAGCGTTGAGCTTGTTCTCGGACATGCCCTCGGCCTGCGCGCGATACATGTTACGCAAGGGACGAATACGAACGAAGTCGTAGATAAAGTCACCCAGGATGATGACATAGGACAAAACGATGCCGACCATCTGAACAGGACTGGACACCGTGCCGCCGGGAGCGAAGTAGAGCGAAGCCCCGATTGCCACGACGAGCACCATGCCGATAGCGAGCACAGCCCACCAAATACGGCGGCGCTTGGTGTAGTCCTCATCCTGCTTGAGAAGGATATTCGACACCGTGTAGATGCGGTCCTCCTTGGCGCGCTGCTTAGCCTTGCGGGCGCGCTTCTCCTCTTTAGAGAGGCCCTCGAGGTTCTCGCCCTTCTCGAGCTCTTTGCGGCGTGCCTTAGACGAAGCCGGCACGACGCGGACAGAGCTCGCTGCCTGACGGGCAGGCTTAGCAGATGCGGCGGACTTGCGCGCAACCCCGGTAACCTCGTGGGATTGCGTGCGCTTGTTCGTGGCGCTACGGGTACTCACTTATGCGTTCTCCTTCATGCTTGTGAACTGGGAGCCCGTGATGATCTGGAAGGCCTCGCGATAGCGCTCGGACGTGCCATCGATGACCTCGGCGGGCAGGTGCGGGGTCTCCCCCGTCATATCCCAGTTGGCCTTGAGCCAATTGCGGACGAATTGTTTGTCGTAGCTGGGCTGGATCTTGCCCTCCTCGTAGCTGGCAGCAGGCCAGAAACGGCTGGAATCGGGCGTGAGGCACTCGTCGATCAGCGTGACCTTGCCATCGATGACACCAAACTCGAACTTGGTGTCGGCAATGATGATGCCACGGGTCGCGGCGTACTCGGCAGCGGCCTTGTAGATCTTGAGGGAAAGGTCGCGAATCTGCGTGGCGATGTCCTCGCCCACGATCTCGCAGCAACGCTCGAACGAGATGTTCTCGTCGTGGTCACCGATCTCGGCCTTCGTGGACGGCGTGAACAGCGGCTCAGGAAGCTTGGAAGCCTCGGTCAGGCCCTCAGGCAGCTGGATGCCGCAGACGGTGCCGTTCTCGTCGTAGGTCTTCTTGCCCGAACCGGTCAGATAGCCGCGGACGATGCACTCGATAGGAATCGTCTGGGCCTTCTTAACCAGCATGGCGCGGCCGGCGAGGTAGTCACGATACTCAGCAAACTCCTCAGGGAAATCCGCCGGGTCGATGGAAACGAGGTGGTTGGGAACGATGTCGGCAAACTTATCGAACCAGAATGCCGAGATGCGGTTGAGCACCTCTCCCTTAAACGGAATCTCGTCGGGAAGAATGAAGTCGAACGCAGAAATGCGGTCGGTGGCGACCATCAGCAGGTTTTCACCGGCATCGTAGATATCACGAACCTTGCCACGGGAATCTGGACGACGCTCCATCGTTGTCACGTGAGTCACTCCTTACCAAAATACGACAGTAATGCGGGTTCTTTCCCGCACGTTTTCGCAAACTCGGAGCGGCAGGGACGAAACCCCTCCTTCACCGAATAGCGAAAAGCTAGTGCTCCATTGTAGTAGATGCCGCGTCCGCCGTGTGCTCGCGAGGCAGATGAATTGTAAAAGTCGTACCCTTTCCAAGCTCAGACTCCACGGAAATGTAGCCATGATGGCGCTCGACGATTTGTTTAGTCACGGCGAGGCCCACGCCCAGGCCACCCGCCTCGCGGGCGCGACTGGCGTCGGCACGCCAAAAACGACCAAAGATGCGCGACAGATCGTCCTTGGCAATACCGATGCCGGTATCCGAAACGGCAATACTGACATGCTTGCGGTCACTGAGCACCGACACCACGACCCAACCGCCCTCGGGGGTGTAGCGCATGGCGTTGCTCATGAGATTGATGACGCATTGTGTGATCATGTCGGGATCGGCTTCGACGACATCGTCGTGACCTTGGGTCTCGTCAGCAAAGCGCAAGCGCAGATCGCGGTCGATAAACAGGCGCTCCTGGGCATTGACGATGGAACGCACGAAAGGAACCATGTCCACCGGCTCAAGGTTGAGCGGAGCCGTGCTGTTTTCCATGCGCGACAGGTCGAGCATCTGCTGCACCAGACGAGCCAGGCGACGCGTCTCGGAAGCAACAGTCTCCAAGTGCTCATCGTCGGTAGGATATACGCCATCCTGCATGGCCTCGACCGTTGCGAGCATGGCCATAAGCGGAGTACGAAGTTCGTGAGCCACGTCCGAGGTCAAACGTTTCTCGTGTTTCATATCCTTCTCGAGCGAAGTGGCCATCTCATCGAACGTCTCGCCCAGTTGATCGATCTCGTCATCGCCGCGCAAGCCCGTACGAGCAGACAGATCGCCATCGCGAATTTGCTTGGCCGTGCTGGTAATACGGTGAATCGGCTTGGTGAGCATGCGCGACACGAGTGATCCGATAACGACCGAAATGCAAACTGCAACAACCGCAGCAAGGGCCATGGCGTTAAAGGTCTTCTCCCTAAACGCAGAATCTGCCTTGGTGAGCAAGGCATCGGAGCCGATAGCCCACAGCTTTACTTGTCCGACATGCTCGCCGGAAGACGTTATGATTTCGACGTTTGCAACGCTATCGGAGCCGGTGGGAGCCGACGAGACCGGACTATGCGATGCTTTTTTACCGCTCGAGCTGCTCGACGCCGATTCGCTCTCGCGCACATCGGCGGTCGCGCTTGCCGAAGGCCACGAGTCGTCATAGACGACAACGCCCTTCTTGTTGACGACCTGCATACTCAGGTCGTCGGATACCAAACTCGATGTCGCGACCGTGCGCAGCTCGCCCGCAGTCCAGTTGCCGTTTTCCTCATACGACGTCGCAAGCTTTTCGGCAGCAGAATTGGCGATCTCGACGATATTGGAGCGCGTGTAATCCGAAAAGACCGTGCCCCACACAACAGAGACCACGCCCACCAGCACCAATACCGTCATGAGCGATGTCAGAGCAAAAGCAAGTGCCATGCGCGAGGGATAGCTCATCGTTGGCCGTGAATCGGAACGAGGCGTGTTCCAACTAGCCTTGGAACCCGCCTCGCTCTCCTGCTTGTGCTTTTGTCCGATTTCAAAGCGCGCAGGTGTCATATATGATTTCCCTATTTCTCGTCCGACTTATCGGTCTTGGCCGGAGCCTCGAAGCGATAGCCGACACCGTGGACGGTGTAGAGCCACTTGGGCTTCTTGGGATCATCGCCCAGCTTGGCGCGAAGGTTCTTCACGTGGCTATCGATGGTGCGCTCATAGCCCTCAAAGTCGTAGCCGAGCACCTTCTCGACCAGCTCCATGCGGTTGTAGACGCGACCGGGGTGACGGGCAAGCGTGGTGAGCAGCTTAAACTCGGAAGCCGTCAGGTCGACTTCCTTGCCCTCGACCAAAATCTTGTGGCCCGAGATATCGATGACCAGATCGCCGAAGTCGAGTACCTCGACGGCTGGCTCGTCGGCCTGATGGGCACGGCGGAACAAGGCGCGTACGCGCGCGACAAGCTCGCGCGGCGAGAACGGCTTAATCAGATAGTCGTCGGCGCCGAGCTCAAGACCGATAATACGGTCCTCGATCTCGCCCTTGGCAGTCAGCATGATGATGGGGACATCCGAGGTATCGCGAATGGTGCGGCAAACGCGCTCGCCGGGGATCTTGGGGAGCATAAGGTCGAGCACGACCAGGTCAAACTGATGCTTCTCGAACTCCTCGATCGCGGACTGGCCGTCGCCGACACCCACAACCCAGTAGCCTTCGCGCTCGAGATAGGCAGCGACGGCGTCACGGATTGCCTTCTCATCCTCGACCAGCAGAATCTTTTTTGCATCTGAAGCCATAACACGGCCCCCCTGTCTCAATCAGCTAAGAACAAGCCCATTTTAACGCACCTGAGCCCGCCGGATGCCACTATGACGCGGCAGCTCGGCGGGCGGTACTCACAATTACAACGCGTTTATTCCCCTGTTGGCGCCTTTTTAACCCCTCTAAGCTTAAAGAGAGAATAGGCGTGCGGTGACCGTCTCGGGTATACCCTGGCTGTTGCGCACCGTGGCGTACGTAAGGAATGAGTCCGATTTTCCCGCCGTAGCTGGATAATCGCCATATTCCAAAGCGCGGTCGGGCGACAACAGCGAGCCATAGGTCTTGGCAGAGGTGTCGATGAGAAAATGCGATGCCTGTACCTTAACGAGATATTTATTCTTCTTGCCGGCAGCACATGCGAGCGGCTCGCGGGACAGAAAGAGGTATGGCCCTCCCTCATTACCGATATACGTGCCCATGTTGCCCAGGCTGCCCACGCCACTATAGGTCGCCTCGATAGAAAACACGAAGGTATCGCCCATATATACGGCCTCGAAAGGCGAGACTGACGAGGGAAGGACTAGCTGGGCACGTTTGGTGTTGTTGCCATCGGTCAGATCGATTGCCGTTATGCCATAGTAGACGCCTTCGTCGTTGCGGACACGCGGCGAGATGGTCAAAATGCCGTCGCTCGCGCGCGGGGCCGATGCAAAGCGGCCCATCGATTTCCAAATTACCTCGGCCTTGGATTCATCAAGCGAGCGACGATAGCAAAACGAATCACTACTCGTTTTATTGCCGCCTGCCGAAGGCATTTTATACCAGATGACCGATGACCCGAACGCCGTAAACAGGGGCGGATCATAGTCCCTGCCACCTCGATCGAGCTCAGCCACGTCGCCAGAGAGCGAAGCGCCCGACAGATTTTGAGCGTAGAGCTTCCACGATGAATTGGCAAAGTTCATCTCAACCCACGCAAACACGCCATCGCCGGCACGGACATCGTAAAATGCATATCCCGTGCCCTCGATAGGATCCTCGATTAATGTGGTAAGCGAGCCGTCGCCCAAGTTGAGCACGCCAAGCGTGTTGGCATGTAACGCAGACGCCGGGGCCATCATCGCCGCGGCGTAATCGCCGTCGCAGTAGTACAGCAGCGTACCCAAGGGCAATGTCCATGTCGCCATGGGCTCAAGATCGATATCGACGGCCTCATACTCATCCGTAATCGAGACAATCTTTGAGTCGTCTTTGATAACTTGTGGCTCGCCGGCAGCATCGTCGCTGGTACCCGTTTTCTTTGAGCATCCGGCAAGCACCGTGGCAGCGCCCGCGGCAGCCCCTCCGAGCACAAAGCCGCGGCGCGATATTCCGTTCTTGACGTGGTCGGCGATACCCATTAGGCGATCTCGGCGCGAGCGGCCTCGATAGCGCGCGTGAGCTGATCGGCGCAGGAGGTCTTTTTCATACCGCAGGTATTACCGGCGAGAACCTCGATTACGCGATCGGCAGGAGCGCCCTCGACCAGCTTAGAGATAGCCTTGAGATTGCCGTTGCAGCCACCGGTAAACTCGACGCCCACCACCTTGTTGCCGTCATCGGACAGGTCAAGGTGGATATTGCGAGTGCATACGCCCTGAGGCTTGTAATCAAAACTAATCATTGCGTTCCCCTCTCGTAAAGCAATTTCAGACGTCTATTATCCCCGTCCGAACCGATAAAGTATCGCGGGCACCGATTCAACATTCCCCAATGCGCAAACCGGCGACAGCAATACTAGCAATCTGCTTCCCGAGCGTGGACTTTTCGTTTCTCTTGATACATGTTGTGGTCAGCGATGTGGTAAATCTCGGTCAGCGTATAACCGGGTGCCTCTGCCGTCGCGACGCCAAACGACGCACTGACTGTCAGCACCTCATCGCTCGCAGCAGCAAGGCTGAGGCGAAGATCTTGCACCACTTTGCATGCGGATTCGCGATCGGTGTGAGGGCAAATCAGCAAGAACTCGTCGCCACCAATGCGCATAGGCACAAATTTCTCGCCTGCCGCCCGCCTCAATACAGACGCCGTACGCCGTAGCAGCTCATCGCCCATTTCGTGACCGTAGAGATCGTTGGTACGCTTGAGGAAATTGCAATCCATCATGATCACACTCACGGGCAGGGACTCGTTCACCAGGTCGTCGCCAAGGGACTCAAGGTAATTTCTATTGCGAAGTCCCGTCAGCTTGTCCTGGAAAGAAAGCTCCTCGGCGCGCTTTGTCATCGAGATGTTATGCATCGCCACGACGACCGACTCCAGTCGACCCTGCTCATCGCGGCGCTGTGGAACAACCTGCAGCGAATACCACGTACCTCGGCAGTCTCGTACCTCGGCATCCAAGTACGGCATGCCCTCCATACGATCCCGAAGCGTCTTTATATCTAAGAGCTCCATGACCGCCTCGCGACTTTCGGGACTCACAATGTCTCGGCAAACCGTTGCAAAAAAGTCATATGCCTCGGTGTGCTCGGCAAATATCTTCGCCACCGATGGCGACATGTTAATCCCCTCGATCTCGAGCGTGTCGAGATGCAACAGGAGGGTCGACTCATACGTGGAACTGATGGCATTGATGATGCCGAGCTGCTTGTCCTTTTCGGCCAAATTGCGACGATCGGCGACGATACGCACCAACAGCACTACAACCAAAAACACCAGGAACGCCAGCACGCCGACAGCGATAAATGAAATCCTGCCCGACATGACCTCAGATTTGGGATAGAGCGCAAACAGGCGATAGTCCTCATACGCCGCACGCACGGCATACCAGGTACTTCCCCGATATTCGACACGTGTTAAGCCTTCGTCTTTCCAATCAATTCCGCTATCGGCAAGAAGCCGGGCGAGAGCTATATCGACGGTCGAATCGTTTGAAGAAACGATTTGCGCATCGCGCATCACGAACACGGTTGGGCTCTGATGGAATGTGTTGTTCACGAGCACGTCGGCGATCGTATACGAATAATCATCGGCGGGCTCGGGCGCAAGCGATCGATACCCCAGCGCTACGCCATCACCGTACGGAACAACACTCACGGCAAAGTCGACATCTCGACGCTCAACGACCGTCGAGTAGGACACCTTGGAGCCTCGATACATCGATGCGACCGACGAACAGGCAAGCTCCTCTCGCCACAGCATCAGCGAATCGCGACCGTCGATATCGTAATGAGCGGCCATATGACCGTCGGCGTCCATGACCAACATTCCCGAAAGGTGCTCGGTATGGACGTACTCCTCGACACGATCATCGTTGACTTCAACGCGATCAGGCGGCAAGAACGTCGAAAACGACTCGAGCGCGGCATCCAAATTGTGCGTCGCCTCGGTTTTTCTTCCCTGTTCATATCGGTCATATTTTTCGCAGGCGTTTTTTAAAAACACCATGGTTTCCTGGCCAAACCCAAGCGTTTTATCGAGACAGCGATGCGTACCGACCACATATAGCAGACCCAACAAAACAGCGCTGGCCACAACGCAGATAGCCGCGGTGACTAATGCCTTTCGGCGCAAGCGGCGCTCATCATTTGTCATGATTCCGCTCCTTGCCCGTCCGTCGTCGCCCCCGCCTTGTACTTGCCCACAATGCGCTCAATCGTGCCATCTCGATCCATCTCGAACAGCACGGTATTGAGGTTTTTGACGTACTCCCCCTCATAGCCGTCCTTAAACGCGACGCCAAGGTCAACCGTCATAACGTTGTCGGCAAACACGCGATAAACACCGGGATACTGCGCGACGAGCCGGTCGAGCGATTGGACGTCCGCCATCCAACAGTCAACATACCCCTTGACGAGGGCGGCTTTGCAGAGTTCGGCGGAGCCATATGATTTGATATGCACGTCCGACGAGATTTCCAGATCGCCTGCAAGCAATCGGCGTTCACTCACCGAACCCGCAATCACCGCAACGGTCTTGCTTCCATCGAGAGACGCCAAACCCTTGATACCACTCGTTTTCTTGGCGGCAACCGAGACTGTCACGGTCAGATACGGCTCAGTCCAGTAATAATCGTCTTCGCGATAATTGGGCGAATAGTCGCACCACAGACAATCGATATCGCCGTTTTTGAGCAGGCGATCGCGATCATTCCAAGATATGTCAACAAATTGCGGTTTGATTCCAGCACGCTTGCAGGCCTCGCGGGCGATATCGATATCGATACCGGCGTAGTCGCCTGTGGTATCGACATACACATAGGGATCGTTATCCGTAACGCCGATTTTGAGCACCGGGAGATCCTTGTCGGCTTCACTCGAGGAGGAAGAACCGCTTCGAACGGTATACGTCAGGGCGCCCGCACAGACGGCAACAAGGAGTATGAGCGTAAACGAGACGATGGTGGCTCGTTTGATACGTCTGGGCACACGGCTCTTTTCATCGAAACAGCAGATAAGGTTCATTTTATTACCAGGGGGCCAGTGCAACAGCGAAAAAAGCGCCTTGCCCAAGACGGGCAAGGCGCCAATGGTTGAAATGTATCCGTAAGCGGTCGAATTAGGTCAACCCTACTCGAAGCTCAGCTGCTCCAGGCGATCGAAGACTGTGTCGATGCGGGTGACGAGCGGGGTACCCTAACGCTCGAAACGTTTACGCATAAGAGCGAAAGCGATCAGCGCAACGCCTGCGACAGTAGCAATAAAGGCAACCGCAAGGGCCTGGTCGCCCGTATTGGCGAGCGCGCCCTTAGTAGCCTTAACAGACTTTTTGGTCACCTTAGTCGTCGTCTGCTGACTAGGCTGGGACGGCGTCACGGGCTGCGTAGGCTGAACCGGCTCACCATTGGCCTCCTCGCCTGTCACCACGTACGTCGAGAAGTGGCTCGTGCGGAAGCAAAGGTAGTCGCCCTCGGTCCACGTATCCATAGCCTGAGTGGAACCATCCTCGGCAACGTAGAGCACCTTGAGATTGGTGAGCGCCTTCATGGCTGCGGTCATCTTGACACGAACGATGAAGGACATGCCATCGAAGTCCTCGATAACCTCGCCATTCTTGAGAAGCTTGATATCGAGCTTCTCGGCAACCTTGGTAGCCCCCTGCTCGAGGCCGGAAATCGTAGCATTAGCGGCGTCGGTAAGATTTGTCGGCTCCTCGACCACAAGAGAGATGCTGTTGTTCTGGGCAATGCCGGCAGCGGCATTGTTCTCGGCGCTTACGCTAACGTCCGTTCCGTCGCTACCTGCAACGCCCGCAATGGTCCTCGCCGCTACAGTAACGGTACAGGTCATTGTTTTGTCACCACAGGTGACGGTGATCGTGGCGGTACCGGCCTTAAGCGGCGTCACGACGCCGTCTTTGACCGTAGCGATCGACGAGTCGCTGGAGGTCCAGCTCACCGTCGTATCGTCTGCATCGGCAGGACTCACCGTTGCGGAGAGCTTTGCGGAGGCATCACCGACGGTAAAGGACAGGCTCGTCTTGTCGAGCTCGACATTCTGGATGGGGTTGGTCACGGTCACCGAGACGGTTTGGGAGAGCGACTCTGCAGTGATGACAAATGAGCCAGAACCGGTCTTGAGGGCGGTAACGGTGTAGGAGCCATCGCCGTTGTCGACAACCTTAAACGCCTTCGAAGCGCCCGTGTCATCCAGAGCAAGCTTGGTCTCGTCGACCTCACCCGCAAGGGCTCCAACAAGAGAAATCTTCACGGTGCCCTCTTCGCCCTTCTTAAGGTTAAGAGCGGTCTGGTCGACCGTAAGGTTCGTTGCGGGATTAGAGACGGTCACCGCGCAATCCTGAGAATAGACGCCGTCTTCAGTCGAAACGGTGATGGTTGCGGCGCCCTTGGAGACAGCCGTCACCTTTCCGGTTTGATCGACCGTAGCGACGCTCTCATTGCTGGACTTCCAAACAACTGTCTGGTTAGCCTCCGCGGGAACGACCGCCGCCTTAAGCTGCTCGGTTGCAGCGCCCGCAAGCGCGACCTTCTGCTTATCGAGCGTGATGCCCGTAGCAGGCTGAATAACGGTCACCTTGCACGTGGCGCTATACTCGCCGTCCTCAGTGGTAACGGTGATCGTGGCAGCACCGGCCTTGACCGGGGTCACGACGCCGTCCGCAACCGTGACGACCTCCGGGTCGCTCGAAGACCAGGACACATTCTTATTCGTTGCATTGTTGGGCTCAACCGTTGCGGTCAACGTCGAGGGCTCACCGCCCACAGCAAGCTTAAGATTCGACGCGCTGAGGCTGACGCCCGAGACCTTTACGACCGGAGTGGTTACCGTAATTGTATCTGTGGTTGCTGAAACGCCATCAACCGTTGCCGTGATGCTTGCGGTGCCGTCGCCAACAGCAGCGACGAGGCCGTTAGCGTCGACGGTAAGGACGCTCTCGTTGGAAGAGGACCAAACAACCTGGCTGGCCTTGTCATCAGGGGAGACCTTTGCCTTCAACTGCTGGGTCGCACCTTTGTCCATAGAGGTGGCATAGCCATCTGCAATGGAAACGGTTGTTTTTGAAGGTTCTTCGCCGGAGCCCACAACGTGAACCACCAGCGTGTCGCAGAGTAGGCCCCCATTATCTGGGTCACCGAGATAGACATCAACCGTTGCGGTGCCACGCCCAACCGCAGATACCACATAGCCCGCGCTGGCTTGATCCAGTGCGCCCTGGGTAACCCGTGCAACATTCTCATCGCTTGACTTAAAGCAATAGTAGTCGAGATGGGGATAATCTTTTAGGAAGTTGATCGCATCAGCGCTCATCACGGTACCATGATAATCTCGCCGCGCACAATCGAGGACACGAGAACCCTCATAGGATGGATTGTAATCGGTAGACAGTGTTATCTCTTTTGACTCAAGGAACTTAATTGAAGGTTTTTCGGCAGGGAGCGCGACCACCCTGATAGTACCGGTATGCTCCTGCCCGAACGGATCAGTAGCGGCAATCGTCGCAACGCCCACCTTTTTGGCCCAAACGATCCCGTATTCGTCAATTGAAATTACGCCGTCGCCATCTTTGATTGTGTACTTGAACTCTCGCGAAGAATAGCTCTCTCGGCAAGCCTGTCCGACGGGATTCAGTTGAATACTAATCAGATCGGCCGCCCCAACCCAAGCATGGGAGCCGACAGCCATAGTGCCGCTCAAGTTTTCCTCTACATAAGCAGGATTCTGCTTATGCCACGAAGCGTCGCAAAGTTTTTTCGTCTGGAGATCACCCTGGAAATAGTTCAGTCTTACCTCTACTTCATTTCCATCTTTTCCACAAGGTGCTATGCGGATCGGTGCCTTCTTTTGGTAGCCGTCCTTGTCATAAGACACAGCTCCATTCAAGCTCACCGAAGTAATGAATTTTGAGCCTGACCAGTCATTTCTAGTGCTATCAATATCAAATACCGTCGGCTCCTCGCTAGGGCGCTCAAAGGCAAACAAGATATAGCCCGAAGCATCACCGCAGTGCGCCTCGCCACAAACCGAGCAGTTATCCGTGTAATAGATTGCTGCACTCGAAGACGATGTTTCGTTAGAACCACTTATGTATTTAACAGCCGTCACCGGATTGAGTTTTTCGGCCACGCTAATCTCAAGATACCCTTCGGTGCTGTAGTCACCGTAATTAAACGTGACGGTAATCCTCAGCTTTCCATCGCCGACGGTCTTAGGATTCAATACATAAGACCACTGACCAGAATCACTATAAGACAAAGAGATATTGTCTCGGTCATCATCGGAAACCGTGACCTTATAGTTCTTCTTATCTTGAGCAGCAGAACCCAGCTGTTCCCAAGGGACATTTCCTTGCAGCCAGAAGTCCAAACTTCCCGACAGTCTCTGCCCAACGGCTACTGAGCCGTTTTCGAAAAGACTGTGCTGATTGCTATAGACGTAAACGTTCCCACTCTGCACCTCAGACGCCACAGCCGTCGAAGGCGACGCCATATCTGCAATTGACGCAGCAGCTAAAGCCAAGCAGAACGCAGCGGCTATCCTCCAAAATCCTTTTCTCATTCCCCTAAGTCCAATCTCTCGTGAAAATGCAGTATTCTCCCACACATTAAAATTGACTTAAGGATACCCCCCCCCGACTGAGACTGGCAAGCTAGTGTTTGTCGGAAGAGTCAAATTATCGGCAAGCGACATTCCCGCATTAAAAATCGCCCGTTGTAATGTAGCTTTTCCAAGCACTCTCACGCAAAAGCCCCGTTGGCAAAACGAGTTACCAACGGGGCTTGAGCTGGAAAGCTGTACTTCAAAGGGGGGTCAAAAGGAAACTGAAAGGTTTAACTTCGTCCCCAATCGATCAGTTAGAACTCGAGCCGCTCCAGACGATCGAAGACCGTGTCGATGCGGGTGAGGAAGTCCCACGGATCAAAGATCTCGTCGAGCTTTTCCTGGCTGACAGTGCAGCGCGGATCGGCCTCGAGGCGCTCCTTAAAGGTGGGGCCGGAGACACAGTCCTGAACCTCGTGCCAGGTAGCCATGGCGTTTTCCTGCACAATAGCATAGGCATCCTCGCGGGTGATGCCCGTGTCGACGAGTGCGAGGAGCACCTTGGAGGAGAAGATGAGGCCGCGAGTCTTGTTGAGGTTGGCCATCATGCGAGCCGGATACAGCTGCAGGCCGTCGATAACGCGGATGAGACACTGGAACATGTGGTCAAGCGCAATAAAGCTATCGGCCTGGGCAACGCGCTCGGCAGAGGAATGCGAGATATCGCGCTCATGCCACAGGGCGACGTTATCGAAGGCAACCTGGGCGTTGGACTTCACGACGCGCGACAGACCGCAGACCTTCTCCATGGTGATGGGGTTGCGCTTGTGCGGCATGGCGGAGCTGCCCTTTTGGCCCTTGCGGAAGGGCTCCTCGGCCTCGAGCGTATCGGTCTTCTGCAGGTTGCGGACCTCGGTCGCGATGCGCTCGCAGGTGGCCGCCGTAGTGGCAAGCACGCCGGCAAGGTAGGCATGGTGATCGCGGCTGATGACCTGCGTGGACAGCGGATCGTGGACCAGGCCCAGGTGCTCGCAGACGTACTCCTCGACGAACGGCTCGATGGAGCTGTAGGTGCCGACGGCACCGGAGATGGCACCGAAGGCAACATTCTTGCGAGCGTCCTCAAGACGATCGAGATCGCGCTTGAGCTCCCACGCCCAAGAGCCGAACTTCATACCAAAGGTCATCGGCTCGGCATGAATGCCGTGGGTGCGGCCGGCGCAGAGCGTATTGCGCTCCTCGAAGGCGCGGCGCTTGCAGATCACGCCGAGCTTCTTGACGTCCTCGATAATCAGGTCACACGCCTGAGTAAGCTGATAGCACAGAGCCGTATCACCCAGGTCGGAGCTGGTCATACCGTAGTGAACCCAGCGGCTAGGCTTGGGCTCGCCCTCGGGAACATCGGCGTCGATATATTCCTTCATGTTGGTCAGGAAGGCGATGACATCGTGGCGCGTGACCTCCTCGATCTCGTCGACCTTTGCCTTCTCAAAGTTGGCATGGTCGCGGATCCACTGGGCTTCTTCTTTAGAAATGCCGATCTTGCCGAGCTCCGCCTGGGCCTCGCAGGCCAGGACCTCAATCTCCTGCCAAATGGCGTACTTGTTCTCGAGGGAGAAGATGTGTCCCATCTCCGGGCGGGTATAGCGATCGATCATAGCGGCTCCTTTTTGGTTATTGGCACGTTGGTCGTAACCCAACCATTGTACCGTGCGCGGGTGCGAGTATGGGCAGCAGGCATTAACCTAACATTTTGTAGCATAGAGCGGCCATGAGGACGTCCGCGTATTTGCTTCGCAAATACGCGCCGGCTGCGGCGATACACCCGGACCTACGCCCATGCGCGGGCAAAATGGGTTGAATCCGACGCTCCCGAGGTCTCCCGTGCTCGGTGGAGCGGGCAACGGGACATCCGCGTATTTGCTTCGCAAATCCGCACCGGCTTCAGGCGGCATGTCCCGGTCCGGGGAAGCGGCGTTAACGTCGGTTGAATCCGCTTTTCCCAAAATCCGCCCTGGTCGATGGAGCGGGCAACGGGACATCCGCGTATTTGCTTCGCAAATCCGCACCGGCTGCGGTCGCCTATCGGCGACCTTGCCTGCTCGCTATAAACGCTTCGCGTTTATTTAACGCTCGCACCCTGGCGGGTTCGAGTCCCGGCACTTTATTGAAAAAAGCACGGCACCGTGATGGCGCCGTGCTTGTGCTTTTTACTGGAGCGGGCAACGGGACTCGAACCCGCGAGTGTCAGCTTGGGAAGCTGATGCCTTACCACTTGGCGATGCCCGCTTGTGTGTTGGCTAGTATAACGCGGTTGTCTTGTTCGATACAAGGGTGTCGATGCTTGTTTTAGCTGTGGAGAATCGTTTGAAAACTACGCCAATTGTGGAGATGAGGACCTTTGTCTTTCTTTCCTTACTATCTTTTACCTGCGCCTTTATCTGATTGTTGTATTTGAGCCCGGTTTGTCAGAAATCGGGCAAGCTTTTGGTCAGCTTCTGGTACTTACCCGCATGAACCATGGCGGTAGCCTCATCCCAAGCGCCGCGGCCTCCCCGTGCGGCGCATGAGGGATAAGGAGCAGCCATGTCCAACGCACCCACGCACTCTGTCCACAGCGCAATCGCAACAGGTCCGCTGCTCCTGCTCCTCTTTTTTCTGATCGGCTGCCTGGCACCAGGGGCCGCACTCGCCGTCGACGGGAGTGACCCCCTTAATTTCCGCACCATAAGCGACGGTTGCGGCCCCTTCGGTGTCGGTAAATACGAGGCACAGGACACTTCGATTTCGTACTGCATGAATCAAGACTGCCCCGGTCCCAGCAAGCCGGGAGGACCATGGCGCACATATGACCAGGGCTGGACATGGCTCGATGACGAATTTGCCGCCATCGTCTGTCACGGATATCCTTCCAGTACCTCCTTTGGCGGCCACAATCTGTCGCCCGATCTCGCCCGTGCCGCCACCCAGATTGCCGTGTGGATGCTCAACGGAACCACGCGCCCCGACGGCACCTATTCGTATACAAATAGCAAGGGAGTTGCCAGAAGCGGTAGGTTTTACGAAAACGCCGAGGCCGTAGCGGCTGCACGTTGGCTCTACGAGAGCGCTAAGTCCGGATCCATTAAGGCGGCCCCACATCGAGCCAGGCGTTATCACGGCCCGGTCTCGGGCGAGGGTCGACACCAGGACATGCTCTATGTTCTGCCCGCCGTCTCCGTATCTTTCCAAAAACAATCGTCGCAGGCTGGCATCACCGCCGGTAACGACACCTACAGACTCGGTGGCGCAACCTTCGATATCTTTGAAAGTGCGGGCGATGCACGTGTCGGCACTATCCAGACGGACGAAAACGGGCGTACACAAGCAACGCTTTTGCCCAATACGGCATATTACCTGGTCGAAACCAAAGCCCCGGCAGGCTATATCCCTCGAGGCGACCGAATAGCCTTCACCACACAAAACAGCGGCGAACATGTCACTATCAACGAGCAGTCCGGCACCATCACCTTGCGTATTGCAAAAATCGATGCCGCCACGAATGTCGGCGCCCAGGTTGGGGCGTCGCTTGCGAGCGCTGAATTCACCTGCGTCTCGCAATCCACTCCCGGCTGGACTCGCACCCTTACGACCGACGAAAACGGACGGGCGATCCTCAATGACGTTCCTCTGGGCACCTTTACCATCTATGAATCGAAAGCACCCGAGGGCTACCTGATTTCAAACGACTGTTGGAGCTACACCGTCGGTGCCGAACAGCTCGGAGATACGGGCATCGTTGAGCTCGAAAGCCGTATTCCCAACACCCCCATCGCTTTTGACCTTGAAATCTCGAAGTTTAAGGACTATGGCGATAACGATGAGTCCGGCCTTGAGCAGCCGGCGGGAGGCGTCGTTTTTGAGGTTGTCAGCAATAGCTCCCAACAAGTCGTCGGCACGTTGACCACAAACGTTTACGGCTTTGCCTCCACCAAAGACCAGCCCGAAGCGTGGTTTGGAGCAGGCAAGCGACCCGCCGACGCTCACGGTGCCATTCCCTACGACCGCGCGGGCTACACCGTTCGCGAGGTCGCAGGAACGGTCCCTGAAGGATTTAAGCAGGCAGGGGAATGGACCATCACAGCAGAGCAGACCGCAGACGGCGCCGAGCTTCAGTACATCATTGACAACCACGCCCTATCGACACACCTTCAAATCGTAAAGCGCGATGCTCAGACCGGCGGCACCGTACCACTTGCCGGCTTTACGTTCCAGCTGCTCGATAGCCACCACGAGCCCGTCTCGCAAACATGTTGGTATCCGGCCCACAATGTAATGAATACCTTCACAACCGATACAACCGGCGCCGTCACGCTGCCCGAATCACTTAACCCCGGAACATACTACGTGCACGAGGCATCGGCCAAGGAACCGTATCTGCGCGGAGAAGACCTGGAGATAACGATTCCCGCCGACAGGAATCTGACACCGGTCGCCGTCGCCTCGTTCTATGATGACGCCGCAACCGGAAGCATCGAAATCATTAAGACGGGTGCCGTAGATGGGCACGCCCTCGCTGGAGCCACGTTTGACATCCGCGCTGGCGGCGACATCGTACGAGCCGACGACAGCATCGTCGCCCTGGATGGCGAAACCGTCGCCACCGTTACAACCGACGAACAGGGGCATGCACGAGTCAACCACCTTTCGCTGGGATGCGGTACCGCCACCTACGAGGTCGTCGAGACACAAGCGCCCAAAGGTTATCTGCTCGACCCGACCCCACATACCGCGAAGTTGTCGTACGCTGATCAGCAAACACCCGTGATCGAAGTGCACCTTGACATTTCCAACGACTACACCAAGCTCGATGTCTCCAAAGTCGACGCGTGCGGAGATCAGGAAGTGACAGGCGCCGAGCTTGTCCTCTGCGACTCCAATGGCAACGAAATCGATTCTTGGACTTCATTCGGCAAACCGCACCGCATTGAGCACCTTTCACCCGGCACCTACACCTTGCGCGAAACGATGTCTCCGCGTACCTACGACCTCGCCGAAGAGATAACGTTTGAAGTGAAGGCCACGGGAGAAGTTCAAACCATGGCAATGAAGGATACCCCCATCGAGATCAGGGGAAGCGTCGATAAGCGCCAAGAGATCGCACAGCCAGTCGTAAGCAAACTCGTTGCAAACGGCGACGGTAAAAACCGAGCCAAAGCACGGGCCAATACGCAAGGCACCTTCTGCTATACCATCGACGCCAAAAATGAGTCGAGCACCTGGGTCGACGAGTTGACCATCACCGACGACCTTGAGTGCGCCAAAGATGGCGCAGCGAAACTTGTTGCCGTTGAAACCCCTATTGCGGTCGGCGATCTAAACGGGCTGTGCAACGTGTGGTATCGAACGTCTCCGGCAGGAACAAGCGATACGGGCAAGCAGGTCAATGCAACGCTTGACGACGGGCACAGCAATCCTTGGCTCGAAACGGAAGAGGTTACAAAGCTGCTGGGCGACGATGTGCGTCTCGTCGATTACGACGGGTGGCACCTATGGAAAGCAGATATCCCGACGGACAAGTCCGTCACGCTCGATACGAAAGAGATTGATCTTGCAGACAACGCCGTCATCACGGGCATCCGTTTTGAATACGGTGCGGCAGCCGCCGACTTTACGACCAGAAGCGAGGCGGGCTCTTGGACCCGGGATGACCTTAAAGACGAACACGACGATCTTGACGATGCCAAGGCGGCCCTTAACTCGGATGCCCGAGGCGCAGTCGTGCATATGCAGGCAACGTCGTCCTATACGCCCCAAACCGCACTTGCCAACAGTGCGCGCGTCGATCTTTGCCGCAACGGCGGTGGCGATAAACTCGAGGCGCATGACGAGGACCGCGTCATCCAACGATGCGCCCTGCCTCAGAACCTGCCGGCAACGGGATCTGCTACCATCGCCGCATGCATCACCGCACTCCTGACCTCGGGCACTGCAGCCATATGGTTCGCTCGCCTTAGGTCAGTCACAAGGAAGCGCTAGCACGATAAAAAGGCGGGCGAGCCAGTCTCCCGGCTCGCCCGCCTTGGGCATAAACGATGAATCGGCTATTCAGCAGATGACGAACCGCCATCGATGGCTGCCTGATCGGACTCGGAAATACCGTCGGCACCCAAACTTTGCTCTTGCTCCACCTCTTCGTTCATTGTTGTCTCGGGCGTCGAGCCCTTAACGCCAACGACATACGCGGCCCCAAAGCCCAATGCGATTGCGATCAGGGTCAAAATCAGATAGATGGGCCAATGGCGCTTGATGTACGAAAACACGCTGACTCCTTAGCGGATCTGTCTACGAACGACGAATGACCTCGGTCACGACCTCGGACACCGTAGCGATATTGGTCGGATTGACGTTGTACGGCAGGTCATCCTCGGTGCGAGCGCAGGCAAGGCGCGGGCCGTCCACACCGGCAATCGTAAGGGCGCGACGGCTCGCCTCGAGCGCTGCGGATGCATCGGTTTTTGCATAGGGCATCTCGAACGTACCGCAATCGACGTGGAACGACTTGCACACCTTGCTGACAAGATTCATGATGCGGCGATCGCCCTTAAAGAGCTGCTGCTCGCCCTCGACCGTTACCACCGAAAGCCTGCCGGCACCGATAGACTCGAGGTTGATGAAGAACACGCCGCGGAGCTTGTCACGATGCGAGGCCAAAAAGGCCCTCATGCCGGCGCCGTCGCAATCTGACGCGCCCGTTGCGACGAACCAGATATCGTGGCCGAGTAGCTCATCGTCACCCATGGAGGCAACGGCCGAGAGCATATCCTCGGCAGAAGCACCATCGGAGGAGGTGGCGCCACCCTTCCAACCGTCGTCGTCATCCTCGAAGTTATCCCACGAGCCAATGCCGCGGCCAGACTTCTTGGCATCGTAATCGTCCTCGACGCCCAGCCAGTCGCTCATGCTGTCCTGCTCGTTCTTCTTTTTGCGACCGAACAAGCCACCCAGGCCACGCTTCTGCGGCTTGGCGCCCGTCGAAACAGGAGCCGAGATGGTCTCGAGCGGTTGTGCGCCCGAGGAGATGGGCATGGGGGTCGCGACCGGTGCCGATGTGGGCTCGGGGCCCTGCGCCGTCGCAAAGGGATCATTTGTCTGTGCCGAAGGATCGGGAAGATCGAACAGCGACGTGCGGGACGCGACGTTGGCCTGTTGCATCGAAGGCAGTGACGGATCGGGGACCGAGGCCAGCGGCGACGAAGAGGGTGCAGGCGCGGAGGCCGGATCGGGAATATTCATCTGCTCGCGCGGAGGCACCTGAGACGAAATCTGCGCCATGAGGGAGTCAACCGTCTCGTCCTGCGTGGGAGCGACATTGGCCACCGTGGCGCCGGGGTCGCTCGGCGCGGGCATGGTAAAGATCTGCGTAGAATAAGGCCTGGACACATCCGTCTTGGGAGCCTCGTCAACCGCAGGGGACTCCTGCTCCATCGCAGGAGCCTCGACCTGCTCGGGCGCGCTAGCCTCAACGGAATCGGCCTCGTCGATAACCGAATCATCAGCGGCGCCCTGGGCATCATCGGAGATGGGAAGGGGCTCGGCAATTGCGGTGCCCTGCTTCTCAAATGTCATCGTGGCATCAAATGACATGGTGTTATCGACCGGCTGCTGCGCATCAAAGGACGTCGTGGCGTCGGCGACACCGACAGGCTCCGGCTGTTCGGCCTCGCTCTGCTCGAACTCCTGTGCCGCACGCTCACGTTCGGCCTCGGCGGCCTGCTGCTGGGCGATGGCCTCCCGCTCGGCGGCCTCGCGGGCAGCGGCGCGCTTTTCCTCAAAGTCATCGACGAACTTCTTGCCCTTCGCAAAGGCACCCTTAAAGAAGCTAGAAGCGCTGGCACCAATCGAGGAGAACGCGGAAGCGATATCGGCATGGGGCGTTGTCGAGGGAATCTCGGCCGAGAAATCGGTGTCACTCTCATAGGACACGCGCTGCGGATACTCGTCATAGTCCTCGTCGGCGGTCTCGTCTTCAACCTGTGCCGAAGCGGCAGGCGCCAGAATATCCAGACCGGCTGCAGGATCGAGCGCGGGCTTTGCGTCAGACTCCGCGGCAGCAACAAGGGCAGCGACCGGCTCGGCGGGA
>USQQ01000023.1 GCA_900556875.1 uncultured Collinsella sp.
ATCGTGCGCATTGCCAGCCTCATTGCACAGCACGGTGTGCTGGCGGCGGTGCTGGTCGGTCTGCCGGTCCTGTCCGGTGTATTCGGCGGCTTCTTCTTCAACTGCCTGCCGAAGTACAGCGCACGCTTCATCATGGTATTCCACATCATCTGCTATGGCGGCTTCATGCTCCTGTCTCCCAACTATTCGCTGTTCGGCGGCAACGAGGGCACCATGCACTATCTGTACGCCGTATCTATCCTGTGGCCGCTCGAGATGCTAATCATGTACCTCATGCACCGCCGCAACAAGAGCAAGGGCGCTGAGGTCTGGGTACAGGAGGATGTCGGCGCGGTAGACCTGACGCCGTGGAAGTACCGCAATATCGTCAGCGTGATCGTTATCGTATGCGTTGTGCTGGTTTATCTGGCATTCTCGCCGCTCGGCATCGGAGCATAATTTTTGGAAAACAGCGTTGCATATCCGCTGCGCTTGATGTATCATCAATTTAAAAGAGTAAGACAACCGAAACAAGAAAATTTGGAGGTAATTTATTATGGCACTGAGAAAATGCGCTTGCATCGACACCCTTTACACCGAGCTGGACTGGCTCGACCGTTTCCAGGCTGCAAAGAACGACGGCTTTGAGGCCGTAGAGTTCTGGGACTGGCGTATCCGCGATCTGGATGCGACCCGCGAGGCTGCTGAGAAGGCCGGCATTGCCATTTCCGGCTTCAACGGCGATGCGGACTACTCGCTCGTAGACCCGACCCACAAGCAGAAGTATCTGGACTACCTGAAGGAGTCCATCGCGGCGGCTAAGAAGGTTGGCGCAGCCAGCGTTACCATCCACTCCAACGCACTGGGTGACGGCGGCATTGTAGTAAACCACTACGATAACCTTTCCCACACCGTAAAGCTGTGCTCGATGTACGACACGCTGCTCGCCTGCGCTGAACTAGCCGAGAAGGAAGAGATCAACCTCAACCTCGAGGCGCTGAACATCACCACCGACCACGTCGGCAACTTCCTCGCTACCACCCAGATGGGCGCTGAAATCGTTCGTCTGATCGGCTCTCCGCGTCTCAAACTGCTGTATGATGTATACCACATGCAGATCAACGAGGGCTGCATCTGCGATACCATCTCCAACTACGGCGACACCTTCGGCCACATTCACGTTGCTGATGCTCCGGGCCGTCATGAGCCGGGCACCGGTGAGATCAACTATAAGAAGGTTATCCGTCACCTCGAGGAGTGCGGCTACACCGGCCGTGTCGGCTATGAGCTGTTCCCGCTGACCGATACCGCAACCGCCGTTAAGGCCATCATGGAAAACGCCTAAATCTCTCTTTCTTTCAAGTCCCTGTGCTGTATGGTACAGGGACTTCTGTTATGCTATGAGGCAGGCATATCGAATTCGCAAATCAAAATCTTCAACCGCATCCTGCATTTCCATGCTATAATAAAACCGCAAAGATAAAAACGCAACGTGCACTCCGTGCACCAGAGCCGGTAGGTAGCCCGGCCGTCCTGCTTTTGCAGGGTAAGTAACCTGCCCCTCCGGGTTGTCCATTCTTTGTTCATTTATTTTTCAGGAGGGAAAAACAATGGACAAAGTAATTGGCAGACTGACCGTATTTTTTGAGGACCCGTTCTGGATCGGCGTATTCGAGCGGATCGAAAACGGCAGGTTATCCGCGGCAAAGGTAACCTTCGGCGCAGAGCCGAAGGAGCCGGAGCTGCTGATTTACCTGCTGCGGCACTACTACCGATTGCAATTCAGTCCGGCTGTTGAGACTGCCGTAAAGCCTGCACACCGCAATCCCAAACGGGCACAGCGGGAAGCCGGACGGCAGACCGCGCAAGTCGGCATCGGCACCAAATCGCAGCAGGCGCTGCAGCTCCAGCAGGAGCAGAACAAGCAGGCGCGCAAGCGCCGAAGCCGTGCGCGCAAACAAGCCGAGGCCAAACGGCTTTATACACTCAAACAGCAGCAAAAACGCGAAAAGCACAAAGGACATTAGTCCTTTGTGCTTTTTTCATTCCGCTTAGAGGAACCCGAGCAAGTGCTGCATTGCAATGCTGACGCACGCAATAGCGACCCAGCAGCAGAAGCCCATGAAGATCGGCTTGCCCCCGGTCTTGACCAGCTTTACGATATTGGTATTCATGCCGATAGCCGCCATCGCCATAACGATGAAGAACTTGGACAGCGTCTTGAGCGGCGTAAACACGCCTGCCGGTACGCCGACCGTGGTGCACACCGTGGTGATGATAGACGCGAGCACGAAGTACAGGATAAACATCGGGAACGCACGCTTGAGCGAGAAGGCTTCGCCGCCTTTGCTCTGCTCGGTCTTGGCCTTGTGGGTGCGCCACAGCGCCAGTACGAGCGTGATCGGGATGATCGCCAGCGTGCGCGTCAGCTTGACGATAGTAGCGATTTCCAGCGTATTGCTGCCGTGGATGCCGTCCCACGCGGAAGCGGCTGCCGTTACGGACGAGGTATCGTTGACCGCCGTGCCCGCAAACAGGCCGAAGCCGTGGTCGGTCATGCCGAGCATGCCGCCGAGCGTCGGGAAGGTCAGCGCCGCGATGACGTTGAACAGAAAAATAACCGAAATCGCCTGCGCGATCTCCTCATCGTCCGCACCGATGACCGGAGCGATTGCCGCGATTGCCGAGCCGCCGCAGATGGACGAGCCGACACCGACCAGCGTCGAGATATTGGACGGCACCTTCATTGCCTTGCACAGCACGAACGACACAATCAGCGAGGTGCCGATGGTTGAAACGATGATGGGCAGCGACTGTGCGCCGACCTTGGCAATCTCGGACAGGTTAAGACCGAAGCCGAGCAGGATAACCGCGTACTGCAAGATCTTCTTAGAGGTGAACTTGATACCGGGCGCAAACGGCAACGCCGCGTCGTCCTTAATAAACAGCGCCAGCACCATACCGATGAGGATGGCGAAGACCGGCCCGCCGATCACGTCGAAGCGCTTGCCCAAAAACCATGCCGGCAGAGCGATAAGCAGGCATAGCGCCACGCCCCTCCAGCTATCTTGAACCTTGTCCCACGTTCTTTCCGCCATATCTTCTTCCTCTCTATACGCGCCGTCCCTGCATGCGCGGAACCGCTCCGCCGCCTACGACATAAACCCAAATCTCTCTCGGCAAACAGCCAAGATTGAATGCATAGCGATAGTACTACCTTGGCTTATAATTCTTTTCACCCTATTGGTTATCACTCTATAAGTATTTGTTATATATGGACGATGTTATAGATGATTCTTGAGCATAGGAGTCAACGTGCTGGATTACCGCACCCATACGTTCTTGACGGTCTGCAGGCTGGGCAGCTTCACGCAGGCGGCAGCGGAGCTCCATATCACCCAGCCCGCCGTATCGCAGCATATCCGGCAGCTCGAGGCGCATTACGGGTGCGCCCTCTTCCACAAGGGCGGCCGGCGCGGCGAGCTCACGCAAGCGGGGGCGATGCTGTTTCGAGCGCTCGAAACAATGGAGAACGATGAGACGAGGCTCAAGGCGCAAGCGAAAGCCCTAACGCTGGAGCAGCCCGCCAAGGCTCCCCTGCGTTTTGGCTGCACGCGCACCATCTGCGACTATTGGATCCCCCGCGTCCTCGCCCGCCATATGGCAAAACATCCCGACGAGATGGTGCAGATGAGCGTTGGCAACACGCAGGAGCTTGTGGAAGGCCTGGAGGCCGGTACTATTGATTTCGCCTTGGTAGAAGGATCCTTTAACAGGGCCCTCTTCGACTCCGCCCCGGTATCGCGCGAGCGCTATGTAGCTGTTGGGAGCGCAGATGAGTTCGACGCGTCCTATAAGCCGGTATCCATGGCCAGCCTACTCGACCGCAGGCTCATCCTACGCGAAGCGGGGTCGGGCACGCGCGAGATCCTAGAGAAGCACCTCGCCGCGCGCGACCTCGATCTTGACGACTTCGCAGGCACGTTCGAGGTCGCCAGCATCCCCGCCATCAAGCTGTGCGTCCGGGCGGGGACTGGCATTACGTTTTTGTACCGCGCAGCGGTTGAGCGCGAGCTCGATCAGGGCGAGCTGCGCGACATCACCCCAAGCGACTTCTTTGTCGAGCACGACTTTCGCCTGATCTGGCAACGTGGCAGCCTCGCTGCGCGCCGCTACCAGGAAATCGCCCGCTCCTGGAGGCGATAAAGCCCGCAGTGCCCGCGCACGTACACAGGCAGAAGCCCGGCTCCGCGCCAAAAACGGCCTCCGATGGCGCCTAAAAACCAAAATCGACCTCCAGTGGCAAAAACCAACGCCAAAACAGGCCTCCGATGACACTTTTACCATTGCCATCGGAGGTCGATTTTGGCAAGCTGCAGGTAGAGACGTCGCTCATTTTTATGGCAAGCGCTCGTATTTGCCACCGAAGGCCAAAAATGGGCTCTTCGACGTTTCTAGTGGGTAGCGCATGTCAGCTTCTTCTGGGCCGTGAAGTCCAGGCGGCCCAGCCGGAGGAAGATTATCGTCCTGAAATAGGCGATGCTCCTGAAGCCCCTTGCAGCGCTGCGGACCGACTGGACGACGGGGTTCAGCCCTTCCAGGAACGAGTTTGTGGAGCCCCTCTTCCACCAGTTCAGGATGCCCTCCCGCTCCTTCCTGAGCGTCCTCGCCACGGTCTTCATCTCCCTGACATTGGAGTGCATCTGGCCTCCACGCCGCCTCCGAGGCCGCGAGCGCCCATGGGGGTTCCGTCTCGCTCGCCAACAGTCCCTCGGGCGGCGCGGTGGCCACCATCGCGGTCCCCCTGTGCGGGATCTGACGATTTCCTCGATGTCTACCTCGACTGTGATATGTCGCTCGCCGAGGCCGCGACGAGATGGTGTTGCGTCTGCCCCGCTTGGTGCTTCTAGCTCAAATTTGATCTGATGTAAGGCCCGTGCAATCCTGCATGGGCCGTTCTTTTGGCAATTGCTCGACCGATTCGTGGCTTGAAAAACAAATTATCGAGTTAAGGAGACATGGGTTCATACAGCGGCTCTCAGAGCGTCCGCCGCACTCCCCCGCCATTACCCTGCGGGGTCCTCGTGTAGAGCTCATCCTGCTTGGCATTTCGCTGCAACAGCCCACTCGTCCACCGATCAAGTGAACTACTGGAATAAATACAGCGACACACTTGTCCGTTATAGTCGCTATATCTGTGTTAATCGCCGCGATAAATGCAGCCCTTTCTCGGCGTGTACCTGCTGCGCGTATGTAGAATCATATCGCGTTAATAAATCGGCTCAAGCGCGTGCAAAACGCGCAAGTAGCCGCAAAAGGCGATTATCGCGTAGGTAGATTTTTGGCACCCTGTTGCTTACTGAAAATTAAGCAATTGCTTAAAACAAAAAAGGTCAGGCACTAAGTGCCTGACCTGCAAACTTCTGGTCGGGACGACTGGATTCGAACCAGCGACCCCTTGACCCCCAGTCAAGTGCGCTACCAAGCTGCGCCACGTCCCGAAGCTTTTGTTTGTTGCTCTGCTCTTGCTCGCAACAGGGAGTATATTAACCCGAAACTTTGTCCTTGTGCAAGAACTTTTTTACAAATTTTGAAGCAAGTCCAAAATTGTATCTGCGAGCTGGGGTTTTGTTAGTACGGGTAGTTCTTGCGTACCCGCTATGCTCACGATCCAAGCCTTGTTGGTGTCGGTTCCAAAGCCCGAATCGGCGCGTGAGACATCGTTGGCAATAATGGCATCGCAGCCTTTGCGGGTCAATTTGCGCTCGGCGTACTCGACGACGTTATCAGTCTCGGCTGCAAAGCCGATTACGAGGCGATCGCCCTTTTGGCGTGAAAGTTCGGCCAAGATGTCAACGGTCTCGACGAGCTCGATTCGATCCAGGCGCTCGTTGGCCTTTTTGAGTTTATGGTCCGCCGGGGCCGCCGGCGTGTAGTCGGCGACGGCGGCGGCGGAAATGGCCGCGTCGGCCGTCTGGAAGGCGCTCAGCGCTGCCTTGAGCATTTCTGAGGCGGTCTGTACGTGCACGCACTCCACACCGCGGGGAACATCGAGCGATGTCGGTCCCAGCACGAGCGTGACGGCGGCACCGCGACGTGCGGCCTCCCCCGCCAGGGCGATGCCCATCTTGCCCGAAGAACGGTTGCCAATGAATCGCACCGGGTCGATCGGCTCGTGCGTGGGGCCGGCGGTAATCACGATGCGCTTGCCCGCCAGGTCTTGCGGCACGGGATTGAGCACCCTGCAGACGGCCTCGACGATGTCCTCGGGCTCGCTCATACGGCCCGTGTCCACGTCGCCGCAGGCAAGGTAGCCGCTTCCCGGACCCACCACATGTACGCCGCGGTCACGCAGCATGGCCATGTTGGCCTGCGTCGCCGGCGCCTTCCACATGCCGTTGTTCATAGCAGGTGCGATCACGATCGGTCGCGGCGTGGCAAGCAGTGTGGTAGAAATAAGGTCATCGGCGATGCCATTGGCCATCTTGGCGATGATATTGGCCGTCGCGGGCGCCACGACCACCAGATCGGGCTCCTGCGCCAGCGAAATGTGGTGGATGGGGTCGGAGGGATCGTCGAATAGGCCCACGGCAACTGGCTCGTTGGTGAGCGCACGGAAGGTGAGCGGGCCCACAAACTCGGTGGCATGCTCGCTCATAACGGCCTTGACGCGCGCGCCGCGCTTTTGCAGCAGGCGCACGATATTGCACGACTTATAGGCGGCGATCCCGCCGGTAATGCCCAGCAGGATCGTTTTTCCCTCAAGTTGCATTGAATTGTTGGATGTCGCCGTCATCGCTAGGCTTCCTTGCTAGGGAGCACGAGCAGGCGGTGGCAGTACGGGCAGTGCGTAATCTCACTGCCGTCGTGGTTGAGGTCGCTCATGGACGATGCCTGCAGCGCGGTGTGGCAGACCGTGGGGATGTTGCCCTTGATGGTCTCGACGGCCAGGCCGCGGAACTGCTTGAGCAGGCGCTCGTAGTCGCTGAGCACGTCGGTGGGCAGCGTAGCGGCCAGCGCGGTGCGCTCCTTGGTGGCGGCTTCGATCTGAGCCTGCAGGTCGGCAGCCTTGGCGCGGGCGGCCTTGGTATCGGCCTTCACGCCCTCTTCGAACTTGGCGATGATTGCCTGCGCGCGGGTCTCGCGGTCGAGCGCCTCTTTGTGGGCGACAACGACGTCCTTGCGGGTGTGCTCAATCTTGTCCAGACGCTTGGCCAGGGTGGCGAGCTCGTTCTCCAGGTCCTGAACCTCGCGATAGTCAGAGCCGTCGACGTGGCGCTTCTTGGCGGCCTCGATGGCGTTGTTGGTCTGAATCTCGGTGGTGTTGAGATCGTCGAGCTCAATGTCCAGGTCCTTGCGTTGGGCGTAGAGCTTGGTCATCTCGGACTTGAGCTTTACATAGGTCTTGCGCTTGGAAGCGAGCTCCTTGAGCTCCGGCATATTGGCAAGTTCGCTCTTGTTGCGGGCGAGCTCCAAATCGATCTGTTGCAGCTTGAGTAGCGTAGCGCCGGCGCTCATAAGTTCTCTCCTTTTGTCACAGTCCACCATTGGCAAGGGTTCAGTATTTTAATCGCATGACGGGGGTCGGCCCCGGCGTCAACTGCAGAGTTCATCAATATATCAACGAACGGCTCCTCGGAGCGGTCGTGGCCGAGCAAGATCACCGGCAGCCCGCGCAAGGCAAGGTCTTGCGCCACGTGGTAGCCCGCCTCGCCCGTCACGATGACATCCGCACCGGCGGCGATGGCAAGCTCGCCAAAGTCACCCAGCGAACCGCCCAAAATTGCGATGGTGCGGCACGGGTGATCGGCCTCGCCCCACACGCGCGGGTCGCTGCCAAACGCCGCTGCGGCGCGTGCGGCAAGGTTGCGCAGGCTGCAGGGGTCGTGGAGGGTCGCGAGTGCGCCCAGTCCGCAGGCCTCGGGGTCGTCCACGTGCTCCAACGAGCTTGCGGGCGCGGCGTCCAAAAGCCTACTTAGGCAGATACGTGCCTCGTGCGAGCGGTCCAGGTTGGTGTGGAGCGAGATAATGCTCACGCCGCAACGGGCTGCCTCGTAGAGCGCCGCGCTGCATTGGGGGCGCGTCGCGCCGGGCGGGCAAAACGCCTCGGGCGCCTTGATATAGATGGGATGATGCGTCAGCAGCACGTTGGCTCCGGCCTCCTGGGCGCGGTGCACATTGGCTTCGGTCGCATCGAGTGCGCAGGCAACACCGGTAATCTCCGCGGCAGGGTCGCCGACGGAGAGTCCTACATGGTCCCAACTCTCGGCATTGGTCTTGGGATAGCGTGCCAGCAGCGCGCGCTCAAGCTCGGCGACGATCATACGGCACCCACGATCGAGAGCAGCGTTTGGGCGAACTCGTCCAGATCGCTCGGATTTACGCGGTCATCAAAGGAAATGCGCAGTGCTCCCAATGCCTGCTCGCGACCGATGCCCATCGCGCTCAAAACGTGGCTGGGGTCCATACTACCGCTCGAGCATGCCGAGCCTGCCGATACCTCAAAGCCGGCGGCGTCGAGCTTGATGATGAGCTCCTCGGAGTCCATGCCGTCAATGTAGATCGAAACCATACCCGGCAGACGATCGGCCTGCGCGTAGTCGCCCATCGTGGCGTGAATGCGAGGATGGGCCGTAAGCGTGGCATAGAGCTTGTCGGAAAGGGTTTGCAGCGTCGCACGCTCCTGGGCCACATGGGGCGCCAGCGTGCGGGCGGCAGCGGCAAAAGCCAGCTGTGTACGCAGGTCCTGCGTGCCCGCGCGACGTCCGGCTTCCTGTCCACCGCCAAAAATGCGGGGGCGCAGTGGCGTGCGGGTCTTAAGGTAGAGAGCGCCGGAAGCCACGGGGCCGCCGATCTTGTGCGCGGCAACGGTCATAGCGTCGACGCCCAGCTCGGTGACATCGAGCGGAATATGCAAGTAGCCCTGGATGGCATCGGTGTGGAACAGGGCGCCTGCGGTATGCGCGGCCGAGGCAAGCTCGCGGATAGGTTGTACCACGCCGGTCTCGTTGTTGGCGGCCATGATGCTTTCGAGCGCCACGTCGTCGCCGAGCAGCTCGATGAGCGCGGCAGGTTCAATGTAGCCCGCACGGCAGGGTTGCACCAGATCGACGGTAAAGCCGGCGGCGCGCAGCAGCGGCAGGTTGTCCAGAATCGAATCGTGCTCGATGGCAGATACGATCACACGGTTACGCTTGCGATCGCGCTGACGAGCGCCCTCGGCAAGACCGAGCAGCGCCAGCTGGTTGGCCTCGGTGCCGCCGTTGGTAAGGATGATCTCGGACGGGCGAACGCGTGCGCCAAAGCTGCGGGCGATCTCGCGACGGGCGACTTCCAGGCGTGCGGCGGCCTTGCGGCCAAGTGAGTGCAGCGAGTTGGGGTTGACGCCGGCGAGCTCGCTATCATCGTACTCACGCTGCGCAAGGAGCGCCTCGGCGCGCATGGGCGTCGAGGCGGCATAGTCAAGATTCACGGGTATGCGGTTTTGACCTGCGGTCATAAGGGTTTATGCCTCCTGTGCGGCCTCATTGCCCAGCTTCTGCAGCAGCGCAACCTCGGCGGCGGGATCTTCGGACTTAAAAACGGCGGAGCCGGCTACGAGCACGTTGGCGCCGGCCTTGACGACCTCGGCGATGTTCTTGGAAGAAATACCGCCATCGACCTCGATCAGGGGCGACACGCTGTGATGCTCACACATGGCCGTAAGCTCGTGCAGCTTAGGCAGCGTGCCCGGGATAAAGCTCTGGCCGCCAAAGCCCGGGTTCACACTCATGAGCAGCACCATGTCGACAACGTCGATGATGCTCTCGAGCACGCAGACGGGCGTGGCGGGGTTGAGCACCACACCGGCCTTGACGCCGCGCTGCTGCAGATGCGTGAGCGTGCGGTGCAGGTGCGTGGAAGCCTCGTAGTGCACAGTGATCATATCGGCGCCGGCGTCGGCATACCAATCGACGGTCTCGTCGGGATTCGACACCATGAGGTGCGCGTCGACCGGCACGTCGGTGGAGCGCTTGACGGCCTTGAGGATATCGACACCAAAGGTGAGGTTGCCGGTAAAGTGACCGTCCATAACGTCAAAGTGCACGTAGTCGGCACCGGCGATCTTGTCGAGTTCGCCCTTGAGGTTGGCCATGTCGGCCGAAAGGACAGACGGAGCGATTTTGATGGAACCCATGGTAGTAGCCTTTCTGCGCTAGTCGGTAAGTCCGTAGAACTCTTGAGAGGGGACGCGGTCGGTAAGAATCTCGAGCGCTCTGTCCAAAGTAACACCGTTGTAGAGCGTTTGCTCCACGGCAAAGGTGAGCGGAATGTCTACGCCCAGTGAACGGGCGAGCTCGCTCACGCTGCGGGCGGCGACGGCACCCTCCACCACCATATGCGTACGTGCCTGGTACTCGTCGAGCGAGACGCCGTGGGCAAACTCGTAGCCAAAGGTGCGGTTGCGCGAATGCTCGGAGGTGCAGGTGGCAATGAGGTCACCCATGCCGGCAAGACCCATGCAGGTCATGGCTTGACCGCCGCGGGCGTGCACCAGACGGCTGATCTCGGCCAGGCCGCGCGTCATGATAAGGGCAAGCGTGTTGTCGCCCGCACCAGAACCGGCGGAAATGCCGCACACGATGGCGATGACGTTTTTCATGGCGCCACATACCTCGACGCCGGTCATATCCTGCGACAGGTAGATGCGGAAGGCCGTGGACAGCAGCAGCTCCTTAAAGGTCTCCCCTACCTGCGGATCTTCGCTGGCGATGACGGCGGCAGAGAGCCCGCCGCGGCAAATCTCCTCGGCATGGTTGGGGCCCGAGAGGGCCGCCACACGACGCTCGTTGCCGATCTCGCTAGCAATGACCTCGCTCATAAGCAGGCCGGACTCGGGCTCGATGCCCTTGGTGAGGCAGAGGACCGGAGTTTCGAGATCGATAAACGGCGCTGCCCGATGGCACACGTCGCGCAAGTGCGTGGAGGGCACGGCAATGATAATCGCATCGGCATCGTCGAGCGCCTGGGCGAGCTCGGTCGTTGCTACCACGTTGTCCGGCAGCTCGTAGTCCACCAGATAGCGCGGGTTGCGGTGCTCGCCGTTGATGCCGGCAGCCGTCTGCTCGCTATGGGCCCACATGGTCACGCGCTCGGCTCGCGCGGCGGCAAGGCCGGCGACGGCGGTTCCCCAGGAGCCAGAGCCAATCAGCGCAACATTCACGACTCTCTCCTACTTTTCGTCGGGCTCGGTGACGCGCTTGGTAAACGAGAGCTTGGACTCCTTACCGCACGTGAGCTTTTTGATGTTCGCGCGATGGGCCCACACCACGGTGATGCCGATCATCGCCATGCAAAACTTAAGTCCTAGGCTGCTGTACGGAAAGACTGCGCAGGCGGCGATGGGAAGACCGATGGCCGCGGCAAGCGAGCCCACCGACACAAACTTGGTGATGGCGACGGCCACGATAAACATGCCCAGCAGCGAAAGTCCGATGGGCCAGTACCAGGCGAGGATGACGCCCAGACCGACCGCGATGCCCTTGCCGCCGTGGAAGTTGAGGTACGGCGAAAAGATGTGGCCCCATACGGCCGCCAGGCAGATGACGCCGAGCATCCAATCGCCGGCAGCACCGGGAGCCATAATGCTCGGCGGAAAGCCATAGCCCACGCTCGCGATGAGCGGACGGGCGATAAGGACGCAAATGGCGCCCTTAAGGCAGTCGAGCAGCAGCGTGAGCGCGGCCACCTTGGGGCCGGCTACGCGCAGCGCGTTGGTGGTGCCGATGTTGCCGGAGCCCGCCTTGCGGATATCCGTGTGGTTGAACACGCGGCCCAGGATCAGTCCAAACGGAATCGCTCCGATAAAGAACGAGACCACGGCGCAGATGGCGGTCAGCAGAATCGGATTATGCATCCTTTTGCTCCTTCTTCCTAAAGAAGAGTCGAATGGGCGTGCCGGCGAAGTCGAAGGTCGAGCGCATGCGGTTTTCAACGTAGCGCTGGTAGGTGTCGTTGACCAGGTCGCTGTGGTTGACGAAGAACGTAAACGTCGGCGGGTTGATGCCCGTCTGGGTCACGTAGTGCATACGCAGGCGGCGCTTGCCGTCCACCACGGTATGACCGAACTCGCGCAGGTCGGTGAGGAACGTGTTGAGGCGTGAGGTACTGATCTTTTGCGAGCGCGTCTTTTCGGCCGCGTCGACCATCGACCAGATCTTCTCGACGCTACGGCCAGTGAGGGCAGAGATGCGCAGGTACTGGGCCCAGGGAGCCATGACGCCCAGACGGCGGTCGACGGTCTCCATGCAGGCCTCGCGCTTGCGGTCATCGTCGAGCAGGTCCCACTTGTTGAGCAGCACCACGATGGCGCAGCCGCGCTCGATGGCAAGACCCATGACCTTCTGGTCCTGCTCGGTAACGCCCACGGAGGCGTCGACGACGAGCAGCGCCACGTCGGCACGGTCGATAGCGCGCAGGCCGCGGACCATGGAGTAGTACTCGATGTTCTCGTACACGGTGCTCTTCTTGCGAATGCCCGCGGTGTCGACCATGCGGTAGTGCTTGCCGTTGCGCTCCACGACGGTGTCGATGGCGTCGCGCGTCGTGCCGGCGATGTTCGAGACGATGGAGCGGTCGGCGCCCAGGATGCGGTTGAACAGCGACGACTTGCCGGCATTGGGGCGGCCGATGATGGCGACGTTCAGCGCGTCGGGGAACTCATCGGCGACCTCGTCCTCTTCCTCCGGAAGCAGGGCCACGATATCGTCGAGCAGGTCGCCCGTGCCGTGGCCGTGCAGGGCCGAGAGCGGCGTGGGCTCACCGATGCCGAGCGAATAGAACTCCCAGATGCTGTCGTTCTCGCGATCGGGGTTGTCGAGCTTGTTCACCAGCAGAAAGACCGGCTTGTCGCAGCGCTTGAGCATGCGGGCGACCGACTCGTCCTCCTCGGTGACGCCGGTGCGGCCGTCGACCACAAACAGGATGACGGCGGCTTCCTCGGCGGCGGCGAGGGCCTGGTCGCGGATGGACGTGGCAAAGACGTCATCGCTCTTGAGCGGTTCGATGCCGCCCGTGTCGACGATGGTGAACTCGCGGCCGTTCCAATCGGCCGTGTGGTACGAGCGGTCGCGCGTGACGCCGCGGGACTCGTGGACGATGGCGTCCGAGGTCTGGGCCAGGCGGTTAACGAGCGTGGACTTGCCCACGTTGGGGCGTCCGACGACGGCGACGATTGGTTTCATCTGCTCTCCTTTAATGGGTAGGGTCAGTGGAAGTGTTAGAGTCTGCGGGCACAATGCCAAGGATATGCTCTAGGGTATCGAGCAGCTCATGCGGCATGGTCGACACCACATGAACCTCGGCGCCGCGACTGGTAAGGCTTGCGAGTAAATCGTCACGATGATACTCGTCAAGCGTCATGCCGTCAGCGTTGAACATGAGCTTAGGCACAAAGAGCATAACCCCCGACAGGTCTTGGGGCAGCTGCTCCAGAATGTCACACGCGACGATGAGGCCGGTCACGTCTACGTTGCCGCCAAAGTAGCGGTTCTTGATGGCTGTGACGGTGCCGCCGAGACCATGCGGCGACTCCACAAAGCGGGCCACCGTGTCGCGTGCGCTGGCGCCCGAGAGGCACAGCAGGTGCTGGCTGCGGGCGGCGATGGCCTCGCGGACGCGGGCCAGTCGCTCGGCATCGGTAGCCAGCGCGTCGTCGGTCTCGTCCAGATACGAGCGGATCATGCCGATGCCGTCGTAGTACTGCGGGTAACCGTCGTAAAAGTCTGCCTCGGGAGGATCGATGCCGGCGTCCAGATAGAATTCGTCGCTCATCTGGAAGGTGTGGCGGCCAAAGCGCTCATAGGCGCGATCCTGGAAGGGACGGATCATGGCAATGGTCTCACGCGCTAGCTCGGGCTTGTCGCTGTAGGACCAGCTAAAACGGTTCTGATGCTTGGTAAAACCGAGCGGCACAATGCCCAGACTTGTGATTTGCTCGTGCTCCTCGCAAAAGCGCAGAGTCTTTTCTAGCTCCTCGCCGTCGTTCATGCCGGGGCACAACACAATCTGCGCGTGAATCTCGATGCCGGCGGCCATGATGGTCTCGAGCACGTCCATGCCGCGCTGGGCGTTGCGGCCCATCATGCGGCGGCGGACATCGGGACTCACGGCATGGACCGACACGTTCATGGGGCTCATATTGCGTTCGATGACGTTTTGAACATCTTCGTCGGAGAGGTTCGTGAGCGTGACAAAGTTGCCCTGTAAAAAGCTCAGGCGATAGTCGTCGTCGCGAATGTAGAGCGTGGAGCGGCCGCCCTTGGGCAGCATCGTCATAAAGCAGAATACGCAGGCGTTGACGCAGGTACGCATGCCGTCGAAGATGGGGCCATCGAACTCCAAGCCCCAGTCCTCGCCGGGAAAGCGGTCGAGCTCGACGGGGGTGACAGTGCCGTCGCGCGGGTCGAATACCTCCAGCTCGACGGTATCATCGTCGGCCTCCCAGAGCCACACAATCATGTCGGTGAGCGCCTCACCGTTGACCGTGAGCACGCGCATGCCCGGCTCGATACCCACATCCCACGCGGGCGACTCGGGACGCACGTTCTTTACGAGCGCGCCCTCACCCGGCTCGGGGTCGCGGCTGCGCCCGTAATCGGCCACCTCGGCGGCGTATGCGGGTACGGTCTGGTCCATGATTAGCGGCAAAGCTCCTTGATGCGCGCAACGGCGCGTTCGATGTGTTCTTGCGGGGTGGAGGCTCCGGCGGTGATGCCGATGTGGTGAGCGTCGGCAAACCATGCGGCATTGAGCTCGGAAGCTTCCTCAATGTGATGCGTGCGCTCGCAGGCATCGGCACAAATTTGCGCCAGGCGGCGCGTGTTGCCCGAATTTTTACCGCCCACGACGACCATACAATCACAGCGGTTGGCGAGGGTTGCGGCTGCCTGCTGGCGCTCGCTCGTGGCGGCGCAGATCGTGTTGATCACACGCAGCTCCTGCACGCGCGGGGTGATGGAGGCAACAACCTCGGCCAGGTTCTGCGCGGTCTGGGTGGTCTGCACAACCAGGCCTACCTTGCCCTTGAGCGGCAGTGCGTCCGCATCGGCGGCACAACTCACGACTTGAGCGTCGTCACCAGCATGGCCCAGGATGCCCTCAACCTCGGGATGGCCCGGCTCGCCCACGACTACCACGTGGTAGCCCTCGCGTACCAAGCGCTCGGCCGCCACATGGACCTTCTTCACGTACGGGCAGGTGGCGTCGACCACAGTAAGGTCACGCTCGCGAGCGGCATCGATCACCTGCGGCACCACGCCGTGAGCGCGGATGATCACGGTGCCCGATGCGGCATCGTCTAGGGTCTCAGCCAGACCGACGCCTGCCTCGGCGAGCTCGCGCACCACGATAGGGTTATGGATGAGCGGACCCAAGGTATGGACCTGATTGCACTCCCCTGCCTGCGGCGCAGCGGCCAGCGCCATATCGAGCGCACGCTGTACGCCGTAGCAAGTGCCGGCGTGGGCGGCGATCTCGATGGTAGGCGCGGTTGCCTGGTCGGACGCGGTCACGGCAGTGTTCGTCACGTTCTCGCTCATGGCTAGAACCTGCCCGGATGCTCGGCGCACAGCTCGTCGCGCATCTTATAGACACGGCCCATGGCCTCGGATTCAAACCAAGCCAGGCGCTCCGTGCGCTTAAGCCCGGCCGGTGCATCGGAAAGCGAGACGGCCTTGCCGGCACGAATCCAGCACTTCTTGGGACGCATGAGCTTTTTGCCCGCGGGCGTGATATCGGACCAGCCGCAGATGGCGAGCGGGTTGACGGGCGCCTTGCCCATCTGAGCGATGAGCGCAAAACCGCCGTGGACCTCGGGCTTGATCTCGCGCGAGCGGATGCGCGTGCCCTCGGGAAAAATCAGGACGTCCTCGCCGCGCTGCAGCGCATGCTGGGCGGCGCGCAGGCACTTCATGTCGGCGGTGCCGCGCTCCACGGGAATGCCGCCCACGCGGCTAAAGGCCCAGCGTACGACCTTGCTCTTGGCGAACTCGGACTTAAAGATGGGGCGAATGCGGCGGCCGCCAAAGAACAGCGCCGTCTCCACGGCCAAGAGCTCAGCCATCGAGGTGTGGTTGCAGATGACCACACTGCCGCGGCCGTCCTGGCGCTCAAACAGCAGATCGGCATCTTCGACCTTCCAACGCCACATGAGCTTGGAGAAGGCCCAAAGGATGGCCATGACTACGACGACGGTGCCGCGAATGAGCGCTGGGAACTCTGCGTAGGGGGCGTTGTAATAATCCTCGGGCGTCTGCTTAAACAGGCGCATGGGCTACCTCCTTTGGTTGATGAGGTCCTCGATAATGCGGACGACCTCGTCGATGGTATGGGCGGTGGAGTCGACGTGCACGGCGTCCTCGGCGGGCACGAGCGGGGCGACCTCGCGGCTGCTGTCAAGCTTGTCGCGCTGCTTGAGGGCGTCGAGGGTCTCGTCGACTTCGGCCTCGAGTTGCGCGGGCGTGAGCGGCTGGGCGTCGTTTTGGTGACGCTGCAGCACGCGGCGGCGGGCGCGCTCGCGCGGGTCGGCGGTCAGGAAGACCTTGACCTGTGCGTTAGGGAACACGACGGTTCCGATGTCGCGACCCTCGGCCACGATATCGCGGTCCTCGGCGGCGCGGCGCTGGTGAATGAGCATGGCGGCTCGCACGCCCGGGTAGGCCGAGACCTTGGACACGTTTGCGTCGACCTGCGGGGTACGAATGGCGGCCGAAGCGTCCTTGCCGTCAATGGTCAAACGCGTATCCTCGCCGGTGCCGTTGGTAAAGCGGATCTCGATCTGCTCGGCGAGGGCGTCGATGGCCGCCTCGTCGTCCAGATCGATGCCGCGGTCGAGCGCGGCGAAGGTGACGGCGCGATACATGGCGCCCGTGTCGAGCTTGTTAAAGCCCAGCTGGCGGGCGATCTCCTTGGCGATGGTGGATTTGCCGGAACCGGCGGGGCCGTCGATGGCGACGATCATGCAATACTTCCTTTCGATGGTTGACGTGCTGGTATGGTTCGGGGCGCTGGGGCGCGGCGGGTTGCCTAGCCTGTGTAGCGCTCGCGGTAGGTGTTGCGCTTGGGTGCGGAGCCGTGGCTGCCGTGGTGACGCGTGCGGCTGGCGGGCGTGTCTTGGGGCTTGCCGCCGTTGCTCTTGGCGCTCGCCTGCTTGGGCGGCAAGCCGCCGGCCTTGAGGATCTGCACCTCGCGGTCGGTGAGCTCGCGCCACGAGCCCTTGGCCACGTCCTTGAGCTCCAGGCCGGCAAAGTTGCAGCGGTGCAGGCGGATCACCGGATGGTGGATCTTGCTCAGCATGCGCTTGACCTGGTTCTTGCGTCCCTCGCGGATGATGACCTCCACGGCGGTGGTACCGGGCTTTACGCCTTGCGAAGCCACGGCCTCTGCCTCGCGTGCGGTGATGATGCGGCAGATAGCCGGCTGGCACAGACCGTCGTCGAGCTCGATGCCGCGACGCAGCGGCGTAAGATCGTGGTCGGACAGCTGCCCGTCCACGAGCGCCTGGTAGGTCTTGTAGACGTGCTTGCTGGGGTGCAGTAGATCCTGCGACAGGTCGCCGTCGGTGGTAAAGAGCAAAAGGCCTGTGGTGTCACGGTCCAGGCGGCCCACCGGAAACAGGCCCGGAAATCGGTCGCGCGGGACCAGATCGGCCACGCAAGGGCGCTCCTGCGGGTCGCTCATGGTAGTGAGGTAGCCGGTCGGCTTGTAGAGCATCAGGTACACGGCGCCCTGGTTGAGCTTGACAGGCATGCCGTCGACCTCGATGTGATCGCGTTCGACGTCGACTTTGGTGCCCAGTTCGGTCGCGACCTCGCCGTTAACGGTCACGCGTCCGGCGGTCATCAGGTCCTCCGACCCGCGGCGGCTCGCCACGCCCGCGCGCGCCAAAAAGCGCTGCAGGCGCATGGTGTGCGGGTAGACAGGCTGGGCGTCGGCAGCGGGTACTGCGTTACCCATGGCGCGCGTCTCCCCTACTTCGTTAGTCCTCGTCATGTAAATCCTCCGAGGTCTTGTCGACGACCAGGGTCTCCAAGTCCTCGACTGCCTCAACATCTTCAAGATCGGTATCGAGCAGTTCGCGCTCTTCGTCCAGGTCCTCGGCCTGCTCCTCGAGCGTGGACTGAATGCTGCGGCCGCTCAGGCGCTCGCGGATAAACTGACGCGACTGCTCGTCGGGGGCAAACTGCTCCAGATCGGGCAGATCGCGGGTGGAGCGCAGACCGAACTTTTCCAAGAAGGCGTTGGTCGTGCCGTAGATGATGGCTTGACCGCGCTGGGGGTCGCGTCCGAGCTCGCGCACCAGACCTTTGTCCACGAGCGACGCGATGACGCCGTCGGAATTGACGCCGCGGATGCCCTTGACCACCTCGCGCGTCACGGGCTGGTGGTATGCGATGACGGCCAGTGTTTCGAGCGCGGCCTGCGACAGCTTTTGCGTGTCCCAGCTCAACACATAGGCCTCGACCACGTCGTGGTAGGCGGGGTGCGTAAACAGGCGCCAGCCGCCGGCGACCTCACGCAGCTGAAAGCCACGGTTGGCCTCCTCGTACTCAACCTTGAGCTCGGCGAGCAGCGATGCGCACTCGCCGGGGGCGATATCCAGTGCGCCGGCGAGCGCGGGCGCACTCACCGGGTCGCTCGACACCAGCAGCAGCGCCTCGAGGGCGCCTTTGAGGCTGTTTGCCTCCAGCGTTGAAAGGGTTGACATGGTTGCTGCTCCTATTCGGTGAGCTCGGGGCCCTCGCCGGGCACGTATGCCTCGGCGCCCTCGACTCGGTTGATGCAGATGGTTCCGAAGATCTCGTCCTGGCTCAGCGTGAGCGAACCGCGCTTTGCGAGCTCTAACATGGCCAGGAAGGTGACGACGAGTTGCTCGGTGGTGGCGTCGCCGTCCAACAGCTCGCGGAAGGTGCAGGTTTGGTGCGCCATGGTAAAGCGGTCGACTGAGGCCACGGTCAGGTCGAGCGGTACGCGATGCGGCGCCACATGCTCGGCCTCCAGCAGGAAGGTCTGGCGCTTGCCATCCAGGTCGGCACAGATAACGGCCAGGCCGCGCAGGGTGATGCCAGCCAGATAGTCGGGCATGAGCCCTAGGAACTCAGGGTCGGGGCCGGCCACACGCGGATGCATACGGCTTTCGGCCTGCATGCGGGCACCGAGGGCCGCAGCCGCGCCTTTAAACTGCTTGTAGGCAATCAGGCGCTGGATCAGGACCTCGCGCAAGGCGTCGCCGTCGAGCGCGCTGAGTTCCTCGAGGTCTTCGTCGAACTCGTCATCGTCGTCATCGACTTTGCGCGGGGCCTCCTGCGGCACCAGAGAGGCGGCCTTGATGTCCAGAAGGGTTGCCGCGACCAGCAGAAAGTCGCTCGCCACGTCCAGGTCCAGCGCCTCGATGCGCTCCACCTCGGCAAGGTACTGCTCGGCCACCTCGCTGATGGAGATGGCGCCGATATCTACTTTTTGGCGGGTTACCAGCTGCAGCAACAGGTCGAACGGCCCGCTGTAGACCTGAGTCGACACGCGATACGACATCTTCGACCTCCTTTGACGGCGCCTTCGCGGCGCGGTTTGGGTGCATGTTGCGACCGTTTTGCGCGGTCGACCTGTAAGTTTACCTTAGATGCCGGCGATTGCGAAGTTGAGCAGCCACTCGGCCAGCGGATACACGGTAACGTCGAAATAGCGGCCGATCACATCAATGCCAGTCCACATGGGCAGCAGATACAGCACGATGATGAGGATGGGCATGGCGTATTGCTGCAGGTGGTAGTAGTTGTTGAGCGCCTTGCCTTTGAGGAGCGGCACGATGATCGACGAGCCATCGAGCGGCGGGATCGGGATGAGGTTGAAGAATGCGAGTGACAGGTTAACCACGATAAACGTGGCGCCGAAGTTCATGATCTGTGACGCCAGGGCAAAGGAGATGCCGGTGTAGAGGTTGCCGTACGCCACGTGCATGAGTGCCGCGGCAAGGCACGCGAGTGCGATGTTCGACGCGGGGCCGGCCGCGCTCACCAGGACCTCGTCGCGCTTGGGGTGCTTGAGGTTGTTGAGGTAGACGGGCACGGGTTTGGCGAAGGCGAAAACCGGGCCGCCGGCCGCGAGCATGAGCAGCGGCAGGATGATGGTGCCAAACGGGTCGATATGGTTAAGCGGGCTGAGTGACACGCGGCCGCGCGAACGGGCCGTCTTGTCGCCGAGCGCCCAGGCCGCGGCGGCGTGTGCGCTCTCGTGGATCACGATGCCCACGATGACGGCGACGGCGCTGGCGAGCAGGTTCATGAGGTAGCTGCTGGACATAGCGCTCCCCTAGCGGACGCGGCGCGAGGCGCGCGTGAGCAGGTAGTCGATCACAAACAGGATGACGGCCACGATGGCGTAATCCAGGCGGAACACGCCGCCAAAGGGCGATGTGATGACGCCGTAGCCGGCGATGGCGCTCGGCAGCGCGCGCGAAAGCTCAACGACAAAGCCCACGATCTGCAGCTTGGCGGTGAGGCCGCTAAAGCACAGCAGCACGGTCATCGCGCTCATAAAGATGCCGCAGATGCGACAGGCGACGGCGATGATGCTCATCGCCACGGCAGCGGCCTTACGAGAGTTCACGCGCGGTCTCCTCTTCGATCTGGGTGGAAAGCTCCAGCCATTCGTCCTCGAGCTTGGGTAGCTCTTGCTTAAGGCCGTTATATTCCCCCAGCGCGGCGTTGAACTTGTCTTGATCGGCATAAAGCTCTTCGCTTGCCATCAATTCCATAAGCTCGTCATAGCGGGCGCGCTTTTTGTCGAGCTCCGTCTCGATCTTCTTGAGCTGGTTACGCACGCCCTTGAGCTTTTTGTTGAGCGCAGCGCGGGCTTGGGCCTCGGCGCGCTTTTGCTCCTTGGTCTTTTTGCCCTCGGCAGGCTTGGGGGCGTCGACGGGGGTGTCGGCCTGGGCGGCGCTGGCCTTGGCGGACTTGGTCGTGGCCGGCGCGCTCTCCGTGGACGCCTCGGCGGCGGCGCGGGCTGCGAGGTCCTCGCGCTTGTAGAGGTAGTAGTCGTAGTCGCCGTCGTAGACCGTGACTTGTCCGTCGCGGATGTCGATGACGCGGTTGGCCACTGCGCGCACCAGGTGCTCGTCGTGGCTGATCAGCACGATGGTGCCGGGGAAGTTTTGCAGGGCGTTCTCGAGCATGTCCACCGAGTCGATGTCTAGGTGGTTGGTGGGCTCGTCCAGGCACAGGAGCGCCTCGGGGGCCACGAGCATCTTGGCCAGGGCCAGACGCGCTTTTTCGCCGCCGGAGAGGACGCGAACCTGCTTCTCGATTGCGTCGTTGTCGCTAAACAGGAAGGCGCCCAGCAGGCTGCGCTGCTGCGGCACGGTCCACTTGGGCGTGACGGTGTCAATCTCTTGCAGGACGGTATTGGACTCGGTCATGCCCTCGAGTGCGTGCTGGGCGTAGTAGGCTACGCCTACGTTGGTGCCCAGGTCCCGGGTGCCGGTGGTGGGCGGCTCCAGTCCGGCGATGATCTTCATGAGCGTGGACTTGCCGGCGCCGTTGGGGCCGACGAGTGCCACGTGCTCGCCGCGGTAGAGCTTGAGCTCGATGTCGCTGTAGATGTGCTTGTTGCCGTAGGACTTGGCCACGCCCTCGAGCCCCACGACCATGTCGCCGGAGCGCGGCGGGTCGGGGAACTTAAAGTCGATGTGCTTGTGGCCCTCGGGTAGGATGACAAGCTCCTTTTTGATCTGCTCGATCTTGCGGATGCGCTCCTGAGCCTGGGCAGCCTTGGTGGGCTTGTAGCGGAACTTGTCAACGAAGACCTGCATATGGGCGATGTCGCGCTCCTGGGCGGCGCGCTTGGCGCGCATCTGCTCCAGGTTGTCCTCGCGCTGCTTGAGGTAGCTACTGTAGTTGCCGGTGTAGGTGGTCACGCGGCGGTTTTCGAGAGCGGCGACATGGTCGACGCAGGCGTCCATGAAAGCGCGGTCGTGGCTGACGATGAGCACGGCGCCATCGTAGTTGGCGATAAAGCCGCGCAGCCACTGGACGCTTTCGAGGTCCAGGTGGTTGGTGGGCTCGTCCAGAAGCAGCAGGTCGGGGTGACGCAGGAAGAGCTTGGCCAGCGCGATGCGCATCTGCCAGCCGCCCGAGAACTCGGAGCACGGGCGCTCAAAGTCGGTGACCTTAAAGCCAAGGCCGGACAGGATCTTGCGGGCGTTGCTCTCGAGCTCGTAGCCGCCCAGGTGCTCAAAGCGGTCCTGGACCTGGCCGTACTCGTTAAGGAGCGCGTCAACGTCCTTGCCCTGTTCGGAGAGCTCAGTGATCTGGGCCTGCAGCTCGTTGGCGCGCTCGCCCATGCGGCGGATTTCCTTGGCGGCGGCCATGACCTCAGCGAGGATGGTGGTGTCCTTTTGTTCCAGATTAGTTTCCTGCTCTAGGTAGCCCACCTGGCAGTCCTTTGCGTACTGGACCTGGCCGGAGTCGGGACTGTCGATGCCCATGATGATTTTGAGCATGGTGGTTTTGCCGGCGCCGTTGGGGCCCACGAGCGCGAAGCGCTCGCCGGGGTTGATCTGGAAGGACGCGCCGCTAAAGAGGACGCGTGCGCCGAAGCTTTTTTCGATCTTGTCGACCAGGAGGATCATGGTGCCGCCTTTGACCTTGTGTGCCAATATGAAAAAAGGCCCCAACTTGCGTTGGAGCCTCATTCAATGCTCGGGTGGAGACGAGGGGGATCGAACC
>USQQ01000024.1 GCA_900556875.1 uncultured Collinsella sp.
GACTTGCAGCGACGGACCTCGGGACGCTCTTACACCACGTCTGCGCGCGCCACCCGATCGCGACTCTGAAGAACGAAAATCGATGCACTTTTGGCCTCTGGCACCGATTTTTGAGGCCATTTGGCTGCCACCAAACTGGTAACAGTACTCATATTTGGCCCTTTTTGACCACCGGGTTTCCGGCAGGCCCCAAAAGCGGGCCCGAATCGCTCGATCCGGGCCCGCTGGGGGTAGCGAGCACAATCGAGGTGTAAGAAGCAAGAGAGGGCCATCGCCTAGAATCGTCAGCGCCTAGATATTCAACGAGAGGAAAGACAATGGTCCGCAGCGACATGCTACCCCAGCCGGACCGGGGGCTCGGCCTCGACCGGCCCCAGACCGAGGCATTTCACCGACGAGTTCAAGAGGAAGATAGTCGATCTCCACAACGCCGGAAAGCCCAGGCGCGAGGCCATGGACGAGTGCGACCTCGACAAGAGCACCGTGGAGAGGCGGGTCAAGTCGATAAACGAGACCGGCTCGCCGCGCGCCGCCGACAACCGCACGCCCGAGTAGAACCGGATCCTGGAGCCCGAGCGCGAGAACCGCAGGCTCCGGATGGAGGTCAACGTCTTAAGACGAGCGGCGCCAGCATACGCTCGGAAGTCAGGGCCATGGCGGCCAACGGGGGGCCGCTGCCCCATATCGGCGCAGCGCTGGCATCGAGGCCTTCTGACCTGTGTCAAGATTTCGGACACGCATGCTCGAGAAATCAAGCGGCCATAGGCATGGCCTCGAGCTTGGGCTCGGTTCTCTCGAAGAAGGCCGCCATGGCCTCGGCCGGCACCTTGTAGCCGATCGTCGAGCGGGGCCTTCGGCGGTTGTAGTACGCCTCGATGAACTCGACCACCGCGTGCTTGGCGGAATCCCTGGTCGGGAAGCTGCGCCTGTAGTACATCTCGTTCTTCAGCGTGGCGAGGAACGACTCGGCCACCGCGTTGTCGTGGCAGTTGCCGGCGCGGCTGCAGGACAGCCGCACGTCGTTGTCGCGCGCCCATTCGGCCAGAAGCCTGCTGGTGTACTGGGCGCCGCGGTCGGCGTGGAATATCGCGTTGCCGGCCACGTAGCCGCGCGATTTGGCCGACGCCAGCGCCGAAACCACGATGTCGGCGGTCATGCGCTCGGAGAGCGACCAGCCCACCACCATGCGGGTGTTGGGGTCGATGACCGTCGACAGGTACAGCCATCCCTCGCCGGTGCGCAGGTAGGTGATGTCGCCCACGAGCTTGCAGGTTGGAACGGGACTGGTGAAGTCGCGGCGCACCAGGTCGGGTCGGGGCCTGGCCTTCGGGTCGGGGATGGTGGTGCGCTTCCTGGCGTTGGGCGTGCAGCCGCGTATTCCCAGCTCGCGCATCAGCTTGCGCACCCTGTACAGGGTCAATCCGGAGAACTCGCCGGGCAGGAAGCATTTCACGAACCGGAAGCCGAACCTGCGGTCCGACTCCAGCCACACGCGCCGGACCGCCTCGCGCTCGGCCGACCAGTCTTCTCGCGGGCAGCCGTTGGAGAGCCACGAGTAGAAGCCCGATCGGCTCACGCCGAGCACGCGGGCCATCATTTTCACCGGGAATTCGGCCTTCTCCGCCAACATCATCCGGTAGCATGCGGCTACGCCTGGCTTTTGGCGAAGAAGGCCGCGGCTTTTTTCAAGAAGGCGTTCTCCATCTCGAGCTCGCGTATGCGCCTTTTCGCCTCGCGAAGCTCGCGGTCCTCGGCCTTGGGGTCGGGCCCGCCGGCAAGCTCGCGCCGGCGGTTCTGCACCCACTTGTTCACGGTCTTGGAATTCAGGCCCAGTTCTGCGCAGCATTCCGTTATCGGCCTGCCCGTCGAGATGATGTAGTCGGCGGTCTCGCGCCTGAACTCGTCGGTGTACTTGGCGGCTGGGTTGGACATAGCATACCGTCCTCTCGGTCGTCGATGAATGCATTCTAAAGGATTGGGCCTCTAGCATGCGTGTCCGAAAAGACGATACAGGTCAGACAACCCAATCAGACGTCGTCTCGAGCGCGTCCTCTGCACGGTCGAGCGTGCTTCTGGCCTTGGCACCCTGTTTGAACCACGAGCGCAGGTCCTCGAGCGTGCTGCCCGCTGCATACACCTTGATTTTGCGACCGCCTTTCGTGGTCACCGTGCAACGGTCGCCGCTCTCGCTGTTCTCGTGCGCCGTGACCTTCTTGAGGTAATCGCGACGGAACGCCACGACGCGGGCATTGCTGATCTCGATGAACCAATCATCGTCGACAAGCGAAGTGCCCGTGGTACCTCGACTTGCCATCTCCTCGGCGAAGGAGAAGCCGAGTTCGCGCTCCTGCCTGCCGATCTCGAGGATGCCGCGGGCGGGCATGCTGAGCATGAGCAGGGGCAGGAGTCCCCCTATGAACAGGAAGAGGAACGGGACGAGCAAGAGCAGACGAGCACCGGCGTCGGTGAAAACAGCCATGAAGGCGATCACGAGCGAGAAGACGAGCGCCATACCGTTGAAAACAATCGTCAACGGCTTGATGGCAGACCAACACAGACCCGCCTTGGTCATCGGGCCGTCAACAGCGTCCGAGACCTCGATGCCCTCTTCCTCCAGACGGGCGAGGAGGTTGAGCGAGCACACCCCCTCGAGGCTTATCGAGCAGAACTTCCGGTCGCCCTCGAACAGGTCGATCCTCATCATCTGCGTGTGAAGCGTTGCACGGGTGATGTTGCCAAACGTCGTCTCCTTGCGGATGCCGAAGGCGTTACGCGAGAGAATTCGCTCACCGTCCACGTCGATGCGCGGGATGCTCAGCAGGGCCCAGATGGCCATGCCCGCGAGCGCCATGGCGTGACCGAACCACACAAGTTCGTGGTCCCACTCGCCCAACGAGACGCCCTGCCAGACGTAGACACCCAGCATGAGCAGTTCGAACGCGACGGCGCAGCAGGCGATGATCGTGCGAATGGCAGCGGGCATGCGCACCGTGAAGCGATCGAGGCTGTCCGTCGCCTCACTGCGCTCGCGCGCGCCGCGACGGGCGACCCATGCAGTGAGCGGACCGACGATGAACACCACCATCGCCACGCGCAGGAACGATTCGAGTATGTCGCCCATATTAACCACCATCCCAATAGAAAACGTGAATTTGGGAGACTATAGCAGAGCGAAGCGATCTGCACGGCATCGTCCGGGTGTTTTCGGCATACGGTGGAAACCAGCGGCAGCGGACGTTGAGAACTCACCCAAAAGACGCGATTCGACCGAAGCGATTCTTCTTGACTTGGTCTCAATGTGATACGACATGCGCCACTACCTGCGCGGTCTTGCGGCCCTGATCGAAGAGGGTCACACCGATGAGGCACTCGGGCGCATCGACGCGCTCTGCGAGACCAACGACCGCACCGCCGTGCGCCGCTACTGCGCCAACGAAACGGTCAACATTGCGCTCTCGTCGCTTTCCGCGGACATCAACGCGCGCGGCATCACCGCCGATCTGCGCGCCGCCGTGCCCGAAACCGTCCACGTGGGCGATGTCGATCTATTCAGTGTGGTATCGAACGCCCTGGACAATGCCATCGCCGCGGCGAGCGCCGCCCCCGAAGGCAAGCGGTTTGTCGACCTGGACCTTCGCTACGAAGACGGTCAGCTTCTATTGCTGGTTTCCAACACGTTTGGCCGTGCGCCGCACATGGTCGACGGCATGCCCGTGGCTCAGCACACTGGGCACGGCTTTGGCACCAAGAGCATTATGCTTGCCGTCGAGCGCATGAACGGCAACTGCCAGCTCCGCATTAACGGCGACCGGTTTGAGCTGCGCGCCGTGATGTAGGGGCTGCCGCCAACCTCGCTACAGCGGTGCAGCCGCCGGGGTCAGCTGCTTAATGTAGGCCCACATGCGCTGCTTGGCGGCCTTGTCGGTGAGCGCCGCCTCAAAACCGTCGAGCGCCAGCACGCGGCGCCCCTGCACATGGGCGACCAGGCCGGGCTTGAGCATGGCGGTGTCAAAGTCATCAATTGCCACAAGCATATCGGCATAGGTCTCGCGCATGACATCGGCCGCACTGTTGTCGAGCAGCAGCACCGCCTCGGGGTCCAGAGCCTCCAGCGCCTCGCGGAACAGGTCGCACGGCAGAGTCTCGCCCACCGCGACCGCTCCGTCACCCGCGCCGGCGACGCTTGCCAGCACGCAAAAGTCCTCGGGGGCATATCCGATGGCGCCGAGCGCCTTGCGCAACGCGGCGCCATCCGCGCCGGCAGCCAGCTCGCCGCCCGAGCACTCGGCTTCATCCAAATCGCCTTTGACCAGCACAATCGGCGAGCACGCGTTGCCCGCGATACGCACACCGCGACCTGCAAGCGACGCGAGCTCCTGCTCGGTCGCCTGAGCGATGGCTTCTTTTTTCTGGCTTTGTGACGTGGGCATGCGCTCTCCAATCGTTTGCGTGCCCACCATTATATAAAAGAGCCGCCCGCGAGTGGTTGCTTTGCGGGCCGCTGGGTATAAGCACGGTCGTACTGAGTTTTACGCGGCCGAGCCGCGTCGTATTATGGAGGTCACCATGGCTGACATTAAGCAGATTACCCCCGAGAACTTCGATTCCATCGTTAACGACAGCCTGCCCGTACTGGTTGATTTTTGGGCCCCGTGGTGCGGCCCCTGCCGCTCGCTCTCGCCCATCGTAGACGAGGTTGCCGACGAGCTGGCCGGCAAGTTGGCTGTGGCCAAGTGCAACGTCGACGACAACCAGGACCTGGCCATGAAGTTTGGCGTCATGAGCATCCCCACGCTGATCGTCTTTAAGAACGGCGAGGAGGTCGACCGCTCGGTCGGCGCCTTGCCCAAGGCAAGACTTCAGGCACTGCTGGAGAAACATCTGTAATACGCTTGTTACCCATCTGCCGTCCATGAGCGGTTTCGCACCGCTCGCCGGAGTGCCAAACGCAAGGTATGCGACCACGGATAGTATGGTAGATACAAACAGCCCCCAGTGAACGGGTGCGGGTCAGACGGACTCGCACCCGTTTTCTTATGCGGCGGCGCTCAAGGCGGGCGTAGTAGAATCTGAACCACCATATCGCCCCGTACAAAAGGAGACTCCCCATGCATGACGTCGGAATGAACATGAGCCAGCTTGCCATGAGCGTCAAGCAGGTCGACGACACCATTGAGCTCGCTCACGAGTGGAGCCATCAGCTGCTGCATGCGACCGAGAACTTTGACATGGAGCGCATTGGCGCCAAGCTCGAGGCCGCCATGGCGGCACTCCACGAGGCGCACGATGCGCTCGAGGGCTACGAGGAGGCCATCGAGGCCGACCACAACTCCGTCGGCTCTGTGAAACTGGTGTAACGTGGCCGAGCACGAGCACGCGCACAATCACGGTGCGGACGACGATGCAAGCTGCCGCTACAGCGGCTCCAGCTCCGAGCTGGTCCGCTTTTCGGTCACCGCGCCCGACGACCTGCTGCGCCGCTTTGACGAGCAGATCGCGCGCCGCGGTGACGTGGCTAACCGATCCGAGGCCGTACGCGATCTGATTCGCGCCTCGATCGCCAAGGAGCAGATGCGCACGCCCGACGAGCAGGTCATCGGTTCGCTCACCATGATCTATGACCACCATACCGGCGATCTGACGCGCCGTCTGGACGAGGTGCAGCACGACTACACCGACGAGATTGTCTCGACCATGCACGTGCATCTGGACCACCACAACTGCCTGGAGATTCTGGCGCTCAAGGGTCGCGGCAAACGCGTCTATGAGCTAGCGGACCGGTTGCTGGGACTGCGCGGCGTTAAGCACGGCGAGCTCACCTGCGCCGCCACCAAGCAGAGCCTGGGGCTGTAGCGGGATTTCCCGCAGCGCACCTGCCAAAAAGGGACAGGTTTGTTTTGGCAGGTTTAGAAGTTTTACCGACCAAAATAAACCTGTCCCTTTTTGGTCGGTTTTGACGAGGGGAAGCCACATGCGGCATGTGCATATTCATGTGACGGGCATTGTGCAGGGCGTTGGCATGCGGCCATTTGTGTATCGCGAGGCTATGGCGCATGGCATCTGCGGCTGGGTGCTCAACGCGGGCGATGGCGTACACATCGAGGCGCATGCTTTGAGCGAGGCGCTCGACGAATTTGTCACCGCGCTGTCGGAGCACGCGCCGGCCGCAGCCCGCGTTGAGCATGTCGCTGTTGCAGACCTGGAGCCCGACGCTTGGGATGCCGACGATGAGCAGGTCTTTCGTATTGTAGCGTCACAGGATCAGACCGTGCACACGACGCTCATCTCCCCCGATATCGCCACCTGTGACGACTGCCTGCGCGAACTGTTCGACCCCGCCGACCGTCGCTATCACTACCCCTTTATCAACTGCACCAACTGCGGGCCGCGCTTTACCATCATCCGGTCGCTGCCTTATGACCGAGCGGCCACGTCGATGGATTGCTTTCCTATGTGCCCCGAGTGCGCTGCAGAGTATGGCGACCCGCTTGACCGGCGCTTTCATGCGCAGCCCGATGCCTGCTTTGACTGCGGGCCACATATTACCTGGCGCGAGGCGGCGGGCGACATGGAGCTCGAGGGCTCGGGGGCGATGCCGGCCGTCGGCAGCACGCGCGAAACCAGCGATGCCATTATTGACCGCTGTGTCGAGCTGCTGGCCAGCGGCGGTATTGTCGCCATCAAGGGGCTGGGCGGATTCCATCTGGCCTGCAACGCCGCCAATGAGCAGGCGGTGGTCGAGCTGCGCCGTCGCAAGCGCCGCAGCAACAAGCCGCTTGCCGTTATGGTGCGCAGCCTTGCCGATACTGAACGCCTGTGCCATGTCGATGATGCCGAGCGCGACTTGCTGGCCGGCAGCATCCGCCCCATTGTGCTGCTGCGCCGCCGTGTTGTTGGCGAGGGAGATTCCCCCGACGGCCTTACACTCGCGCCATCCGTCGCGCACGATCTACCCGATCTCGGCGTCATGCTCCCCTATACACCGCTTCAGCATCTGCTGCTTGCAGCTGCCTCGTCGCATGGCATGCACGCGCTGGTCATGACCAGCGGAAACCTGAGCGAGGAACCTATCGAGACCGACGATGCCCTTGCATGGGAACATCTTGTTGCCGCCGGCATCGCCGACGCGCTACTTGGCAACGACCGTGCGATTCTCTCACGCTACGACGACTCCGTGGTACGTGTGGTCGACGGCACCGTCATGCCTGTGCGTCGCGCACGCGGATATGCGCCGCAACCGTTGTCGCTGCCGGCGCTCGACGGCACTGCACCCTGCGTGCTCGCCTGCGGGCCGCAGCAAAAAGCCACGATCGCGCTCACGCGCGAGGACGCCGACGGCCATGTGGCCTGTTTTGTGTCGCAGCATATCGGCGATGTCGAAAACGGCGCGACCTTCGATGCCTGGAGCGCCGCCCGCGCACGTCTAGAAAACCTCTTTGACCTGACGCCTGCCGCCCTGGCATGCGACATGCATCCCAACTATCTATCGAGCCAGTGGGCGCGTGAGCGGGCACGGGAGCACAGTCTGCCGCTAATCGAAATCCAGCATCATCATGCGCACATCGCGAGCGTAATGGCAGAGGCGATTGTCGCTGGCCGGATTGCGCCTGATGCACGCCTCCTCGGTATTGCCTTCGATGGTACGGGTGCCGGCACCGACGGCACCATATGGGGCGGTGAGTTTCTTATCGCCGGCCTTGCCGATTTTGAACGCGCCGCGCACCTGCGCACCTGGGCGCTGCCAGGCGGAGCCACATCCGTGCGCGATGCCCGGCGCAATGCCTTTGCCCTGCTGAGCGAGCTCGGCCTGCTCGAGCATCCGGGTGCCGCGGGGCTATTGGGCACCCTCGACGAGCAAACACGCAGCGTGACAGCCACCATGATCGAGCGCGGCATCAACAGCCCGCGTACCAGCAGCATGGGGCGTCTCTTTGATGCCGCGGCAGCGATTCTGGGCATCTGCGACAAGGCAACCTACGAAGGCGAACCCGCCATAGAACTCGAAGCCGCCGCCTGGCGCGCGCTCGACGGTAAGACCGTTCGTCTCGACGGCAATCATACGGGCGTATTCACGTCTGCCGACGACTCCCCCATCTTGGACCCCCAACCGCTCATCGAAGCTCTTCTGAATGGAATCGAGGCAGGCGCGCCGGCCGACAGGCTCGCGCTCGACTTCCATATCGCCATCGTGCGCTCTTCGGCACGAATCGCACGCGAAATCTGCGCGCGCGAAGGCCTCGATACCGTCGCGCTCTCGGGCGGTGTGTTCATGAACCGGCTTTTGCTTCAGCTCCTTACCCACGAACTCAAAGACGCCGGTCTTGCCGTCTTGGTCCCCCACGCTGTACCCGCCAACGACGGCTGCATCGCCTACGGTCAGGCCGCCATCGCTCGCGCTCGCCTCGCGCAGACGGCGTTGCGATAGGCTGTTTTGCCAGCCTGCGCGCCGCCGTCTCACAGGTGTAACGCGTTTGCTCGTGACTCCCGCGAGCGCTACCATCAACTGATGGGTAATTAGGCGCCTATCCAGCGCAAAACGTATAAAAGGGGAACATTATGTGCCTTGCCGTTCCCGGTAAAGTGGTCAAACGCGACGACGACCTTAAGGCGACCGTCGACATGATGGGCATCGAGCGCCCCGTTTCGCTGCGCCTCGTGCCGACGGCACAGGTAGGCGACTATATTCTCGTGCACGCCGGCTTTGGCATTCAGATTGTCGACGAGCAGGAAGCCCAAGAGACACTCGAGCTCGTCAATACCATGACCGAGCTGGCCAAAGAGGACCAACTCGCCACCAACCCAGCCGAGGCATACTAGTGGCGGCGGCGCAGCCGGTTCGCTCCGGTATCGACTTTTCGGCATTTCGCGACCCCAAGCTGGCCCGCGAGCTCATCGATCGTATTCATGAGCTTGTCGGCAACCGCAGCATCAACCTTATGGAAGTCTGCGGTACGCATACCGTGAGCATTGGCCGCTATGGCTTTCGCTCCATTATGCCGACGGGGCTCAAACTGCTAAGCGGCCCGGGGTGCCCCGTTTGCGTCACCGCCAACCGCGACATCGATCACGCAATCGCGCTTTCCAACATGGACGGCGCCATCATCACCACCTTTGGCGACATGATGCGCGTGCCCGGATCGTCCACCTCGCTTGCCGCGCAAAAGGCGGCGGGGCGCGACATCCGCATCGTCTACTCTCCGCTCGACGCACTCGACATTGCCGAGCAAAATCCCGAACGCCCGGTCATCTTTATGGGCGTCGGCTTTGAGACCACAACGCCCACCATTGCCGCCGCTATCCTGGAGGCCGACGCGCGCGGGCTCCAGAACTTCTCGGTCTACTGTGCTCACAAGACCACGCCGCCGGCTCTGCGTGCGATCTCCAACGACCCCGAGACCGCCATCGACGGCTTTATCCTGCCTGGTCACGTCGCTACCATCACAGGCCTGGCACCCTTTGGGTTTTTGGTCGATGAGTTCGAGACCCCCGGCGTAGTCACCGGGTTTGAGCCGGTCGATATCTTGCAGGGCATCTGCATGCTGGTCCAGATGATTGTCGAGCACAGGCCCGCAATCGACAACGCCTACCGCCGTGGCGTCAATGCAGACGGCAATCCCGTAGCGCGCCAGCTGGTCGAGCAGGTGTTTGAGCCATGCGACACCACGTGGCGCGGGCTGGGGCCGATTGCGGCTTCGGGTCTTTCCATCCGACCCGAATTCGCGCGCTTTGATGCCGGCGCCCGCTTTGACGTGCCCGTTGAGGCGACGGTCGAGCCACGCGGGTGCCGCTGCGGCGACGTGCTTCGCGGAGCCATCACACCGAGCGACTGCCCGCTGTTCGGCCACGCATGTACGCCCGAACACCCCGTCGGCCCCTGCATGGTGAGCTCCGAAGGCAGCTGCGCGGCGTACTTTAGATACCGCGACTAGCCCGGACGCCCCCGCGTACCGGCACCACCCACGATTGGAGTTTTCGATATGTCCCGTACTGCCACCGATAGCACTGTCCTGCTGGGCCACGGCTCCGGCGGCCAGATGATGAAGCGCATTATCGATGAGGTCTTTCTGGATGCCTTTGGGTCGCCCGAGCTGCTTGCGGGCAACGATGCCGGTGTCGCCGCACTGCCCGCAAGCGGGCGAATCGCCATGTCGACCGACAGCTTTGTGGTAACGCCGCAGTTCTTCCCCGGCGGCAATATCGGCCGACTCGCCGTATGCGGAACCGTCAACGACGTCGCGACCTCGGGCGCTAACGTGCGCTACCTCTCATGCGGCTTTATCCTCGAAGAGGGCTATCCCATGGACAAGCTGCGCCAGATTGTGCAGACCATGGCCGAAACGGCGCGCGAGGCGGGCGTGTCCATAATCACCGGCGACACCAAGGTGGTCGAGCGCGGCGGGGCCGACGGCGTCTATATCAATACCGCCGGCGTGGGCGAGGTGCCCACGGGCGTGGCACTCAGCGGCGCAAACTGTCGGCCCGGCGATGTCATCCTGGTGTCGGGTACGCTAGGCGACCACGGCATCGCCATCATGAGCCAGCGCGAGGGCTTGGCGTTTTCGAGCAACATCGAAAGCGACGCTGCGCCGCTCAATCATCTGATTGCCGACGTGCTCGCCGCCGCCCCCGACACCCGCTGCTTCCGCGACCCCACGCGCGGCGGCCTGGCATCCACGCTCAACGAGTTTGCCCAGGCCAGCGGCGTTGCCATGGAGATCGACGAGGATGCCGTGCCCGTGCGCCCCGACGTGCAGGCGGCATGTGAGATGCTCGGCTACGATGTGCTGCAGGTGGCAAACGAGGGCAAGATGGTTGCCGTGGTGCCGGCCGAGCAAGCCGATGCCGCGCTGGCAGCCATGCGCGCCGCCCGCTACGGCGAGAACGCCGCCATCATCGGTCGCGTGCTGCCACTTGCCGAGGGCGCCCGTCCCGCCGTGCGCGTACGCACCGGCTGGGGCTCGACCCGTATCCTCGACATGCTTGTGGGAGAACAACTGCCGAGGATTTGCTAACGACAAAGGCTCAGGGCTATTAAAGATATTCAGATTCCAAACATGCCCGGCACGCATGCCCAGTATCATGGGGTGCGTTTTACAACTCAAGCGGCAGGAGCACCCATGGCAGCAGCTTTTTCCCATGTGATCTTTGATCTGGATGGCACCATCCTCAACACGCTCGAGGACCTGGCGGCCGCCAGCAACCATACCTGCGAGATGCACGGCTGGCCCACGTTTGCCGTAGACGAGTACCGCTACAAGGTGGGAAACGGCATGCTCAAGCTGGTCGAGCGCTTTATGCCCGCCGAGTACGCGGGCGACGGCCGTATGTTTGAGCAGACGCTTGCCGAGTTTAGGGCCTATTACGGCGAGCACAAGGAGGACCACACCTCACCCTACGCCGGCACGATTGAGATGCTCGACCGTCTGCGCACAGCGGGCGTTCAGCTTGCCGTGCTCACCAACAAGGATCATATTTCGGCAGCCCCGCTTATCGAGAAATACTTTGGCCCCGATCGCTTTGCGCTGGTACAGGGCCGTGTGGGCGCATTTCCGCCCAAGCCCGAGGCACCCGTCACGTTGCATGTGATGAAAGAGCTGGGCGCCGATCCGGCAACCACGCTCTATGTGGGCGATTCGAATGTCGATGTTCTGACCGGCCACAACGCCGGCCTTAAGAGCGCGGGCGTCAGCTGGGGCTTCCGCGGCCGCGCAGAGCTGGAAGCCGCCGGCGCCGACTACGTGGTAGATACGCAGGACGAACTCGCCGAGCTAATCTTGGGCGAGTAGCGAGCGACACCGCTTAACGCAGCTGCGACAATTCTTCCACGCGGAAAGTGCATCCCGTTTTGGAGCTCCGAAATGGGATGCACTTTCCGTTTGAGGCGCGTCGGGGAAACCGTATCCCGTTTCAGAGCAATATTCCGGGTCGCGGTTTCCGCAACCCGCCCCATCCGGAAACCGCGACCCGGAATTCGGCCAAAAAACCGGGTCGCATTTTCCCGAGCATTTGATACGGCGTTGATACAAGGAGTGTCCCCAACTGCCGGCAGAAAAGGAACGTCCCCAAGTGCCGCCTCAATGACTACCATGGCAACGCCGCAGGTAGAGGACGGGCAGCGAGCGGGCACCAGTGCGAACAAATTGGCATGAAAAGAGGACGGTATAGACCTTCTGGTCATGCCGTCCTCTTTGAATGACAAGTTGTCGCTCTGGTGCCCGCGCAGCGTCGGGCAGTTACGGCGTTTGGTAAAACGCCGTAACGAACTACCGCGTAACTCCCCTAGCTCATCATCGCATTCATCATCTCGGTGGTTGCGGAATCGTCAGCAGACCACTCGCCATCGTCATTGGCGGTGTACTTGAAGGTAACCTTGGTGTCCTTGGTCTTAGCGGCCTTGGTCACGTCGACCATGACCTGGCCGGCCATCTTGTACAGGTCGTCCTCGGAAGGCATCGTATCGAGCGCCGCGATCTTCTCCTGATACTGGGTGGCGAAATCTTCAACGATCTTGTTCATGGACTTGCAGGTAATGGTGACATCGGCAGTCGCGGTGCCCTTGTCCTCGTCGACCGTCACATCGCCGATCTTGTAGTCAAAACCCTCGAGATAGCTCTTGGCGTACTCCTTGGGATCGATGCCCAGCTGCTCGAACTCGTCGCCCGAGGCCTCTTCCAGGCCGGCGAGGAAGTCGTCGCCGCCGTTCTTGACCTCGTCAAACTGCGTCGTAAGATCCTCGGTGATGAGCTCCTCAACCGAAGGACCTCCGCAGCCGGAAAGCACAACCACGCACGCGACCAGAACAGCCATCAGGGGCGCAAGCAGCAGCTTCTTCTTCATGACATTCCTCCCAACAAGCGGCACCGCGCTTCCCGACGCGGTGCGCGTCGTAACAATAAGGCCATACTAGCCGATAACGAACACCCCCGGCAAAGCAAAGGCGCAGTCGGCTCGATTTAACGTCCGAACGGTTTACCGGTCCGCCCAACGCGCAATAAAACGTTCCGCCGCATTGCAATAAAAAAGGGCGGCCGGATAACCCGACCACCCCAAAACACCCTTATGTTGCCGCAGACTACTTGCGGACGACCTTGACGATGGCATCGCCAGCGGAGACAGCGGAGTCAGCCTCGACGGCGAGCTCGACGTCGGCGAACTCGGCGGTGTTGGACACAGCCACGACGACGCAGTCCTTGTAGCCGGCAGCGGCGATCTTGGCGCGGTCGATCTTGAGCATGGGCTGGCCAGCCTTAACGACATCGTCGGCCTTGACGAAGCCCTCGAAGCCGTCGCCGTTCATGTTGACGGTATCGACGCCAACGTGCACCAGAACCTCGATGCCGCTATCGGACTGCAGGCCCACGGCGTGACCCATGGTGACGGTCACCTTGCCGTCGCAGGGAGCGTAGACCAGATCGTCCTCGGGCCACACGGCGCAGCCCTTGCCCAGGACCTCGCCGCCAAAGACGGGATCGGGCACATCGGCCATCTTGATGACCTTGCCCTTGACGGGCGAGCACAGCACGTCGGCGCCGGCAGAAGCAGAGATGGAGGACGGAGCAGCGGCAGTCGCGGGCTCAGCCTTCTTCTTGAACATGTCAAACAGACCCATACGTTTTCTCCTCTTGATTAAGCGCAACGTTGTGCGCATGCCTATGGTGATTATAGTGCCAAATGGTTCAAATGCTAAGGTGGGGACTCGAATCGCGAGCCCATCCCAACGCTTTTCCCCGGTGGCACTCATATTGTCGATTAATCCAGGCCCTCGGCACCGTTGGACTTGATGATCTTCTGGTAGGCGTAGAAGCTGTCCTTGCGGCGGCGCTCGTAGGTACCGGTGCCGTCGTCGTACTTATCGACGTGGATGAAGCCATAGCGCTTGCGCATCTCGCCGGTGCCGGCGGACACCAGGTCGATGGGACCCCACCAGGTGTAGGCGATCAGGTCGACGCCGTCGGCAATGGCCTCGCCCATGGCCTTGATGTGGCTCTGCAAGTAGGCGATGCGGTACGGATCGTGGATGGAACCGTCCTCCTCGACCTCATCGTAGGCGCCCATGCCGTTCTCGACCACCATCAGCGGAATCTCGTAGCGGGCGTAAATCTCGTTGAGGGCGATGCGCAGGCCCAGCGGATCGATCTGCCAGCCCCAATCGGTGGACTCCAGATAGGGGTTCTTGCCGCCAAAGGTCATGTTGCCCTCGGTCATCTCGTGATCCCTGTGGGTGCCCACGGTGCCGGACATGTAGTAGCTAAAGGTGTAGAAATCGACCTTGCCGTCGGCGATATCCTGCAGGTCACCGTCCTCCATCACAAGCTCGACATCGTTCTCGGCCCAGAAGCGCTTGGCATAGAACGGATACTTGCCGCGCACCTGCACGTCGGAGCAGTACCAGTTCATGGTATTCATCTCCTGCTGCGTGGCGAACACGTCGGCCGGATCGCACGTGGCGGCATAGGAGAGGATGAAGCAGTCCATGTTGCCCATCTTAAACTGCGGATAGTGCTCGTGGGCATAGCGCACGACGCGGCCGCTGGCGACAAACTGGTGATGCAGGGCCTGCATACGGGCCTGCGGCGTGGTGTGGACCGCCGAAGCCGGGCCCTCAAAGCCCTGGATCATGCTGGTCCCAAAGAGGTTGCCCATGTCCTGGGTGCCGCAGTTGATCTCGTTGAAGGTGAGCCAGAACTTGACCTTGTCCTGATAGCGGTCGAAGACGGTCTGGCAGTACTTCTCAAAGAAGCCGATGAGCTCGCGGCTCGCCCAGCCGTTGTATTTCTCGACCAGGTGATAGGGCATCTCGTAGTGCGACAGGGTCACGAGCGGCTCGATATTGTGAGCGCGCAGGCAGTCGAAGACGCGGTCGTAAAAGGCGAGGCCGGCCTCGTTGGGCTCGGCGTCGTCGCCGTTGGGGAAGATGCGGCTCCAAGAGATGGACATGCGGAACATGTTGAAGCCCATCTCGGCGAACAGCGCGATGTCCTCCTCGTAGTGATGGTAGAAATCGATGCCGTCATGATTGGGGTAGAAGCGGTCGGGGTCGATGTCGATCGTGATCTGACGCGGCTCCTTGTAGCTGCCGCCCAAGAAATGGTCGTCGACCGAAGGACCGCGGCCGTCCACGTTCCAAGCGCCCTCAAACTGATTGGCGGCCGTGGCGCCACCCCAATAGAAACCCTCGGGGAACTTGATGTTTGCCATGAGCATCTCCTTTGCATTGCGGGTCGATAGGCCGAGTATCGCCCACGCACGCGACAGACAGGGGCAGGGGTGCCAAACCCGACACTTCTTTTCGCAGACGCGCGCTGCAACAGCGCTGCAGCTGAAACTTTTTGACACCGAAGGAGCGAAGACGATCCGCTCCGCGCTTACCGGCGGTATGCCGCGGGGGTGCAGCCATACTTGTCGTGAAACTTACGGTAGAAGAAGCTCATGTTTTCATAGCCCACCGCATGCGCAGCCGCCCCGGCCGTGGCGCCGCCGCACAGAAGCTCGGCCGCACGTACCAGGCGTCGCTCCTGCACAAGCTGCCTAAAGGTCTTGCCCACATGCCGCTTGAGGAGCGCCGTCGCATAATTAGGGCTCAAGCCAAACTCCGCCGCCATCCCCTCGAGGGAGCACGCGGCGAATTCGCGATCGATATAGCCGAGCATTCCCGTCACCAGGGCAGTGGGCCCCGCCGCGCCGTCCGCCGCGCCGCGCACCAGCTCGCGCTCGTAGCAATCCATGAGCTCGGCCAAAAACAGCTGAAACAGACGCAAGACGATCTCGGGACCGTTGGGGCTCGGGTCGTACAGCTCGCAGAGCATCTCCTGCATGTAGCGCCGAATCCGACGGCTCTCGCCGCAATGAAAACGGACATGGCCCCGATGGTCCGTCTCGCTGTTGAGCGCGTTGAACAAAAACCGCGAGACCGCGCTCTCGCGCGAGAGGCTCGACTCGAGACTCCGGCGCAAAAAAGAGCGTGAAACGGTCATGCTTAGCATGATGTCGTCCTCACCAAGCGCCGCCACGGCATGCGGGCAGAGGGCGTCGAGCAAAAGCACCTCGTTGCGGCCCAGCTCGAGCCTCTCCCCCGCCACCGTCTGCGGGCAGCGTCCGCGATACACATAGCTCAGCTCCACGTAATCATGCACGTGCTCGGGAACTGCATTAAAGCGCGAGTTTTTCCTTATCGTCAGGCCACGCGGCATGCCGGGCTGGGCATAGGCAAACCCTGGCTGCCCAATCTTGCGCACTGGGCATCCGTCGATTTCGACATGCTCGGTCATAATCGACCAATCAAATGCCATGCCGTCTTTATAAGCGATCTCACTGGTGCTCAGTTCGCTGAGCCTACGCTCGAGCTCGTCGATCTCCATGGCTTGCCAATCGTTGATTTGGTCATAGTTCGTCGTGATTCAGATATTAGCAGAACGCGCCGACGCGTCCATAATCTGTGCTATGCAGCAGATCGATCGAGCCAAGGAGGATCCATGACCGCGTACTATCAGCAGGTGCTCGAGGGCACATACGACAACCACGTGCTTCCGTTTTTGTGGATGAAGGGCGAGAGCCATAAGACCATTGCCGAGTATCTGGAAAAGATCGCCGGCGCCGACATCCACGAGGTCTGTCTCGAAAGCCGCCCACACCCCGATTTTTGCGGCGAGGGCTGGTGGCGCGACTTGCGCTTTGTCATTGACGAGTGCAAGCAGCTGGGCCTTAAGCTCTGGATCTTGGACGACGCGCACTTCCCCACGGGCTTTGCCAACGGCGTCGTCAAGGAAGCCGTGCCCGAGCTCCGCAAGATCGTGCTCACGCACCGCACGTTCGACATCGTGGGCCCCACGTCCGCCGCAAGCATCGCGCTCGCCAACATGCTCGACAAAACGGAGCGCTTCCACGGCGTGACATTTATGCAGGACGGCAGCCCCGTCGACGTCGCTTACCGAGTAATCGACGATGTAGACGGCAACCCCAGCCGCCTGGTCTTCGATGCACCTGCGGGCCTCACACAGGCATGCGTGATGTTCACGAGCGGCAAGACCTCCTACAACGAGGACTACATCAATATGGTCGACCGCGCCTCGGTGGCGCCGCTCATCGATGCTGTCTACGAGCCGCATTTTGAGCATCTGGGCGATGAGTTTGGTAAGACGATCCTGGGCTTTTTCTCCGATGAGCCCGGATTTGCCAACGAGAAGGGCACCACGGGCCCCGATGGCATCTCGGACACGCTCATCGGCAAGGCCACCGCGCCCCTACCCTGGTCGGCCGAGCTTGAGCGTCGCCTACGCGCGGCACTGGGCGAGCGCTACCTGGCCGAGCTCCCGCACCTGTGGGACCGCGAGCCGGCCGGCGCGCACGTACGCCACGTCTATATGGACATCGCGAGCACCCTCTATAAGGAGTGCTTCTGCGACCAGCTCGGAGACTGGTGCCGCGCGCGCGGCGTGCAGTACATCGGCCACGTTATCGAGGACAAGGACTGTCACGCGCGCCTGGGCGTGGGCGCCGGGCACTACTTCCGCGCCGTGGGCGGTCAGGACATGGCGGGCGTCGACATCGTGATCAACCAGCTGGTACCCGGCATGGACCGCGGCCTTCACAGCTACGGACGCGGCGTGTGGGACCTCGAGTTCTATAACTACGTGCTGCCCAAGCTGGGCTCCTCGGCAGCACACCTCGACCCCAAAAAGCAGGGGCGCTGCATGGCCGAGGTCTTTGGCGCATTTGGATGGCACGAAGGCCTACGCGAGATGAAGTGGATCGCCGATCATTTTTTGGTGCGCGGCGTCAATTGGTTTGTGCCGCATGCCTTTAGCATGGCCGCCTTCCCCGACTGGGACTGCCCGCCGCATTTCTATGCGCATGGCCAAAACCCCCAGATTGCACACTTTGGGCAGCTCATGAGCTACATGAGCCGTACGGCGAGCCTGCTGAGCGGCGGGCGCGCAACGACCCCGGTCGCGCTTCTCTACCATGCGGACGCCGAGTGGGCAGGCGAGGCGAACTTTATGCAGCATGCCGCCTCCGAGCTTTTGCGCGCGCAGGTCGACTTTGACATCGTGCCGGCAGAGGCATTTGAGGACGCAGGGCGCTATGCCATTGAAATTGCCGCAGACGGTAGCGGCTTTAGCGTGAACGGCCAGGCATACCGCTGCCTGGTGATGCCCGGAGCCGAGTTTGTCGGCGGAGCCGTGCTCGACTTTGCCGCGCGTGCCGCAGCCGCAGGTGTTGCCGTGTACGCGCTGGATGAGTTGCCGAACAAGCGCTACGACGGTGACACTGCAGGCCGCGAGGGCTTTGCCTCCCTGGATGCAGCCGCGGTCGCCGACATCAAGCTCCTGGCGACCACCGAGCTCGCAGACACACTTGCCAATACCGGCATGCAGACCGTGGTTTGCGCCGAGCCCCAGCCCTGGCTGCGCGCACTGCGCTACGAGCGGGCGGGCGAGAGCTATCTGATGCTCGTCAACGAGCATCCCAAGCAGGGTATCTCCACTCAGATTGCGCTTGCCGACGGCACACCCGTTGCAGGCGCGCGCCTCGACCTGCTCAACGGCACCGAGCCCGCCGCCTTTGACGGCACGCTCGAGCTGGCTCCCTACGAGAGCTGCATCGTGGTCCTTGGGGCTACAGGTTCCGTTGCTGTGGCAACCGCCGAAGACGAAGCCACATGCGTCGACGGGCCCTGGGCGGTTGCCTTCTCTGCCCCTGGCACCGATGCCTTTGGCGAGTCTGTTGAGCTTGCAGACCTGCACGACCTTTCCTCGGCCGAGTTCCCCGGCAAGGCCGGCACATTCCGCTACCGGGCCTCCTTTGTCCTGGGCGAAGCGGCCACCCGCACCGTCATCGACCTTGGCGAGGTCTTTGAGACCGCAACCGTCACCCTCGACGGCAAATCCCTCGGCACCCGCATCTGTCCGCCTTACCGCTTTGAGGCCGCCGCACTTTTAGCCGGCGAGCACGCGCTTACGATCGATATCATCAACACCCTCGACCATGCCGTCCCCGACATGTTCGGCATGACAGAACCCTCCGATCCCAGCGGCCTACTCGGTCCCGTCCGCGTGCTCGGGTAGCGACCCCGCGCAACAGCCCCTTACGAGACGCCCGGCTTAGCCGGGCGTTTTATTTATCGCTATGATTGGTTTATCGCGACGCAAACGCATAGGAGCCATATGGATATCAGGCGAAAGATCACGCAGGGCAAAAGCCTCACCCCCACCGAGCAACGACTTGGGCAAACGGCCCTCGCCATGGGCGAGGATGTGCGCGGGCTTTCCATTAAGGAATTTGCCGCGCGCGCCAACGTTTCGGTCGCGAGCGTGCACCGCTTTTGCAAAAAGCTCGGCCTCGAGGGCTTCAAAGATCTCAAGGTCGAGCTCATCCGCCAGGCGACCGAGGCGGGCAACCGGCGCGACGTGGACATCAACTTTCCCTTCGATGCCACCTCCACCCCTGCGCAGGTGATGGAGCGCATGGAGGGGCTCTACCAGACCACGCTGGCCGAAACGCAGGAGCTGCTCGACTCTGCACAGCTCGACCACGCCGCCAAGCTCATCATGCGCGCCGGCACCGTGGACATCTACACGGGCTCGCATAACCTGTATCCAGCGGGAATGTTCCGCGATCGCCTGCTTTCCGCCGGCAAAAGCGCGACGTGCCACGACAGCGTCGAGGCGCAGGTGCGCACGGCGCTCGCCTCGGGTCCCGACCATGTGGCAATCGTCATCTCCTACAGCGGCCTTGCCCCCAACCTCAGGGAGATCTTGCCGATCCTTAGCAGTCGACATGTCCCGGTCATCGTCATCGGCACACCGTACTGCGCCCGCATTCACCCCGGCTTTGCCGCCTATCTCACGGTAAGCGACCACGAGAGCATGACGCACCGCATCACGCAGTTCGCCAGCCATATCGCCGTGCAATACGTACTCGATTCGCTCTATAGCAGCTACTTTGCCAAAGATTACGCCCGCTGCTCCGAGTTCTTAGAGCGCTCGTTCCCCTACACCCGCCTCCCCGGACTCAAGTAACAACGAGCGAGGATTATTGGACACTCAAATAACGAGCGTGGATAATCTCCCGTTTTTGACCTGGATGCAGGCTCAAAGTGGGAGATTATCCACGCTCATTTTGCGGGTAGTCATTGGGGACGTTCTTGAATGATTAGTCGTTTAAGAACGTCCCCAACGACTACATCAGGAGTGTCCCCAGGTGTCGGCAGAGACGATATGAGCAGGACATAAAAACATTGAGAGCCCCTGCTGCATGAAAGACCGCGGATTAGGCCGACAATGGTGAGTGTCTAATTCAGCCGCGGCGGCCACGCCGCATTCATGGAAGGGGCTCCCATGCTCGATACTACCACCTTCGTCGGCCTCGACGTCCACGCCCGCTCGATAAAGGCCGTCTCCCTCGACGTCATGACCGGGGAGGTGCGCGCCGCGACCTTCGGCTACGACGCCGGCGCCGTCGCGGAGTGGGTCCGCTCCGTGGACCCCGGGGCCAGGTGCGTGTACGAGTCCGGGGTCACGGGCTTCGACCTGCAGAAGAGGCTCTCCGGCCTGGGGGTCGACTGCGTGGTCGGCGCCGTCTCGAAGATGATCAAGCCCAGCGCGGACAGGCGCAGGAAGAACGACCGCAACGACGCCGAGTTCCTCGCCCGCATGCTGTCGGTCGGCAACGTGGTCGAGGTGTGGGTCCCCGACGACGAGTGCGAGGCCGCCCGCGACCTGACCAGGGCGCTCGAGGACGCGAGGGACGACCTCTCGCGCTCGAAGCAGCGGCTCTCCAAGTTCCTGCTAAGGCACGGGCTCGTCTTCGACGAGAGGACGCCCACCGGCCGCAGGAAGGGCAACTGGACCCGGGCGCACTGGTCCTGGATCGAGTCGATTAGGTTCGCGGAGGGGGCCGACAACGACGCGCTCGCCTACTACGTCGACGCGGTCAGGCGGGCGGCGGAGGAGAAGGCGAGGCTCGAGGGGCTCGTCGAGGCCGAGGCTGTTAGCGTCAATACATTTTTCACCATTTTCACCAACGTATTTTCGCCAATCGCG
>USQQ01000025.1 GCA_900556875.1 uncultured Collinsella sp.
GATTCGGTCGCACGGAGAGCATTTCCCAGTTGACAAAACTATAGGAACACCCCCCGCGGCATTAGCAGACGGCCTACCGAAACCGGAGCTGGAGAAGTCGTTAACTGTCGACGTCGAAGGCGAAGATTCGCATGCATGGTTCACGGACGATGGTAATTACGCCATCATCGAAGACTATGACCTCGACTGGGACGATGACGGTAATGATTTATATTACGGTTATTCACGGCTTGATCTTAGGAGCGGTGAAGTCACCCCTATTGATTTACCGAAATCCTGTCTATCCGACGTTCGGATTACTTGGGACAACAAGCATCTTTATTGGCTGGATGACGGGAAAGTCATCGTCTATTCCGTCGAAGATCAAAAACAAGTCGCCCACCCCATACACGCAAAGAAATCAGATGTTAGCCTCAGCGAGCTTAGTGAAGACGGAAACACCTTAACTGCCTATTGTCCGAATAGCAAATATGGGGAAATATACGTTTTCAATCTGCAATCAAATGAGAAATCATTTACCTACAAGTTCGAAAAAGATGAAATGGATGCCGTCCTCTCAAAGGATGGAAAGCGCTTGTGTGTCTACTCGAGTCGAAAGCTCAAGATAATCGACATCCCCGATGGCTCCACGTCAATTCAAGAGATGCCAGGCGACGTCCGGTGTGAAACAGTAGCTAGAGCATACGAGTCCGATAAACTACTCATATGGACCGACAGTGTCGATGATGATCTGTATAGAGCCTATTTAGTCGCAGACTTTGACGGTAACATCGATAAAGCAGCCGACGGTAATAAAATCTGGATCAGTGACGTTAGTGGAAAGTTCGTCCTAGCCAATACTGGCGAAAACTACGACACCATTGTCATCGATTCAAGCACCGGGAAGCAAATCCGCTATATAGTCAGGAGCGATGACGAAAGCAAGTTTGACATCAGTGACATCTCGAGGAATGGCAATATCGCACTGGCTTCGGTCTCAAACGAGAATTCAACCGTCATTCGCCTCATTGACACCCAGACAGGCCAGAGGGTCGACTGTAAAATTAAATCGGATAGCTCTTGCATCCCCGAGCTCGTCGATAACGACCAAAAAATCGTTGTGGACTATTCCGATGCCGAAGACCCCACGAAGATGCACATCGACGTCTACAAGTCGAATATCCACTATAGCCCGATCGAAAAACTCATCTTTTTTGCCCAAGACAACATGCCAATCGTTGTTGGCGGTGGGATTGCGACTGTCCTGATGATCATCGGCGGCATCGCAGTCGTTTGCATCCGTCGCAAAAAGCGCGCCGCAGCTCAAACAAGCATCGCTGGCACCGCACCCAAAGCAAAGAAACACAAGCGCAGCCGCCACAAGAAGTATGCCCAGCAGGGACAGGTCGCTCAACAGTCTTCTGCTGATTCGGCATTTGATACACAATGGCAATCGTCGGGGGAGCCCCTCACAGACATTCCCCAGCAGCCGGTCGCATCTTCTGCCCCGAAATTCTGCCGCCACTGCGGCACCCCACTCGTACCAGAAGCCAAGTTCTGCCCCAAGTGCGGCCATCCGGTCGAATAGCATCTGACAAGCAAACCCACAGCCAAATCGGGCCGCCTCTCACGGGACGGCCCTTTTACTTGGAAGACCAGCGAACGAAACTGTCGTGGACGAGCACCAAGTTGCTCATGACAGATCGGACGGAAACTGCATCCCGTTTTGAGGCCCCAAACTGGGTCGCAGTTTCCGGTTGAGCCCTGTTTGGGAAAGCATATCCCGTTCTGAGCCGATATTCCGGGTCGTAGTTTCCGCTAGAGGCCCCAACCGGAAAGCGCATCCCAGAATTCGACCAAATTGCGGGTCGCACTTTCCGGGGCTAAGCTGTAGCTCGCATAAAAAACGGGTGCAGACCGAAGTCCGCACCCGTAAATGTCGATGACCGAAGGCTTACTTGCGCATCAAGCCGCCGCGCTCGTCGATAGCGTCCCAGAAGGCGCTGGCAAAGCGAGGATCGCTTGCGGCCATGAGGGCGTTGGTGGCCATCCAGCCAGACGGGGTACCGGTGTCGTAGCCCGAGAGCGGGTCGATGACGACAGCGTACATGGCCTCGCGGTCGAGCGAGCGGGCCATGGCGTCGGTAAGCTGGATCTCGCCGCCCTTACCGGCCTGCTGGTCGGCGAGCAGGTCCATGACCAGCGGGCTCAGCAGGTAACGGCCGACGATGTACAGGTTGGACGGAGCCGCCTCGGGAGCAGGCTTCTCGACCAGACCGCCGATGCGCCAAACGGCACCGGGCTCGTCATCGGCAGCATTCTCGAAGCCCTCGAGAGAGCCCACGCGATCACCGGCGATGACGCCATAGCGGCTGACTTCCTCGGGAGCGCACGCGGCAACGGCGATAACCGAAGCGCCACCGTGCTCCTTGGAAACGGCGAGCATCTTGTCGCAGATGTCGCGGTTAGGCACAACGTAGTCGCCCAGAAGAACCAGGAAGTTCTCCCCTGCCACGGCGTCGGCAGCAGAGCGGATAGCATGGCCGAGGCCCTTGGGCTCGTACTGATAACGGAAGTCGACCGGCATACCGCCAGCGTGGGCGACGGCATCGGCATAGGCGTTCTTGCCGCGCTCGCGCAGCAGGTTCTCGAGCGAGCGATCGGGCTGGAAGTAGCTCAGCAGCTCGGGCTTACCGGGAGAGGTAACGATGATGGCGTCGTCGACCTCCTCGGGGTCGAGTGCTTCCTCAACGACATACTGAATGACCGGCTTGTCGAGCACCGGCAACATCTCTTTGGGCGTGCACTTAGTGCCAGGCAGAAAACGCGTGCCAAGACCGGCGGCGGGGATGATTGCCTTCATATTATTCAAGGATCCTTTCGCAGGCGCAGAATGCGCCCCATGCGTGCGGCACGGCGGCCGCAGACCAAATTGCGATACCGAAGTATCTTACCGCCGAAGACATACGTCGCCGTAAGGCAAACGCAATTCTTCAGCAGGTCAACGCAAATTATTGCTCGAATGGTGCAATTTTGCGCCCCAGCGGCAACGGGATTGGCACGGCGAAGACAACGGTGTTCTGCGTTCCGAGCAATGGGGATGAGGGGCCAAAACAAAAAAGACGGGGCTCGCATAGCGAGTCCCGTCTGCAAAGAAATCTGGCGAGAAAGCCTGATTACTTGAGGGTGACAGCAGCGCCAGCAGCCTCGAGCTTCTCCTTGGCAGCCTCGGCGTCCTCCTTCTTGGCACCCTCGAGAACAGCCTTGGGAGCGCCCTCGACGACCTCCTTGGCCTCCTTCAGGCCAAGGTTGGTGAGCTCACGGACGGCCTTGATGACCTGGATCTTGTTGTCGCCGAAGCCCTCGAGCACGACGTCAAACTCGGTCTTCTCCTCGGCCTCAGCAGCGCCAGCAGCAGGAGCGGCGACAACAGCGGCAGGAGCAGCGGCGGAAACGCCGAAGGTGTCCTCGATAGCCTTGACGAGCTCGGAAGCCTCGAGAAGGGTCATTTCCTTAAGAGCATCGATGATCTCATCGGTGGTAAGCTTAGCCATTTCTAAGTCCTTTCGGTTTCCGTGCCTGTGCACGGAGATCAGTTAAAACACAGCGCGAATGCGCCTGGGGTGCGGCGTTGCCGCCGCGGGTGAAAACAGCGACTAGGCTGCCTTCTGCTCGGAGACCTGCTGGATCGAACGAGCGAGACCAGAGGAAACGCCGTTGACGCAGACAGCGATGTCGCGAGCGAAACCGGAGATGAGACCGGCGATCTGGCCGAGAAGCTGATCCTTGGTGGGCAGCTCGGCGATAGCCTTAACATCATCAGCGGAAACGGCCTTGCCGTCGGAGATACCGCCCTTGATCTCAAGGACGCCCTTGGACTTAGCAGAGAAGTCCTTGAGGGCCTTAGCGGCCTCGACCGGCTCGGTCTCGTAGAACACATAAGCGACGGGGCCGGCGAGGATCTCGTCGAGCTCGGGCTGCTCCTGGTTCTTGAGAGCGATCTTGACCAGGTTGTTCTTGTAGACCTTCATCTCGGCGCCGCACTCGCGAAGCTGATGACGCAGCTCCTGAGCCTGCTTAACCGTCAGACCGTTGTAGTTGACGACGAACAGACCGGCGTTCTCGGCGATACGGGACTCGATCTCTGCAACCTTGTCGATTTTGTACTGCTGGGGCATGAATTACACCTCCTCAAATTCTTTCCGGGCACGGTCCGCCACAAGGACGTGACGGGGGCATGTCCAAAAAGAAAGCCCCCGCGCTGCATGAGCGACGGGGGCGAGAAGACATATCTACTCGACCACCTCGGCTGGCGGGATATCCCATTAAGCTTGCGGGCGATGCCCGTTTGCACCGGCTGTCTCTGGCAGCGGATTCGTGCGTGAACCGAAAGTATTATGGCGGGGACCCCGGCGTCGGTCAACGGAAATCCGGGCTGCACACAATTCCACCATCCGGCACGCTCCGCCGAAGGCCAGGCGCAAGGTTTTCGCTCGGTCAAGTCCTGGGCTCGCACGAAGGCCACATTAAGTGGCCTTCGGCTCGTGCGGAATCTACGAAAACCTTGCGCCTGGCCTTCGGCGGCGCGTGCCTGCGTTGACTTTGGGCAGCCCGGGTTTTCGTTGGCTGACGCCCCCACTCATAATGCTTGGGTCGGTGGGCTGATGCGTTGCGTCCCGTTGGGCTATAAGGTTGAAATGAAGGTGGACAGGCGGGTTAGGCCTTCGTCAAGGTCTTTGTCGGAGACGCAGTAGCTGAGGCGGATGTGGCCTTCGGTGCCGAAGCAGTCGCCCGGGACTAGGGCTACGTTGGCCTCTTTGATGGCTTTGATGCAGAAGGCTTCGCTTGTTAGGCCGAATTGCTTAATGCTGGGGAAGGCGTAGAAGGCGCCTGCTGGTTCTACTACGTCGAGGCCCATGGCGTCTAAGGCTGCGAGCACGCGTTCGCGGCGGGCTCGGTAGACTTCGAGCATGGGGGTTGGGTCCACGGTGAGTGCCGTGCGGGCGGCGTCCATCTCGAAGGAGACGGCGCTCGATACTAGGTATTGGTGGGCCTTTGCGATCTCGGCGATGACGGGGGCTGCGGCTGCGAGCCAACCCAAGCGCCAGCCGGTCATGGCCCAGGGCTTGGAGAAGCTCTCGATGACTACCGTCTGCTCGCGCAGTTCTGGGTGTCGCTGGGCAAAGCGCTCGTAGCCGTCCGCGTAGACCAAGCGGTTGTATACGTCGTCGCAAACCACGTAGATGCCCGCCTGGTCTGCCACGCGCGCCACGGCGTCGAGCGACGCCGTATTGAGGATGCAACCCGTAGGATTGTTGGGCGAGCAGATGACGATGGCCTTGGTCGCCGGCGTAACGCAAGCGCGCAGCGCTTCCTCATCGATCTGGAATTGCGCAGGCTCCGTATCCAAAAAGACCGCCTTGGCGTGGTTGGCCACGACGATGCTTTCGTACAGGCCAAAGGCCGGCGTGGGGATAATGACCTCGTCGCCGGGGTTGAGCATAGCCATGAATGTTGCCGACAGGGCCTCGGTCGCGCCATCAGTCAGGATGACCTCGTCGGCCGAAAACGCAAGGCCCGCGTCCCCCATGTAGGCAGATAACGCCTCGCGCAGGGCGGGGCGACCGTTGTTCGGCGGATAGTGCGTGTCGCCGCGGCCCAGTGCGGCGGTCACCTCGGCGCTAATCACATCGGGCGTGGGAAAATCGGGCTCGCCGAGCGCGAGCGCGATGCACCCCGGGTGCTGGGCAGCGAGCGCGTTTATCCGACGGATGCCGGAGGGCTTGAGCGTGGCAAGCGAGGTATTCATGGGCAGACGCATGGCGTTCCTTTCGTAAGGGTTGCACTAGGATAGCGCGCCCGCGCGCCGCCGGACGGTGTAACCTAAACGGAAACGAGCCGGAAAGGAGATGGCATGGAGACGACCGCGCGCGGCGATGTACCAAAAACGCTGCAAACCATTGCGTATATCAGCATTCCCAATAGCGCCGATCTTGAGTTTTTGCTTTGGGACCTGCAGGATGCCATCGCCGCCTATGCACAGCTTTCCGGCACTACACTCCCCCTCCCAGTCGACTTGAAGGCAAATGACGCCGGCAGCGTTGCCGATGGCATCGTGCTGGCCATTGAAGATGTGGCTGACGATGAGACGTTGACAGCTATCGAGCAGACGCTTGAGCGCTTTGGCGGTACGGGAACGCGCGTCTATGCCGCGATTCGAGCCGCACAAGAGGGCACTGAGCAGGCGCGTGGGGCCGCCGTTCGCCTGCACAAGGCATGTGAGCGCCATGACCAATTGTGGTGTGGCGGCGTTGCCATCTGCGCCGGCAGCGGCATTGCGGCGCTTCGTCGCTCCCCGCGCATGGGACTCTTGCGGCGACCGTTTTCGGAAGCGATGGATAAGCTTGTGGGCGCTGTGCGCATGGGCTGCTCCGTCAAGCATGCACAGCGACTTGGCGGTGGCAATGCCGCCAACGTCGACGCCGACGGCATGGTTTGCGCCGAGCCAGCCGTGCCCGCGCCGATCTGGCGAGGCGTTCTAAAACGTCTGGGCACCCACGCTCAAACAAAAATCTAAATTAAATAACAGCCCAGTCAACGGCTTCGTGCCAACGCTCAACAAGACGCTCCAGGCGCCAGGCCGCATTGGCGGGACTTGTCGAGGGCAGGACGATAGCGGGCAGCCCGGTGTGTTCTTGTAGATAGCGCTTGTAGAGCCGGCCAGCTGTACCACCGTTGCATATCACCTGCTCAATGGGGGCTGCGCCGGTAATGCGCTCGATATGTGCCGGCACAACGTTGCGAATGCTCGCGTCGCTCGAGCCCTTAATGTCGCAACTCTCGATCACATCCCACAGGCCCACGCCGCCGTTCAGCAGCATAGATCGCTTGGCAGCAATGGAGGCATCGAGTGTCGCGGGCTCACCGCTTGCCAAAGGATCGCCCTCGTTGGGCGGCACAGGCACACCGAGGCACGCAGCCATCACACGCCAAAAGCGATTCTGAGGGTTGCCGTAATAAAAGGCATTTGCACGCGAGAGCACCGAGGGAAACGACCCCAGCACCAAAACGCGCGAGCGCTGGTCGAACACAGGCTCAAACCCATGCTCAATATGTTGATAGTCCTCGTCAGACACGGCCATGGGCTAGGCTCTCAACAGATAGCGCACCTCGTAGGGTGCAAGCTCAAGGGTACCCGTCAGCTCGACCGTGGGCGCATCGTCGGCAAGCAGGTCGACAAAGGACCCGTTGAGCTCGCCGGCGCCAAAGGTGTAAGGCTCGCCCACGGCGTTCACCGCCACGAGCACCGTCGCGTCATCACAGGCGCGCTCGAACAGCAGCTGCTTGTTCTGGATCACCACGTTGCGATAGGCACCGTAGTTGAGAGCACAGGCCGCCGCGTCATCGGCCGAGCGAAGGTGCGCAAGCTGCGTGATGAACGCCGTCAGCTCGTTGGGCGCAGGCTCATCGAGCGCAGGTCGCAGCGCCCAGTCACCATCGGGGCCGCCCTTTTCGCCGGCAATCCCCCACTCGCTGCCATAGTAGACGCACGGAATGCCCGGCATGCCAAAGAGCATGCCATAGACGGGACGCAGGCACGACTTGTCGGTGAGGATGCTTGCCAGGCGCGGCACGTCGTGGTTGTCGACAAACGACAGCAGGTGCTTGCCGCGGTAGATGCACCACGGATCGCCGCCAAACTGGCGATGCAGCGAATGCGCGATCTCGAACATATTGACCGAGTTAAAGCTGGAGTACAGGCCCTTGTAGCACTCGTAGTTGGTGCAGGAGTCGAGCATCTCGTCGTTGACGATCTGGTTGTAGTCACCGTGAAGCGTCTCGCCGATCAGCACAAAGTCGGGCTTGAGCTCACGGGTAAAGGCGTGCAGGCGACGCATAAAGTCGCGGTCGAGCATATAGGCAACGTCCAGGCGCAGGCCGTCGACGCCAAAGACCTCGGCCCAGCGGCGCACGGACTCGAGCAGGTAATCGACCACGGCGGGGTTTTGCAGGTTGAGCTTCACGAGCTCAAAATGGCCTTCCCAGCCCTCGTACCAAAAGCCGTCGCCATAGCAGGAGTCGCCGTCAAAGCTAATGTGAAACCAGTCCTTGTAGGGCGAGTCCCACTTGCGCTCCTGAACATCGCGGAAGGCCCAAAAACCGCGACCGACATGGTTGAAGACGGCATCAAGCACCACACGGATGCCATGGGCATGCAGTGTCTCGCACACGGCGGCAAAGTCGGCATCCCCACCCAGGCGACGGTCGATATGGCGCAGGCTGCGCGTGTCGTAACCGTGACTGTCGGATTCGAGCGGCGGGTTAATGAGCACAGCACCGATGCCGAGCTCTTGCAGGTAGTCGGCCCATTGGGCAATCTTCATTATGGGCGCATCGGGGTTGGGCGCAGCGTTGGCAGCCTGGGCGAGCTCATCCTCGGCAACAGGGGCGGCGTTTTCGCGCGGAGCTCCGCAAAAGCCCAGCGGATAGATCTGATAGAACGTCGTCTCGTATGCCCACATAGCAACCTCCCGGCAATCTTTCACGCAACGCCATCCATTGTATGCCCGCCGCGCATCCCCTCCCCCAAAATAAGTTGCGGTGAAATAGGGACTGTTGAGACCAATAAACCGGGCAAACAGTCTCTATTCCACCGCAACTGATGAGGGAACGTGATTAGGCGACGGGCTTTGCGCGGCGTATGACCGGGAACAGCACCGTAATGGCGAGGATGACGCCCACGACGGCAATCGCCCCGCCCGCGAAGCCGATCCAGGCGATACCGGGGCCCGAAACCACGGCGCCGCCGATCGCGGTGCCCGTGCCGATACCCAAATTAAAAAGGCCCGAGAAGATCGACATGGCGACAGCCGACGAATCCGCCGGTGTGTACTTGATAAGCTCGGCCTGAAATGCCACGTTAAAGGCCGTGGCGCAGCAGCCCCACAGCACGCAGACGGCAAGCACTGCTGCGAGCGACGATGCGGCCGAACCCATGAGCAGCAGGGCCGCTGGCACGCCGGAGAGCGTGATAGCCAAAAACGGGAAGCGGTGCCCATCGAACAGGCGGCCGAACAGCCAGCTGCCCACCAGACCGGAGCAGCCAAACGCCGTCAGCGTCATGGTAATGGCGCCCGCGTCGACGTGCGCGACCTGCGCCAGGAAGGGCTCGATATAGCTGTAGCCTGTGTAATAGCCGGTCGCCATAAAAACCGTGACCGCGTAGAGCGCGATGAGGAACGGGTTCTTGAGCAGCTCGGGCAGCTGTTTAACCGCAAACCGCTCTCCCGCCGGCATGGCCGGGAACACCGCTGCCTGGTACACCACCGCGGCGGCAGAAAAGGCCCCGACCACGGCAAACGTCATGCGCCAGCCCACGGCCAGGCCGATGGCGCGGCCGATCGGCAGGCCAAAGATCTGTGCGATGGACGAGCCCGTGGCGATCATGCTGATGGCGAGCGCCCCGTGACGGGTGTCGACCAGGCGCGAGGCCATAATCGAGGCGACCGACCAGAACACGGCATGTGCGCAAGCGACCACCAGGCGTGCGCAGACCAAAATAGGATAGGTGGGCGCCACGGCGGACAGGAACTGACCCAGAGAGAACACGGCGAGCACGCCGAGCAGCATACGCTTGAACTCAAAGCGCGAGGCAAACACCATAAGCGGCAGCGACAGCAGCATGACGCCCCAGGCGTAGACCGAAATCATGATGCCTGCCTGGGCCTCGGTGAGCGAGAACGATACGGCAATATCAGTCAGAAGGCCGATGGGCATGAACTCCGATGTGTTGAACACGAACGCGCAGCAGGCGAGCCCGATAAGCGGGAGCCACTGCTTGAGCGAGATGCCATCTTGTCTTGCCTGAGTCATGTAGGAAACCTCTCCGATTGTCTTGGGCGGTGGGCGATTATATAGCAACGGCCCCGCATCCGTCAGTACAGATGCGGGGCCGCAATCAACTCAATACACAGAGGTTGCGCCGTCAATAAATAGCTAAGCCAACCCCAGCAATATGCCCGCCGAATGCACGACAAACGCCACAATCCAGGCGACCGTCACCTGAAACGCGAACACGGCAACGGCATAGCGCGCGCCCAACTCGCTCTTGACGGCACCGATTGCCGCCACGCAGGGCGGGTACAGCAGCGTAAAGACCAAGAACACGTAGGCGGTAAACGGCGAAAACATGGTCGACAGCGCCGCGGGTGACGTTGCATCCAAAAGCACGGTGAGGGTCGAGATGACGCTCTCCTTGGCGATAAGTCCGGTGACGAGCGCCGTGGATGCACGCCAGTCGCCAAAGCCAAGCGGCGCCAACGCCGGCGCGATGATGCTACCCAGACCGGCAAGTAGACTCTGCGACTGATCGGCGACCACATTAAAGCGGATGTCAAACGTCTGGAGGAACCAGATGACCACGGTAGCGGCAAAGATGATGGTAAAGGCCTTGGTAATAAAGTCCTTGGCCTTATCCCACGCCAGCATCACCGTCGTCTTGATGCTCGGCAGGCGGTAGTTGGGAAGCTCCATGATAAACGGCACCGGGTCGCCCTTAAATGCCGTGCGGTTGAGCACCAAAGCCGCGATGCAACCGACCGCAATGCCAATCAAATAGAGCGAGACCATGGCGGGGACCGTCGCCTGCGGGAAGAATGCTCCGCACAGCAAGCCGTAAACCGGCAACTTGGCCGAGCAGCTCATGAACGGTGTGAGCATGACCGTCATCTTGCGGTCGTGCTCGGATGGGAGCGTACGGGTCGACATGATAGCCGGCACGGTGCAGCCAAAACCGACGAGCATGGGCACAAAGCTGCGGCCCGACAGGCCAAAGCGACGCAGCACCTTATCCATGACAAAGGCCACGCGCGCCATGTAGCCGGAGTCTTCCAGAATGGAGAGGAACAAGAAGAGCACGACGATAATCGGCAGGAAGGTCAGCACGCTGCCCACGCCCGTAAGCACGCCGTCGACAGCCAGCGAGCGCACCACGTCGTTGGTCCCAAACGCCTTGAGACCCGCATCGGCCGAGGCGATGATGACAGCGATGCCGTCCTCCATAAGTCCCTGCAACGCCGCGCCGATCACGCCAAACGTCAGCCAAAAGACGAGGCCCATGATCACCAGAAACGCCGGGATGGCCGTGTAGCGACCCGTCAGGATGCGGTCGATCTTAACGGAGCGCACGTGCTCACGGCTCTCGTGCGGCTTCACCACGCAGCGCCCGCACACGTCGCCGATAAAGCTAAAGCGCATATCGGCCAGCGCGGACAGGCGGTCGGTGCCAGCCTCGCCCTCCATCTGGGTAATGATGTGCTCGATAGCGTCAAGTTCGTTGCGATCCAGGTGAAGTGCCTCGGTCACCAGCTCGTCGCCCTCAACCAGCTTGGTCGCCGCAAAACGCAGCGGAATGCGGGCCGTCACGGCATGGTCCTCGATCAGGTTGGCAATGCCGTGGATGCAGCGATGCAGCGCACCGCCGTCCGGGCCATCGGGCGCGCAGAAGTCCAGGCGACCCGGGCGCTCGCGGAACCGCGCCACATGCAGAGCGTGATCCACCAGCTCGCCGATACCCTCGTTGCGGGCAGCGCTAATGGGGACAACAGGCACGCCCAACAGGCTCTCGAGCAGGTTGACGTCCACGGCGCCGCCGTTGGCCGTCACCTCGTCCATCATGTTGAGCGCGATGACCATGGGGCAGTCGAGCTCCATAAGCTGCAGCGTCAGGTAGAGGTTGCGCTCGATATTGGTGGCATCGATGATGTCGATGATGGCGTCGGGATGCTCGTCAAGGATGAATTGACGGCTGACAATCTCCTCGCCCGTGTACGGCGATAACGAATAAATACCGGGCAGGTCGGTAACGCTCGCCTCGGGGTGGTTACGGACAGTACCGTCCTTGCGGTCGACCGTCACGCCGGGAAAGTTACCAACATGTTGGTTGGAACCCGTCAGCTGGTTGAACAGCGTGGTCTTGCCGCAATTTTGGTTGCCGGCGAGGGCAAAGTGCAGCGGCGCGCCCTCGGGCACGGCCGTTTTTGCCGCGCGGGGCGAATACGTCCCCTCACCGAGCGCCGGGTGCTCCGTCGTGCCGATTGCGGCGTTAACGCGCGGGCTCGTATCGGTGTCGTGAATACCCACGAGCTCAATGCGAGCAGCATCGTCTTTGCGCAGCGTCAACTCGTAGCCACGCAGGCGAATCTCGAGCGGGTCGCCCATGGGGGCGTACTTCATCATGGTGACTTCGGTGCCCGGCGTTAAGCCCATGTCCAAAATATGCTGTCGGAGTGCCTGATCGTCCGATGCCACCGATGCGACAACGGCGTCCTTTCCAATCTCGAGTGTATCGAGCTTCACGCGCTCATCCTTTCGTTAGACGCGGTTAACCGTTTACCGGGGTTAACCAACTCGTAACGACAAATGATAGCGCTCTGAACTATTTTATAAAGTCAAATACCGATGTTTACCTGCGCAAACTTTATGCGGTGCGCCCCGAAGGCTCTTTACGCATACCGCTCAGCGAGATCGAAACGGAACCCGACCGCGCGGTAGCAGTGAGTCGATCACCCTCGACCGACCCCGTGCATGTAAAGGGCGCCTTGCCTATCAAGACGTGGGAGATAGTACCCAAGAGCTCAAAGAAATCGCCCTCAGCACGGGCACTCGAGAGAGCGATATTGAGACCCCTGACGTTTAGTACTGCCCTGAGCGCGCCGTTCACCCCATGTGAAAACGTCACCTCGCCGCGTCTACTCCCCACCGGCGTCTGGGCCGAAACCACATACGTACCCTCAAGCATGGTTCCTCCTCTGAGTAGGCTTTTTGAAATGGCCATCTAGTCTACTTTGCTGCGAGACGGCTTGCCCAGAAACTGCAAGCACATAACGACGTTCAACCAACAGATTGCTGCAAGGAGGACAAGCGTGCAAGGGGGGCAGATTACATTTGGCACCACTTGCGCCAACGGACGGGATGCGGAGCGACCGTGCAGGTGGATTCCGGATCGCCGCTTCCTCCGTCCCCCAGCGAATCAAAACAAGTTGCGGTGGAATAGTTCCTGTTTGATGCTTTAACCAGCAAAAACAGGAACTATTTCGCCGCAACAGCAAAAGCCCGCGCTGGCAACAAATGTCACCTGCGCGGGCTTGGTGGGCGCTCACAAAGGCACGTTACAGAGGCCCACGTCAGTTAAGGATTACCGAACGGCACCGGCACGCGACGCCTCCGTCGGCTTACCAAGCGATGAAGCTTGCCGCATTCTTAGACTATCGGCGCAATGCCGGCAAAGTGCAGATACAGCGAGATGACCGCCACGACAATGACCACCGCTGCGATCAGCTTGTCGTGCAGGTGCGGAAGTACCGGCTTACCGCGACCTCGCTCGCCCAGCATATAAACGGGAATGGCCGGAGCAAAAAGGATCGTCGTGATCATGACGCCCTGGAGGCCCGTCGACCACACAAGGAACAATGTGTAAATGAAGCCGAGCGTGCCGAAGAATCGCGCCTTGCCGACGCTTGGCGCATGCGGTCCGTCCAGATGCTCCTTCTTCCAACCAATCACCATGTAATAGGCAGCCGAGCAGACATACGGAACCAGAATCGTGTTGACTGCGCAGCTATAGAAGAACTGGTAGGTGCTCGCCGCCACATACGACACGATCAAGAAGAGCTGCGTAATGCCGGAGCTCACGAGAACCGTTACCACCGGGGCGTCGTGCTTGTTCGTCTTGGCAAACGCCAGAGGGAAGGATCCCTGGCGCGCCGCCTCGAACGGCGTCTCGGACGCAATGATGACATAGCCCAGCAGCGCGCCGACCAACGAAAGGATAACGCCAAGGTTTACGATGGCAGCACCAACCGGACCGATTGCGCACTCGAGAATTCCCGCCATGGAGGGCGTTGCAAGCTGTGCCATCTCCTCGCGCGGCATAATGCCGAGCGACAGCATCGAGATGATCAGATACAGCGTGAATACAGCCGCAAATCCGAGCGCCGTCGAGCGGCCGACGTCACGCACGTACTTAGCACGGCCCGAGATAACGACAGCGCCCTCGATGCCCGTGAAGACCCAGACAAGGGCAATCATGGTCGAGACAACCTGCTCGCCAAAGCCAGGACCAGCCGGCTCTCCCCAGAAGTTGTCCATAAAGATATCGACGTTGAACTTACCCAGGAGCACGATACTCAGCACAAAGAGCCCCAACGGCACCAGCTTCGCCAACGTGACGATTGTGTTAATGCCCGCAGCCTCCTTAACGCCACGAAGCACAAGGGCGGTAAGGAACCACAAAAACACGCTGGCGCAGACGATAGAAAGCAGGTTGTTACCCGCGCCAAACGCGGGGAAGAAATAGCCCAGCGCGCTAAACAGCAAGAGCGCAAAGCTCACGTTGGAAAGACATGCGCTGATCCAGTAACCCCAGGCGGAGTTGAATCCAATGTAATCGCCAAAACCGGCCGCAGCGTATGCATAGATGCCGCCGGTCAGGTCGGGACGAGCCTGAGACAAACCGTTGAACACCATCATCAGCGCAAAGACGCCGATAAAGCAAATTCCCCACGAGACGATAACCGCACCGGTATTTGCCCCGCCTGCTGCCATATCGCCGGCAAGCGAAAAGATACCGCCACAAATACTGGCGGTAATGACCATCATGGTCAGACGAAAGAGATCGAGGCCATTAGGGTCGATAATCTCGTCGTTTTGAGCTTTAGAGGCCATTGTATGTGCACCCCCTTCATCATGTGATCGAACGAAAGATGACCCGGACGTCCCGAATCGGGTGCCGGGCCATCGGTCAAGCGATCATCAGACTGTTACAGCTATCGCGTTAGAAGCGCAGCGACAGGCAAGAAAGGCCGCCGTCGACCTTGCGATACTCGGAGGTATCGACGACGAGCGTCTTGTAGCCCAGATCCTGCACGGCCTTGAGCACGGTCGGATAGCCCTCGGCGACGATGACCGTACCGTTGACCCAGATGCAGTTGGCGCCGTAAGCCTCGTCCTCGGGCACGACGATCTTGTTGTACTGGGCAAAGTCGGGTTTATCGATAAACTCACCGGAAACGAGCATGTTGTTGTCCTCGATGTAGTTGACGCCCGTCTTGAGGTGTAGGACCTCCTCCAGCGGAACCTCGGAACCCTCGAGACCCCAGCCCTCGAGAATCTCACAGAACTGGCGGATGCCCTCTTCGTTGGTGCGAGCGGAGCGACCGACGTAGAAATGGTCGCCGACCATCATGACGTCGCCGCCGTCGAGCGTACCCGGAGAAACGATGTGCTTGACATGCTCGTCGTCAAAGAAGCGACGGACGGCTGGTTCGATCTCGTCCTTCTCGCCGTTGCGGCTGTCGGCACCGGGGTTGGTAATGATGGCGCCGCAGCGAGTGATGACGGCCGGATCCTCGACAAAGCAGCTGTCGGGATACTGCTCGAGCGCCGGCAGCACCGACACGTCAACGCCGCACTGCTCGAGCGCATGCTCGTAATCGTAATGCTCCTCGATGGCGCGCTCGTAGATGGGCTGGCCGAGCTCGGGGGCACTCGTGATGCCATTGCTCAGGGACTTGCCGGGACGACGGATGATGACGTGGCTGAACTTGGTCATGGTGATCCTCCTTGGATCTCTTAGCAGAGAGCGGGACTTCTTTGCGCCCGCCTTCCTTTCGATGGCTTTATCTTAGGGCGGTTTTCCTATTTTGTATATTGTATACAATCCTGAACGGTAGGTATTCATCGGTAAGCGTATTCTCACCTATCGGCGCAAAGTAGCGCGATTTAACTGGTCGTTCTATAATTCAACAGAGCTATTCAAGCGAAACGTATTTAATTTTGAAAATATACAGTCAAGGAACACAAGCTCATGGAAACACTCAGAAGACCCTTGAAGGATCATGTATACGACTATATTTCGAGCCGCATAGATGCCGGCGAGCTTTCGGCTGGCGACCGCGTGAGCGAGCAAGCGATCTGCGATGCCATGGGCGTGTCGCGCACGCCGGTTCGCGAGGCGCTCATTCAGCTGGCAAGCGATGGCTACCTGGACAATCTCCCCCGTCGCGGATTCCGTGTCCGTGGGTTCGATCAACAAAACGCCGTTGAAGTCTTTGAGATTATGGGGCCGCTCGATGGGCAGGCGGCATACCTCGCCTGTCCCCTCCTGACAAAAGAGGACATCATGCAGCTGAAGTTTTTGGTTGGGTCCATGGACCTTGCGATCCAAGGCGGTCTTATCCGAAAGTACGACGACATTCAGCGAGACTTTCATCTGACGTACTTCAACCGCTGCGGCAACGATCGTCTACGCGATATGATTTCGCAGCTCGAGCGCTGCTTTATCAAACGCGATTACGAGACTGTCGATCAAGAGACGGCGTGCAAGCTGCTCGATAAAGCCAATGCCGAACATGCCCATATTCTTGAGCTGTTCGAAGCGCGGGACGCGGCGGGCGTGCGCGATTACGTACGCGATGTCCATTGGAACACGGAGAACGCCCAGTTCACCGTTTGGTAGGAAAGCAGCGGGCGGCAACGGACCAATTCTTGGCACCGCCGCTCAAAATGATTCATTTCCCTCCGTCACCAAGGGATCATTGGTGCAATGGGAGCAGGTTACTTTGCGCCAATAAGTAGGATGCGGAGCAACCAAACGGCAGGACTCCGGGCCGCAGCTTCTCAAACGACACCCTTCCGGAAACCGTGTCCCACTATCCGGGCGAATTCTGGGATGCAGCTTCCCAATGGGGCCCGGGACTGCGGACGATTTCTTGGACCGTTACGCGGCCCTTCCCAGCGCGGCGCGGAACTCGGCCGGCGTGCGGCCGCCGAGCGCATCGCTGCGCCTCTCCGTATTGTATCGGCCGATCCAGCCCCCGAGCTCCTCGATGAAGCGGGCAGGGGTCCAGCCCGACCAGTCCCTGCCGTGCCAGAACTCCCTCTTGAGCAGGCCGAAGAAGCCCTCCATCGCCGCGTTGTCCGGGCTGCAGCCCTTGGCGGACATGCTCCTGGCGAGGCCGTGCCCCTCGCAGATCGAGATCCAGCCGGGCCAGCGGTAGTGGCCGCCGCGGTCGGAGTGGATGACGGGGCGCTCGCCGGGCGCGAGCAGCGCGCAGGCGTCCTCGAGCGTCGAGTTGGCGAGCGCGGCGTCCGGTCTCTCGCCGGCCCTCCACGCCACGACCGAGGAGTCGAAGCAGTCCCTGATGGCCGACAGGTAGACCTTCCTGCCGGAGGGCAGCCTGAACTCGGTGATGTCGGTGAGCCACAGGAAGTTCGGCTGGGCCGAGCGGAAGTCGCGGCGCACGAGGTTCGGCGGGGCCGGCGTCGGCTCGCCCGCATAGGAGCTGTAGGGCCTCCTCTTCCTCCTCATCCACCTGGGGACCAGGCCCTCCTCGCGCATGATGCGGAGGACGACCTTCTCCGAGGCGCGCACGGGCTCGTCGAGCTCGCGCAGGCGCGCCGTCACGAAGCGGTACCCCCGCGCCCCCTCGCCGTCCTCGGCGAAGATCCTGCGCACGAGCGCGCGCAGGGGCGCGCGCCGGTCGGGCCTCGCGATCGCGCGGCGCTGGTACTCATAGGAGCTCTTTGATATCCCCAAGGAACTCGTGAGTTCTCTCAAGGACCACTTCCCGCACGGCCTCAGGCGGTCTATCACCAGGGTCTTCTCCCTGTTCGACATCCCGTCGAGGCTCTCGGCTTTTAAAACGTCCTGCACCGCCCTCAGCACCGCGTTCTCGAGCCTGAGCCGCTCGATCAGGGCGTCCTTGTCCTCCGGGTCGATGTCGGGGTAGTCGGGGCCGTCCCCGACGAGTCGCGGCAGGTCCATTCCTCCACCGGCCCTTCCCGCGGGCTTGCGCACGTCCCTGATCCAGCGCCAGACGGACGTCTTGCCGGGCCCGCCGAGTATCTCGGTTATCTCCATGACGGTGAGCCCGGCGCCGCGAAGCGCCCTGGCCCTCTCCACCATTCTCCTACTGTATGCCATGCGGACTCCGTTCCGGACCTCAACGGTCCAACTTTTTGTCCGCAGTCCCCCCCTTGGGGAAACCGCATCCCACTCTGAAGCTTCAAAACGGGATGCGTTTTCCGGTTGAGGCATCTTGCGGAAAATGCATCCCGGAATCGTCGCTCAGACCGGGACGCATTTTCCCGATCGACCCTCTGCGGGAAACTGTATCCCACCTTGAGGGGCAAAACTGGGACGCGGTTTCCGGCCCGGGCATCAAAACGAAGTTACGGTGGAATAGTTCCTGTTTGGGGCTTTAACCAGCAAAAACAGGAACTATTTCACCGCAAGTTATGAGGGACGGGAGGGACTGGCCCTCTTACTCTTACAGATGGCGCTCCAGGAAGCGGAAGGCTAGGCGAATCCAAGGGCGAACCGCCACCTGCTTGTCCTCGTTGTCGACCGCGGTATTGGCATTGCCGAGCGAAAGGCCGTGACCGCCTTGGTCAAAGACGTGCATCTCGCAAGCGACGCCCTCCTCGGCCATGCGCTGAGCAAACGGATAGACCTGCGCGATCGGCGCCGTTTTGTCATCGGACACGCCCCACACAAAAGTCGGGGGCATCTGGCGCGAAACATGCGTGGTAGGGCAGATATCGGCCAGGTGCTCTTCGGTGGCCTCGCCGCCGGTCACCATCGACAGGTAATCGTTGAGCAAATCGCGCCCCGTCTTGCCACCTGTCTTGGGCACGCGCAAGTCGATGCGCGGATCGCGCGTCTGCATGTCGCGGACATAGGCAAAGTCGAGCAATGGATAGCCCAGCACCACAGCATCGGGACGAATGTCGTCCGGACGCGCCCCGACAAGTGCCGCGAAGGGGCCGGTCTTCCACTGCGTTGCCAGCGAGGCGCAAATCATGCCGCCCGCCGAAAAGCCCACAACGCACACGCGCTTGGGATCGACATGCCACTCGTCGGCATTCGCACGAACCGTGGCGACCATCTTGGCAAGATCTGCCTGGGGGTGCGGAAAGCTCACGTCACCCGTGCCACTCGTGACATAGTTGAGAACAAAGGCCTGGTACCCGTGATCCAAAAATGCAAACGCCACCGGGTCCTGCTCGTGCGGAGCGATGTGCGTAAACGCGCCTCCGCCGCAGATGATCACTGCCGGGCGACGACCATTGGGCTTGCCGGGCAGCGGTTCGGCCCCCATATAGGTAAACGTCGCCGGATATTCCTCGGTCGGCTCCTCGCCCCACAGCGCATGGCTCTCGACGATCATATATGCTCCCTTCGCGCGATTCGTGCGCACGTTATGTATCGCCTTCAAGCGTACCCCACTTGGACGCACGGCATCGAAACGTATCCGCAATAAGTTCCCTTCAACTGATATATCACATAATCCCAGCTCAGGGCCATCGTTGAGCAGCGTAAAATAGAGACGCTGACCGAGCCGGTAAACACACACGAAACGTTTCCGGCAAAACTACGCGTGCGCTACATGCGCACTTGATACGTTGGAGGCATCTATGGGTCTGCTCGATTCGCTCAAGTCCACGTTCAACTCGTCGGGCGAGGCGTCCGTACCGCCCGCAGCAAGCTTCGCCACCCGCGAAGGCGTCATCTACGCTCCCGTTAACGGTGTGCTCGTCAATCTAAACGAGATTCCCGACGAGACCATCGCCTCGGGTATGCTCGGCCAGGGCTACGGCATCGAGCCCATCACCGGCACCATCTATGCGCCCGCTAACGGCCGCATCGGCGCCACCACCGTCACCAACCACTCTATTGGCATGATCACCGAGGACGGCCTTCGCGTGTTCATCCATGTCGGCCTGGGCACCGTACAAATGAACGGCAAGGGTTTTGCCCGCTTTGTCGAGATGGGCGATGTGGTCAAGGCAGGCCAGCCGCTCATCAGTTTCGACCGCGATGCCATTAAGGCCGCTGGCCACGAGGACATCGTGACCGTCATCATCTCCGAGCTCGATCGTCTTAAGAGCATCGACCATGTCGGCGAGTCTGGAACGCTTATCGGCGGCAACCCGCTCGTCAAGCTGGGCGACCCGCTGCTGGTGGCTAAGACCAAGTAACGAGTCCTGCGCCGTACAGCCAATAGGCAACACGCCAAGCGCCCACGACCATCTGGCCGCGGGCGCTTTTCGTTTGAAAACGGTTGATTTCCGATCTCAGCCGAACACATTGAGCTGACGGCACGCTCCCGCA
>USQQ01000026.1 GCA_900556875.1 uncultured Collinsella sp.
GGGCCTGGCCAAGGTTGGTCGCACCGGTCTGAATTGCGTTATTGATAGCGTCGCTTGCGCCCGAGACGGCCGCGGCGTCATTCGCCATGGCGCTCGACTGCGCAGACAGACCGTCCTTGATGCTCTGAAGCTTTTCATTCTGCTCGCGGAGCAAATCGATGGTCGATACAATGCGCGCGTCAATTTCCTCGGAACCTGTCGACGTGTCATTGACGAGAATCTCCAAATGCCCGATAACGGCCTTATTGTGATCGATCGTCGCTTGGAGAGACTCGAGTGAGTTGTCGATGCGGGTGGTCGTAGATGTGACTGTGCCCGTCAGCTTGCCAATCGCAGCGTTCGCAGAGGCTGACGTCTTGGTGAGCGCAAGGCTGCCTTCCGAGAGCGCCTTGGAGAGCGAGGCGACAGAGTTGCCCGCCGTAGCGCGAGCCTCGCCCAGCAGGTCATTGCCCTGAGCGATTGCCTGCGTTAGAGAGGGCGTCTGACCCTGCAGGCCCGCCAACGCGGCATCAGCCGAGGCGATAGCGCCACTCGTCTTATCGATGGCGGCATTCATGTCGCCAATCGAATCGCGAACCTCGCTCAAGGTATCGGATGCCTCGGACACCGAACTCGTCAGCGAATCCTGAATCTGGGCGGTCTTATCCTTAAAATCGATGCCGGCATCCTTGGCGATGCCCGCTACGGTCTCGCCCACCGTGGAGACAAACTCCGAATTGATCTGCTCCTCGATAGTATTGGCACCGGTATCGGTAACCTTGGGCGCAATGGCGCTCTTTTTCTCGTTGACGTAATAGGTGAGCTTCGGCTGATGGTAATTGCCGTCGAGCATCGAGACGAGATTGTCAGAGAAGTTCTTGGGAATCACGATGGCAGCATAGTATTCGCCGCTTTCGACGCCCTCTTTGGCATCTGCCGCCGAGTCGACGAAGGTCCAGCCAAGCTGGTCGTTCTTCTTGAGCTGGTCGACCACCTTATCGCCTGCGTTGAGCTCGCCCACTAGGTCGTTCTGGGTGCCCTGATCGTTGTTTGCGATGGCGATTTTAATGCCTTGGGTATTTCCGTACGGATCCCAGTTGGCAACGATGTTGTACCAGGCATACAGCGAGGGAATGACGCACACGCCCAGGGTAACCACCAGGGCGACGGGGTTCACGATCAATCGCTTGATGTCGCGTTTAAAGATTGCAAAGGAAACCTTTGCATCGGATAGTTTGCTGCCGAGACTCACGCTTGGACCATCCATCCTGTCGTTGAATCGAATCGTACTATCGACAACCATTGTACGTAGGCGCTTTAGTGCCTCGCGGCACAATGGTGCTGAGTTTTGCGGGTAGCAATATACTACGAAGATAAGTTAACGTACAGATGTACAGTATCTTTAATTTCAGCAGGTCACAAAACCACAACCCGCACAAATTAACAACCCAACTAGTCATTGGGGGCGTTCTTAAACGACCAGTCAAACAAGAACGTCCCCAACGACTAATGGTGCAAGGAATGTCCCAAACTGCCGGCAGAAAAGGAACGTCCCCAAGTGCCACATTCCCCAACGACTAGTCATTTAAGAACGTCCCCAACGACTACCCATAACAATGCCGATGTTTTGGCACAGACAGCGAAAGCCCGCCAGAGCGAGCAAGGTGCCTTGAAACGAGGCGGCATTGACCTTCTGGTCATGCCGTCGAAGTTGAAAGGCAGATTGCCGCTCTGGCGGGCTTGCAGCGTCGGCCGGTTACGCGGTTTGGTAAAACCGCGTAACTAAAGTAGATCGCAAACAGCTGCCGCGAAGGCCACGGGGTCCTCGGGGAGGATGCCCTCGACCAGCAGGGCCTGATCGTAGAGCAAGCCGGAGTACTGCTTGATCTTGTCGGCGTCGCCTGCCTTCTGGGCAGCGACAAGCTTGTCGAAGACCGGGTGCTTGGCGTTGAGCTCGAGCACGCGCTGGCTCTTGGGCATGCCGTCGGGCGCGCCCTCGGGACCCTTCTGGAGCACCTTCTCCATCTCGAGCGAAAGCGGGCCCTCGGTGGTGATGCAGGCGGGAGCGTCAGTCAGACGCGCAGAGACGGCAACCTTCTCGACCTTGTCGCCGAGTGCCTCCTTCATAGCGCCAAAGAGGTCCTCGTTCTCCTTGGTGGCGTCCTCGGCCTCCTTCTTCTCGTCATCGGTCGCCAAGTCAAGATCGCCGGTCGCGACGTTCTTAAGCTCTAGGTGACGATCCTCGACCTCAGGCTCGGCACCATCGGCAACTGCCTTTTCGGCAGCCTCGCGAGCAGTGTCATCCTCGTAGACCTTGGGCATATCGGCAGCCACGTACTCACGCATGGCCTGGAAGGTGAACTCGTCCACGTCCTGCGTCAACAGCAGCACATCGTAACCGCGGTCGAGTACGCTCTTCACGACGGGCATCTTGGCCAGACGCTCGCGCGAATCGCCGGCGGCATAGTAGATTGCCTTCTGGCCCTCGGGCATGCCCTTGGCATACTCGGCAAGGGTGATCATCTTCTGCTCCTTGGCAGACCAGAACAGCAGCAGGTCGGCAAGCTCGTCGGCCTTCATGCCGTAGCTCGAGTAGATGCCGTACTTAAGACCGCGACCAAAGTTCTCAAAGAACTTTTCGTATGCCTCGCGATCGTTGTCGCGCATGTCCTCGAGATCGGCGGTGATCTTCTTCTCCACGCGCTTGGCAATGGCCTTGAGCTGACGGTTCTGCTGCAGCGTCTCGCGCGAGATGTTGAGCGACACGTCGGCGGAATCCACGACGCCGCGGACAAAGTTGTAGTAGTCGGGCAGCAGGTCGTCGCACTTCTCCATAATCAGAACGTTGGAGCTGTAGAGCGCCAGACCCTTCTCGTAGTCCTTGCTGTACAGATCGAACGGCGCGCGGCCCGGCACAAACAGCAGGGCGTCATACTCGAGCGTGCCCTCGGCATGGAAGCTGATGGTGCGCGCGGGATCGTCAAAGTCGTGGAACGTGGACTTGTAGAACTCGTCGTAGTCCTTCTGCTCGACATCGGAGCTGCGCTTCTTCCAGATCGGTGTCATGGAGTTGACGGTTTCGAGCTCCTGGTAGTCCTCGTACTCGGGCTTGTAATCGTCGCCAGCATCCTCGGGCTTGGGTTTCTGACGGCTCTTGGACACCATCATCTGGATCGGGTAGCGCACATAGTTGCTGTACTGCTGAATCAGGCTCTTGAGGCCCCACTCGGTCAGGAAGCGATCGTAGGTCTCGGCCTCGCCGTCGGCGTCGAGCTTCTCGTTCTCGCGCAGCGTCAGGATAACGTCGGTACCGTGCTCGGCACGCTCGCCATCCTCGATGGTGTAGCCCTCAAGACCGTCGGACTCCCAAACGTGGGCGGTATCCTCGCCATAAGCGCGGCTGACGACCTTCACGTGGCTGGCGACCATAAAGGCGGAGTAGAAACCCACGCCAAACTGACCGATGATGTCGACATCGGAACCCTGTTGCTCGGCGTTCTCGGTCTTAAACTCCTCGGAGCCGGAATGCGCGATGGTGCCCAGGTTGCGCTCGAGCTCCTCGGCGGTCATGCCGATACCGTTATCCGAAATCGTGATGGTACGGGCATCTTTATCAAAGGAAACACGGATGGCCAAGTCGCCCTGGTCGAGCTTGACACTCGGATCCTGCAGGCTCTTAAAGTTGAGCTTGTCGACGGCATCGCTCGCATTGGAGATAAGCTCGCGCAGGAAGATTTCCTTATTGGTGTAGATGGAGTTGATCATGAGGTCGAGCAGTTTTTTGCTCTCGGTCTTAAATTGACGCATGTGCAGTCCTTTCGCGCTACCCCTGCCCGCAAAAACGGCCCGGTTGCCCGAGCCGCATCGCAGACCTGCTATGTTCAGACTTAGATTTTATAACCCATTAGCGCGCATATATACATAAGGAATCGAAAAATTGCATGTTGCAATGCCCCATGCGCCAATTGTCGAGGAGTGTCCCCAAATGCCGGCAGAAAAGAAACGTCCCTATCTGTCGCCCAGCAGTTTGGCCATCCAGGCGTGGGGCTGACCTTCGTCCTCATAGTCCACCGGCGCGATCTGCGTGTAGCCCGCCTTGGCGTAGAGCGACAGCACGTATTCCTGCGCGTGCAGCTTAATGAGCTTGGCGCCGGCATCACGCGCGGCGGTATCACTGGCCTCGACAATCTTGCTCGCCAGTCCACGACGACGCATAGCCGGCAGCACGGCCACGCGCCCCATAATGTAGGCCTCCCCCGCCGCGACACCTTCGTCCAAGTCGCACGCCGGCGACACCGGAGCCTCTGCGTCAGCCGCGCGCTCAAGCTCTTCGGGAAACACGCGCGAGCAACCGGCAAGCTCGCCGTCTACATAGAGCGTCACATGAATGCAATTCGGATCCTCGTCGATAGCGTCGAACTCATTCTCGTAGCCCTGCTCGTCCATAAAAACGACGCGGCGCACCAACGCCGCGTCATCAAAGCATCCCGTCTTAAGTTGGATATCCATGCTGCCCTTTCATTCAATGCGAACGTTAGGGACAGATTTTAGCGAAAATGAGCTCCGCGCACGCTAAACTTCGCGCGAGCCTTCGCCAGGCAGTCGTAATGACCCACGTTATGGGCATCGCTCGCGATGAAGCTGTACAGGTTCTGATCGAACAGGCGCTGTGCCGGTTTTTTCTCGCGACCAAAGCGACCGCCGGCAATAAAGTCCGCCGAAGCCTGCAGCTTGCAGCCCATATCGACCAGGCGCTCCGCCACGCTGACATCCTTTTGAACCGCACGATAGCGCTCAGGATGAGCGATGATCACCTGGTAGCCGCGGCACTGCAGGTCGTAAATCGTATTCTCGTACTCTCTAAACGCATACGCATCGGCATGCGTCGAAAGCTCGAGCAGAAACTCGTTGGTCCCATCGAAATGCAAGTGATCCGCGGCATCGATACCAAGCTCAACGAGCTTTCGATGGTTGACCTCGAAGCCCATCTGGAGCGGAAAACCGTCAGCGTTATCGCGCAGCAGCTCAAAGGCATCCCACATCTTGTCGTAATCAAAATAGGGATCACGGCAGTGAGGAGTGCAAACGATTCTGGTTACACCGGCCCGCTTGGCAGCCTCGAGCATCGCCAAGCTCTCATCGAGATCGGCGGCGCCGTCGTCTACACCCGGCAAGATATGGCAATGAATGTCACGCATAGGTCGGCCCTAATCAACTAAACGTTTGCTCGGTTGGTGAAGATGCCCTTTTTGGATGTGCCCTGACTGTCGGAGCCCTTCTTAACCTTCTTACCGTCCTTGGTGTAGTAAGAATAGTAGTACTCGCTGGTCTCGGTCTCACAGTAATTCATGACGGTACCGATGAGCTTGACCTTCTCGGACTTCTTAAGCTGGGCGATAGCATTGAGCGCCTCTTCGCGCTTGGTGAAGTTCTCGCGCACCACGAACAGCGCGCCGTCGGTCAAGCTGGCAATCTCGGCAGCATCGATGAAGGTGCCGACCGGAGGAGCATCGAAGATGACGTACTGGAACTTGGCGGACAGTGCCTTTACCAGCTTGGCAAAGCGATGGGAGACGATGATGTCGGCAGGATTGGGAATGTGCGGCTCGGCATCGAGGAAGTAGAAGTTCTTCTGACCCGTCTCGACAATTGCCTGGTCAATGGAGATCTGCTCGGAAAGGACCGCATAGAGTCCGCCGCGCGAACGAACGCCGAGCATATCGGAAAGGGACCTGCGGCGCATATCGGCCTCGACCAGGAGCACGGACTTGCCGCTCGTGGCGATTGCCTGAGCAAGGTTAATGGAAACCGTAGACTTGCCCTCGTTGGGAATCGAGGAGGTAACGGTGATGGTGCGAATGGGGTCGTCCACGCTCGCAAAGCGGATGTTGGCCAGAAGGGTCTTGGCGGCATTCTGTACAACGAGCTTATCGGTGTTCTTTGCCTTAGCCATGCCTATTTACCACCTTTCATAGCCGGAATTCGGCCAACAACGGGAATACCCAGGAGCTCTTCTGCCTCTTCGGCACCGCGGATGCGGGTATTGAGCATGTCTGCCAAAACGACATAGGCAACTGCGATAAAGATACCGGCGAGGAACGCGACGGCAATATACAGCGTGCGCTTGGGGCCGCTGGGGGCTTCGGGGGTCTTAGCCTCGTCGATAACGTTGATGCTCTGGGCAGCGCCGACGTTCTGAGCGACCGTACTCACCGAGCTGGCAATGGCCTTTGCGACCTCAGCCGTCTCCTTGGCATCGGTGCCGGTAACCGAAAGCGTAATGACACGCGTGGTGGTCTCGGAGGAAACAGACACCTTGTAGTCATCCAAATCGGTGAGGCCCAGTTCTTTGGCGGCGCCGCTCTTAACGCTATCGCTATCCAGCAGCGTGGCGATATCGTTGGAAAGCATCTGGCTCGCCGAGAGATCGTTGTAGCTCATCTGACCGCTATCGTCGGTCTTGGCGAGAATGTACATGCTCGTCGTCGCGGTATAGGTGTTGTCCATCGCAACGAAGGACACGATGCCCATGGCGATCGCGCAGACCACCGGAAGGGTGATGACCAGCTTGAGGTGCTTCTTCAGCAGCTGGAACAGTTCGAGAAGGGTCATGCAGCTTGCCTTTCATTTCCCCAGTTCGGATTGACAAAACTGTCCGTATGTTATCGCATCTTTTTACCGAGACCAAACTCTATACATAAGAAACAGGCTCTCCTGTAAAAATGTAGGAAGCAATCGTAAAATTGCACAACAACGCCGCACCCGAAAGTCAAATGCGGCGTCTACATCAATATCTATGTTGTATCGCTATGCGAATGGCTCGTCCTGCTGTATGGGAAACGTCACCGTAATGGTGGTTCCCACGCCCAACTCGCTCGACAGATCGAGCGTGGCGTGATGATACAGGGCCGCATGCTTGACAATGGCAAGCCCCAGGCCGGTTCCGCCGCGTGCCTTGGACCTACTCTTGTCCACGCGATAGAACCGCTCAAATACCTTGCCCTGTTCTTCAGGCGCGATACCGATTCCCGTGTCGGCGACAGCGAGGAACGGATGGCCTTCGTCGTTGGTGCCGCACTGCAGCGTAACCGTACCGCCGGGCCGATTGTAGCGGATGGCGTTGCTTGCCAGATTATAGATGAGCTCGTCGATCAAGCGCGACACGCCTTCGATGACCACAGGCTTGGTCTCATGACTTATCGTCACATTCGCTTGACGGGCGACCTGTTCAAGACGCTGCTCAACCGCGTAGATCGCACGCGAGAGCTCAATAGGCTCCGTGGAACCAATGGGCACTGTCTCGCCTTCAGTCGCACGTTCGGCCTCGTCCAAGTTAGACAGCGTAAGGATGTCGTTGACAAGCGCTGCCAAGCGGCCCGCCTCACGATAGATGCGACCGCCAAAGTTGCGCAGGTCGTCCTCGCCCTCGACCATGCCATTTGCGATGAGCTCGGCATAGCCCGAAATCGCCGTAAGCGGCGTCTTGAGCTCATGGGTGATATTCGCCGTGAACTCGCGGCGCATACGGTCGTTGTCCGCTAGCACCGCCATTTGGCGCTTGAGTTCCTGGCGCTGCGACTCGATGCGCTCAAGCATGGGAACCATCTCGGCATAGGCGTGCTCATAGCTACGGCGTGGGTGATCCAAATCCACCTCTTGTAACGGCGCGATGATGGCACGGGACTCACGGCGCGCCATAAAAAACGAGAGTACTGCACCCGCTGCTGCGATAAGCAGCATCGGCGCCAGCATCGACAGCAAAATCGCCGCAACGCCAGGCTGGGCCTGCGCCAAGCGAACGACCTGGCCGTTATCAAGGGTGACGGCGCGATACAGCATAATCTCGTCGAGTGTAGAGCTTGCGCGCTCCGCGGAACCCGAACCACTCTCAAAGGCCTCGATGACCTCGGGGCGATCGCCATGGTTGGGCAGTGTGGAAGGCGACGCCTCGTTGTCGTAGGCAACAGATCCGTCCTTATTGATCAGCGTGATACGAAGATCCTCGCGATCGAGGCTTCGCAAGAACGGAATGGGCTCCTGCTGCTCGTCGAGGGCGGCAGCAATGAGCTCAGTTTCCTGCGCCAGATTGGCACTCGTGGCATCCGCCAAAGTGTTTTGCACAAAGAACGCACCCAGCACCGTAAACGCCACGATAACCGCCATGGCGCAGACAAAGATCGTCACAAAAACGCGGTGCGACAGCGTATGTTTTCCCTGGGGGGCGAAGACCACGGGTTACTCCTCCGATGCGGCGGCCGCGGTGTCGTCGCCTTCGGCACCATCACCGGCAGAAGGCTCGGCCAGGCGATAACCCACGCCGCGCACGGTCTCGATGGCGCTGGCATGCTCGCCCAGTTTTTGGCGAAGCGTCTGCACGTGCACGTCAACGGTGCGCGAACCGCCGTCGAAGTCCCAGCCCCACACGCTCTGCAGCAACGACTCGCGGGTAAAGACCACGCCGGGCTTGCGCATGAGGTACTCGAGCAGGTCGAACTCGCGCAGGGTGAGCTTAAGCGGCTCGCCGGCAACGGTCACCTCGCGATGGCTGGGCGAAAGCACGATGTCGCCCACGCTGAGCACATCGCTCGCCTGCTTGACCATGCCGCCGCGACGCAGCAGTGCGCGGCAGCGGCTCGCAAGCTCCATGAGCGAAAACGGCTTAGTCAGGTAATCGTCGGCACCGCCATCGAGCGCCATCACCTTGTCGAGCTCGGTGTCCTTGGCGGTAAGCATCATGATGGGCACCGTCGCCGTCAGGCGATCGGCACGCAGGCGACGCATAATCGCCAAGCCATCGGTGTCGGGCAGCATGATATCGAGCAGCACAGCATCGGGCACCCGTCGCGCCACGGCAGCTTTAAACTCGCCATCGCACGAAAAGCCCTCGGCCTCGATTCCCTGCTTGCGCAGCGCGTAGACTGTCAAATCCCTGATGTTGTCATCGTCCTCGACGTAATAGATCATGTTGAACCCCTTTGCGGCCGATATGACCGCATCTTAACCCTAAAGGCACCTGTAAAAAAACAGCGTCAGCCAAAACGCCCCGTCAAATAATCCGCGGTGCGTGGATCGGACGGATTCTTGAAGAGTTGCGCGGTGGGCGCGTGCTCCACCAGCTCACCCAGCAAAAAGAACGCAACCGAATCGGAAATACGCGCGGCCTGCTGCATGTTGTGCGTCACGACCACCAGCGTGCAGGTCTCCTTGAGCTCGCAGGCCAGCTGCTCCACCACCAACGTCGACACAGGGTCGAGTGCCGAGGTCGGCTCGTCCATCAGCAGAATGTCGGGCTGCACGGCAAGTGCGCGGGCGATGCACAGGCGCTGCTGCTGTCCACCCGAAAGACCCAGGCCCGACTCCATGAGCTTGTCCTTGACCTCATCCCATAGCGCAGCGCGACGAAGGGAGTCCTCGACCAGCTCATCGAGCATGACGCGGTCGCGCACACCCATACCGCGCGGACCGTAGGCGACGTTGTCGTAGATGCTCATGGGAAATGGGTTGGGGCGTTGGAACACCATGCCCACGCGCTGGCGCAAACGGCAGATGTCGTAATCGCCCAGGATATCTTGACCATCGAGCGCGATCTTGCCCTCGATGCGGCAATCCTTGATGCTGTCGTTCATGCGGTTAAAGCAGCGCAGCAACGTGGACTTTCCGCAGCCCGAAGGCCCGATGAACGAGGTGATCTGCTTGTCGCGGATCTTGATATTCACGTCCTTGAGCGCATGGTGGTCGCCATAGAACAGGTCGAGGCCCTCGACATCGATGCGCGTCGGCGAGGCGGCAAGATCCTCTGCCGTGGGGCGAGTCGCATCCCCAACCTCGCGCTCATGCGCGGCCTCGGCCTGCGCTTCCATGAGTTCTTCAAGCTCCGTGGGCTCCACAGCCGCAGCAGCCGTCATACCGCACACCTCCATATCGATATCAATTCAGCAGTATCGATAGTAGGAATCGCGGCTCATACGCACGTGAGCACATTGTCAAGTGTTTGTAAGGGCACGCTAGCTATGCGGCGGGCAGCTCGATGGTGAATATCGTGTGTTCGGGCGTCGATTCACATGCAACGGTACCGCCGTGTGCCGCGATGATCTCCTTGGCAATAGCAAGGCCCAAACCGGCACCACCGCGATTGGTCGCACGCGCCGCATCCAGGCGATAGAACTTCTCAAAGATCACCTTGAGCTTAGCCGCAGGGATAGGATCGCCCTGATTGATAAAGCGCACGCGCACGCCACCATCGTCTTGGCGCCTGGCCTCAATCGTGATAGTCGAGCACTCGTAGCTATAGGCGACGGCGTTTTTCATGATGTTGTTGAACACGCGGGCCATCTTGTCGCCATCCACGAGCACCGTCAGGTCCTCGCGAATATCAACTTGGGCTTCCTTATGCTGCTCGTTGAGGATGGGATAGAACTCGTCAGCCACCTGAGCCAGCAGCAACCCCAGATCAACATAGCCGCGCGTGAGCACGATATCGTGGAAGTCAAAGCGCGTGATATCGAAGAACTCCTCGATGAGCGCATCGAGCCGGTGCGCCTTGTCGAGTGCCACGCCCGTAAAGCGCGCACGTTGCTCAACCGGCAGCTCAGGAGCCTCTTGCAGCAGCGAAAGATAGCCCACCACACTGGCAAGCGGGGTGCGTAGGTCATGTGCCAAGTACGTGACCAAATCGTCCTTGCGATGCGACTCGTCACGCAGAGCTTGCTGCACCTTGCGCTCACGGTCACGCACGCGGTTAAGGGCGCCCTCGACCTCCAAGAAGTCGCCGTCGATGTTATCCCAGGTGTCGGGGTGATCGATCAGGCGATCTTGAATACGAGCGGCCAGCACACAATCGGCATGCTGCTCGCCCTGCTCGTAGCCATGGTAGTACAGGGCGCGGCCGCAAAAGAACAGCACGCACACGGCAAGCGCCAGCACAAAGCCAAGCATGTTGAATACAAAGCCGGCATCGAACAGCACTGGCCCTTCGATGCCGCCGAGCGCCATGGCGCCAATCGCCAACGTCATGGCCCACGCGGCACCGCCAATCACCACGCAACGGCGCACGATTTCGAATCGATCGATCAGCAAAAAGCCGACAAGCAGCACCGCTAAGACTCCGGCGATGTTGTCGATGCCAATCAGCAGCAGGCTCAGCAAAAAGAGCAGCACCGTCGCAAGCGCGCGGTTGTCGACGACTGCCCGTACGTATTCAAAGAGTCGATCGGGCACCTCGAATGCCTGCCTATCGTCTTTTGTCATATCCACTTCCCCACCATCAAAGGCGCTATTCGATTATGTAGCCGACGCCCCAGACGTTTTTGATAAAGCGCGGCTTTTGAGCGTCGTCGCCAATCTTTTCGCGCAGGTGGCGAATGTGCACCATCACCGTATTGTTGGAGCCGGGCATAAAATCCTCGTTCCACACCGCGCGGAACAGATCCTCCACGGCTACCACGCTGCCGCGATGCTCAACCAGATACAGCAAGATGGAATACTCGATGGGCGTGAGGCGCACCGGTGCACCGTCCACCGTTACGGAACGAGCATCGCGGTTGATCTCCAGGCCGTCGAGCTGGATGGTCGGCGACTCGGCCGCCTGCGAGCGGCTACCGTAGCTGGTGTAGCGGCGAAGCTGAGCGTGCACGCGCGCGATGAGCTCCAGCGGACGGAACGGCTTAACCACGTAATCGTCCGCGCCAAGCGAAAGGCCCTCGATCTTGTCTTGCTGGGCATCGCGCGCCGTCAGCATGATCACAGGATAGGTATGGCTGGAACGGATCGTACGCAGTAGCTCAAAGCCATCGATATCGGGCAGCATGACATCCAACAGTGCCAGATCGAACTCCTGCTCCAGGATTGCCTTGGCAGCATCGGCCCCGCTATAGGCAATCTGGACATCAAAGCCCTCTTTTGTAAGGTAGATACCAACCAAGTCGGCGATGGCCTTCTCGTCATCAACTACCAAAATGCGCTCGTTCATGCGTGCTCCTCTCGCGCTCCATTATGCCCGAGGCGACGCACGCCACACACAACAAGCGTGGGTGATTAAGTCGGCCTTAAGCACCCTTGTGCCCGTTCGGGCGCGGATGTGGGCCACGCACGCACGCGATGATCGCCGACGCCGGCAAACGATATACTCTAGTTCCAGAAGAGACCATCCCGTCGAAAGCGAAATCCGTGAAGTCCCTCACCTCTTTTGCAAAGCGCTCAGCCCAGCTTGCCGCCGGCTTTGTCTGCGCTATCGCCCTTGCCGCTGGCGTGCCCACCGTCGCCGGCGCCCAAGTACTCACGACCGACAATGTTTGCGGCAAAACCGCCGATGCGCGCGGCATCATGGCCGAAAACCTGCCCGATATCGATGCGACCAATGCCCTCGTCATGGGCAAAGACGGCACCATCTACTATGCCCGCGGCGCCGATGAGCAGGTCAAGATTGCCTCGATCACCAAGGTCATGACCGCAATCCTAACCGTCGAGAATTGCAAGATGGACGAGAAGGTCACGGTGAGCAACGCCGCAGCCACCGTGGGCAATTCAACAGCCGGCCTACTCGAAGGCGACGAGCTCACCGTGAAGCAGGCACTGCGCGGCCTGATGATTCCCTCGGGCAACGACGCCGCCATCGTGCTCGCCGAATATGTGGGCAAGAAGATCGACCCTAAGACCAAAGACGCCGAGGCAACATTTGTGAAAGCCATGAACGAGCGCGCTAAGAAGCTCGGTTGCACCGGCACGGTCTTTGAGAACCCACACGGTCTGGACTTTGATGAATGGGCCGGCGACATGCACTCAACCGCACATGACGTGGCACTGATGATGCAGGAGGCCATGAAAAACGACACGATCCGCGAGGTCGTAGCGAGCGAGGATTCCTGGATCGAGGTCACGGGCGCCGACGGCACCGACCATTCGCATTCCATGGACACGCACAACGTTTTGCTCGGTCAGGACGGAAACATTGGCGGCAAGACCGGCACCACCGACGACGCGGGCTACTGCTTTACGAGCGCCTACAACCGCGACGGCGACGAGATCTACACTGTTATTTTGAACTCCACCACCACCGACCAGCGCTTTACCGATACCGCCAGCCTTGCCAACTGGTACTACGGCCACAAGGTGACGGTCGCAATCGCCAACACGCAGGAAAAGACCGCCAACGGCAACCCGCTTATGGCGCGCATTGGCCAAACCGACTGGACGGATAAGACGATCGACGCCACACTCGCCGATCCTACGGCGCAAGCGACCGTGTTTTCCCTTGCCGGCGAGGTGACCGAAAAGGTTAGCTACGACGATCTTTCGGGCACGGTGCATGTGGGCGACAAGGTGGGCAGCGTCACGCTCAAGCAGGACGGCACCAAGATCGCCGTCATGGACCTAGTTGCCGACGAGGAAGGCGCAGGGCCGAATCCCATTGAATGGCTCCTTGTGAAGCTCGACCGTCTGGGCCGTCGCATCGACAACCGCCCGCTCACAGCAGAAAGCGAGACCGTCGCCAAGGCGCCCGAGGTGTAGGGCGCAAGAATAATAAGCCCACTGAAAGGAGGCGTCCGAAAGGATGCCTCCTTTTTTGAGGGTTCGAATCCCCAGCCGCCATTCTTGATAATAAAAAGGGCCCCAAATGGGACCCTTCTTCAAATTCGTACTGGCGGAGAGCTGGGGATGTCCGGGCATGCTGCGCATGCCCTCCGGCTTCAAAGCCTGGCGGCTTTTCGCCCACGGGCTACAAACGCTTTCGCGTTTGCTTAACGCCCGTGCCCTCTCGGGTTCGAATCCCCAGCCTCCTTTCTCCGCACAAAAAAGGACCCCAAATGGGACCCTTCTTTCAAGTCATACTGGCGGAGAGCTGGGGATTCGAACCCCAGATGCCCTTTTGGGGCATACTCGCTTAGCAGGCGAGCACCTTCGGCCTCTCGGTCAGCTCTCCGTAACAGCCGTTCTATAGTAACCAAACAGCCAAGGATGAGCAAGAGGAAATTTTCTAATTGCCTAGCAGCCTTTCCTTCTTGAAAGCATCGCCTACCCCAGCGAGCGGTTGAGGGAGCCGAGCTCGTCGTTGCCCATGGTGCGCCACATTTGGAAGATACAACCGCGCGCCAGGAAAAAGAAACCGTTGTCGACCAGTTGCACAGCGGCATCTGCCAGCTGATTCGTCACGGCGGACACTGGCGGCAGCTCTAGTCCAGCCTTGTGGATGGTCTCGACCGCTTCCTCGAACGTCGGAGGCTCGCTGACGCCCATCTCGTTCATAAGGCCCTGCATTTCTTCCAGCGCGCTGCTGCCCGACTCCTCGCCGCGCGGCACCAGACGGTAACAAGCCAGCGCCAGGTCGAGCTGATCGCAATTCCAATAGGCAAACGCCAAGCGATAGAACAGGTAGCCGATTGCAGAACGATCGCTGGCAATACGTAGGCCGTGGCGCGCCACCTCGATAATCTCGTCAAAGCGCTCCAGACGCGCAAGCACGTTGATGAGCGCAAAGTGCGACTGCATGGACGAGCGCGCCAGATCGTAAAGATGGCGCACCTCGGGCAGTGCTCGTTCAAAGTCCTCTTGCTCGGCGTAAAAGCTGCAGATCTCGTGCTGGGCAAAGTACAGCGCATCGGGCGCACGAAGGATTCGCACAGAGCGGTCTTCTTCCAACACCGGTAGCACCATGCGCACCAGCTGGTTATCGCAAAACTGCGTTTGAACCGGATCTGTCGCCAAAAGCTCGGCGACGGCGCACTTAGCCTCCAACTCCTCAACAAGACGGGAAAAGCCTTCAAAAGCACCTGTACGGTCGACTTTTGCCTGCTCGCGCAATTCAACAACACGGGCCACGTATGGGTCGTCGTCCTCTTCCATGACCTCCAGCTCGTCAGCCGTATCGGCAAGCAGCAGATCGCGCAGCGCCGGCGGCAGCATGCGATGGTCATCACGCGGACGAGCATGAACCTCCGCAGGTTCAATCGTCTCCGGAGCGGTTGACTCATATGCCTCAAGCACACGCTTGCACGGCATATCGTCCATGTCCATGCTCTCAAGATCCTTGGCGACAGGCACGCAATCGGCCAGATAGGCCGCGCGCCCAAAGAAATACGTTGCGACAACGCACTCGCCCTGCTCACTGTCGGGAGCAGCAATCTGCACATAGCAGCGTGTGATGCAGGTGCCCGCGGCAAAACACGCTGCCGCAAGCGTGAGCGCCACGCGCGCATCGTGCTCCGCGGCCCAGATCGCGCGCGTGTCCTCGTCCAACTCGCGCCAGGCGTCATCTTGAGCGTCGTATTCACGTTGTGGCATAGCATCAACGACAGACTGCCCAAACCGAACGAGCATGATCCCCTCGGCAACGTTTGCCCGATAGGTATAGTCGAGCCGCGTGACCACGTTAAGTGCCTCGACAATACGCGCGAAGCGGGTACGCACATCCCACTCACCGCCCGGCTGGCAAGCCACCGTACCCGGTTTGCCCCACGGGTTATCGCTCGAGGCCGTATCGAGCAGTCGGGGAACATCGTTGGTCGTCTTGGCGATATGCCACGCATCAAAGAGCGCGCAGCCCTCAAGGCTCGGCGAGGATGCCGCAGGGACCAATCCGGCCCCGATGTGCTCAAGGATGGCGGAGAGACGGTTAAGACGGCACTCGATGGCAAGCAGCATGTCAATCTCGTCCTGGTCCAGCAGGCTGCGATCAAAATTGAGATAGAAAAGCTTTGAGCGATCGATGCGAGCCAGGCTCATCTCGGACTTAGCGGCGATGGTGCGCAAGCGGGGCAAGTCAATTTCACTCATAAGGGCGGCGGCATAGCGCTCGATACCGCTCGGATTCTCGGCATGGTCAACGCGGTAAAGCAGCGTCTCGATAGCATCAGGGAGCGGTGCCGTGTTAAAGCCCAAAAACACCTCGACCGGCTCGGGCAACTTTACGAGCTTGATCTTGTCGATAACATTTTGCATACCCTCGTCGAGTCCGCCGGCGTCCGCCGTGCTCGCAATGGCATTTTCGGAGTCAGCGAATATCACGTAGCGCAGGAACATCGATGCCATGAACTCGCCGTAAGGAAGGGAGCGGGTCGAATTCCATGTCTCGTGGTCGGACTGCTCGCGCATGGGGCCTTCGGGAGAGCCGACGGTTCGCGCGCACGCGCGCATCGTGCCGTTGGCTCCCCGAACCACAATCTCACCAATACCGGAGTCCGACTCGTCAAGGACCAGTTCCATGTCGGGATCGTTGGGCAGCGGAGCCTCGCTGACGGGGCGGTCCACCTTGTACACCTCACCCGAAACGCTTACGTAGCCCAAAAGCGACACATGACTTTTGCCAACAAATTCGACGACATAACAAGATTCATGCTGATCCTCGCCAAAGAGTTTCCAGACTACGCCATATGAGCGTCCCGCAGGCTGCTCGGGCATCGCCGGAAAGCGCTTCTTGGGATCGAGAAACCTGAGCTTGTATGTCGGACGCTCTGCCACGAAATATCACCCTGATCGGTCGCTTGAAGAAGGAGTGGTCGCGAATAAGTCGCGACATCTACTCGGAATCTTACACGAGTCGACAGGAAATCGTCCCTTTGGACGAAAGCACTCAAGCTGACGCAAAAGAAAAGCCCCCGTTGCCGGGAGCTTTAATCTCAAATGGTGCGGCGTATAGGATTCCGCGCATCCGCTGCGCGGATCCGCACCGGCTTCGCCCGCCTGCCGGCGTGCTCGCCCGCGGGCTAAAAACGCTCCGCGTTTTCTTTACGCCCGCGCCTCGACCGAGGTTCGAATCCATGCGGTGTTTACGTAAAAGAAAAGCCCCCGTTGCCGGGAGCTTTAATCTCAAATGGTGCGGCGTATAGG
>USQQ01000027.1 GCA_900556875.1 uncultured Collinsella sp.
GACGCATAAAGGCGATCGCGTCATAGAACGCACCCACGCCCGGGATGACCAGGCCGTCGGCGTTGCGGATCTGCTCCGGATCGTCCGACGTGCAGGCGGCAGCACCGGCGCGCGCAAGCCCGCGCACGACGCTCGACAAGTTGCCCTTGTGGTAGTCGACCACCACGATCTTCGGTTCGCCCACGCGACCCCTCCACTTCTCATCATCCAAAACCACCACAAAGAGGACAGGCATCTTCGTGGTGGTTTTACCCTTGTGACGGTTACAGCGAGCCCTTGGTGCTGGGGATACCCTGCACGCGGGGATCGAGTTCGCAGGCGCGGCGCATCGTGCGGCCCACGGCCTTAAAGGCGGCCTCGATAATGTGGTGCGAATTGCCGCCCGCCAGCTCGCGCACGTGCAGCGTGAGCTTGGCATCGCGCGCAAAGGCATAGAAGAACTCGACGGCCAGCTCGGTATCAAAGCTGCCCACGCGCTCAGTCGGCACGGGCAGCTCGCAATAGGCCTGCCCGCGACCCGAGATATCCACGGCGGCCATCACGAGTGTCTCGTCCATGGCGATCGCCGCGTCGGCAAAGCGCGTAATACCCGCCTTGTCGCCCAGCGCCTGGCAAAACGCCTCGCCCAGCACAATGCCCGTGTCCTCAACGGTGTGGTGCGCGTCGACCTCGACGTCGCCCACCGCATGCACCGTCAGATCGAACAGGCCATGGCGGCCAAAAGCGTTGAGTATGTGGTCGAAAAACGGCACGCCGGTCGAGATATCGCACACGCCAGATCCGTCCAGGTCGAGCTTTACGACAATGTCGGTCTCGCCCGTCTTGCGGGTTACCTCGGCATAGCGGTCCATCTACATCTCCTCCTTCACCAGCGCGGCAAACGCGGCCAGCACCTCGTCGTTTTCCTGCGGCGTACCCACAGTGATGCGCAGACAGTCCGCAAGCCCCGGCGCGTAGCTAAAGTCGCGCACCAAAATCGAATACTCGTCGCGCAGACGCTCGCGCACGCGCGTGGCATGCGGCGTGCGCACGAGCACAAAGTTCGCCGCGCTCGGCCATGCCTCCACGGGCATGCCATCGGCAGCCATTGCGCGCAGGGCGCACAGCTCGCGCTCGCGCTCGGATGCGATCTGTGCCACCACGGGCGTGTAGGCATCACGGGCACGCACGCAGGCAAGTGCTGCCGCCTGGCTCAGCACGTTAACTGAATAGATCTGGCGAATCGCCGCGAACACGTCGACGACCTCGGGTGCCGCAATCACATAGCCCAGACGCGTGCCGGCGGCGCCAAACGCCTTGGACAGCGTATGTAGAATCACCAGGTTGGGATGCTCGGCGATAAGGCCTTGCGCCGTGGTGGCCGCGCCAAACGAATCGTCGGCAAACTCCACGTAGGCCTCGTCAACCATTACCATGCCGGGGCACGCATCGCACAGCGCCGCGACAAAGTCGAGCGGTGCCACGTCACCCGTGGGGTTGTTGGGCGAGGTCACGATTGCCAGGTTACACTCGGGTGCCGCCGCAAGCACGGCGGCCTGGTCGAGCTCAAAGGTCGCGGGGTCGCGCCACACGTCGCGCACCTCGGTCTGGCAGAGCGACGCAAAGAACGCATACTCGCTAAAGCACGGCGGGCAGTTGAGCAGGGTCCGTCCCGCGCCGCCAAACGCCAACAGGTAGTTATAGAGCAGCTCGTCGCCGCCGTTGCCCACGCAGACATTCTCGCGCGCCACACCATGCCAAGCGGCAAGCTCGTCGCGCAGATCGTTGGACATGGGATCGGGATAGCGGTTGAGCGGCGTGGCAGCCAGGGCGGCGTCGACCGCCTCGCGCACGCCAGCCGGCACGGGATAGGTGTTCTCGTTGGCCGAAAGGTTGATGCGCGTGGGCGTAAAGTTGGGATCGTAGGGCTCAATACCGGCCAGGTAAGGCTGGACGAGCTCCTTCATGCGAGGTGTGAGTTCGGCCATATTAGGCCTCCCCGCCGGTTACGCCAGCGCCATCTGCGCCTGCAGCCGCCAGGTCCACGCCCTCGGCAACCGTCGCCACGGCGTCGCCCGGCCAGGCAACCTTGGTCAGGTCGGCCGCGGCGAGCGACTCGGCGCTCACGGCATCCTCGCCCTGCTCCAACACGCGGCGACGCAGTGCGGCCGAAAGCGCGTGCGCCCACAGGCCCTCGGCCTCGGCCAGACGCTGCGTAGCGGGAGCGTCGGAGAGCAGGCCCTCGGGCGTATAGCATATAACGCTCGAGCGCTTAACGAACTCTTCGACCGAAAGCGGGTTGGAGAACATGGCCGTGCCGCCGGTCGGCAACGTGTGGTTGGGACCGGCAACGTAATCGCCGAGCGGCTCGGAGCTCCAAGCGCCCACAAAGATGGCGCCGGCGTTGCGAATGCCGCCGAGCAGGCCCATCGCATCCTTGCAGTGCAGCTCAAGGTGCTCGGGCGCCACGGTGTTCACGGCCTCGACGGCGGCCGCCATGTCGGCGGCCACCACGATGGCGCCTTCGTTATCGAGCGAAGCGCACGTAATCTCGGCACGCGGGGACTGCGCTACCAGAATGTCGATACCCGCCTCGACCTCACGCGCAAACTGCTCGTCGCAGGTCACCAGATAGCAGGCCGCCAGCGGATCGTGCTCGGCCTGAGCCATCAGGTCGGCCGCGACCACCATAGGCTTGGCCGTGGCATCGGCCAGCACGCAGACCTCGGAGGGACCGGCGACCATGTCGATACCCACGTCACCCGAGACAATCTGCTTGGCAGCGGCAACAAAGGCGTTGCCCGGGCCGGTGATTTTGTCGACGCGCGGAATGGTCTCGGTACCGTACGCCAGCGCGGCCACGGCCTGGGCGCCGCCCACCATATAGATTTCGTCCACGCCGCCGAGCTTGGCCGCCGCGAGCGTATACGGGCTAATCAGTCCATCCTTTTGCGGCGGGGTCACCATGACCACGCGCTCAACGCCGGCAACCTTGGCGGGAATGGCGTTCATAAGCACGGTGGAAGGGTACTGCGCGCGACCGCCCGGCACGTAGATGCCGGCCGCAGCAAGCGGGGTCACCTTAACGCCGAGCATCGTGCCGTCCGGGCGCGTGGTAAACCAGCTCTGCTCGACCTCGCGCTGGTGGAACTCGCGAATCTGGCGCGCAGCCTTTTCGAGCGCGGCGACAAAGGCCGGATCGAGGCCTTCGAGCGCGGCATCGATCTGCTCCTGCGGAAGACGGAAGCTCTGCAGCTCAACACCGTCAAAACGCTGGCAGTAATCGCGCACCGCGGCATCGCCGTTGGCACGCACGTTGGCCACGATATCGCGGGCGGCGTCGACGATGTTTTGCGGCAGCACGCCCTTGCGGTTGAGCTGGTTGGTAACGAGGCGCTCACCGGGAGCAAGCTTGATGGTCTTCATTTCGGTATCCCCTATCGGTCGAGGTTGTGTTCGAAAAACGAGAGGCCGGACGGCGGCACCAGTCGGCCCGCAGCCCGGACGTTGGGGCGCCCGTGCGTGCTCGCGCTATTGTGCCGAGCCCGCAACGGGCTCAAAATGCTTGTCCTTCACGGCTGCCGCCAAGCGATCTGCCAGATTGCGTACGCGCGGATCCAGACGTGCGGCACCCGGATTGACAAAGAAGCGGGCCGTGCAGTCCATGATGCAACCAGTAATAACGAGGTCGTTATCGCGCAGCGTGGCGCCCGTGGCGGTAATATCCACGATGCGATCGGTCATGCCGACGATGGGGCCCAGCTCGATGTTGCCGTGCAGCGAAACGATGTCGGCGTTCACGCCGCGCTCGGCATACCAGGCGCTCGCGATGCGCGGATACTTGGTGGCCACGCGAAGCGACCCGCGACGGGCATAGTTGCGCTCAGCCTGACCAGCGCGCCACGCGGGCTCCGCCTCAATGAAAGTGCACAGGCCGTAACCCAGATCGACCAGCTGAAGCAGGTTGAGGTCTGCCTCGATAAGCGAGTCCCAACCGCAGATGCCGCAATCGGCACCGCCGCAGCCCACAAAGGCGGGCGCATCGCTGGGACGCACGATGACAAACTCGATATCGCCGACCGTGCCCTCGCCGGCACGCGTGTCGCGGCCGCGCACGATCAGGTGACGGCCGGGATCGCGCAGCTCCGAGACATCCAAGCCCGCGGCCTCGAGCACGTCGAGCGTGTCGGCCTTGAGCGAGCCCTTGGGCACGGCGATGCGTAGCGGGCCCTCGGCGCCACGGCCCACGGCGTGGTCGCCATCGGGGGCGGCGTCCTCGGCCGAGGTGCGCGCGGCCTCCAGACGCTCGAGCGAAAAGGCGAAACCCGCCGCCGGCACCTCGATGCCGTCGCCAAATGCGCCGGTAAAGATGGAGTCGTAGCGGCCGCCCGAACCGACCGGGTCAGGCAGGCCGCCGGCATAGGCCTTAAAGACCAGGCCCGTGTAGTAATCGAAAGAGTTCATGATGGAGAAGTCGAACGACAGCACCTGGGCGTCCCCGGGAGCCAGGCCCTCGACCAGAGCACGCAGCTCACTCGTGAGCGGCGCGACGATGCCCGCCGCCGCCAGAAGCACATCGACGCGGTCGAGTACCTCGGCGCCGCCGTGCAAGCGCGGCAGCTCGCTAATGGCAACCTTGACGGCATCGGACTCGGCGCTTGCCGCCACGCGGGCATCGAGGCCCACAAAGTCGTTGGCGTGCACGCAGCGCAGGGCCTCGGCAGCCAGCTCGCGATCCTCGCACGCCGCGAGCAGCTCCTTAAACGGACGCACGCTACCTGCGATAATGCGCGCATCGGGCAACGCCAGCTTGCGCACCGCCTCGGCCACGAGCGAGACAATCTCGACATCGCCCGCGGTGTCGCCCGCACCGATAAGCTCAAAGCCCAGCTGTGTAAACTGGCGCGAGCCGCCGGCATTGCGCTGGCACTCACGAACCACCGGCGCCTCGTAGCGAAGGCGTAGGGGCAGGTCGGCCGCGCGCATGCGGGTCGAAACCAGACGCACGATCGGCAATGTGTTGTCGGGACGGACCACCAGCAGGCGACCGTCGTCATCAAAGAGCTTAAACGGCGTGTCCGCAATGCGGCCGCCTTCCTCGAGCGAACCCTTGTCCTCGAGCAGCGGCGTCTCGACCGGAAGGTAATGATGCTCCCTGAAGCAGCCCTTCACCGTCAGCGCAATCTCCTCGCGCGCCTGAGCCTCCTCGGGCAATATGTCCCGGAATCCCCACGGTGTGGCCGTCATCTGGTGAGCCTCCTCATGCTGCGTTTCATATAGAACAGAAGACCGGCATAGCTCCGCCGGTCTTCTGGGTACTTTAGCATACTAGAGTGTTTGCGGGGAAAATCCGTCGCAGCCGCTCACACCGTATTCATCTGGAAACATAGGGTAGGTTGCCGCAGCCCGACCCCACCTAGGCGCCAATCGCACGACGATACTCTGCCATTACCTGCGCATCGGCAGCTGCGGGGTCGGCAAAATAGCGCCCGTCATAGGTCTCGGCCGAAACAACTCCGCGATAGCCGCGCGCCACCAGCCTATCCAGGTCGGCGCGCATATCGCGGTCGCCGTCACCCCAGGCAAGATGCGTCGTGCCATCTGCCGCAACATCGACAAAATGCACGTGGGCGACATCATCGCCAAGCAGATCGAAATAATCGTCGATGGTATCCCCCGCCACCGCCATGGCGCCCATATCCAGACACGCCTTAAGTGCCGGATGGTCAACCGCCTCGATCATGCGCTTCGTGTCGGCCGCCGAGTTCACGATCATCGACTCAACCGGCTGTAGGGCCTCGAGCACCAGTCGCACGCCGCGTTCTCCCGCATGCTCGGCAATCGCACGCAGCATCGAGGCACTGCGACCCCACGCGTCCTCGATCGGCTCGTTCAAAAATGCCCAGCCGCTCGAGACCATGACCTGCTCGGCTCCAAGTTCCGCCGCGATATCCACAACGTTCTTAAAGTACGCGAGCGTGCGGGCACGCGCCTCATTCCCACGCGCCGCGATATTCCACGGCTTGGGGTTGTTCTGTTCGGGACAAAGCCCCACAATCCGAACCCCATACCGCTGCGACAGCTCCCGCACCTGCTCGAGCGAATCGTATCCATGGCAATCGACATACAGATGCATTGCCCCGGTCCAAAGCTCGCAACACGTGTAGCCCGAGGCCGCTGCCGAGGAAAAGAATTCCTCAAGGTCAAAATAACGATGGCTGATATTCATGACGGCAAGCTGCGGATACTCCATCTTGTCCACCTTTCGGCAAAAGGGCGCCGCAGCACAATGTGCGCGACGCCCCCTCTTACATTGTTTTAATTATGACGGATGCCCTACTGAACACCGAGCACTCCAAAGAACGCGCCGGCGATACTCACGAGTAGGATCACGAGCATGATGAGCAGCGGATTCATCTTCTTCTTGAGCATGAGATAGACAATTCCAAACAGCCCCATCGTGACAAAGCCCGGGAAGATTCCGTTGAGCAGCTCGGCGAGCGTCTGAGCGCCATCGCCCGCGCCGACCATGAGCGGAATGTCCACGGTGACCATCTCCATGGTCATAGCGCCGATCACCATGGCGCCCATGATAGAGGCCATCTTGACGATCGTGTCCATAATGCCCGATTCCTGGACCTTGCTGATCATGTCCGAGCCAAAGCGATATCCCACAAACGTCAGCAGGTAACGGATGATGTAGTGGGGGACGTTGAACACGAGCAGGAACAAAATCGGGCCAAGAATAGAGCCCTGCAGCGCCAGCGACGTGCCGACACCCGTTGCCAAAATTCGCAGCGTACCCCAGTAGAAGGCATCGCCCACGCCGGACAGCGGTCCCATCAAAGCAAGCTTGACATTAGAGATCGCGCTCGTGTCAAAGTTATCTTCGGTGGCGTTGACTTCTTCCATTGCGGCAGCAATGGACATGGGGAGCGTCGAGATGTACGGCGTGACGTTATAGAGCTCCATATGGCGCTTGAGTGCGGCCTTAAAGTCCGCATCCTGCGGATACAGCTTGCGAAGGATCGGCATAAGGGCCCACATAAAGCCGATATGGCCCATACGCTCGTAGTTCCAGGAATGCTCATAGGGAATCGAGCGCCAGAACAGCTTCTTAAGGTCTGCGCGGGAAATCAGCCCGTCGTAAGAAGACTCAAACTTAAAACTCATCGAACCCACTCCCAATCGCAGGATCCTCGGTTGCCACTGCGGACTGCTCCGCCTTTTTCTTGTCACCCAAAACCGTCATCGCGACGACGATAATCGCGGCAAAGATCGCCACGCCCGTCGTGCTAATGCCAAAGTAGGCGACGAGGAAGAAGCCAGCGAAGAAGAACGGAGCCACTGTTTTGTTCATAATCATCTGTGCCAGCATCGCAAAGCCGAGTGCGGGCAAGAAGGCGGCGGCGACATCCATGCCGGTCTGAACGAAATCGGGGATGATGTTGAGCAGGCTGGCAACAGCATCGGCGCCAAAGAAGAATGCCAGGGGAATGATCAGCAGGCCGCACCAGCTCTGCGCGTAACCGGCGATGAGCATGTTGCGCGTGATGGCCTTGGTGTCTCCGTCCTCGACGTTTTTGTCGATACGGTGCACCAGCAGCAGCATGACCGGCTGGCCAAGGGCCGTATCGAGCGCCAGGACGATCGTTGCGATGGGAATGCCCAGGGTCAGGGCCGCCGAAGCGTCCGCGCCGGCCTGCATGGCAAGCGACACACCCAGAATGGTTCCGGAAATCGTATCGGGCGGGTTATACGCACCGACCGAGATGGCACCGACCATGGCAAGCTCCATCGTGGCGCCCATAATGGTGCCGGTCACCACATCGTCCATGACAAGGCCGACCAACGGTCCGAGCACAATGGGGCGCTGAAGGTAACTCGTACCGGTCAGCCACTCGGAATAGCCCAAAAGGGCGATCAGGAAAATCAGGATCGTCTTGATAACCATGACAACCCCTAACCGATGACCTTTGCGGCGTCAGTCTTCGCATCCGCCGGAATCATCTGAATGAACAGCTCATAACCCTCGCCGATCAGTTCCTTCACGTAGGCCTCGTTCTCGGGCGTAAGGAACACGCTCGTCGAGACCTGGCGGGCATCCTCGCTAAAGGCAACATTGCCGAGGTTGATCTTCTTGACGCCCATCGCCTTGGCGACGGCACCGGCCTGCTGGATCGTCTCGCAAACCACGAAGAGCTTGTACTTGTCGGTCACACCGCTCTGAAGCGCCTTGACGGCGTCCTCGGTATTTTTGACAACGACCTTGCAGCCCTCCGGCTTTGCGAGGGATAGGGCCTGCAGGCGAAGCTTGTCATTGCTGACCGTATCGCTCACCAGCAGGATGCAGTCAGCACCCAGAGCCGAGGTCCAGCTAACGGCAACCTGGCCGTGAAGCAGTCGATAATCTACGCGAATCATTTGAATCATGGTGTGCTCCTAGCGATTAAAACTCGTCGAGTTCGGCCTGCCCCAGCAGGTCGTTGACGTACTTGACCTTGGTGTCGTCCGCCTCGACGATCTGGCGAATGGCCTCATCGATCGGGGTGGAGTCGGGCACGAACAGCAGCTGAATAAGGAGTGGCAGGTTCATATTGGTCACCAGGTGCGTGTTGGGGCGCGTCTGGACGATCTTGGTGAACTCGTTGTTGACGCTGCCGCCAAAGAGGTCGG
>USQQ01000028.1 GCA_900556875.1 uncultured Collinsella sp.
GGCCAGCCCGTGGGAGGCCAGGGCGCCGCTGACCGGTGGACGGCACCGAGCCGTCATCGAGATTGAAGAAGGGGGAGGCCTCGCGGCCTCCCCCTTTTTTGCGTTTACGGGCTTTTGTCTCACATAGTAGCTGTGTTTTATAACCCTCGTTTGTCGCATCTTCTGTGAACGGGCTACAATAGCTTAGTCTGTGCAATATGGAGGTGAACATGGCTGAAGCTGGTATCGGCGTTGATATCGTCGAGATTTCCCGCATGAAATCTATTCTTGAAAAGACGCCGTCGTTTGCTCGGCGTGTGTTTACCGAAGAAGAGCGTGCGTATTGCGATGCATCATCGCGTCCCGCTGCTCACTATGCCAGCCGCTTTGCTTCGCGCGAGGCGGTGCTTAAAGCTCTCGGCACGGGTTTTAGTCAAGGCGTGGGTCGCAAGGATGTTTCGGTAACGCGTGATAAACTCGGCAAACCGAAGGCGCTGCTTTCGGGCCGTGCTCTCGAGATCGCTCAAGAACTGGGTGTTGTTGAGGTCGCTCTTTCCATTACGCTTACGGGAGACTTGGCCGTTGCGAATGCCATCGCGATTACCGAAGATGCTCGGCCTAAGCCAAAAGATGAAAAGGTGAGCACCAAGAAACGCGTTGCGCAGACATTTAAAGAGGCTCGCTCTGTATTAGATGAGCTCGAGCAGCTGCAGAATTCAGCATTGACGGAGCACCTGGGCGATGCTTCGCAAGATACGCTAGGAGCATAGATGAAACCGGTTTTGAGTACCGAAGAAGTCGTTCGTCTCGAGGATATCATCGAACGCGAAGGGACTTCGAAGGCCGAGCTTATGGAGCTAGCGGGTGAGTTTGCCGCTAACGAGGTCTTGAAGCTCAATCCCGATCGGGTTCTCGTTTTGGTCGGTTTTGGTAATAATGGCGGCGACGGTTGGGTTGCCGCCGATATCCTGGGCCATAAGGGTGTGGACGTGGATATCGTTTCTCCGGTTGAACCGGATGAGATTCCTGCTGCTCTGGCACGTCATGTTGCTCGTCGTACTGCCGGCCGCGATGTGCACGTTTGCGTCGGCCCCTCGCGTGATGAACTCGAGGTTTTGATCGATAAGGCCGATGTTGTTGTCGATGCCATTTTTGGTACCGGTTTCCACGGGAATCTGCGTGCGCCGTTCTCCATTTGGATTCCTACGGTCAATGAATGCGCCGATTGTGTCGTATCCATTGATGTCCCCTCGGGCCTGAATGCAGAGACGGGCGTTGTTGATGACGACTGCATTCGTGCCGAGCGCACGGTGACGATGATTGCGCCCAAGATTGGTCTGTATAGCGCTGATGGTCCTGAGTATGCTGGCGATTTGATCTGCGGCAATCTTTACGACCGTCTTGACGAGGTCATCGATGATGTCGACCACGCCGCCGAGATTGTCGAGCCCGGTGACTTAGTTGATTACTTTGCTCCGCTACCATCGAATATCGATAAGTATTCCCGTGGCTCCGTGCTTATTGTCGCCGGATCTGCGCAATATCCTGGTGCTGCCATTATGGCGGCCAAGTCTGCAGCTCGCGCGGGTGCTGGTTACGTGGCAGTCGCGGCTCCTGACGCCTGCGCCAATCTCATTCGCATGGCACTTCCTTCGATTCCGGTCTTTGCTATTCCGTCTGATTCCCGCGGCTCCTTTGGCGCCGCTGCGCGCATGACGGTGTGCGAGATCGCAAAGAAGTACAGCTGCGTGCTGTGCGGTCCCGGTATGACGACGTCTGCCGGCGCTATGCAGGTGGTTTCGGGCTTGCTCGAGCTTGATGTACCGCTAATTTTGGACGCCGATGCACTCAACTGCCTTGCTAAGATTGCCATTGACGGTATTGATAGTAACCCCGAGATGTATCGCCGCGAGCGGCCGTTGGTTATGACGCCGCACTATCGTGAGCTTTCGCGCCTGGTTGCCGGTGACGAGGTGAACGACCTTGGTACCGCGATTGCGGCCGCGCAGAAGGTTGTCTGGGCTGCAGGCTCCGACAATCTGGTGGTCATTGCCAAGGGGCCGACGACGGCTATCTGTGGCGTTGAGCGTGTGCTGCTGCCGCTCTCGGGTCCGGCTTCTCTGGCAACTGCCGGTTCGGGTGATGTTCTCGCGGGTATTTTGGCCGGCACGCTTGCCACCATGCGCGACGAGATGGATCGTTGGGAGTTGCTGTATTCGTACGCCGTCGCACTTCACAGCTACGCCGGTTTTGCCGCGGCGACGGAGTATGGTGAGAAGAGCGTCATCGCGACCGATCTTATCGACTTGATCGGTCCTGCCATGGAGCTGGCGGCAAAGGATGCGCTCGAAGATCTGGGAATCATGGACGAAGGGTCGGATGACTAATCATGAATAAAGCCGATTTGACGCGCTGGTCCTGGGTCGAGATCGACCGCGGGGCGCTCCGTCGCAACACGAGGGCCTATAAGAACTTGTTGAATCCGCGTCAGCGCCTGTGCTGCGTGGTCAAGGCCGATGCTTATGGTCATGGAGCTGTTGAGTGTGCCAAGATCATGTATTCGGCCGGTGCCGACATGTTTGCCGTGGCGACGGTTAACGAGGGCGTTGGGCTCCGTCAGGGCGGGATTACTAAGCCCGTCCTGATTCTAAGTGAGCCGCCTATCGAGGCTATTCCTGCATTGCTCGAATTCGATATCATGCCCTCGGTCTATACGTCCGATTTTGCTCTTGCGTATGGCGAATGCGCCGTCGCGGCGGGCAAGGTGGGCAAGTACCATCTTGCCATCGAGACGGGCATGAATCGTATCGGTGTTCACTACACACAGGTGCTCGACTTTGTACGCGGCATCAGTTTCCATCGCGGCATCCAGTGCGACGGCGTATTTACGCACTTTGCCACGGCCGATGAACCTTCGGGTTGGGACTACAAGCTGCAGTGCCAGCGTTTTACCGAGGCCGTTCAGGCCATTAAGGACGCAGGTTTTGAATGCGGTATCGTGCATTGTGCCAATACGCCGTCCTCGATGCTCGATTCTTCAATGCACTTTGACATGATTCGTGCCGGCATCGGTTTGTATGGTCTGCAGCCATGTGAGCTGAGTGGTCGCGTGATGCAGCTTGATCCCGTCATGAGCGTCCACGCGCGTGTGACGCGCGTGGCGCATCCTGCGATGGGCGAGGGCGTGGGCTACGGCTTTACCTACCGCGTACCGCGCACGCGCGTTCAGATCTGCACCCTTCCGATCGGTTATGCCGATGGCCTTTCGCGTACGCTTTCCAATCGTATGGACGTGCTGTATCGCGGCGAGCGTGTGCGTCAGGTGGGCAATATCTGCATGGACCAGTTTATGGTCGCCATTCAGTCCAACCCGGCGCATGAGATTCCCGAGGCCGAGTATGGTGACGAGATGATCATTGTCGGCCGCGATGGAGATGCCGAGATTACCATGGACGAGATGGCGCGCCTACGCGGCACGATTAACTACGAGGTCGCTTGCGGCTTTGGTATGCGTCTCGACAAGGTCTACGTGTAGGAGTCGCTATGGGCGTCATGCACATCCCCGGCCATAGCCATCAGGCGCCGCGTGAGGTCGCACTCGAGGAGATCGAGGCCGTTCTGGGCGATTGTCACCTTTGCCAGCTTTACCAGTCGCGCCATAACATCGTGTTTGGCGTGGGAAACCCCCACGCTCGCGTGATGTTTATTGGCGAGGCGCCGGGCCGCAATGAGGATTTGCAGGGCGAGCCCTTTGTGGGGGCGGCAGGCGAGGACCTCAACGGCATTTTGTCGCTGGCGGGGCTCAAACGCGAAGACGTCTACATTGCCAACGTGCTTAAGTGCCGCCCGCCGGGAAACCGCAATCCGCGTCCCGAGGAAGTGCTGGCTTGCTCGCCATTTTTGCGTGAGCAGATTCGAAGCATCTGGCCCGATATTATTGTGACGCTCGGCAACCCCGCGACGCACTTTGTGCTAAAGACCGAGATTGGCATTACTAAGCTGCGCGGCAGGTTCCACCAGATGGGGCATTTTGTGGTAATGCCCACGTTCCATCCGGCAGCAGCGCTGCGCAATCCGGCGTGGCAGGAGCTGCTGGAGGAAGACTTTAAGATGCTGGGCGACTATCTGGAGCGACATCCCGCGCCAGAGGACGCCTCGGAATAATAAGGAGCATATATGTCCCTGGAGCGCCTGGGGGTAGGTACTTACAAAACGACTTGCGCTGCCGATACGGAGTACTTTGGCGAGCTAATTGCACCGTGCCTTGAGGACGGCGATGTGCTCATCCTGACCGGTGGCCTGGGAGTGGGCAAAACTCACTTTACCAAGGGCGTCTCGCGCGGGCTGGGCGATGGGCATATGGTTACGAGCCCTACGTTCGCCCTCATGGCCGTTCACGATCAAGGTCGTATTCCGCTGTTTCACTTTGATCTATACCGCCTGGAGCATGCCTACGAGCTCGAGGATACGGGCATTTTCGATGTGCTGGGCTATGAGGGTGCTTGCCTGCTGGAATGGGGCGAACAATTCCAGGACGAGCTGACGGATGAGTATCTTTCGGTGACGCTCAGGCGTGATGAGGGCGACAGCGACGTGCGAACGATAACGCTTGAGGCGCACGGTGACCGCGCAATGGAGCTTTCCCATTTGATTGATAAGGCTGTACAAGATGAGCTTGCATAACGACAACGCGCTGGTGGTGGCGCTCGATACCTCGACTGACATGCTTGCCTGCGCGGCAAGCTGGATTGATGGGCAGACGGGTGAGACGAAGCTCGTGAGTGGCGACCACATGTGTCGCCGTCACGCCAACGTTGAGCTCGTGAATACCGTTGATGGCGTGCTGGCTCAAGCCGGTCTGGATCGCAGCGATGTTGGTTGCTATGTGGTCGGCCGCGGCCCGGGGTCCTTTACGGGTGTGCGCATCGGCATCTCCACTGCCAAGGGCCTCGCGCGTGGTGCCAATGTTCCGCTGCTGGGCGTGTCGACGCTCGACGCTTGCGCTTGGACGGCGTGGAAGGCTGGCGTGCGCGGCAAGCTTGGTATCTTGGCCGATGCTATGCGCGGTGAGGTATATCCGGCGCTGTATATGCTGGTCGATGAGGGTCCCGAGCGTCAATTTGAGCGCGAACACGTGGTCAAGGCCGCCGTGGCGCTCGATGAGTGGCGCCAAGCAGCGGACTGGGGCCAGGTTCAGCTGACCGGTGACGGTCTAGTGCGCTATGGCAAGCTGCTGGGTGAGGACGAGGCCGCCCGCTGCGTGGAGCGCGACCTGTGGTGGCCTTCGGGCGAGGGCTTGCTGCTCGCGCACGCTGCGGGTGACGGCGATCCGGCCCGCGTCCTGCCGATTTACACGCGCCTTTCGGATGCCGAGGAAAACGAGCGCAAGCGTCTTGGTCTTGCCGAGAGTGCGCAGAGCGAAATTACGGGTGTTGCCGATGAGCTCGCCGGTCGTCATCTGCAGTTCCGTCCCATGGGCGCGGCGGATGCCGAGGGCGCAAGCGCGCTGGAGGCTGCCTGCTTTGAAGGTGCCGGACACGAGGCATGGACGCCGGGCATGTTCCTGTCCGAACTGGGCGAGGACGTCGCTGCGCCGCGTAGTTGGTGGGTGGCACACGACGACGGCAAGCTGCTGGGCCTTGCCGGCGGTATGGTCGTGGACGGTGATGTGCAGATTCTGGATGTCGCCGTCGACCCGGCACATCGCCGTGAGGGCATTGCCCGCAAGCTGCTGTCGCATGTGAGCTATGATGCCCAGATGCTCGGCTGCACTACGGCTTCGCTCGAGGTCGAGGACGGTAACGAGGGAGCGACCGCGCTTTATAACGCTCTGGGCTTTACCGAGGCTGGCCGTCGCCGCGGCTACTATGGTGCCGGCAAGGACGCCATCGTCATGACGGCTCCGCTGCCCCTGGTGCTTCCGGTCGATAATGCTTCGCCCGAGCCGACGGCGGCAGAGCAGCGCGTATGGCCGCTGCCTGCGCCTGGGCGCTCCGAGGGGGAGCGTGCCGAAATTGAGCGCCGCCGCCTAGTGCTCGCTATCGAGAGCTCCTGCGACGAGACGGCCGTGGCGATTATCGATGCGGATGGCAATATGCTGGCCAACCAGGTGTCGACACAGATTGATTTTCACGCCCGCTTTGGCGGCGTGGTGCCCGAGATCGCCTCGCGCAAACACGTTGAGGTGATTGTGAGTGTCGTGGATGCGGCGCTCGAGGATGCCGCAGCATCGCTTGGTCTTGAGGGTGGAGCCATCGCGCCGAGCGAACTCGCCGCTGTTGGCGTGACGCAGGGTCCGGGCCTGGTGGGTGCTCTGGTAGTGGGCGTCGCCTTCGCCAAGGGCTTTGCCTATGCCGCCGGCAAGCCGCTCGTGTGCGTCAACCATCTGGAGGGCCATCTGTTCGCCAACCTGCTGGCGCAGCCCGATCTCAGGCCGCCGTTTATCTTCACGCTCGTCTCGGGCGGTCATACCATGCTCGTGCACGTGAAGGCATGGGGCGACTACGAGGTACTTGGTGAGACACTCGACGATGCTGTGGGCGAGGCCTTCGACAAGGTAGCCAAGGCGTTGGGTCTGGGCTATCCCGGTGGCCCCATCATCTCCAAGCTGGCCGAGACGGGCAACCCCCGCGCGATCGATTTTCCTCGCGCGCTTAACAGCAGGGGAGACTATCGTTTCTCGCTTTCGGGTCTTAAAACGGCCGTGACGCTCTACATCGAGCAGGAGACCAAGGCCGGGCGCACGATTCACCTGCCCGATCTGGCGGCTTCGTTTGAGGCAGCCGTCTTTGACGTTCAGTACAAGAAGGCCAAAAACGCCCTGCATGCCACCGGATGCAAGGAATACTGCATCGGCGGCGGCGTCTCGGCTAATCCGCATCTGCGCGAGATGATGATCAAGAAGCTTGGGCGTCAGGGGATCCGCGTAACGGTGCCACCGCTTTCGGCGTGCACCGACAACGCCGCCATGATCGCAGAGGTTGCCCGCCGTAAATTCGACCGAGGAGAAATCTCGCCGTTCGACGTCGATGCCGATCCGAACATGACGCTGTAGTCGTACGGGTGCGGTCCCCGGCGCTGCCCGGGCGCCAACGGCCGCATATGAACTTTCCTGCTCTACAGTCCTGCTCACGACGGAGGCCACATTAAGTGGCCTCCTGTT
>USQQ01000029.1 GCA_900556875.1 uncultured Collinsella sp.
TCCGCACATGTACGGATGAATGTGGGAGGTGTTCGGATAAAGTTGATAATCAAGGGTCAAGCGCGAACTTCCCTAATGGTCAAAAACGAGTGCCAAGTGGTAAACTGTTAAGGCTATTTTGGTCGATTGGTATGTCCGAGGGGGAGCATGTTCACTAAAGTCCTAAGGTCTTTTGGTATGCGTGGTCGAGTCCTTACGCTGGATGCTCCCATCTCGGGCGACGTCATTCCGTTGTCCGAGGTAAACGACCAGACATTTGCCACCGGGCTTTTGGGCCAGGGCGTGGCGATTCAGCCTACCGGCACGCGTGTGATTGCACCGGCTGATGCCAAGGTCGAGGCCATTTTTCCCACGGGACACGCTGTTGCGCTTAACACGGTCGATGGCTTGGACGTGCTCATCCACGTTGGTTTGGACACTGTTCAGCTTGAGGGCAAGCACTTTACCGTACATGCGCAAGTGGGTGACATCGTCCATAAGGGCGATGTGCTCATTGAGTTCGATCGCGAGGCAATTGCTGCTGAGGGCTACGATGTGACGGTTCCCATCTTAGTGTGCAACTCCGTTGAGTTCTCGAGCATCAAGGGCTCCGTTGGCGTGCATGTCGAAGAGATGGACCAGCTCATCGTTGCTCGCGAGCGCTAGCAAGTGCACGTGGCCATTAGCCTACAATTCAAACACGTTTACGGAGGGCGCACTTGAAAGAGGACGCCCTCCGTGGCAAGATGGGGTTTGTCCGAAGCTAAAAGGCTTCGGGTCACCGTGGACGGGCAGGGGCCTCGACGCGGCTAGACACGAGACACATACATTACGCGACCTCGCCCTGGTGGCCGCACACGTTGGTTGCGGCCGACGCGGGCCGCGGGCAAGTGCTTGTAAGGGGAGCCTTGCCTCTCTTGTACGAGAAAGGACGCGTAATGAAGATCATTAAAGCTAAAGACTACGAGGATATGAGCCGCAAGGCCGCCAATATTATCTCGGCGCAGGTTATCCTCAAGCCCGACTGTGTGCTGGGCCTTGCCACTGGCTCCACCCCGATCGGTGCCTACAAGCAGCTCGCTGCTTGGTACGAGAAGGGCGACGTCGACTTTGCCGAGGTCAGCACCTACAACCTGGACGAGTATCGCGGCCTTTCGCACGACGATCCCCAGAGCTATCACTACTTTATGCGTGAGAACTTCTTCGATCACATCAACATCGACCTGAACAACACGCATGTGCCCGACGGTTCCAACCCCGACGCCGCCGCTGCCTGCTCTGAGTACGACAAGATCGTCGCCGCCGCCGGTTACCCGGATCTGCAGCTGCTCGGCATTGGCAACAACGGCCACATCGGCTTCAACGAGCCCGATGACCACTTCTCCAAGGGCACGCACTGCGTCGACCTCACCGAGAGCACCATTCAGGCCAACAGCCGCCTGTTCGACAGCATCGACGACGTTCCCCGTCAGGCCTACACCATGGGTACCCAGACCATCATGTATGCCCGCATGATCTTGGTCGTCGCCAACGGCGAGGCCAAGGCTCAGGCCGTGCATGACATGTGCTATGGTCCGGTTACGCCCGCGTGCCCGGCTTCGATCCTGCAGCTGCACACCAACTGCGTTGTCGTTGCCGACGAGGCCGCCCTTTCGCTCTGCGAGTAGCGCGAATCCTGCATCTCGACATAGCCTTGCCTAAGGCCTCCGCTTTGCGGGGGCCTTTTTGCTATCCCTTTCCGCCCGCTTGACCAAAATCTTGTCGCAAGCTTGACGAATGCCGGATGCCCAACAGCTTGATTCATTCCATACCAGATTCTATGCAAAAATGCCACTAAAAGGTCGTAGACGGTAGCGGGTGCTAGGCGAGTTGAATGACATGGCTGAACCTTGTTCATCTGCGTTACACTGCCGCTTAGATGGGACAAGCTGACAAGCCATTTACCTGCTTAAAGACCGATTAGTCGGGGGATTAATAACAATCGGCCCTCGCTGTACAAAAGCTTGCCGCTTGCGTACCAAAAGACAACCTAGAACACAAGGTCGCTCTATTCATGGCGCGGCTTGTATGGTCTTGCGGTTACAGTGTCCATACGGTCGAGTTGAGGAGCGGGCATGGTAAACGATTTGAGCAGTATAGACGACCTCGAGCTGATGCCGCTGGGCGGTGGCTATATGGTGCGACGCGAACGCTTGATGGATGAGCTTCTCGCCAAGGGCCGAAAGGCCGGCATCGTGGTTCTTTATGCGCCCGACGGGTTTGGGAAGACCTCGGTGCTGCTGCAGTACACCCATGAGGTTAAATGCGACCCGACGCGAGGCCCCGTGCGGATTATCGAGGCCGATCGCGCCATTGGGCGCGAGGTGTTTATGCAGCTCGAGGTGGTTACCGAAGAACTCAAAGACAAACCGCACTCCCTTATCGCGATTGATAATGTGCCAAACCTCGATCAGCACGATACCGAAGACCTCATCGACAGGATTCGCGGCCTGCGCGCCATGGGGGTAGGGGTCTTTATCTCCTGCCGTCCTTCAAATCGTCAGCTGATTCATGGGCTGGGCGATTCGGTTAAGATCAATGCGCAGATGCTCAAGGTGCATGCCTATGAGTATTCGGCGTGGGCATCGGCGTTTTCGATCAGCACATCGCTCGACTTTTATCAGCTCACGCAGGGCGTGCCCGAGCTCGTTTCGGCATTGCAGACGGGTCTGTATGGCCAAGGCGACGTAGCCGGTCTGCTCGAAAACGAGATTGTCAACGTATATGGCGCGGCACTTGTCGATCTGGCTTCGCTCGACAATAATGCACTGTTTTGCGTGGCATGTCTCATGATTTTGATGGGCGAGGGCAATATCGCAGAACTCGAGGCTTGCGGGGTGAGGCTGTCGATGGTCGACCAGTCCTACTTTGTACGCGACTACCCGATCTTTGGCTTGGATCCCGCCGAGCGGAGTTTTACGTGTCTGGGCACGGAGGATAACGGACGCTTGCGTTTGCGTAAGTTGGTGGCCGAGGTTCGCCCCGAACTTGTTCCGAGGGCGGCCCGGATTTTGCTTAAGGCGGGTAGATGCGATGCGGCGATGGGCCTGGCGGACGCCTTTTTGGACCGTGAAGCGGTCCTTGAACTTGCTGGGCAGTATGGGGTCGATCTGGCTCTGACGGGGCACGGGGCCGATATCTGCCGAGCAGCGCTGGGCACGATCGATGCCGACGATCCGGCTCCAGAGCCAACGCCTGCCGAGGCGCTTGGCGTATATCTGGCAGCGGTCAGCGTGTCCAATACAAAGCTCGCTCGCTATATGGCATCGGTTATCGAGCGCGGGGGCGAACGGGCGGCCTGCGAAATAGACCCTGTTTCATGGAGGGTGGCCCAGACACTGACGGCTGTTTGCTATGGGGACAACGGGCTTGGGCTTCCTACGAACCTGGCCGTGCCAGAAATCGAGACATCCCATACCGCACTCGATATGTTGTCTGCGCATATCGAGGTCAAGCGCTGCCTGACCGAGCGGGGAGATGACGGCGGCGTTCTACAGCAGCTCAAAACGAGCAAGGCCTACGACTGCGAGCTCGACATCGCGGGGATTGTTATACGGGCCGATAGCATGCTGGTGGAGCTCTTTGACGGGTCGTTTGCGGGAACCGACGAGCGCGACGACGAGATGGCGGTGGTGCGGGAGGCGCTCGACGTACGTGGGCTTAAGGCGATGGCTATCTGGGTGCGCATGGTGTTGGCGGCACGGCGGCTCCTTTCCGGCCTGCCGGTAACCGACGACGCGGCGTTCAACGAGCTCGATCGTTTTGCCGTGCGCATGCGCGACAACCAGATTCAGCTGTTTGGCCTGTTGCTAGAAGGCTGGCAGTCGCTGGCAGAGGGACGGCCGGTTAATGCAAAGTTCCGTGCGGTCCAAGTACTCAAACTTGCCGAGGAGTCGATTGCGTACATGCGCGATAACGCATTGCTGTTGGAGCGCGCGGCGTATCTGCGTAACACCTCGATGGTTTCGGTGCGCGAGGAAGCGGAGCTACTCGATATAAGCCAGACGCAGGTTGGTGGAGCGGAGGCCTGGATGGTGGCGCTGCATTTGGCCTGTGCGGGCCGAGACAGCGATCTTGCGGCCTGGATGTCCATGAATCGTGCGGGGATTCTGGAGCCATCGTATCGGCTCTTTGCGCGCCTTGCCATGCATTGTCTGGGCGAGCCGGCGACCAGGATTCGCAAGAAGCTTCCCGTGCGCGAGCTGTCGCGGTACTCGCTGCGCGACGATTTGGAAGGGGAAGGCGAGCGCCTGTTCCAGGCCGGCGAGGTTGAAGCCGTTGATACCATCGACCATATCGAGATTCGCATGTTTGGTGCGTTTCGCGCCGAGCGCGACGGGTTTCCCATCACGGACAAAATGTGGCGCCGCAAGAAGGCGGCGACACTTGCCGAGCGGCTTGCGCTGGGCATGGATGCACTCGTCGATCGCGAGACGCTGGCCATGGAGCTGTGGCCCCATGCCGAGTTCAATAGCGCCCGCAACAACCTGTACTCGACGATATCGCGCTTGCGGTCGGCTTTGGGACCGACGCCGGATGGCAAGTCGTGTGTGCTCATCCAAAATGAATGCATCGGACTCAACGGCGACTACGTCAAGACCGATGTGCGGCTGTTTGACCAGATAAGCCGCGAGGTTTTGGGAAATCGCACGGGTGCGCACGGGCCCCATTTAGTTGAGCTGTGCCTTAAGATTGAGCAGCTTTATGCCGGACCGCTGTATGTTCCCAATGGCTGTAATCCCATCTACTTTTTGCGTATGCGACGCATTATGCAGTCAAAGTTCATCGATTGCATGATTAAGGGAGCAAATGCCGCTCTAGAAGAAAACGACCTGCAGTCGGCGATTTGGCTGGCGGAGTCGGGGCTTCGACAGGAAACGGCGCGTGAGGATATGGTGCGCTGCGCCATGCGCGTCTACAGTGCGGCGGGGCGGCGGCGCGATATCGTCGAGCTATACAGCGGGCATATGCACCATCTGAGGGAGCAGGTCAATGGCGTGCCCGAGCCCGAGACGCGGCGTCTATACGAGCGCTTGGTGGAGGGGCGGCTCAATCGCGTGCTGGTCGAGCGATAAAAAACGGGCGCCCGAAGTACTTGGGCACCCGTAAGCTTGCTATGTGTTGGCTCGCCGGATCATTGGCTCTTAGACGAGCTTGATCTTCTCGATATCCTTGCGCGAGGACTCGCGATACAGCGAGAACTTGCGGCCGATGACCTGGACGACCTCGGCGTGGCAGCGCTCGGCGAGCTCTTCGGCGGCCTCGCGGGCGGAAAGACTGGAGCCATCGAGCACGGAGCACTTAACGAGCTCGTGCTTCTCCAGGTAGGCGACCGTCTGCTCGACGGTGCCCTCGTTGACATCGGACTTACCGATGATGATGGCGGGGTTGAGGTGATGGGCCATGCTGCGAAGCTGCTTGACCTGGGCTCCTGTCAGTGCCATGGGTTCTCGCTTTCTATGTATGGGGCGCCCCGCGACGGGGCCTTAATCTACGTGAGCTGTCCCACGATAGCGCAGGAACGGCGCGGTGTGGAGTGCGTTTGCCCAGTTCAAAAAGAATGCGGATGCCGAGTGAGTGGGCGGCGTGGGCTGCGAACAGGCTATGAGCTGGGCGCAGAGACTGGATCCCATGCAATAAATGCCCAACGGACCTTGCGGACGTGGTCGAGCATGTAGCGTCCCTGCGGCACACCCTTGGAGCCCGGCTCACCGGCATGGGGATTCTCGATCATGTGTTGGGCGATGTAGTCGCGCAGACGGTCGACCTTATCCTCGTTGCCATGCTCAAGCATGCGGGAAAAGTCCGCCACGCCCGCTTCAAGGCTGTCGAAGGTATCGCGACGCGGCGATTCAAAGTACGTGACCTGCGGCAGGGCACCCATCTGAATGAGGATGTTGAAGGCGTACACAAAGCCATTACTGCAGGTAACCGAGGCGCCGATAGCGTTCATCAAGTGCAGATCATAGCGCGGGCTGGAGTTGGCGACCATCGTGACAGCACAACGACGACGAGCCGTACGGTCGAGCTTGGCAAGCGCACCTTTTAGATCGGTCGTCGTAACCGACCGACTGGCAAAGGCAACATCCACCGCTTTCGCGACCGGTCCAACCAAATCCCAATCATCATCCCAAGCAAGCTCAAGCGGCGTAATGCGATCCTCGAGCCCATAGTACTCAATACCAGCATCAAGCGTGCCCAACATGGCAGGGGAAAAATCAGCTGCAATCACGGGATGCCCGTCTTGCGCAAGCGGAATAGCAATCGACCCAGCTCCACACCCCATATCGAGCACCGACTCGCCGGGCTCAAGTGCCAACAGCTTTATAAAATCCCGAGCATAAGGGGCAGTCTCAAGAGGTCGAAAATGTCGAGCTCGCTTATCCCATTCAAAAGAATCATCAGCCCGATGCCGAGCGGCCTGCAGACGCATCCATTCGCCATTCCAATCCGCAGCAAGCAGCTCAGAACGAATCTCCCCATCAACCACGGGCCAACCTCCTCACACAACAAAAAAAGCGGCCCCTCCCAAAAGAAGAGCCGCAACAAGCATATATCAGAAAAAGAACCGTTCCAACGCCAAAACGCCGCACCAGCCAAGTGGTGCAGGAGCGAAGCAACTGCAACCGGGATAGAACCCAACTGAGGTCCCGTTGTGCGGGAGCCCCGGGGAGGACAAATATATAAGGTCGATCGCGAGTTCCGCACGAGCCGGAGAGCACTTAATGTGCTCTCCGTGCGAG
>USQQ01000030.1 GCA_900556875.1 uncultured Collinsella sp.
ATACTCATGGAAAACCTCCCATTTCCCGATGTCCAAGAAATGGGAGGCAGTTCACGGTCCCCTTCGTGGTGGTTTTTAGCGCAACGAGGTGTTCCCAGCCGACCATACGGGCGGCCTTGCGCTCACGCTGCTCGATGACAGCGCATCTTTAGACGCGAAGTGCGGAACCGGGTGCATATACGAGCCACGTAGCGTTACGAATTCATGGGAATGACCGTATCGCCAATTTGTACGCTTGCAATCTTGTCTGTGTCACAAACTTGCGAGAACGGCCAGGTCTTGTGGACATCAGTGGTGCCGTTATCCAGTTTATTTGCGAAATAGCCGCTGTGGCTGGTTGCGTCCTCAACATGACCGTCTTTGAACGTCACGATGAGGGGTATGTTGCCAACGGCATCCATAGACTCCTCCATGTTTTGAGACATCTTGCCGCTGTTGTTGTCGTGTTCGATGGAACGATCTATGTTGTAGCGGACTGAAACGCCAACGCAGGATACGGTGGCCTCTTGAATCGTCGCCTTGGTGCCGTTAAAGTTGACCGATTTGGGCGCGGGAATCGTAACGGATGTATCTTCGTAATTCAGCTGGAACTTAAGATCCCATGGGCCCGTAAGTATTTTCTTATACTCGGGAAGCTCTTTGCCAGCACGTGGCACAACGAGAGAGTTGATATGCGTGCGGACGGTCCTGCCCATAAGGCCGGGTGATTCAACGCTGAACTGTGCAAAGTATTGAATGCTGGAGTCATTGGGGTTCTTGTCAATGAGCCATGATTGGCCTTGGCCGCCATGCTCGCCATCAACGTATACGTTTCCATCGACACCTCCGGCGATAGTTCCGTTCTCGCCCGGCTCGGAAAGCTTTTTCAGGGCAGCGGGATCGTCGAACGTAAGCGTATAGGCGATGGTAACCATATCCTTGTCGCCCATGATGGCGTCGGCGGTCACGGTGACTCCGTTGTTGGAGCAGCTAGCACCGACGGGCCGGCCAATACGGTCGATGATCTCGGTTTGAGAAGCAGGTCCGTCAAAGATGTCGGAAAGCATGTCAGAAGGAAGCGGCAGGACGCCTGTTGCCATAGCCGTGCCAGCGCCTCCAATGACGATAGCGAGGACTGCCGTTACAGCGGCAATGCGAGCGACTGTTCTTACGGGATGGCGGGCGATGCGCGGCTTGCGTCGCGTGCCATTAAAATTGCTTTGAGCGGTCGCCGCATCGCTTGAGGCGACGGACTGAGCAATCGAGTTTGCCATGTGCTGCTTCGCATTATCGGTAAACGAAATGTGCTCCAGGGCGTGGCGATAGTCATTCGAATTCGTAGTCATTGTGGTCTCCTTTCAAGGAAAGCCGAAGTGACGCACGTCCGCGGCTAAGGTGCTGGGCGGTTGCAGCTGGCGTCGCGTGAACGGCGTCTGCGATTTCCCTGATGCTCATGCCTGCGTAGTAGTGCAAAAAGATGGCGATGCGCTGTGCTTGAGGCAGGGCCGTGACAGCGGAAAGAATGGCGCAGTCGCGTTGCGCAAATTCTTGCTCGGTATGTGTTACGGGTGCGCAGAAATCGGGGAGCGAATCGAGGTCGACAACCGGGTGATTCGCGTGCGTACGGCCGATATCGCGACATGCGTTCAGTGCGACTCGGATCACCCAAGCACGTTCGTGTTCGAGCGAGTCGAACGGTTGAGTGCGTTGGAGAATCTTGATCAGCGTGTCCTGGCAGATGTCTTGAGCGTCGTCAGCGGATCCAAGGGCCGAATAGCACAATCGAAGGATGAGGTCGGAATACGTGTCGACCAAGCGCTTTGCTTCCCGCTCGATCTGATCGGCATCGCATCGGAGCGTGCTATTGCGGTTACGGCGTGCAGGCATAGTGTCACCTCCAATTGGTCGTGGTGGATATAGGGAAGGCGTCTCGCGAGGTCCCTCTACATACAACACGGTCGAGACTGCATAAGTTGACAAAAAAAGACGGCACGTGAGCGCCGTCCTTACAAAACAATGAGTGTTCTCGTTAATTACACAAGCACCTTGATGGACAGGTCGGACGAGTCAGCAAAACCACCATAAAGGTGCCTATCCCCTTCGTGGTGGTTGTTGGCAGTTACCAGGGTGTTCTGGCGGTAGAGGACTCGATGGCCTCGTGGAGCTTAAGCTCGCGGCGCATGGTTTGCGAGTTGAGCCAGGCTGCTTGCCAGCCACGGATGGGGTAGCGCGCCTCGTCGAGCTCAAACTGCGTATAGCCGCAGGCGTTGATAATCGTTGCCCCGCATGTGTGCTGACGCTCACGTTGAAAGTCGTGACCATAGCATTGGTGTACATGTCCGTGCACCATGTAGTCGGGATTCCATGCCTCGAGTGCCGTGTTAAAGCACTCAAACCCTCGATGCGGTAAGTCCTCCAGGTCGCCCATACCTGCGGCGGGCGCATGGGTAAGTAGAATATCGCATCCGTCTACCAGTGCGATTTTTCGCGATAGCTTGCGCATGCGTTTTGCCATCTCGCGCTCGGTATACATGTTCGCGCCGTCGCGGTAGCGCATGGAACCGCCCAGACCCGCAATGCGAATCCCTCGGTACGTGTACACGCTGTCTTCCACGCAGATACATCCGCCCGGTGCATGACGTGCGTAGCGGTCGTCGTGATTGCCGCGCACGTAGATGAGCGGTTTGTTGATGACGGTGACCAAAAACTCAAGATAGTCCGGATCCAGGTCGCCTGCGGATAGAATCAGGTCAACGTCCTCAAAGCGCTCCTTGCGAAAACATTCCCACAGGCAGCGCTCCTCTACATCGGCAATGGCTAGGATATTCATAGGGCACGGACCTCCGGCTCGTTATCGAGCTGCGGAATCGAGCCTATAACGTTGTCAGCCAGCCAGTTCATCTCGACAATCTGCGTACTCGGCAGGGGAGGGAAGCCCTCAATCTGAACCACGCCGTCCTGGCTGTGGAGCTCGCCGCCAAATGGGTTGATGGAGCCCTCGACAATGCCGTTGCGAAGCAGCTGCACAAGTTTACGCGTCTGATAGGGTAGGCCCGGAGCGTAGCGAATATCGATGACGCCGGAGCTCATACCGTACCAGTAGTTGACGGCGCGCACCTGCTGGTCATCGGCGGTCTCGTCCCATGTGCCGTGCAGTAGGCTGCGTACGATGAGTTCGTAGTAACGGCCCCAGTTCCATACCGGCATAGCAATACCGGTAACTTCCTTGCCGTTTACCAGACGGTGAAGCCCGTAGGCGGTGGGGTCCTCCAGCGACTTGGACATGTCAGCGCCGGTCATAACGCTCACGCCTTCGCGGCACATGGCCTCGGCAAGACCGCCGGCGGGCACATCGCCCCAGGTCAGGATAATTTGCGCGCGGGGGTCGAGCAGCGAGGCGCCAATCGCAAAGGCGTTGATCTCGCTAAGCGCGCCCGACGCAAAGACGGACGCGTGGTAACCAATGCGATGGTTGTCCGCCATACTGGCGGCAAGGGCGCCCAGGAGGAACTTGGCCTCGTACATCTTGCCAAAGTACGAACGGACGCTTTGGTGGGGAAGGCCGATAGAGCAGTTGAGAAACCGCACCTGGGGATACTCAACGGCTGCCCTGAGCGTGTATTCCATCAGACGGTGCGAGGTCGAGAAGATGACGTTGTCTCCATGTTTGACAGCCGTTTCCACGGCGGCGTAGAACATGTCCGGATCGTGGCAGTCCTCGAATGCCTCGGTGCGCACGATGCCGCCAAAGTGCTCGTCGAGATACTGGCGCCCCTGGTCGTGCAGGCTGTCCCAGCTCGACGTAACGCAGGGGAATTCATGGATAAAGGCGATGCGCAGGGGGTTGGCAGCCGAGTAGACGGTCTTGCCCATAAAGAAGTTGAGCACGCCGGAGGTGGACTTGGCGGGTGTCTCTTCCTCATCGACGCTCGGTGCCTCGACAAGATCGACCTTGTCCTCGTCATTTTTGCCGGCAATGATCAGCTCGCGCCAAATCTTGCACAGGCGGTTTACGACGATGTCCGTCGGCGTATCCAGCAGGCGGTCCTGGTTGTACACGTTGAGGTAGACGAGCATGGCGTCGGCGGGCGTAATGTCCAGATGGTCGCCGCCGGCGCGCAGGTAGGCGCGTTTAAAGAGTAGGAAGGTGTGGCGCAGGTAGTCGACCTTTTTCTGTGGCCACTTTTCGACAAGGTCCTGGCCGAGCATCTTGGCGAGCGTCTCGTAGCTTCCCTCGCGCGAGAACTCGATCTCGTATAGGGGGCAGACGCGCCAAAACGCGCAGAACTCGCCGTACAGGCGACTTTCGACGGAATCCCATTTGCTGGGGTAGAGACGGGTGACCTTGGCCGAAACCGTCGGGGCGTCCAGGAATTTGAGGACGCTGACGCGCTTGTTGCCCTCCTGGACGTAAAACCGATGCATGAACTCGGTGACGATGATGGGGTCGCGATAGCCCTCGGTCACCTGGATGTCGTAGAGGTTGGACCACTTGCGGGCGAACTCGGTGTTAAATGGCAACAGGGGCATAAAGTTGCACGAAAAGGCAGACTGACGACCCTTGGTAACCGTGCCGACGACCATTTCGAGCGGAATGTCCCTTAGGCCGACGCTCTCTCGCTGACCTAAGGGGAGCTGGGCAACGAGGCTATCGAGGTCCGTAAGGTACGGGTGCTCGCTTTGGCTGATGGCGTGACGGCGTCCCTGCTCGCCGCGCTTGCGTGCTTGACGATAGGCCTCTTCCATGGTGTCTACTCCCTTAGTCGTTTAAACAACGATATGAACCATGGTACCACGATGCGAAACCACCACAAAGGTGCCTGTCCCCTTTGTGGTGGTTTTAGGCGATGATGGGGGCGATGGCGCGGATGCAGGCGTCGGCTGCCGTGAAGGTGGTGCTATCGTCGCTGACGATAAAGATGATTTTGCCCTTGACGCCAAAGTCGCCGATCTCACTAAAGAGCACGTACGGCTCCTTGTCAAAGCCAGAGATGGGAAGCACCGCGGCCTTGGTGGCGTCGGTAAGCTCATCTGCCAGCGCATCCAGCGAGGCCCACTTGGACGTGTCCTTTACGGCAACGGGCACGGTAACGCGCCCAAAGGGCATCAAGTGCACGAGCGTGTTCTTGGAGATGTTTGAATTGGGGACGATGATGGTCTGCCCGCAGGCGTCCTCGATGGTCGTATGGCGCCAGGTGATATCTTGGACCACGCCCGACACGCCGCCGACCTCGATATTGTCGCCGGGTTTGATAATGCCCATAAACGTCACCTGCATGCCGCCGATGAGGTTTGACAGCGTGTCCTGAAAGCCGAGCGAGATGGCGATGCCGCCGACGCCAAGAGCGGCGACGAGGGCGTTTGCGTTAATGCCAAAGCAGTTGTCGAGGATAAAGCTGCCGCCGATCGTCCATATGACGGCGCGCGCGATGTTGATGAAGATGCTGGATGAAGGGAGTGGGTTATCGTCGCGGTTAAGCAGGTGGCGCAGGGTCTTGGACGCGACCTTGGCGGCAACGGCGGTGCCGATGGCCAAGATACCTGCCCAGATGATGTTGTGGACCCATCGTTGTGCAAAGAAATGAAGAATCGGCTCAAACAATTCCATGTAGGGAAACCTCCTAATGATCGTCCAACCATGATACCCACCAAAAAGCCCGTCCGATCACATTGGACGGGCTTCTGCGCTCGATATAAGGGTTAACGAAAACCACCACAAAGGTGCCTGTGAACTGCGCCCCGAAACTTGGACTGAATAAAT
>USQQ01000031.1 GCA_900556875.1 uncultured Collinsella sp.
GGCTACCGGGCCTTCGATATCCCCCACCCCACCGGCGAATGGGAATCCACGCCCCTCGCCTAACTAGTCGTTTAAGAACGTCCCCAATGACTAGTGGCGGCGGGCGTTGAGTTCGCCGGCCAGTTCGTCGAGGGTGATGCCGTAGCGCTCGAGCGTCACGAGCAGGTGGTAGATCAGGTCGCCGGCCTCGTAGCGGATGTGATCGTGGTCGTTATCCTTGCAGGCCATGATCACCTCGCTCGCCTCCTCGGCAAGCTTCTTGAGCAGCTCGTCCTCGACGTCGGTCAGCAGACGCGCGGTATAGCTCTCCTGCGGCGATGCGTCGCGACGACTGTGAATCACCTCGGCCAGTCCCGTCAGCGTCTCACCGATGTTTCCCGGCTGCACGTTAGCTGTTCTGACTCCCATGGTTATTTCCTCTCGTTACTGCAGCGTAAAGTAGGTACCGGCCTCATCGAACCGAGGCTTTGCGCCCTTTTTCTCAAAGAACTCGACGATGACGGCATGGGCCTCATCGAGCCTTTCCTTCTCGGCCTCGAGCCAAAGCGACTGCGCCCCGCAGGCATCAGTCAGGTGCACGCGGCATGGCACGCCCGCGCGGAGGAGCTCGGTGTTGCATTCGGCGACCTCGAACGGCGTCACGACTTTCATCGCACTCCCCCTTCCACGCGCTTAAAGAAGCAGGTACGGTTGCCGGTATGGCAGGCCGGGCCCGGTGAGTCCACCTTGACCAGCAGCGTATCGCTATCGCAGTCGGCCCAGAGCTCCTTGACCTCCTGCATGTTGCCACTCGTCGCGCCCTTGTTCCAGAGCTCCTGACGGCTGCGACTCCAAAACCACGTGGTCCCGGTCTTGAGCGTCAGCCCCACCGATTCCTCGTTCATCCAAGCAACCATAAGCACCTCACCGGTGTCATGCTGCTGAACCACGCAAGGAATCAGCCCGCGGGCGTCGTATTTAAGCTCGGTAGCATTTATTACCTCAGTCATCATTTCTCCCAAGTAACAAACGAAATCCCACAGGTCGGCGAGGGTTGTCCAGGTGCCGCAGGTTGCCGCGAAAGAGGAGCGACGCGTACTTTGGTACGCGAGCGACGGTTTGAGCGGCAAGATGCGGTGCCTGGGCAAGCCGCAGCACTAGAAGTCCAGCCTCACAGGGATGCCTTGGCTGGCCATATACTCCTTCACCTGGCGAATGCTGAAAGTTCCAAAGTGAAAGACGCTGGCCGCCAGCACGGCATCGGCCTCGCCCTCGATCACGCCCTCGGCAAAATGCTCGAGCGTGCCCACGCCGCCGCTTGCGATCACCGGGATCGGCACCGCGCGCGCCACGGCGCGGGTGAGTGCCAGGTCGAAGCCAGCCTTGGTGCCGTCGCGATCCATGCTGGTGAGCAAGATCTCACCGGCGCCGCGACGAGCCGCTTCCTCGGCCCACGCCACCGCATCGATACCCGTGGCGTTGCGACCGCCCGCCGTGAAGACCTCCCACTTGTCGGCATCCGGCTGACCGGGCAGGCCCACGCGCTTGGCATCAATCGCCACGACCACGGCCTGGCTGCCAAACGCCGCGGCGGCCTGGCTGATCAACGACGGATCGCGCACGGCGGCAGAGTTAAGCGACACCTTGTCGGCACCGGCGGCAACCATGGTTCGCATGCCCGCCAAGTCGCGGAAACCGCCGCCCACGGTATAGGGAATAGCGAGCTCCTCGGCCGCGTGCGCCGCCATCTCGATGGTCGTCGCGCGGTTGTCGCTCGTCGCGGTAATGTCCAGGAAGACGACCTCGTCTGCACCCTCGCGGTCGTAGGCGCGCGCCAGCTCCACCGGGTCGCCAGCATCGCGCAGGCTCACAAAGTTGACGCCCTTGACCACGCGGCCGTCCTTAACATCCAGACAGGGAATCACGCGTTTGGCAAGCATGGGCTACTCCTTCCCTCGGGCGGCGGCCAACGCCTGGGCCAGCGTAAAGTTGCCCTCGTAGAGCGCACGACCGGTAATGGCACCCTCGATGGCATCCTCGCCCACCGCGGCCAGTGCGCGGATATCGTCGAGCGTCGAGATGCCGCCCGAAGCCACGACGGGAAAGCCCGCGACCTCGGCCACATGGCGATACGCCGCCACGTCGATGCCCGTCTGCATGCCATCGCGCGCGATGTCGGTATACACCAGATGCTTAAAGCCCAGCTCGGTGAGCTGCGCCACGGCGTCGTCGAGCGCCACACCCGCGCCGTCGCGCCAACCATTCACCTTGACCTGGCCGTCACGGGCGGCAATGTCTGCCACCAGTAACTCGCCAAAGCCTTGCGCCGCCACCTCGGCAAATCCCGGCTCGGTCACGAGCACCGTGCCTAGCGCGATGCGACGCGCGCCGTAGCCGGCCAGCTCGTCGATGCGCGCGAGCGAACGAACGCCGCCGCCCACGTCCGCGGACAGACCGTCGACGCCGCAGATGGCCTTAATCGCTGCCAAGTTGGCAGCGCACGCGTCCTCGTCCTCGCCAAAGGCAGCGGACAGGTCGACGACGTGCACCCAGCTCGCGCCCTGCTCGGCAAAGGAGCGGGCAACGGCCACGGGGTCGTCAGAATACACCTTACAGCGGCTCCGGTCGCCGCGCTCCAGGCGCACGACCTTGCCGCCGATCAAATCGATTGCGGGAAACAGAATCATCGGCCGGCCCCCTCGACGATGCTCACGAAGTTCTTAAGGATGCGCTGACCCAGCGCAGAGGATTTCTCGGGATGGAACTGGCAGCCCCACACGTTGCCGTGGCGCACGATGCACGGGAAGCTCCGTGTATAGTGCGTGCGCGCCAACACATCGGCGGCATCGACGTCGTCGGCCACCGCGTAGCTGTGAGTGAAATACATGTTGGCGCCCTCGGCAAAACCGGCAAGCAACGGATCGGCCGCACCGGCGGGCGTCATGCGCACCTGGTCCCAGCCCACGTGCGGGACCTTCAGACGGCTCGACTCCAGGTGCGTGCACGAGCCACGCATGATGCCCAGGCCATCGACCCAGGGACCACCGGCCTGCTCGGAGGCATCGTCGTCCGCGTCCGCGTCCTCGTTCGCAGGCACGCCCTCGTTGCCGCGCTCAAAAAACAGCTGAAGGCCCAGGCAGATGCCGAGCAGCGGAGTTCCGGCGGCAACGGCATCGAGCACGGCCACCTCCTCGCCGCTCTGACGCATAAAGGCGATCGCGTCATAGAACGCACCCACGCCCGGGATGACCAGGCC